>NZ_JBALPG010000001.1:0-21018 GCF_036965245.1 Neobacillus drentensis
TTGTGAGTATCCCGTTAATAAATGCCAATTTGATAAGTCTCCATTAAATTTTAAGACATATTCCTTTAACTTTTCAGGTGTATCAACAGTTGGATCCACACTGAATGAAACAATTTCTACATCTAATTCTTGTTCTTTTAACATCCCTTGCAGCTTAGTCATATTAGCTGTCATCGGAGGACAAACGGTTGCGCAATTCGTAAAGATAAAATCTGCAACCCATACTTTCCCTTTTAAATCTGCTAAGTTTATATCTTTTCCTTCTTCAGTTTTAGCCAAAAAATTCGTTAATTCCCAATTTAGAGGATCTTTTATTCCTTCTCCACAGCTAGTTAGCAGAAGAACAATGAAAAAAGATACTGTAATCTTTACTATTTTCTTCATAATTATTTCACCTCTATACAAATGAATAAAAAAACCGAAATCTTATTGTAAGAAAACGGCCTACTTTTCATTGTAACTAATAATTCTGTAATATTTTTTAGTAGATTGATAGTATTGCTTTATCTATTTTTCAAATATTTTAACTGCTGAACTAGTACCTATTCTTGATGCTCCGGCATCGACCATTGCTTTAATATCATCTATGTTACGGACACCCCCTGATGCCTTAACACCAACACTTGGTCCAACTGCATTTCTCATGATCACTACATCCTCAACAGTTGCACCGTACAAAGAAAAGCCTGTTGAAGTTTTAACATAGTCTGCTCCAGCTTTTACTGATAATTCACAAGCACGTACTTCCTCTTCATCGGTTAATAGGCATGCCTCAATAATAACTTTTACCAAAGCCTTCCCTTTCGCGGCATCAACAACAGCACGTATATCTTCTTCTACCAATGCATCGTTTTTATCTTTTAATGCACCAATATTAATAACTGTATCTATTTCTACAGCCCCGTTTTCAATAGCATTTTTGGCTTCAAACGCCTTGGTCTCAGGTGTACTTGCACCTAGAGGAAACCCGATAACCGTACACACATTTACATCTGTATCATTCAAGAGTTTCGCTGATAGACTTACCCATGCAGGATTTACACATACGGACGCAAATCCATATTTTTTTGCCTCTTCACATAAGTTAATGATTTCATTTTCCTTAGTATCAGCTGAAAGTAATGTATGATCAATCAATTTTGTATAGTTCAACTTATACACCGCCTTATTTGCTTTTATTTAATAGCTAAATGTTCTTTAAATACACGTATAGTTTTTAGTTCATCATCTTCTGCACCTTGAACAGGCAGACCAGCTTCGATATTTTTTCGTGTATATAGTAAATTATCTTCAGTTATTATTTCACCTGGTATAAAGATAGGGATTCCAGGGGGATATACCATTACAAATTCTGCAATGATCCTTCCAGTAGACTGGTCAAATGGAATCACTTCCGTTTCCGAATAAAAAGCATCGCGTGGTGTTAATGCCAACGAAGGAATCTCAGGCAATAAGACAGAACTGTCTACATTTTCATCTGTCTGATTTTTATGCTCCTCTGAAAGTTCTGTTAACGCATGTACAAGTGTTAACAAATTTTCTTCAGAGTCACCAGGTGTGACAATACAAAGGATGTTATAAAGATCAGATAATTCCACTTCAATATTAAATCTATTCCGAAGCCACTTTTCAGCTTTAAAACCTGTGATACCAAGTTCTTTTACGGATATTAAAATCTTTGTGGGATCCAAAGCAACTCCTGCAGTTGATTCTAAAATTTCACGCCCCATACAATATAAATGGTCAATTTCGTTAATTTTTGAACGTGTAGCTTCAGCTTTTTGAATCGTATCCTCAAGTAAGGCTTGTCCTACGGTAGCTAACGATTTTCTAGCAACATCTAATGAAGCCAATAATAAATAGGAGGTCGAGGTTGTCGTCAGCATACTTAAAACCGATTGAACCCGCTTAGAAGAAATAAGATTTCCCCGCAAATTCAAAATAGAGCTCTGAGTAAGGGAGCCACCTAATTTATGCACACTTGTTGCAGCTATGTCAGCACCTGCCTCCATAGCAGATAAGGGCAGTTCCTTATGGAAATGAATATGAGCTCCATGTGCTTCATCTACAAGCACCGGAATATTCCTGGAATGTGCAATGTTCACAATTTTTCTCAAGTCCCCAGAAATACCATAATAAGTTGGATTAATAACAAGAACTGCTCTGGTGTCTGGATGTAACGCTAATGCTCTTTCAATAGAATCTGGTGTGATTCCATGAGAGATTCCGAAGTATGAATCCACTTCAGGATGTATAAATATAGGAATAGCACCCGATAAAACGATAGCACTCATGATGGATTTGTGAACATTTCGCGGCACTAGAATTTTATCACCTGGTCCGCAAACAGACATAATCATAGCCATAATGGCACCGCTTGTTCCCTGTACAGAGAAAAACGTATAATCCGCCCCAAATGCTTTGGCAGCTAACTCTTGTGACTGTTTTATAATTCCTTTTGGAAAATGTAAATCATCAAGAGGTCCTATGTTGATTAAATCGATAGAAAGAGCATTTTCGCCAATAAATTCTCTAAACTCAGGATCCATTCCGTTCCCTTTTTTATGGCCGGGAATGTGGAATTGGATCGGATTTTTTTCTGCATGTTTTTTTAAGGCTGTAAATAATGGAGTATCAAATTGGGTAACCAATTTTTACACACCCTTTCACATCTAGCATATTGAAGTCAATCACAGTTGTAATAGATGATTAAAGTGTTCTTTAGGCACATACTTTCCTACATAAAAGGTACCAAATTCACCAAAGCGGGCACTTACTTCATCAAAGCGCATCTCATAAATTAGCTTTTTAAAATGAATAGGATCCTCACCAAATAGTGCTACTCCCCATTCATAATCATCAAATCCAACAGAGCCTAAAATGATTTGTTTTACTTTACCCGCATACTTTCGCCCAATTAAGCTATGATTCCTCATCATTTGATTGCGCTCTCTGCTTGGCAGCATATACCAATTATCATTTCCACTACGAAGCTTATTCATCGGATAAAAACAAATATAGCCGTTGTTTGGGATTTTGGGAAACAATCTTCCCCTTATTTCTGGATTACCATAAGGATCTTCCCCTTTAGGAAGATAATTACTGAGTTCTACTACTGATACATACGATGTAGACTGCACTGTATACTCAGCGAATTTTGTTTTATGAAAAGCTAATTCTATTTGAGTTAGTTCTTCTAGGGTTGGACGAAGAAACATTAACATGATATCTGCTTTATGCCCTACTATTTGAAAGAGGGCATGACTGCCTTTTGATTTTTCTTGAGTATCAGACCATTGGTTCCACAATTCCATCATCTCTTCAAGAACTTCTTGGCGTTGATGATCGTTTATAGACTTCCAGCTCTTCCAATCAATTTTGCGAAAATCATTCAGGCAGTACCACCCTTCAAGTGTTTCTGCAGCATTAGACATTTGTTCATACTCCCTCTGTTAATAAATCATTGTTACCACGATAGATCAATTCAAAAAGTTCTTCTAAATCCTTTTCTTCTACACAAGAAAAAGCAATTCTTAAGTCAGTTGAATTAATTGCAATTGTTCCTAATCCATACTCATCTAGCAAATGAAGTCTGAGCTTTTCTGCATCCACTTTTAAAAGCTTTAAACACATGAAATATCCTGAGTTAAATGGATAAATGCTCCAAACTTCCTTAAACTTTTCATTACGAATAATCTCTTTGACCTTGATTGCCCTTTGCTTCAATACTTCATACTTTTGACGTTTTTCAACTTCAAATTGATTAGATTGCAATGATTGTAAAATGATTGTCTGTGACAGATGGGAACCACTAGAAATTGTCCCTCTGATTAAGCCTTTTGTTTTTTGTTCCAGAATTTCTAATAGTTCAGTGCTTTCGGAGGCAAAAGTAAGGAACCCAACTCTTAGGCCCCAAACATAATTTTCCTTTGTTGCTCCGTCTACCTTAATTGGCAATATTTTCGGGTGAAGTTCAGCTAACCTGCCAAATAAAGATTCTTTAACCGAGTCTTCATAAAACAATCCGAAATAGGCATCATCAAGAATCACAGCAATATTTATACCTGCTTCAGCTGCTTCCAAAATTACTGAAATAATTCCTTGAACTTCATCTTCATCAGGAGTGTATCCTGTAGGGTTATTTGGAAAATTAAGTAATACAATTACCTTACCTGCATCCACTTGTTCCATTAAACGTTCCCTGAATGCCCTAACATTAAATTTTTCGAACTCATCAAAAAGCTTAAATGTCTTAAGATGGCCTCCTCGTCGAACTTGAAAAATAGTCTGATAGTTCCCCCAATATTTATCTGGCAGAATAATGACGTCATTTTCATCGACAAAAAGATCAGCTGCAATACTCAACCCATGGGTAAGGGCATTGGTGGTAATAGGAATCCCGATACTTTTATCTTGTAAGGACGGGTTATCTCTTAGTAACTTCCTTTTCCATTCCAACCGCAGCTCAAATATTCCAGAGGGTGGGGCATACGGGTAAACATTTTCAGGAGAATAACCTTGTAATGTTTCCTGAATATGTTCAAAATGCATAGGAACATTGTTTTCAGTAGCAATTCCAATCGTTGCATTAAATCGAGTAGCTTTTTTGCTTGCTTCAGTACTTTGGCTCAAGATTCCTTTTGGGTAATATAGCTTCTTACCTAAGCTAGATAATAAGTGATAAACATTAGAATTTAATTTTATTAAGTCATCATTTAGCTTCTGTGCAAGTTCGTTCATTATATCTCTCCTTTAAAGTTAACTAACCGCAATTTTAAGAGGATTGAACTAATTGCTTCTATTAATATAGTATTCTCTTCCAATGTTCCAATAGATATTCGGATATGCCCGGACATTCCCCATGTATCGCCATAACGAACAATTATTCCATGAGCAAGAAGCTGCTGGTAGAACCCTTTCCCTCCAATCAATTTAGGATACAACATACATACAAACAGAAATATTTAAACTTTATTGTGAAAAGATAATTGTGAATCGATTCACACAGTTTACCGATAAATCTTCATTATTTTTTGCCATGTATATGGATATTACAAGAATCCACTTCTCCATAATAAAGGATTTAGAATTTTTTTAACCATCCAATCATCCGCTTTTTTACCCGTCCACTTGTCATTCAAAGTAAAAAGAATCATGAAACTATCATGATTCTTTTTAAGAATAAAACGATAAACTGTTTAAAAGGAATTAAAGGAAATTAAGTGCTTCCGAAAACCTTTTAATTCCTTCATTTATTGATTCTTCATCTTCCCTTGCAAAAGTAAAACGGACAAAGCCCTTTTTAGACCCCATCGTGGAACCCGGGACAAAAATAACTCCTCTTTTGATTGATTCCTCTAATAATTGCATTTCATTAAAGTCTTTATTTAGCCTGCACCATATATGGATGCCTCCCTGAGGGATATTAAATTCAACTTGATCCTTTAAATAAAACCTAAGGCTAGAGACAATTTGATCTCTTCTTTTTTCTAATTCTTTTACCAAGCTTTTAATATGAAAATGAAAATTATCTGATTCTAAAAAATCATTTGCTATCCATTGAGTAAAACTGGCATGACCAAAATCAATTTGCTGCTTTGCATCGGATAATCTTTCAATAACAGGTCTCGGCCCAATAATCCAACCAATTCTTAACCCAGAAGCAACGATTTTTGATAAAGAGCTAATATATAAGACATTTCCGTGAACATCCATCGATTTTAGTGTGGAGATCTTTTGCCCTGTAAAAGACGTTAAACTATATGGATCGTCCTCGACCACAGGAATACCATGTTCAGAAGATATTTCTAATATAGCTTTCCGTTGGTTTTCTTTAAGTAAAGCTCCTGTTGGATTTTGAAAAGCTGGATTCAAAAATATCATTCTAATTCGATGCTTTTTATGTAATGACAGTAAATCCTCCGGGTTTATCCCATCTTTGTTTACTGGTAAAAAATAAGTTTTAAGTCCTGCTGATTTAAAAATCGGGAGATTGTAGCTATAAGAGGGATCTTCCAAGGCAACTGCATCTCCTGGTTTTAACAGGCATTGAACAACCAAATGCAATGCTTGTTGTGCTCCAGATGTAATTAATATAGATGAAGGATTTGTTTCAATACTTCGATATTGCTTAACATGCTTTGCAATAGTCTCTCGTAATATTGCGTTACCCTGTGGATGATCATAACCTAAGCTTCCAATAAACGATCTAGTCGAAGTAATCTCCCGTAAGGATTTAAGCGGAAAAAGATCTTCCGACAGTTCCCCGCTAGCTAGATTAATCAGCTTATGATCTACCGCTTCTTTTCGTATCCTCTGGGTTACAGGTAGATTAGGTAAAAACGATCCAGCTTCAATATACCTGTTCCAGCTCGGAATACGTTTCTTGGTAATCCCCCATATATCTTTACTGATCGTCGTCCCGCTTCCTCTATTTCTTTGGATAAGTCCATTTGATTCCAACTCGTCATATGCTGCAACCACTGTACTTCTGTTTATATTAAGGTCTTTAGCTAATTTTCTTTCGGAAGGTAATGGTTTATCAGGAGGAAATGTACCATCTGCAATTCCATTTTCTATATATTCAGCAAGTTGTTTATAAATAGCTTTTTTTGCTTTCCGTTCTGGTTTCCAATCCATATACTACAGTCCTTATGATCTTGATTTTTTTTAGTCTAATTATTATATTCTTTATATATTTTTTTAATCAGTTATAACCTAAATTTCTAAAAAACCTATCATCTATATGACAATAGGTTTTTTTATAGACTACTAGGTGAAAAACACAATAAATATTCCAAGCGCAATTAAAAGTACTGGAATAAAAATAGCATAAATTAAAGTTAAATTTGTAGTGTTTCTTTTTGAGGAGCTACTATATTTTTCGTCTCCTTTACCAGCTAACAATAATGTTGAAATAATTGCTATTATTATGACTACGAATACCAAAATAGTTAAAATCCCCATGTTACACCTCTTAAAACGTAAAATATAGTTATATATAATAATTGAACAAGGATCAATTAAGGACAATTTCTAGAGTCTTTTCGGAAGTGAATCTTTCTTAACAATTATAGTATATGGATAACAAATATAAGCCATCCAATTGTCTTAAAATTTAACCATCCACTTTTTATCTTAAAACTCCATAATTACATTCATAAACCTATTTCCCGGATTATCAAAGAAACATAACTGATAATAATACCTTATTTACAATTAAATTACATAATAAAAAATATCTTTACCAATAAATAGTTATATCTTTTTGAACATTTTGTTACATTTTTCACATTTACTTGCCTTTCTAAAACCCTGTGACTAACATGAAAACCAATTGTGAATCATGTTACACGGTAACTCATTATTTTTGGCTATGAAACTACTAAAACAAATGAAAGGGGTTTGTCCATGAAAAAGAAATGGGCTATTCCAACGGTAATTTTTACTATTGTCACTGTGTTAACAGGGTGCGAACCGCTAATGGTTTTGAATCCCAAAGGACCACAAGCCCAAACACAGGCTAAGGATATTATGCTTTCGATTTGGATCATGTCCTTTATTGTTATTGTCGTTTTTGGGATGCTTGCTTATATGTTAATGAAATACCGGGCATCAAAACAAAGCAAAAATTATGAACCACCTCATATTGAGGGGAATGCATTCGTTGAAGCGATTTGTGTCGGAATTCCCGTTTTAATCATCATATTTCTCTCAATTGTTTCCGTTCAAAGCAATAATAAAGTTGAAGCCGCCCCAAAAGGATACGAAAATAAAAAACCATTAATCATTTTTGCTACATCTTCTAACTGGAAGTGGCATTTCAGTTATCCAAATGAAGATATTGAAACCGTTAACTACCTATATATACCAACAGATAGACCACTAGAATTTAAACTTTATTCAAACGGACCAATTACAAGTTTTTGGATTCCTCAATTAGGAGGACAAAAATATGCAATGTCAGATATGGTTACTACTTTACACTTAGCAGCTGACGTTCCTGGAGAATATATGGGCCGAAATGCAAACTTCAGTGGAAAGGGATTTGCTGAAAATACTTTTGATGTCAAAGCAATGCCTGAAAATGACTTTAATAAATGGGTAAAAGAAGTTAAAGAAACGGCTAAGCCCCTTACGAAAGAAAAATTCACTGAATTATTAGAACCTGGTCACCTAGGAAAATTAACATTTACTGGTACACATTTAGAATACCTGCCGCCTAGAACAGCTGAAAATGGTGGGCATAACCATAATTCAATCGATTCTTCTGAACATTCCAAAGATAAAAACGCTGAACATATGCAATAACAAAAGTTTTCAAAGTTGCTATTACCGAAAGGAGTCATGAATGTATGGATTACTTTGATCGATTTGCTATTCCTCATCCAAGTCCTGCGATTTACGCATCGATGGTTGCCATCGGTCTTACTGTTATCGCTATAATTGCAGGTTTAACCTATTTCAAAAAATGGGGTTATCTATGGCGTGAATGGTTAACAACCGTTGACCATAAACGGATCGGCATCATGTATTTGATATCGGCTTTACTCATGCTTTTCCGTGGTGGTGTAGATGCGATTATGATGCGTGCTCAAACCGCCGTACCTGATAATAAGCTGTTAGATGCACAGCATTATAATGAAGTCTTCACAACTCATGGGATTGTTATGATTATTTTTATGGCTATGCCATTTATCTATGCTTTAATGAATTTCGTTGTTCCATTACAAATCGGTGCACGTGACGTTGCATTTCCACGATTAAATGCACTTAGTTTTTGGTTATTTTTCATGGGTGCGATGTTATTTAACATCTCTTTCGTTATTGGCGGTTCTCCTGATGCAGGTTGGACCTCTTATTTTCCGCTAGCAGGAAATGATTTTAGTAAATCGGTAGGAACGAACTATTACATGCTAGCCCTACAGATAGCAGGTCTTGGTACCCTATTGTCTGGGATTAACTTTATTACTACCATATTAAAAATGAGGGCACCTGGTATCACCTTAATGAAAATGCCAATTTTCACTTGGTCTGCCTTAACCGCTAACGCTATCGTCGTTTTCGCTTTCCCTGTGCTAACTGTCGCGCTATTAATGGGAACGATGGACCGTCTTTTTGGAACCAATTTCTTTACAACCAGCAATGGCGGTATGGATATGCTTTGGGCTAACCTTTTCTGGGTTTGGGGTCATCCTGAAGTTTATATCTTAGTTTTACCTGCATTTGGGGTTTATAGTGAGATCATTTCAACCTTTGCACGTCGTAACTTGTACGGTTATAAATCAATGGTGGCCTCTATGGTTATCATATCATTTCTTTCATTCTTAGTATGGACACATCACTTCTTTACAATGGGTCAGGGAGCACTAACTAACAGTATCTTCTCGATTACAACAATGGCGATTGCGATTCCAACAGGAATTAAAATCTTTAACTGGTTATTTACTCTTTGGAGAGGAAAAATTGTTTTTACTGTTCCAATGCTATATTCAGTAGGCTTCATTCCCATTTTTACAATTGGCGGGGTTACGGGAGTTATGCTTGGGATGTCTGCCGCCGATTACCAATATCATAATACTATGTTTTTAGTAGCTCACTTTCACTATACCATAATTCCTGGTGTTGTCTTTGCTATGATTGCAGGACTCACCTACTGGTGGCCAAAAATGTTCGGATTCATGTTGAACGAAAGAATCGGAAAATGGGCATTCTGGTTTATCGCAATCAGTTTTAATGTAACTTTTTTTCCAATGTTCTTTACTGGTTTAAATGGCCAAGCTCGCCGTATGTACACATACTCTGAATCTACAGGATTTGGACCATTAAATTTACTTTCATTTATTGGAGCACTTGGACTTGCAATCGGATTTGCTTTGCTTGTTTACAATATCTATTACAGTACTCGTTATGCATCTAGAAATATTAGTTCCGATCCGTGGGATGCACGTACTCTTGAATGGGCTACTCACAATCCTGTGCCAGCCTATAATTTTGCGATTACACCACAAGCCGAATCAATTGAAGCATTCTGGGATTCTAAAATGAAGGGACATACGTTATTCCCAGGTGAATATAAAAAGATTCATATGCCTAATAACAGCGGGGTTCCATTTATCATGTCTTGTTTCTTCTTCGCTTGGGGTTTTTCATTTGTATTTGGTATGTGGATACCATTAATCATAACAACAATCGGAATTCTTGGATGTATGGTTCACCGTTCATTCACACAAGATCATGGTCATTATATTTCTGTTAAAGATATAGAAAAAAAAGAAAAAGAATTGCGAGGCGCTTAAAATATGAAATTAGAAAACTCGCTGCCACTAGAATATAAAACACACCAAAATCAATTAAATATCTTAGGTTTCTGGATTTTTCTCGGAGCAGAAATTATGCTTTTTGGAACACTTTTTGCTTCATACTTCACGTTGGTTGATCGTACTGGTACCGGCCCAACTGGTGCAGAGATATTTGAAATTACTCCAGTATTAATTGAAACATTCGTGCTTTTAACAAGTAGTTTTGTCATCGGGCTTGGAATTCACGCTATGCGCCTTGGCAAGAAAACTGCAATGATGACATTTTTTGCTGTTACACTACTTCTAGGTTTAGTATTCTTAGGATTTGAGATTTTTGAGTTCGTTCACTATGTTCACATTGGGGCAGGACTACAAACAAGTGCTTTTACAGCCATACTATTAACAACATTAGGAACACATGGTGCGCACGTAACATTTGGTTTCTTCTGGGGATTATGTATCCTCCTTCAGATTAAAAAACGAGGTTTAACTACAGAAACAGCTAATAAAGCATTTATCTTTTCTCTATATTGGCATTTCCTTGATGTTGTCTGGATCTTCATCTTTAGTTTCGTCTACTTGAAAGGAATGATGTAAAATGAAAGAATTATTCCCTCTAAAACAGGTTATGGGCTTTGCATTTTCCATTTTTTTCACTCTACTTGCTCTTGCTGTTTACTTTTTTAACATGTCCTTCACTATAGGGATGACGGTTCTTTTAGTGACAGCTTTCCTGCAGGCAGGTCTTCAATTAGTGGTGTTTATGCATGCCGGCGAAACCGAGGATAAAGGAGCAATTTATACGAACATCTATTATGCATTGGTCATTGCCCTTGTAACTGTCTTCGGAACATTACTTTGCATGATTTGGGGTTATGTATAATACGTATATTAATAGGGAGCGTCATTTTGGACGCTCCTTTTCTATTTTCATTTACCTTTTTTTAATACCTTTATCTTGTTTCTACTAGATCTCTTCTGTAGCTATAAAAACAAAAAAAATGCATCTATAACTGTTCCAGAATGTGTAATAACTTACATAAATTCTAAAGAAGTACATTAGGTTTACGGAAGGCGAGCCAAGAGATAGTTAGTACATACATCACGGCAACAGGAACCGCAACATCTATTCCAAATGTTCCACCTGTAATCCAAATACTGTCCGATGTAAACCTGAATATTACGAGTGAGGAGTGGTTTTGTTCGCCTGCCGAAACAAATTGTACAATTTTGGAGTTCATGAAAAAGTTCCATATTATATGCACCACGACCGCATTCCAGACAACTCTTGTCTTATAAACAATAAGCGAAAATAGGATGCCGACCAAGGTACCTGCGATAAGGATCAAACACACATCAAGCAACTGCTGCCCATTGACTGTAAGTAAATGAAGCGCACCAAATAAGACGGAAGTCACTAAAACAGCCATTACCGCATTCCATTTATCTTCGATTAGCTTAAACAAATAGCCACGAAACAAAATCTCTTCGATCACCCCTGCAGAGCATGCCGTAATGAAAGAGCCAATAATAAACGTTAGCACAGTATTAAGAGGAAGTTGATCTTGCTTTTCAAAAACGACGTATTGTGTGAGTATATAAAATACGATTACTGTTAGCGGCAATGCTAAACCAACAAAGACCCATATTTTTTCAGTCTTGAATCGTTGATGAATACCAAAATATGCACTCGATTTTTTAAAGAACAGCCTTGCATACAACCAAAGCAGTCCAACAGTAACTCCAATACGTATAAGTTCTTTAACAACAACCCGAATGGTGCCGTTATCAATCCCGTCCGTCAGAGGATTCACAAAAATAGCTGCTGCCAAAAACAAGATAACCATAACTAAACAATGCATCAATACTTTTCCCCAGTGCATTTCTCTCGCTCCTCTTTTTAGTAGCTTACGAGCCAACATCAAAGCTGGAAAAATAAAGTACATTCCTCTAATACTAACCTCTTTACTAATCTTATCATACGTTCTGGATGGATATATATGGATATTGCAAAAGAATGTCCATCCCAAAGTAGAGAGTGCAAGATTAGGGTTATTCCAAAATTGCAATTACTATGGATTTATACTCTCATGTAACGCGAAACATTCAAGAACAAGCAGTATCTGAACTTGACGACATTTTCAGCTAACTTCCATAAATAAAAATGCCAGTTTGATTTGTTTGGAAGTTTACTAACTTTACTTGCCTAGTGAACAGTGACAGATTTAGTTTAACAGGTAAAAAGAAAAAAAAAAGTAGTGGATTTCACTGAAAAAATCACACTACATTTACCCATGTACTTCTATTCAATAGGGAGAGTAAATTTTTCTTATTTCTACACTCTATAATAATCTGCTTTCCAATTAGTAATCTGTTTCTTAATATCATCTGGGCTTAAATTTTGTGAAGCTGCCCTTACACTTAGTTCAGGCAGCTCAGCATCACTAGCAAAACGAAGAGCAGTAATTTGACCTATTGTAAGTTTTGAATCTAGTAATTCTCCTGTCAAAACATAATGACGAAGATTCTCTTCTGCTCTTATCGCTCGATCCTGCACCTTTAACGGATATTGTCGAATTAATAGGAACATGATAACTAAAATCACCACGATGGCTAAATAAAGGATACCTGATAAGCTGACTCCGTTCCTAATGACGAACCATATTGCTCCCACCAATGTAAGTAATAATAAGAATGATAAGATAAGATGAAAAAGTGGATGATATCTTCGGTGATTTTTGTAATTTTGATTCATTTGTTTTCCCTCCTGAAAATGCTTTTTATTCCCATTTAAATGTATAGCTAGCAATCACAAATGCAGCTATTACCCAACCTCCTAAAATGGCTGCTTCCAGCCCTAAGCTGCTCCAGGCTGCCCCTACATTCATAATTTCACGCAATGCTGTGCTTAAATGTGAAATCGGCAGCAGCTTTACGATAGGCTGAAGAAACTCCGGCATATTTTTTATTGGGAAGAAAACCCCCCCTAAAAACAACATAGGAAAAGATAAAACTCCAGCTATAGGTGCAGCACTTTCAGGTGTTTTGGCAATTCCCGCAATGATAAAACCTATTGCCATAAACGCAAGTGTTCCAAGTATGATAAAACTTATTAAGGTGAACCAAGAACCCCGAATTTCCACCCCAAATAGGATATGGGCAACGAGTAATACAATCAGCGCTTGCAATCCATTCATTAGCAGCCTTGCAGTAATTTGTGCTGCAATGAAAGTAGAGGCTTTGAGTGTAGTCCCTTGCATCCTCCGTAAAATCCCCCGCTCTCTCCATGCAGCAATCTGACCAGCTACCCCATTCATGTTGTTACTCATAATCATCATCGCGACAATTCCTGGAACCAAGAAATCAATATATTTTAAATGTAGAGCTTTGATTCCGTGAGATTCCATTTCAACGACAGGCTCATAGGAAACCCTTTGTTTACTGATCTCATCTATTACTCCATTGACAAGCGCCAATCCTACTTGTGATACAGCAAAATTCGTATCATTATAATAAACCGGGATGGTGAAAGGCAATGGTTGTGATCCACTATTTTTTAAACTAGATTCATAGCCCTTAGGAATGGTAACCACCAGCTGCAAATCACCATTTTTCAGACTTGTTTGTGCATCTTCTTCATCTTTTTGTAACACAAGATGAATGGCTTCATTTTTGCTAATAGCGTTCACAAACTCATTTGAGAACGATGTGTGATCATGATCAATTACTCCGATTGTTAAAGAGATTCCATTTCCTTTACCTAAAAATAAACCTAGCATGGACATAAGCAGGATTGGAAAAATCAATGTCCACATCAGCACTTGGCGATTCCTGAGAAAAATGCGCAGCTGCGCAAGTGTTAACTGCCAGTAAGCCTTCATGCCTCTCTTAAACTCCTTCCAGTCATATGTATAAATACATCCTCTAGTGTCGCTGTCCTTGTTTGTATATCCACCAGCTGCAGGTTTTTTTCAGTTGCAAAATGGATTAAGCTCGTCAAAGTTTTCTGTAAATGATCCGAATAGAGCATGTGGACATCGGATTGCTTTCCAACTTTTTTTACACCTTCAATACTAGAGAAATCAATGAATTCTTCTTCCTGTAAGACTCTAAATTCCAAGGCGCTATCGGATTGAAGACTTTTCACTAATTGAGTCGGTGTATCCAAAGCAATTAGTTCTCCTTGATCCATAATGGCAATTCGATCACATAAAATGTGCGCTTCATCCATATAATGAGTGGTTAGCACGATTGTCTTGCCTTTATTTTTCAATTGTAGCACGATATCCCATAATGTTCGTCTAGCTTGAGGATCTAGCCCTGTTGTCGGTTCATCCAAAAATACAACATGTGGATCGTGAACCAACGCAAGAGCAATCGCTAAACGCTGCTTTTGACCACCTGAAAGCCCTTTTATCCGACTTTTTCTTTTCTCAGTAAGTAACATATCATCTATTAATGGTGAAATAGGAATATGTGATGGATAAAAGCTTGCGTACATTTGCAGAATTTCCTCTACAGTCAGTAGGTCAAAAAGCGAAGTTGATTGTAACTGTACTCCGATGATTTCCTTTACTTTTGTAAGCTCACGTAATATATCATGTGTACCAATTATGGCTGTTCCTTCATCTGGCTTACGCAGTCCAACCAGCATTTCTAGTGTAGTCGTTTTCCCTGCACCATTGGGACCTAAGAGACCAAATATCTCTCCATTATGTACTTGAAAATGGACACCATTCACAGCTTTAAATGATCCATAATTTTTTACAAGTCCTTTTACATCAATAATCGTATCTTCAGAAAAATTCATATAGGTGCCTCCTCCACCTCTCATTTTAGAGAATGACATATAAGGTGATTGAATCAATTATGATTAAAAACTCAAAAATGAACTTGAGTCTTCTTACTTTTAAGAATAATAAATCCAATCTAGTATCACTAATCTAAAGTCAGATGTCAGCTAGTGATCATTCTTCTCGGCTATTTTTCAAATTGTTGATTGATCTGCATATTTTTTAAAATTATCTAAAATCGCCTGCCATCCTCCTTGTTGTAACTCAATTGAATTGATAGTTTCCGCATCAAAAGTTTCTTTGATCTTGGTTTCGTTTTCTTGACCTATAAAAGTGATATTAACTTTTCTTCCATCACCCAGAGTATAAGAAATTACCTCATGGAATTGCACTTCATCATAAATTCCACTAAAATCAAATCCAAAACTGCCATCTTTAGCTTCCATTCTTCAAATAAATTCCCCACCAACTCTTAAATCATTTTCAGCAAATGGCGTGTGCCAGTCATCTGAAGCATTGTTCCATTTTATTATATGTATTGGCTCTGTCCAATATTTCCATACTTTTTCTAATGGTGCATTAACTGTTGTTTTTACCGTTATTTTCACTTTATTACCTGTTTCCATTTTGTTTACCTCCAAAAGAACATTTGTTCTATTTTGTATTTTACCATTTTTGAATAGAGAGTGGCAGTTTTAAAAAAAAAATTTTGGCTTATATCTCCATTTCTAAAATGCTTTCCTAAAAATTTTATATATAAACCGAAGTAATACCGAATAAGGTCATTGAAGCTGCAGCAAGGAAAACCAGAAGTAGGCGAAGGCATAATTACATTGGAATAATCTTGTTTAAAGATAATTAAAAAAGGAGTTTAAAAGTTGATATTAATTGTTTTTGACAGTCTATTATTACCGAAAGATGACGGTATTGCCTGTCCGGTGGTTGACGAGTATAATGTCCATGTCAATATCTGGAGAAAGGAAAAGACGCCTCCCATTATGTATAACTGCGCCAACAGTTATACAGGAAACGTCCCACAAAAAAGTATATGGTCATTGTATCAGTTTATAACTTATTGAAAATACTTTTGATGGAGTTTTTTTTAGGGGTACGGGGAGGATACCATCTCCTTGTTGTTTGGAAAAGCATGAGTGTCATTGGAACCAGGGACAGAAAATCAATTGATAGCTCTGGTGAGAATAAGACATATAATATACGTCGATTAAGGTGCACTAACAGGAATGCTCTTTTTCTTCTTTTGTTGCACTTTTCTTAGGGTTTCGATGTATCACTTCTCGACCTTTATAAGATTTACGAAAAAAGGTTTCGTCCCTTTTAACGATACCTTAAATTGATTAAAACCTTGTGTTACTAGCGTTCAGGATTTTGTGTCTCCAATTAAATGCAGTAGATATTTTTATATCCAAACTTTCAGCTTTAAAAGCTATAAAAGCTAAATTAACTGTACTTAGTAGAGTTTAACTATAAATAATACGAAAAACACCCGGTAAACTCGCTTACGGGTGCTTTCAATCTAGAAGTCAATAAATTTTTTCTAAGGATATTTCTATTTAACCATTTAGTACTACTTTTCAAAAACATTACCAGCGATTAACATAGCTTGAACAGCTTTTGGAAATCCAACATATGCTGCACATTGTATAATAATTTCTTTAATTTCATTTTCAGTAAGTCCTACATTCAGTGCAGCTCGAATGTGAAATTCAAGTTGATCAAATGCTCCTTGAGTGATAAGAGAAGTTAATGTTATAATTTCTCTCTTATCGAAAGATAATCCTTCCCTTGCATATACATCTCCAAAGCCGAATGAAACAATCATCTCCCAAAAATCAGGTGAAATATTCTTCATACCTGACATGTTTTCGAGAGCTTCTTGAGAAACCATCTTCTTAACTGTTGAAAGACCTGAATCAAATCTATTATTCTTCTCCATCCTATTGCCTCCCCATAGTTGGTGGAATTTCATCTTGGTTGATTATTACCTCAACAACGACCGGCTTTTCCTTTATTTCAATCAGCTGTAAAGCCTGATCTATTGCCTCTTTTAAATCGATAGGATTATAGCATTGAAAAGAATCCAATCCCATTGATTGAGCGTATAATGATACATCTAAAGGTGTATTGTACACAGCACCAACGGATTTACCATTCATTTTTCTCATACCCTTTTCAACCATATCTAACATACCATTATTTAATACAATAAAAAGTACCGGCGAATTATAATTTAAAGCGGTTGAAATTTCATTTCCGTGCATGAACATACAACCATCCCCAACTAAGCAAACAATTTTTTTATCAGGTGCTGCTATTTTGGCGCCAATAGAATAACCAATTGCATGACCCATTGCTCCAAAAATATCATCAAAAAAGAATGTAGCTGGTTCAAAAATATCAAAATATTTAATACCGTAGAAAGTATGACTACCATCGTCTCCAAAAACAATTGTATCATCAGGAAGTGAATTTCTTATCACTTTTACCGTAGTTTCTGCCGACATACGTTCATACCGGTCATTTATTCTTACTTGATGATGTTGTTTAGGGATTAGAAATTCTGAGTTTTCTTTATCCGTAACATCTTTCAAAATAAATCTTAGATTTGAACGAATATCACCTAATACAGTAGTTGTAGGGACATCAATTGTTTTACCGATAAAAGTTTGATCATAATCAAAATGAATAATATGTTTAGGATACATTTCTTTTGAAAAACCCGCAGTAGACATATCACTCAATTTTGATCCAATAACTAATAATAAATCAACTCCCTGCAAGAGGTAATCATTCGCTTCCTTAGAACCACCTAACCCGAATCCACCTAACGAGAGCAGATGATTATTAACAAATGTTCCTTTTCCACCAGGGGTTGTAATGACTGGGATTTTCCAATTTTCCGCAAGTAGACGAACCTCTTTATATGCTTTACTTGAATGAACTCCTTTTCCTAAAAACATGAGAGGTCGATTAGCTGAATTTAGGAAATCAACAACTTTATCAAGGTCAGGTGAAATCATTTCATGAGACGATGGGAATTCTAATTCAAAAGGAACAATCTCTTCTGTTAAAATATCAAAAGGAATAGATAAATGAACTGGACCTTTTATACCTGAAACTGCTTTTTCAAGTGCATGTTGTAAATAGATTTGTAACATGTCGCCTCGATCAACACGAACACTAAATTTAGTTACATGCTTAAACAATTCAACTAAATCCGTACCGAAAACAGTGGAATCCTGTCCCATCGGCTTACCAGTATCTTTCATACCGGGATGCCCTGTAATAATGAGCAATGGAATATTTGATGCCTTCGCTTGACCAGCTGCTGTAAGTAAGTTCGTTCCACCAGGACCTGAAGTACCAATTGCTATTCCTATCTTATTATTCATTAAAGAATATCCAGATGCGGAAAAACCTCCACCAGTCTCATGCTTACTTAATACAAATTCTATACCTTGCTGATCTGCAGCATAAATTATTGGGGAAATTGCTTTACCAGGTATTCCAAATATATGATTAATTCCCCATTGCTTAATATTTTTTGCTAGAATAGATGCACAGGTTTCCCTCTTACTTATTAAACACTCCGCCTTATCTACTACCATTTCCATTGAGCTATACCTCTCCAACATAATTTATTTCTGGAGCATTGGAGCATAAATTTGTTCAAATTGCTCCGCTTCAATAGGTTTACTAAAAAAATAACCTTGAATTTTATCACAATTATTTTTCTTTAAAAACTCTAGTTGCTCTTTTGTCTCCACACCCTCTGCAATAACTTGTAAACCAAGATTATGAGCTAAAGTTATGATCGCTTTAACTATGTTAACATCGTTATTATCTTCCATAATATCTCTAACGAATGATCTATCAATCTTTAAATAATCAATAGGGAATTTCTTAAGGTAACTTAAAGAACTATACCCAGTACCAAAATCATCTATACTAATACAGATACCAATATCCTTCAATTGCCTTAGAACTTTTAGTGAATAAGTAAAATCCATAGCCATAGATTCGGTAATTTCTAAAATTAAATATTTAGGATTAAGTCCTGTTTGATCTAATACTCTTTTCACAAAACCAACTAAATTTAGCTTAAAGAATTGTTGCGAAGATAGATTAACTGCAATAGAAATTGGTCCCATACCTAAATTTTGCCATTTTTTATTTTGGATACAAGCTTGTTCTATTACCCATTCCCCAATCTCTGTAATTAATCCTGTTTCTTCAGCTAACTTAATAAATTTATCCGGATAAATTAGACCATACTTCGGGTGATTCCATCTAATCAGTGCTTCTACTCCAACAATTCTTCCCGTTTTATTACAAACTTGAGGCTGATAATGCAGGCGAAATTCATTATTCTCCAATGCTTTTCTTATATCAGATTCAAATTTTATTTCCTCACCTGAATTATTAAACATATCAGAAGTATAGACAACATATCCATTTTTACCTTGAGATTTTGCTTTGTACATAGCAGTATCTGCATATACCATAAAATCTTCAAGAGTTATCGTCTGTCTAGGGTATATAGCTATTCCAATGCTAACAGTAGTGTGAAATTCATTTGTATTCACAATGAAAGGATGCTTAAATTGCTCTAACACGCGGTCTGCTATTTCAATGACATAATGATCATTTTCAAAATCTTTTAATAAAAAAATGAATTCGTCCCCACCCAAACGAGCCAGTTTATCATTTTCCCCAAGACATTCAACTAATCTATTGGTAACTTTTGTCAGCAATATATCGCCATTAGAATGCCCAAAGGTGTCATTTATGATTTTAAATCGATCTAGGTCTAAAAACATAATAGCTAATTTCGGATTATTTCCGACATGATTTCTCTTGATAATTGTTTCTATTTCTTTTTGTATGTAACGCCTGTTTGGCAAGCCGGTTAAATCATCATGATATGCCAAGTAGTTATATTTTTCTTCAATTAAATATCGATCGGTTATATCCCTAAATTGACCAAAAGCACCAATAAGCTTATCATCTTCATAAATCGGCTGTGCATCAAATAAGCAAACTACTTTATCACCATTCTCGTTAATAAACTTAAGTTCTTCATTTTCATATTTTTCTTCATACTCAATAACACGTTTAAAATAATCCCCTGTTAAATCAGATTCGTAAATTCTCTTTCCTAAAACAGACCCTCTACTTCGATTAGAAATTTTTTGGGCAAAATCATTAAACTCTGTTGTGATACCTTTTTCATCAGTAATAACAATCCCATTTCTTGTCCTGCTTAACATAATTTGATTCATTATATTTAGTTTCTTATTTTGCTTTCTAAGTAACAATTCTCTTTCAATCGAATCTACAACTTGAGACAGCATGGTTAAAAATAACGGATTTTGAAAAACGATTGGCATCATTATACAAACACTACCGAGTAAATTATCTTCATCCGTGTAATGGAACGCCGCACCATAACAAGCCACTTCAAAAAGAAATCTATGATAATGATCTTCACCTATTAAAGTAATCGGATGTCTTTGCTGTAAGGCTAAACTAATGACATTCGTACCCGTATCTTCCTGGGTAAAAAGACTTCCCTGTTTAATACCAAATTGTTCTACGGTAGTCTTGATTGTTTCGTCACCTACCATATCTAACAAATATCCAACAGAATCGGAAATAACAATCAATATCGGAGTTCCTTTTAATGAATCCAATAGCTTATTAGAAAAATAACTTACAACAGATAGTATATCACTGTATGATTTTCTTTTACTATAAAGTTCCTGTTTTGTCATAAATTTTTTAGGACTCGCTATTATGTTTGGATCCATACCACTTTCTTTACACAATCTCTTTGACTCTGTTACATATTTCGGTTCTTTGACACTCATTTTTCAAACTCCTCAAAAATCAAATACAATATTAAT
>NZ_JBALPG010000002.1:0-56581 GCF_036965245.1 Neobacillus drentensis
GTTAAAAGTTGTGTTTATCAGATTTTACCATATAATAGTATTAATAGTGATCACATAATTGTCAATAATCTAATAATGTAGTGTTTAAAATAGGGATTTGAAAATATCAAGTATAAAAAAGGGGGAATGAAATTATGTTCAGAGCTGCTGTTGCGGGTGTTCTTGGGTTTATTCTGATTTTTATCGAGTCAATGATTGTGATGAAGCTAAAAGGATATGCAACCATTGAATATGGCGGCATCACACCGTTTATCAATGTCTGGGCAATGAACTTTTTCTTCGTTTTTGCGATTCTAACCCAGCTAACAAATTGGTATGCAAATAAGGAAAATCTAGAAGAAGATAATAGTTATTAAAAAAAGGGCCGCAATCTTCAGAAAAGCTGAGATTGCGGCCCTTTTGGTATGGATCACCACACTATTTAGGATGCATTTTAAACTGTAAAAACAGTTCATTGTAGTAGGCTAAGTTCTTTTTGCCGAGGTTTTTATAAACTTCTAGTTTTTCCGTCAATTCTGGTGACGGATAGAACCGTTCATCCCCTACAATCTCTTTAGGCATGTGTTTAAGTGCCTGCTTATTAGGCGTTGAATAACCTACATATTCTGTATTTTGTGCGGCAACCTTTGGATCAAGCATGAAGTTAATAAATTTATGTGCTCCCTCAATATTTTTCGCTGTTTTCGGAATCACCATATTATCAAACCATAGGTTTGAGCCTTCCTTAGGAACTACATAATCCAAATCTTCATTCGCGGACATGATTTCTGAAGCATCTCCGGACCACACTAGGCCAACTGATGCCTCTTCATTGGCAAGCAGCATCTTGATTTCATCGCCGACAATGGCTTTGACATTCGGAGTAAGCGTATCAAGCTTTTCCTTTGCTTCAATTAAATGCGCCTTTTTAGTATCGTTAAGTGAATAGCCTAAGCTATTCAGTCCCATACCGATCACTTCGCGGGCACCATCTATTAACAGAATTTCATTTCTTAATGAAGGATCCCAAAGGTCATTCCAACTGGTTATTTTTTTACCATGAAGCATTTTCGGATTATAAACGATACCGACGGTTCCCCAAAAATAAGGAACGGAATACTTATTTTCCTTATCAAATGGAAGGTCCATAAATCGTTTATCTATATTTTTTATATTGGGCAATTTGGAATGATCCAACGGAATAAGCAAATCCTCATGCCGCATTTTATCAATCATATATTCAGAAGGAATGGCAATATCATAGGTCGTGCCGCCTTGCTCGATCTTTGTCAGCATCGCCTCATTGGAATCGAAGGTTTCATAAATAACCTTAATTCCTGTTTCTTTTTCAAATTGCTTAATGAGATCTTCATCAATGTAATCGCCCCAGTTATAGATCGTCAACGTATTGGCACCTGAATACCCTTGGGACGTGTTTAAACTGGAAATTGCATATAACAGCACTGCCGATATAAGGGCGATCATGAGAAAAAAACGAACAAGCTTGTTCATTGTTTTCGAACCCCCATTCCATTAACTTTGTTGCGTTGTGTAATAAAGTAATAAATCACAACGAGCAGCGTTGTAAACAGGAACAAGAGTGCCGATAATGCGTTTATATTCAAGGAAATTCCCCGGCGGGCTAATGAATAAATTTCAACTGAAAGTGTTGAAAAACCATTGCCGGTGACAAAAAATGTAACGGCGAAATCATCGAATGAATACGTTAACGCCATGAAAAAACCTGCAAAAATTCCTGGTGTAATATAAGGAATAATTACCTTCGTCAGGACGTTCCAGCGGCTTGCACCAAGATCTCGGGCGGCATCAATTAACGTCGGGCTCATTTCCATCAATTTTGGCAGCACCATCAAGACAACAATCGGAATGCTAAAGGCGATATGGGATAACAGCACCGAATAGAATCCGAGCTTGATCCCAGCCATCGTGAATAAAATTAAAAACGAAGCACCAATGATGACATCAGGGCTGACGATAAGTACATTGTTTAACGACAGCAGCGAATTTTTGGTTTGTCTTTTTTTTGCCTGATGAATGGCCAAAGCCCCAAGAACACCTATGATGGTAGATATGAGTGCTGATAATAAAGCAACTACTATGGTATTCAGAACGATAATCAGAAGTCTTGTATCTTGAAAAAGTTCACGGTACCAATCAAGCGAGAATCCTTTAAAGTCATACATCGTATCCCCGCTGTTGAAAGAAAAGATGACAAGAAAGAATATAGGTGCATATAGGATAAAAAAGATAATCAATAGAAATAGCTTTGACAAGGGAGTGATTTTTTTATCCACTTTACACACCTCGCTTTCGAGTATTCGTTACAATCATAGTGAAAACCATGATAATGATTAAAAAGACGGCAATCGTCGAACCCATGCCCCAGTCCCTGGTTACAAGGAATTGCTGCTCAATCGCTGTCCCAAGTGTGATAACGCGGTTTCCGGCAATTAATCTTGTCAGCATGAACAAGGAAAGAGCCGGAATGAAGACCACCTGGCAGCCTGATTTTACCCCGTCAATCGTTAATGGAAAAATAACGCGGCGAAACGTCGTCCATTTGGATGCCCCTAAGTCATTGGCTGCGTCCAAGAGAGTCGGATTCAATTCATTCAATGAATTGAAAATCGGCAAAATCATAAATGGGATAAAAATATAAACCGAGACAAACACAAAACTGAAATCCGTAAATAAGATTTGCTGTGCACCAATCCCAATCAAATTTAAAAAGCTGTTTGCTGCTCCATATGTACCAAAAATACCAAGGAAGGCGTAGGCCTTTAACAATAAATTAATCCAGGACGGAACAATGATTAATAAAAGCCACAGTTGTTTATGCTTTGTCTTTGTTAATAAATAGGCTGTTGGATAGGCAACTAACAGCGAAAATGCAGTAATCAAAAAGGCATACCAAAAGGAGCTTAATGTCATCTTTAAATACACCGGTGTAAAAAATTTCTGATAATTCACTAGCGAAACATTACCTTCAATATCAAAGAAGGAATAATAGAGTACAAGGAAAATGGGTGCAATGACAAAAAGAACAATCCAAAGGAAATAAGGAAGCATATATAAATTGCGGGTGAGTTTATTTTCCATCGGCTTCCACTTCCGTATAGGCTTCTAACCGCCGATCGAATTCTTCCTCTGTTTCCCCAAGACGCATAACATGAATGGCTTCAGAGTCAAAATAAAGACCAATTTCATCGCCTACGGTTGCCTTTTTGGTAGAATGGACGAGCCATTCATTTCCGTCTTTATCATAGCAGCATATTTCATAATGAACACCGCGGAATAATTGCGAATCAACACGCACTTGGAGCTTGCCGCGTTCTAATGTAGTGATTTCCAAATCCTCAGGACGAATGACCACTTCAACAGGCTCATTCTTGTCCAAGCCTTGGTCGACACACTCGAACTCTCTGCCTACAAATTCCACACGATAATCTTCTATCATTCTGCCTTTTACAATGTTGGATTCGCCAATAAAGTCAGCAACAAAGCGATTAATCGGTTCATCATAAATATCTGTTGGTGTGCCGCTTTGCTGAATTTTTCCTTTATTGATGACAAAAATCTCATCGGACATCGCCAGTGCTTCCTCTTGATCGTGTGTGACGAAAATAAAGGTAATACCAAGGCGGCGCTGCAATTCACGAAGCTCATATTGCATTTCGGTCCGCAGCTTTAAATCTAGCGCTGACAATGGTTCATCAAGCAAGATCACTTCCGGCTCATTGACAATGGCACGGGCGATAGCAACACGCTGCCGCTGACCACCGGACATTTCTCTGATCTCGCGAGTTTCATACCCCTTAAGGTTAACAAAGCTGAGCGCTTCCTTAACCTTTCGTTCTATTTCCGCATTCTTCATTTTTTTGATGCGCAATCCGAACGCCACATTTTCAAATACATTTAAATGTGGAAAAAGGGCGTAATCTTGAAATACGGTATTCACCTGCCGCTTATTTGCAGGAACATGATTTATTTTTTTGCCGTTAAAAAAAATCTCTCCTTCGGATGCTTCTGTGAATCCGGCAATTAACCTTAAAATTGTCGTCTTACCGCATCCAGAAGGGCCAAGTAGTGTATAAAATTTGCCACGCTCTATCTCAAAGCTCACATCATTAAGGACAGGCGGATCGTTGTCATATTGTTTTGTTACATTTGTAAAATGAATAATGGCACCGTTCATATTGTGACCTCCTTTTTTCCAGTTAAAACTAGTCCCACGTTGTTCCATTCGGGAATCATTATACAGGAAGAGCCTGAAAATTCAATTCCTCTTTTACTGTAAATAAAAAAAAATTGCCAAATGGCAATTTTATTAAAGGTAATTTGGATAAAAGATGACCGTAAGATAAGAAAAAGCGCCTCGGACTCAATGTGAGAAGTGAGGCGTTTTTTATAGGGTTAAACATGTTGTTTGATCGTTTTGTTGCCTTTGAATACAGTATTGCGGATGAACGGGATTACCCAGCGGTCAAGACCAAAGCGGCCTGCATTGAAGCCAGCGAAGAGAATAATTGCTCCAATGAAAAGGTCTGTTGGAATATGAGATACTGTGCCAGCTAGGAAGAACGCGTAATTCATCACAAGACCAAAGAACATTGCTGCCGTTGTTAAGCAGCCAAGAATAAGTCCAAGTCCTATTAAGAATTCTCCAAGTGGAACGATGATATTAAAAATATCTACGTTTGGCAAAGCAAAATGCTTTAAGAAATCGACATACCAGCCATAAACCATGGCACCGTCAGGACCTTTTACTGGATTAGCGATTACTGCTTTTAAATATCCAGAAGCATCAAACCCTCCTTGCAGCTTATGTAAACCTGCTGTCAACCAAGAATAACCGATATATAAGCGTAGAACTGTCAAAATTCCAGCGGCAACCTTGTTTTCTCTTAACCAATTAACTACCATATGAAACACTCCTTGTTAATTAAGTTTTATATATTAAGTACATTGTTAATATAACAAATTTATTTTGAAATTAGGATAATTTGAATAACAATTCACATATCTGTAAAAATGATTTGAACAAATTGTTACATACCTACGTTTGAAACGGTAGAATGAGGATTTTTTAAAATAATGGAAAAAACAATTGATTTAACTAATAGTATTAGTTAAAATAAAACTAACGATATTAGTTAAAGGGAGATGGTCATAATGAGAGTGATCAAAAACGGGTATTTATATCAAGTGACATTTATGGCAAGTGTTTTTCCGGTCAATTGCTATTTGGTGGAGGAAGAGGATGGATTAACATTGATTGATGCTGCTCTTGGCTTTTGTACGAAGGGGATCTTGAAGGCCGCTAAAACTATTGGGAAGCCAATTACAAAAATTGTTCTAACACATGCCCATGAAGATCATGTTGGTGCACTCGACTCTTTAAAAGAGTTAATGCCAGAGGTACCGGTTTACATTTCAGTTCGAGATCACAGATTAATGAATGACGATCGTTCCCTTGACCCGCATGAAGAACAAACACCGATTAAAGGCGGTGTTCCGAAGAAATTAAAAACGAGAGCAAATGTGTTATTGAAAGAAGGCGATTTTATTGGTTCGTTAACCGCCATCGAAACACCAGGACATACACCAGGGTCAATGTCATTTTTAGATTTACGTACCAAGGCATTGATTGCTGGTGATGCCTTCCAAACAAGAGGAGGCACTGCTGTGGCAGGGGATATAAAGCCTTTGTTCCCGTTTCCGGCTTTCGGCACGTGGAGTAAAAAGACGGCACTAGCTAGTGCAAAGAAACTAGTGACCTATGAGCCTAGGCTACTTGCGGTGGGGCACGGAGAAATGGTTGAGAATCCGGTAAGAGTTATGGAACAGGCTATCGGAAATTTAGAGCGGAAACTAGGATAGGAGTGCAGACGATGTCACCAAGACCAAAAATTGGACTCGATTTAACGACAATATTAGATGCCGCAGGGGAAATTGCTGATCAATATGGAATGCAGGAGGTTACTTTGGCGAATCTAGCGAAGAAGTTAGGTATTCGCCCGCCTTCCTTATATAACCATTTTGAAGGATTGCCTGGACTAAGGAAAAAGTTGGCGATTTATGGAATTGAAAAGATTTATGAGGAAATGGCGGATGCTGCGATTGGGGTGTCAGGTACCGAGGCTGTACTGGCAATTAGCAAAGCATATGTCAATTTTGCTCGGAAACATCCTGGGATTTATGAGGCGACATTGTTTGCTCCTGACCCTGGGGATAAGGAAGTCCAGCAAGCCGGAGCTAAAATTGTGGACCTTTCCGTCCGGGTATTACAAGTCCATCATTTGGAAGGGGATCTTGCCCTGCACGTCGTAAGAGGCTTACGCAGCATTTTACATGGTTTTTCTTCATTAGAGCAAAGAGGCGGTTTTAAGCTTTCATTGGATTTGGATGAGAGCTTGATGATTATTATTAAGGCCTTTCTTACTGGAATTGGTGGTGAACAATCATTTACTGGACCCATTCCTAATGGCGACCAAAACAGAAGTTGAAGGAGAAAAACGGTTGTTAATAAAAAGTATGGGTACCCCCGTAATCAAGAAAAAAACGCAGGGAAGTACCCAATTATTCTATGGGCGCCCGCAACCAAATAAAAAAATTGCTACTTGGAGTCCGTAACCAGAAAAAAGTAACGAGAAGGTATCCAATAAGTGCTATTGGATACCCCAACTCCCAAAAAAGAACCGGTAACCAATAGGAATAATATTGTTGGCTGAAAAGAATATCCTATCTGGGAGTAATCATATTATAGGGACATTTTGGAGATGTAATAGTTAGGCAAGCTTTGTTATAATAGGGAAAACCTAAGAATAAGGAATGATTGCTGTGCGGAAATTAGAGAAATTTGGTTTGCTTTTGGATGTTGAAACAACAGGTTTGGGTCCAACAACAGATGAAGTGATAGAACTAGCTTTGAAACTATTTTCCTATCGAACGGATACGGGCGAAGTCACTGAAATAATTGAGGAAGATTCCTTTATGCGAGAGCCGCTTTCGAATTCAGCCCGAAACAATTATGACCAAGCATATAGAGTACACGGGATTCCATTCGAGTTAGTAAGAGGAAAAAGTTTTTATGATGTAAAAATAAAAACGTATTTTCACCGAGCAGATGCCGTATTTGCCCATAATGCGTCTTTTGATCGAAGTTTTCTCTATCATATGTATCCGGAAGTCAACGATTTAAAATGGTATTGTACAATGAGGAATGTCCCGTGGAAACAATACGGCTTCCCAAATGGCAAACTGCTTACCCTTTTACAAGCACATGATATAACAAACTATCAAACACATAGAGCCATGGACGACATTACATATTTATTGGAACTTCTAAAGAAAACGAGTCCAAATGGGAATCCTTATCTTCAAGAGGTTCTAGACAAAGGCCCGATGAGAAAATACCAGCCATCCACTGCACGAACAAGAATGGGTTAAAAACAAACGAAACATTAAATTCGTTTCAATTTCCTAGTGTAGAATAAAGAAAAAAAGACAGTTTCCCAATAAGTCCTGCGTATTGAGAAACTGTCTTTTTAGGGTGGACAAAGTCCACGAAGGGTGCCTGACACCATTAACACTATTTACATCGTTTATTTGAAGGTTCCAATATATTTTGCTTGGGGCCGGTAGATGGTGTTGTTTTCGGCCTGTTCTAGGACATGTGCTGTCCATCCGACCATTCTGCTTGCAGTAAAGGTAGGGGTGAATAGTTCTACATCCATATTGATAGCTTTCATGATGGCGGCAGCATAAAACTCTACATTTGTATAAAGTGACCGGCCAGGTTTCAATTCCGCTAATAACCTCACAGCAGTATCCTCCACAGCCATTGCTAGGTCAAGCCAATCATCCTCACCAACCAGCTCAAGTAATTTTGTTTTTAAAGCCATTGCCCGAGGGTCGTGCGTTTTATAAACTCTGTGCCCAAACCCCATTAATTTTTCCCCACGTAATACCTTTTTTCTAATCACCATTTCAGCATTCCCGACAAGGGCAATTTCATCAAGAAGTTCGATGACTCCCGAGGGAGCGCCGCCATGAAGCGGGCCTTTCATTGTACCGACTGCTGATGTGATGGCCGACACAAAATCTGACTCAGTTGATGCCGTAACCCTGGCTGAAAAGGTAGAGGCGTTCATTCCATGCTCAAGGGTTAGAATCATATACGTTTCAAGTGCCTCAACATGGGCAGATAAAGGAACATTTCCACTCAGCATATATAAGTAATTTTCAACAAAGTCTAAATCGCTCCGAGGAGGAATAAACATTTTCCCCTCTAGAAATCTTTTTCGATAAGCGATAATTGTAGGGACCAAAGCGGTTAACCTGATAGCCTGCGAAACTCCAGGTTTCCAGCCATAATCAAAATTACCACTCTCTGCTGAAATGGCGGTTCTAATAACACTCATTAAATCCATCCCCAGCGGAAGCTGATCGATTATAACCTTTACATATTCGGGAAGTTCGCGATTACCTTTCAGCGAATCTTTCAGTGTACTTAACTGTTCTGTATCTGGTAAATGACCAAACCAGAGGAGAAAAGCCGCTTCTTCAAAAGAAAATCTTTTCGTAATCTCTCGAATTTCATATCCTCGATAAAATAACTGGCCAATTTCCCCATCAATATGACTAATCAATGTTTCTGCCGCGACAATACCTTTTAAACCTTTTTGTATCATAAAAAGAACCCCTTTCCTTATTTAGAATTATTTTATAAAATTAATATGATTATGAATATTGAATATTTTTAAAGCATTTAATTATTATTTTTAATTAGGAGCCGAGTATGGAATTTCAATGGCTTAACACATTTATAACCGCAGCAGAGTGTGGGAATTTTCGCAGAACTGCCGAACTTTTATATATTTCACAACCTACCGTAACGGTCCATATTAAACAGTTGGAAAAAGAACTTGGTATTCTCTTGTTTCATCGGGAAGGGAAAAAAATAAAACTGACTGAAGAGGGAACACGATATTTGGTTCATGCGAAGAGATTACTAGAAGTTTATCAAAGTGGTCTTGAGGACCTTACTTCTTTTAGTCAAGGATATACAAGGAAGTTAATTCTCGGTATTTCACCGCTTATCGCAGATACTATCCTGCCATATGTTTTAAAAAGCTATACAAAGCAGTATCCGGAAGTAGAGATTTCAGTTAAAATCATCGAATCCGTTGATATTGAACATGCGGTTTTAAAGGAAGAAGTAGATTTAGGGCTGTCCTGCTTAAACAGTAGTCATCCAAGTTTGCTTTGTGAACTTTTATCAAAAGACCGTGTAATATTGGTTGCACCGCATGATGGACGGGATGCTGAATCAGCGCCCCCGTTAGACGAGGAAGAAGTGTTAACGACCAACTATCTAATAACCCACAATCATCCTGGTTACTGGGATCATCTTTGTAGAATGGTAAAAAGTAAATATCCAAGTGTACGAATGATGAAAGTTTCACAGGTTCATATAACGAAAAGGTTTATTGTTGAGGGGTTGGGGGTATCATTTCTGCCGACATCGACCGTCAGGAGAGAGTTATTAGAGGGCAGGTTATTAGAGGTGGATTGTCATACGATCCAACTGCCTGAAGCCAATACGTATGCCATTATGAAATATGATCATTCAAAGCAAAAAGAGTTACTTAAATTCATTTCAAACTATCGATTATAGAATTTTTTTCCTTCAGAAAAAAACGCCCTGTCGCAAATGATGCGAACAGGAGCGGTTTTTGCTTTTATCATTAATTAATCTATTGGTGTTGACCTTCAGTGAAAACTTGGAAGTTTACACCAAACTTGTCAGTTACAGTGCCGTATGCCGGGCTAAAGAAGGTTTCTTGGAGCGGCATTGTCACTTGGCCGCCATCAGTTAATGCTTCAAACATTTGTTTTGCTTTTTCAGCGTCGTCAGTAGTAATACAGATAGTCACTTGATTTCCGCTTTGATGCGGTTGACCTGGGAACGTATCAGAAAACATTAGTTCTGATTCACCCACTCTAATGGTTGCATGGGAAACACGATCCTTTGCCTCTGCTGGTAAAGGAAAATCTGGGTTTTCAGGCATTTCTCCGAAAGATTGGCTAAAGAGTACTTGGGCACCCAGTGCTTTTTCGTAAAAGTGGATAGCTTCCTTTGCATTTCCGTCCATCACTAAATAAGGAATTAATCGTACTGCCATGAATAATCGCTCCTCGTCTAATAAGAATATTTACTTGCTTTATTCGATAGTCTTCTGGAATACTGGCATCTTGTTGACATAAATCAATAAAAGCAGCCACATCCTAGTATTACCGTTATTTCAATTATAAAACAAAGAACGTGTGTTCGCAAGTGAAAATTTACCTTTAAAAGAATCTTCGATGGTGCCTGACACCATTTGCACTACAACCAGGTGGTTTATTTCAAAACAGACAGGTATCGTTCATTAATAATATTGCAATGGTGGATGGCATGACCTAGGATGATGTAGGCGATGGCACGGGTGGTGATTTCTTTGTCGTTGGCAAAGCCTTTTCTTATCCAAGCCTCCTCAGGCATGTTTTGAATTAAGGTGATGGTAGATTTACGTACTGCTATAAAGTCTTCGATGATATTTTTGATTGGAAGTTGATTGAACTGGGAGCCATTAATATAATCGTTCTCGCTAAATCCAGCTAACGGTGTCTGATCTCCGCGACCAATCCTCAGCAGGCGGTAAGCCATAATTCTTTCGGTGTCAGTCATATGGACAAGTACTTCTTTAATGCTCCATTTACCAGGAGCATAACGGAAATGACCATCTTCCTCCGATATCCCTTCAAAAAGGGCAATTGTCGCATCTAAATTCTCCTTCAAAATCGGTAAAAGGTCACCATCTGATACTAGATTTACATAAGGTACATAATACTCAGGATATTCATTTTCTAATGGACGTTGTAACATTCCTGTTTTCTCCCTTCTAATCTAGCGGAATTATTCACCCCTCAAGTGAAAGGGGTACCGCCACTTTTTTCGTTTTTTCAAAGAAATACCATACCAAGTGGAATAGCATATGGCAAAGGATGGATGCTGCTAACCCCTCGCTCCAATATAGCCAGCCACAAACTAATCCTACCATAATATTCATACTATTCGAATAGATAAGGATAGTTTTTGTCACTTTTACTTTCATTTGGTAAATTGACGGTAAGTGAACAAGAGCAAATAGGATAGCAGCAAGCAGGTTTCCACTCCACAAAGAAACGAGTTGGTTATCAATCACAAGGTTCCCGAGCCATACGAAAAAGCTCATTAGCCCAAATCGGAATATTACCTCCTCTACAATTCCGCCATAAAATAGACGAGTCAAGATCCCCAGCTGTTTCCGCGAATGTTCTACTCTATCGATCGTTGCCTTATCAACATTTCTAACAAAATATCCATAATAATAGGCGACATGAATAAGTGCGCACACCAAGCTAAGTAAAAGACTCGTTCCATTGATTCCTGTGAAAGTTAGGTTTGCAAACCCTGCCCTGCTATAGAAAAATATCCCTAAAATTACAAATGGGACAGTCATAATGAGATGGCTCAGTAATCTTGACCAAAACGACGGTATTTTCTCGTTTGGAAGAAAATCCTTGATTAGTTTCTTCTCATTGATAACCATAAGGAAAATCCCCGGGAGTGTAATAGCAGCTATAAAGAGTACTAATTTCATGATAAATCCCCCTCGTCGATTTCGATTCCTTCTTTTTCTAAATAGAATTTCATTGCTTTACCAAGCCATTCTTGCTCTTCCATTGTAAAAGGGAGAGGGACATGTGACGGATCTTCAGGAACATTCATTTGCAAAATAGCAGAAGTTTCTACACCAACTATTTCTGTGAACAATGTGAACATTTCTTTCATCAGTAACTGGGACTCTTCACCATTTGGATCACTCCCACAGACATTCTTCAATTCTGTTAAAAGTAAAGCCCATCTTTTTTCAAGCTCGAACTGTTCCTCTTGAGGGATATCAAAAAGAGCTTGCACTTTTTCTTTCGATAAAACGTTTTCTAACCATTCCTTATGATCATCTTCTAAAAGAATTCCGTTAATGATCGAGATAAAAATAGTGGAATCAACAGGCTGGTCTTCATCAACGAGATTAAGGGCACTGTCCAAGCCTTTGATAATATGATCAATCTGCGCCCTTTTTTCCAGCATCGCTTTCTTTTGAAAAATCAACGATTCTTTAAGGTTCCAATTCTCGATTTTAATTAAATCTTTAATATTCTCGAGGGAAAAACCGAGAAATTTCAACGTGACTATTTTTTGCAAAATGATAAAATGATCATCACCATAATACCGCCGTCCTGATGATGATAGCTCTGGCTTTAAAATGCTAATTTCATCGTAATAATGAAGTGTCCTAATTGTCACACCTGTCAGTTTGACAAACGTTCCAATTGAGTATTTTTCAGCCATTTCCTTGCCCCCTTCGCTTCTATAGTTTAATCATAAAACATCACGTAACGTGAGAATCAACATTTAAATGGAAAATGATTAGATTATTTTAAAAAAATCACCTACTATTTAGATGGAAGTACCTGAATTGAATGGCTCAATCATAGGTAAAAGGTGGAAAGGTTGTGACAACGATGCTGGATATATTAATAATAGAGAACCTCGCGGGTAAAACCTTTAAAATTTTAATGGCTTTCCGTCGTATGTTACAATCGAACAAAAGGAAAAGCCATCAGGCATCATTTCAGAGCAAGACATATTTTGGCTTATTGCCGGAATGGAGAGGGAAGGGTCTAAGTACTTCATTGCACCTCCATTCGTTGTACGCTCTTAAAGAAATGGGAGCAACCCATTATATTGGGAGTACGCATATCACAAATAAGAAAATGCAAAGAGTATTTGAAAAAAATGCCTGCATGAAAAAATCGCTAACTGAATCGTATTACAAATATTTTTCTAAGTAAGAAGGTATGGAAATGAGCAAAGTAGAAATCATTGTCTTAAATGGTGAAGATGCCAGAACGGCGGAAGCCAATGGTGCTGATCGCCTTGAGCTAGTTTCCGCAATCGCTGAAGGCGGTCTAACCTCTAGTTACGGAATAATTAAAACGGTTGTCGAGAGTGTGAAGATTCCTGTTATGGTCATGGTTCGGCCTCACAGCTATTCGTTTGTGTACCGTAAGGATGAATGGGATGCCATTCGAGAGGATATTAAAGTGATTAAAGAATTAGGCGCCGCTGGAATCGTCTTTGGAGCGTTAACTGAAAAGCAAACGGTTGATTTTGACTTGCTCTCCATGGTATTAGAAGAGGCGAAAGGTCTATCCATAACCTTCCATCGTGCCATTGATGAAACGGATTCTCTCGAGGTTTATAAGTCCCTCTGCCTTTCTCCATATCATGTAAATCGGATCCTGACATCTGGTGGAAAACCGAAGGTGCAAGAAGGACTTGATTCTTTAAAAAGAATGATGGAGGAGTCGCAGAAATCCGGTGACCGCCCAACCATATTGCCGGGTTCAGGTCTTTCTGCCAATAATATCGCAAACATCCACGAACAGCTTAAGGCTGCCGAATATCATTTTGGCTCAGCTGTAAGGATTGGCGGGGATTTTCGTAATCGAATCAACGGGGATGAGATCCAAAAAATCAAGAAAATGATCGACTAAGGCAAATCAAAAAAGAGCTGCCACTTGAAGGATCCAAGCAGCAGCTCTAACTATTCTTTATACTATTTTATCAAAACGAACACGTTTATTAATAACATACATGACTGGCATACCTACTGCCATCACGACAAATTCACCAACGGCTGTTGTCAGCCATGTGAACATGAAAGGCAAATCAAACGCCAAATGCAGTTCAAGGGCAATCAAGAACATCGTAAACGTGAAGACAAGTGTATTGACGATCATCCGGGCCCAAATACCTTTAATAAAACGTGCGCACGCAATCGTAATTAACAAGGCAATCACAGATTGGCCGACACCGAAAATTAGGTCATATGCCTTCATTGGTGAAAAGAATAAATTCGTCAAAAATACACCAAGAACGATTCCATAAATGTACTTTTTGTTAAAAACGATGAGATGATTAAACATTTCCGAAACACGGAATTGGACTTGAGTAAATCCAAACGGCTGGATTAAGGCTGAAACAGCAATGTACAATGCTGCAATAATTCCGTTGACGACAATTCCTTGCACTTTATTATGTGCTTTGCCGACGGTGGTAGTTCCAGGGGAACTAGCCCCTGCATTAGCACCAATAGGCTGCGCTAATGTGTTAGTTGTTTTCTCCATATTCATTTCTCCTTAGTTTTTTTTCGTGGGAGGTTCTCGAACCACGCTAATTAGTAATACTTGCAAACTAATATATTAATATAAAAAAATGCACTCGTCAATCACACTATTCTAGAAAAGGAAAGGGGGAGAAACTTGTATGCTGCACCATCTTGAAATCTATGTATCCAACTTAAACAAAACGATCGAATTTTGGGGCTGGTTTTTATCTGAATTAGGATATAAGCCATACCAAAAATGGGAGTCAGGAATTAGTTGGAAATGTGAAGAAACGTATATAGTATTTGTTCAGGCTAAAGAGCGCTATATGGATGTCCCATACCATCGCTCGAGAGTCGGACTTAACCACTTGGCATTTCATGCTCAATCCAAAGAACAAGTCAATCAAATAACAGAACAATTGAAAGAAAAGGGAATGACAATTCTATATCAGGATAAGCATCCGTTTGCCGGAGGGGACTCGCATTATGCTGTTTATTTTGAGGACCCGGATCGAATCAAAGTAGAATTAGTAGCACCTGTAGAAGCCGTTTGCATAGAGCCTCAAAAGAAGGAGATAAGTTCCAGTGACTAATAAAAAAACTGCCCTTGTTTTAGGGGCTAGCGGTCTTATCGGTAGTGAATTAGTAACAACACTCATTCAGCGGAACCATTACGAAAAAATACATTTGATAGTCCGAAAGCTCATTGAAAATAATCATCCTTCGGTTTGCGACCAGCATGTAGTTGATTTTGACCAGCTGAAAGCCTACCCTGAATTGTTTCAGGTAACAGATGTATTTTGCTGTTTAGGAACAACAATTAAAAAAGCGAAGACCAAGGAAGCGTTTCGAAAAGTAGATTACGATTATCCGGTAGAAGCAGCAAAATTAGCGTCACAAGGCGGTGCAGAAAAATTCTTAATTGTTTCAGCAATGGGGGCTGATTCCAATTCACGATTTTTCTATAATCAGGTAAAAGGTGATGTTGAGGAAACGTTAAACACACTAAAACTGTCTTCATTAAATATATTTCGTCCATCTTTGTTATTAGGGGAACGAAAAGAGTTTCGCCTTGGAGAAAAAATGGCTGCGAAAGCAAGTGGTTTATTAAATACTGTCATGGTAGGGCCATTGCGCCCCTATAAAGCAATACATGCAAAAAAAGTAGCTTTGGCAATGGCAATAGTAGCTGAATCAGACAAAAAGGGTGTAAATATCTATCCTTCACATGAAATTGAACAAATGGTGAGTCAAAAATAACTCAGAGACATTTCTCTCTGAGTTATTTTTAACCGCAATATTCCAGACCTTTTATGAAAACACTTTTAACCCCATTACCCCAATGATAATTAAAACAACACTTAAAATGCGCCCGATGTTTTTCGATTCTCCAAAAAGAAAGATGTTAATTAGCACAGCACCCGCTGTTCCAATACCAACCCAAACAATATAGGCAATACTTAGCTGTAAATAATTAAATGAGGCATATAAAAAAGCAAATGAAGCGCCAAATCCGCCAATATAAAGCACTCCATTTCGTAATGTTTTCCTTTGACTATACAATTTCAGCCCGGCAGCACCGGCGATCTCACTAGCTGCTGCCAAAAGAACTAACAACCAACCCATACTTTAGGCAGCTCCTTTCAGGGATTCTTCTACCTCTGCTTTGTTATCAGCTAGGTTTAGACCGATGACTCCGATTATGATAAGTACGATAGACAGAAACATGCCCGGATTGAAACTTCCTTCAAAAAGGAAGACATCCATTAACACGGTTCCGACTGTTCCAACCCCTGAAAAAACGGCATAAACCGTCCCTGTTGGAAGGCTTGCACATGCTTCAGGAAGAAAGTGGAAGTCGATGGCGATAATTGCAATTACAATTCCCCATTCCCACCAGGTATCAGCTGTATTAAAACCGTACACCCACATTAATTCAAATAAACAAGTTAAAACAACATAAATCCAGGCTTTTTTCATTTTAATCACCTCTTGAAGATGCCTGTATTAGTCTCATTAATATTCCGAGATTGAGACCTTCATATTATATTAGAATACCATATAATTCGAAAAAGTGGTTTAAAACTGGCTCCCTAGTATGGAAACTTATGAGAGTCAGGGATTAGCGTGATTCATATCACGAATTACGCTCTGTTTTATCTTTATAATTAGCGGTAAAAGGGGAAAATATATATGGATGGTGAGAAAATTGGAATACAAATTTAAAACACTTTATAGTGAAATTGGCGGGCAGGAAACGATTGATAAATTAGTCAATGCTTTTTATCCGCGTGTATATGACGATCCTGAGTTGGCACCATTGTTTGAAGGTGATATGGAGGAAATTAAGCGGAAACAGCGGTTGTTTCTGCCGCAATTTTTAGGAGGGCCGGCCCTTTACAGTCAAGAATTTGGACCACCGGCCATGAGAGAGCGGCATCTGCCATTTGAAGTGACTCCTAGAAGAGCACAGTGCTGGCTCCGCTGTATGAAGGAAGCCTTTCAAGAAATTGGCCTTGATCAAAACCCAGCAGGACTATCCTTTTATGATCGATTAACACAAGTAGCCGGTATCATGGTGAATAGTCCAGATCGGGAATAAAAAAATCCTCATCCATAACTTGATGGTTGAGGATTTTTTTCTGTTTTGCACCATTTTTGTGTTATAGTGTGTTTGTTTACAATGAGGAGGTAATAAAATTGAAAACCATAGACCAATGGTGGAAAAAAAGTGTCGTGTACCAAATTTATCCTCGGAGCTTCAATGATTCGAATGGGGATGGAATCGGTGATATCCGAGGTATTATCGAGAAGCTGGATTATTTGAAATTATTAGGTGTCGATGTAATTTGGCTCAGTCCAATCTACGATTCTCCGAATGATGATAATGGCTATGATATCAGGGATTACCAATCAATTATGGAAGAGTTCGGAACAATGGCTGATTTTGATCAGATGCTTAAAGAGATTCATAAACGTGATATGAAACTGGTTATGGACCTCGTCGTCAATCATACCTCAGATGAACACGAATGGTTTGCACAATCAAAAAAATCAAAGGACAATCCATACCGTGATTACTATATTTGGCGTGAAGGCAATAACGGAAAAGAACCGAATAATTGGGGCTCTTTTTTCAGCGGATCTGCATGGGACTATGATGAGACGACAAATGAATATTTTTTACACTTATTTTCGAAAAAACAGCCTGATCTTAACTGGGAAAATCCAAAGTTAAGAGAAGAAGTTTACGACATGATGAAATATTGGTTAGAAAAGGGAATCGATGGCTTTCGAATGGACGTTATTAATTTGATTTCAAAACAGCCGGGATTACCTGAGGGTATTCAAGGTGAGGGTCAATTATATGGTGATGGCAGTTCTTTTTGTATGAACGGACCAAGAATCCATGAATTTTTACAAGAAATGAATCAAGAGGTGTTGTCAAAATATCCAATCATGACGGTTGGTGAAATGCCGGGAACAACACCGGATGATGCTATTCTTTATACGAATCCCGATAGAAATGAAGTAAACATGATTTTTACCTTTGAACATATGGACTTAGATAGCGCACCAGGAGGAAAGTGGAATTTAAAACCTCTTAACTTAGTTGAATTAAAAGAAAACCTAACAAAATGGCAAACAGCATTACATAATAAGGGCTGGAACAGTTTATATTGGAACAACCATGACCAGCCGCGGATTGTTTCCAGATTCGGAAATGACAAGGAATACCGGGTTAAATCGGCAAAAATGTTAGCCGCCTGTCTTCATTTCATGCAGGGTACACCTTATATTTACCAAGGGGAGGAAATTGGCATGACCAATGTAGCGTTTGCCTCCCTTGAAGATTATCGCGATATCGAGACCATTAATATGTATCACGAACGGAAATCATTAGGTTATACCGATGAAGAAATCATGACGTCCATTTATGCAAAGGGAAGAGATAATGCTAGAACACCGGTTCAATGGGATGATACCCAACATGGCGGATTCACATCGGGGACGCCGTGGATAAAGACCAATCCAAGGTACAAAGAAATCAATGTTAAAAATGCTTTAGAAGATCCGCAGTCGATTTTTTATTTTTACCAAAAATTGATTTCACTTCGAAAAGAGATGGATATTATTGTTGAAGGAGATTTTCAATTACTTGCGAAAAACCATCCAACATTATTTGCCTATGAGCGAAAGTGGAAGAATGAAAGCCTTCTTGTGCTGTGTAACTTTAGTGCAAATGAATTAGTGATGGAGGAGGAATTAACCTGCAGAATTCCTGAATATAAAGTCCTCCTTTCTAACTACGAAGCTGGGAATCCCGCTGTATTACGTCCATATGAGGCAGTTGTACTGAAGAAATAGAAATCGTCAAAAAGCATCGGGATTTCATTTCCTGATGCTTTTTGTAAAAAAAATTATTTAAAAAAATGTTTGCGCATTCATAAATAAAGTGATACTATGAATCTATCGATTAGTGCAAACGTTTTCGCTAACGATACATAATGAGAATAGGGGGTTTTAGTAGATATTACTGTAAACCAAGGTAAATGGTTATTGTAGAATATCAATTATTTACAGTTTTTTTCTGCTACTTCGTGCAAACGTTTTCGCTGGAAACGAGTATATATTCGATTTTCTAAGGGTTTCGATACAAAACATACGAATAAAATAGTTTTTTATTTATGTCATTGTGCAAACGATTGCATGTTAAGGTACCTTACTTATCAATTCGTATGTTTCAGATTTTCTTAGAATATCAATTTTTCAATAACACAAATAAAAACATCTATGTTTTCCCGCGTTGCACAATCTTTAAGTTTATAAAAAATAATAAATATGGGGGTAAATCATGAATAAGAAAAAATTATTTTCCGGAATTGGCGCCGGTGTTCTTTCCCTAAGTCTCCTTTTAACGGGCTGTGGAAATGCAGATAAAAGCGGCTCCAAAGAAGGTTCAAAAGGCGATGTAACAATAGATGTATTCCAATTTAAAGTGGAATTTAAAAAGCAATTTGAAAAAGTAGCGAAAGAATATGAAAAAGAACACAAAGGTGTAGATATCAACATTACGACTGTTGGCGGCGGTGAAGATTACGGTGCAGCCCTAAAATCAAAATTTGCGTCAGGTAAAGAACCAGCCATCTACAATATTGGTGGACCGCAGGACGTAAAAGATTGGCAAAAAAAATTAGCTGACCTATCCGATACAGAAGCTTCAAAAGCAGCATTAAAAGGAACACTTGATGGCGTAACAAATGACGGAAAAGTACTTGGCTTACCTTACAACCAAGAGGGTTATGGTTTCATTTATAACAAGGCTGTCTTTGAAAAAGCCGGTATTGATCCAAAATCAATCAAGAGCTTTGCAGATCTTGAAAAGGCAGTAAAAACGTTAGATTCTAAGAAAAAAGACCTTGGTCTTGAGGCAGTATTTGCTCTACCTGGTAAAGAAACTTGGGTAACTGGATTACACTTATCAAACACGTTCCTTGCACCAGAATTTGATAACAATGTGTTAAACGCATTTAACGCGAAAAAGGTTGATTTCAAATACGGTGATTCGTTCAAAAAAGTACTTGACCTACAAAACGATTATTCCGTACAGCCGACTGTAAGCCTTGATTATTCTAAGCAAGTAGAAGAATTATTCTCGCTTCAAAAGGTAGCAATTATTCAACAAGGTAACTGGGTATATAGTTCAATCGCAGGCATAGATCAAGATTTCGCAGATAATGGTATTGGCATTTTACCAATCCCTGTTGAAGGATATAAAGAAGATGCGATTCCGGTTGGAATCCCAATGTACTGGGGTGTAAACAGTAATAAAGATGAAAAAACTGTTGCCGAAGCGAAAAAATTCTTAGACTGGTTATACACTTCTGATAAAGGTAAAGAAACAGTTATTAATGATTTTAAATTTATTCCTGCTTATGATGGATTTGATGCATCAAAAATCAGTGACCCGCTTTCTAAAGAAATTTATCAATATTCACAAGATGGCAAGACAATTGGCTGGACATTCATGGGTTATCCAACTAGTTGGGGACAAAATGAGCTCGGAGTTCAAATACAAAAATATTTGAGCAAAGATGCTAAATGGGAAGATGTCGTAAAAACCACTCAAGCAGCTTGGGAGAAATCAAGAAATAAATAATACCCTCTGATCACAGATAATGGGTCCTACTTGTAAAAGTGTGGACCCATTATAAATTAGCAGAGAGGCAAGGGGCTGGTTCATAAGACGGCACTCTTGGCATTAACGCTTTACTTAAGAGATAAGAAAGTATAATTTTCGACTTTGAGGATTATCTAGCTCCATAAGATTAACCTTAGGAAGCGATTCCTCGTACGAAGGAAAAGCGTTAGCTTTTTCGAGGAGCGCCTAGCGGCTAGTGAGCTTCACTAAACGGACGCTTGCGCATTTCTTATCACTCAGCCCCTTTTCTTTCATATTTATTACAAACTTAAGAATTACATTGGAGGTTTTTACCATGATGCGTACTCGGGATGTATCCTACTGGTTATTCTTAGCACCGGTTCTTTTAGCATTGTCCATGGTGGTTATTATTCCGCTGGTATTTGGGATTTATTATTCATTTACAAACTGGAACGGAATTGAAGTGGGCGGATTTATCGGCTTTGAAAATTACCTTAATGTCTTTAAGGATAAGGAATTTTTAGACTCACTATGGTTCACGGTTAAATTTTCAGTTGTATCTATTATTTTCATTAATTTCTTTGGCCTTGCATTAGCCCTTATTGTTACATCAAAAATTAAAACAAGTAAATTCCTCAGAACCATCTTTTTTATGCCAAACCTAATTGGCGGCCTTATTTTAGGCTTTATCTGGCAGTTTATTTTTACCAAAGTATTTGCCGGGGTGGGAAATTTATTTGGCATTGAAAGTTTAGAAGGCTGGCTCTCCACAACAGAAACAGGATTTTGGGGCTTAGTGATCCTAATGAGCTGGCAAATGTCCGGATATATTATGGTCATTTACATTGCATACTTAGAAGGAGTACCAACTGAACTTATTGAAGCAGCTGAAATTGACGGCGCAAGCCCATTCCAGCGTCTTCGCTACATCGTGTTTCCACTTGTAGCTCCTGCTTTTACCGTTAGTATGTTTTTAACCTTATCAAATACCTTTAAGCTCTACGACCAAAACCTATCACTAACAGCAGGGGGACCATACAATTCCACACAAATGGTGGCGATGGAAATTTTCAAAACGGCCTTTGGTGAAAGTGAAATGGCTTATGCTCAGGCAAAAGGAGTAATCTTCTTTATCATTGTTGCAGCGATTTCGTTAACGCAAGTGTACATCAATAAGAAAAGGGAGGTAGAAATGTAATGGGACGAAAATATAAATGGCCGTTGGAGATTCTCGGTGTGGTATTAGGTCTCATATGGCTCTCTCCTTTTTACTTAATGATTGTGAATTCGTTTAAATCGAAAAAGGAAATTTTTGCAGATACATTAAAGCTCCCTGAAACATTTAATTTTGATAACTACATTGAAGCCTTTAACGAACTGGATTTTTTAAAGACATTCTTAAACTCAGTCATTATCACCGTTGTAAGTGTTGCGGTTATCATCGTGTTTTCTTCAATGGCTGCTTATGCCCTTTCAAGAAACAAAGGTAAAGTAAGTACGATCGTGTTCTTTATGTTTGTTGCAGCAATGCTAATTCCGTTTCAATCGGTGATGATTCCGCTTGTTTCGTTTTTTGGAAAAATGGAATTGCTAAATCGTGTGGGAATTATCTTTATGTATTTAGGATTTGGCGCAAGTCTATCGATCTTTTTATACCATGGTACTTTAAGCGGAATTCCAAAATCCTTGGACGAAGCTGCGACCATTGATGGAGCTAACCGGTTTCAAATCTTTTGGTATATTATCTTCCCAATGTTAAAACCGATTACCGTTACGGTGGCGATTTTAAATACCATTTGGATTTGGAATGACTATTTACTTCCGTCCCTTGTCATCAACCAAGAAGGTATGGAAACAATCCCATTGAAAATGTTCTTCTTCTTTGGTGAATATACGAAACAATGGCATTTAGCGCTGGCAGGATTAACAATCGCCATCATCCCAGTTATCATCGCCTACTTCTTTGCACAGCGGGAAATTATCAAGGGAATTTCCGAAGGTGCTGTTAAATAAGAAATAATCTTTTATATAATAGTAAAATAGCAACTTTTGGAATTAGGGGGAAGTAATGGTGGTAACAATTAAAGATGTGGCAAGGGAAGCGGGTGTAGCGCCTTCAACGGTTTCAAGGGTGATTGCTAATAACCCGCGAATCAGTGAAAAGACAAAGAGACGTGTAAAAGAAGTAATGGACAAACTAGGATACTATCCTAATTTGCAGGCACGGAGCTTGGTTGCTAAAAGCACTCAAACCATTGGAGTGATTATGCCGAATTCGGCCTACCATGCCTTTCGAAACCCATTCTTCCCTGAAGTATTAAGAGGAATCAGTATGACCGCCCATGATCGTAAGTACGGGATTTATCTTTCAACCGGATCGTCGGAGGAAGAAATTCACGACGAGGTTCTTTCCATGGTGAATGGAAGGCGTGTAGATGGAATTGTTCTTTTATACTCACGGGTAAATGATCGGACGATGAACTATCTTGAGGAATCAGGATTTCCTTTTACCGTTGTTGGAAGGCCTAGTGCGAATGAAGAAAGAATAACGTTTGTGGATAATGACAATATTTTTATAACGAAGCAGGTAACCAATTATTTAATTGAGCAGGGGCATCGAAATATTGCATATGTAGGTGTAAATCCGGATTTTGTCGTAACAATTGATCGAATAAATGGGTACAAAGCGGCACTAATGGAGGCAGGACTTCCTGATAACGATGTCTTCCTTGTTCATGAAGATTTAGTTAAAGAAAAAGGGAAGGAAGTCATTCAGTCACTTATGTCGTTAGACGTTCCACCTACCGCACTTGTCACACAGGATGACTTAATGGCATATGAAATGATTAGTCATTTAGATACCTTAAACATAAAAGTACCTGATGATATTTCGATCGTTAGCTTTAATAACCTTTCATTATCAGAGCATTCTAAGCCTCCGTTAACATCTGTAGATATCGGTACATTTCAATTAGGCCATGTAGCAACACAGTGTTTAATTGAAAAGATTGAAAATCCTGAGACATTACCTAAGCGAATTACGATTCCAACAAAGCTGATTGAACGAAAATCTTGTGCAGCAAAAAAATAAAGTTTTGATGGAACGTGAAAGCATCAACATAAATAGAGTCAGTGAGGATTTAACATGAATAAATTATGGTGGAAAGAAGCAGTTGCCTATCAGATTTATCCCCGCAGCTTTAAGGATTCGAACGGGGACGGAATTGGTGATATTCAGGGCATCATTTCTAAACTGGATTATTTAAAGGATTTAGGAATTGATGTCATCTGGATCAGCCCGATGTATCAATCGCCTAATGATGATAATGGATATGATATCAGTGACTATCAGGAAATCATGGCCGAGTTCGGAACAATGGCAGATTTTGATTTGCTGTTAAAAGAAACACATCAGCGAGGCATGAAATTGATTCTGGATTTAGTCATCAACCATACAAGTGATGAGCATCCATGGTTTATCGAATCCCGTTCCTCTAAAGAGAGCCCGAAGCGGGATTGGTATATTTGGCGGGACGGTAAAGAAGGAAAAGAGCCAAATAACTGGGAAAGCATTTTTAGCGGCCCTGCATGGGAATATGATGAAAAAACAGACCAATATTTCATGCATATTTTTTCAAAAAAGCAGCCTGACCTTAATTGGGAAAATAAAGATGTTCGTCATGCTCTATATAAAATGATCACCTGGTGGCTGAATAAGGGGATAGACGGTTTTCGTGTTGATGCCATCAGCCATATTAAGAAAGAAGAAGGTCTCTTGGATATGCCAAATCCTGAGGGGCTGCCATATGTCTCTAGTTTTGAAAAAATGATGAATGTTGATGGGATTCATACCCTTTTACAAGAGTTAAAGGAAGAGACATTTTCCAAATATGATATTATGACCGTTGGAGAAGCAAACGGGGTAACGGTTGACAATGCGGAAGATGTAGAGAATTGGGTCGGAGAAAAATCAGGGAAATTCAATATGGTGTTCCAATTTGAGCATCTGGCACTTTGGGATGCTGAAACGAAAAAAGCCCTTGATATTGTTGAGTTAAAGGATGTCTTATCCCGATGGCAAAAAGGCTTGGAAGGCAAGGGTTGGAATGCCTTATTTATCGAAAATCATGATAAATCGCGTGTTGTCTCTACTTGGGGAAATGATCAAGAATATTGGTATGAAAGTGCCACCGCGTTTGCAGCGATGTATTTTTTGATGCAGGGAACACCGTTTATTTATCAAGGTCAGGAAATAGGGATGACCAATGTTCAATTTGACTCGATTGATAACTATGATGATGTTTCGGCAAAAAATATGTACCGTTTGAAGCGTGCGGAAGGAATTCCACATGAAGAGATCATGGAGGTCATTTGGTCTTCCGGACGTGATAACTCCCGGACACCAATGCAATGGTCTGCTGAAGAAAACGGCGGCTTCAGTACTGGAACTCCTTGGATGAAGGTGAATCCGAATTACAAGCACATCAATGTAGAAATTCAGGAGCATGACGCCAATTCCATCTTGAACTTTTACAAAAAGCTGATTCGTTTGAAGAAGGCGAATGAAGTGTTTACGTATGGTACCTATGAATTGCTGCTTAAAGATGACACACAAATCTATGCTTACACCCGGACGTTGAATAAAGAAAAGATGATTGTCATCGCTAATCTTTCTGCGAAGCCGGCAGAATTTCAGGGAGTTTCCTTGGATAATCGGAATTTGCTGTTGAACAACTATCCAGTTTCCAAGCATCAACCACTTGAAAAAATAACATTAAAACCATATGAGACAAGAGTATATCGAGTTTAAAATAAAAAGACGATTCAATACTGAATCGTCTTTTTCTGGCCGATAGGAAAGGTTGACTTTCCTATCAGACATTAGTGTAACTACGCAACTGAGTTCACCCTTGGGGCACGCCAATCGGTGATTTTTCTTTAACAGCTAATTTAAGCAGCCGCTTTTGGTGTCTCTTTGCCAACACCTTTTTTACTCATTTTTCTGATGAAAGGAATTACCCATCTGTCTAAACCGATTCTACCAGCATTATATCCAGCAGCTAGGATGATAAAGCCTAGGAAGATATCTGTTGGGTTGTGAGATACAGTACCTGCTAGGAAGAAGCTAAAGTTCATTACTAAGCCAAAGAACATTGCAGCAGTTGTTAAGCAGCCTAAGAGTAATCCTAAGCCTATTAATAATTCACCCCAAGGAACGATGAAGTTAAAGAGATCAACATTTGGTAAGGCAAATCCTTTTAAAAATTCAACATACCAGCCGTAAACAACCGCACCGTCCGGCCCTTTTACCGGGTTAGCTGTAACACCTTTTAAAAATCCAGATGCGTCAAATCCTCCTGTTATTTTGTGTAATCCTGCTGTAAACCAAGAATATCCAAGGTATAAACGTATGACTGTTAAGAGGACGGCAGAGATTTTATTTTCTCTCAAAAATTTGTTAAACATAATGCATTCCGCCTTTCTTTTTATTATTTGTTTCTTTCTACTTCCAATATATTAGATTTTCATATAAAAAACATGACTATAGTGATAAGTTCAAAGTTTGTTCGAAATGTTTTGACAAAAGTATGTCAGTCTAATTCTGTTACATTTTAGTACATTTATAATAGGCATTGGCCAATGAATATCAATTTTTCGAAAAAATAAAATTAAAGTTAGAAAAAACAATGCAATCGCTTATATCCGTCTAAACCTTTGATTGTGAAAAAGGTAAAATTTTGTTATTTTTAAGATACAAAATAATTTTTATTGTGCGTGAGATCAACAAAATGGAATAAGGGAGAAAACAAATATGGGGAAACCCAAAAAATTAAACCTTCAACGTATTTGGATACTCATTTTTAGTTTGATTGTTCTTACAGAACTGCTAGATTTTGCTGCTTCAAGTCTTTTTCCAGCCATTAAGTATGCTTCTATAATCATTGTTATAGGGACTTTACCCCTTCTGATTGTTACGATAAAGAGGGTAAGAAAAAAATATGAAGAGCTTAGGCAAAGCAAACTAAAATTGAAAAATATATTTGATACCCTCGATGTTGCTATCTGGTCACATGATTTAAAATCCGACACCTTGTTAATTACCTCAGGAATTGAAAAATTATATGGGTATACTTATAAAGATTTTTATCAAGATCTCGATCTATGGAAAAAGGTAATTTATCCAGAAGACGTATCTTTTTTATCTGAAAGAGCAGCGAGGTTAGCCAAAGGAGAAACCGTTACTAGTGAGTATCGGATTGTGCGGCTTGACGGAGAGGTTCGTTGGATACAGGACAGGGGTTTTCCAACGCTCGATAGTAACGGAAACTTTGTCGACTTTAATAGTGTTTTATTTGATATAACGGATCGCAAAGAAAGCGAAGGCAGGTATCGTAGTTTAGTAGAAATGTCACCTGATATTATTGCGGTCGTCAGCAATGATAAAATCGAATATATTAATGAGGCAGGTTGTAGGCTAGTCGGGGCCAGCAATCCGGAAAAATTAATTGGACAATCTCCGTTGAAATTTGTACCTGCAGAAATTGTTGAAGCGTTTAAAATTAGGGGATCCCAGCAGCAAGAAAAAAGATTTAGACTCGAATTTCAGGTTAAACAACTGAATGGCGAGACAATTGATGTTGAAATGGCTTCTGCTCCGATCTTTTATGAAGGCAGATTTGCTGTCCAGGTGGTTGGAAGGGATATTACTGAACGAAAAATTGCCGAAAAAACTATCCAAAAAATGGCCTATCACGATTCGTTGACAGGTTTACCAAATCGAAATCGCTTTAGGAATTATCTTAACGAAGTGTTAAATCGACAACAAGAAAATAAGACATTGGCTGTTTTATTTTTAGATTTAGATCGATTTAAGATTATTAATGATACAAAAGGGCATACCGTTGGAGATATGATTCTCCAAAAAGTAGCGGACAGGTTAGAAATGGCTGTTCAAAATGAAGGGTTTGTCTCAAGGCAGGGCGGGGACGAATTTATTATTTTACTAGAAGATATTGATAAAGAAAGAGCAAGTGTTGTTGCTCAGCGTATTCTAAATGAATTTTCTGAGCCAATAGAAGTGAACTGTCAAGAATTTTTTGTCACTCCTAGTATTGGAATCAGCCTTTATCCTTCAGACGGAAAGGATGAGGAAACATTATTAAAGAATGCAGATACGGCAATGTACCAAGCCAAAGAACGTGGGAAAAATAACTTCTGTTTCTATTCTTCCAATTTAAATGGGGTATCGATTCGGAAAATGGAGCTGGAAAATGGTTTAAGGAAAGCAATGGAACAGAATCAATTAACACTTCATTATCAACCACAGGTATCCTTGGAAACAGGGGAACTAGTTGGAATAGAGGCATTAATTCGTTGGCAGCATCCCGAGTATGGGTTTATTGCACCTTCTGAATTCATTCCATTGGCAGAGGAAACAGGGCTGATTGTTCCAATTGGTAAATGGGTGATATGGGAAGCCAGCAAACAAAGAAAAGCTTGGGAAATTGCCGGCCTTTGTGAAGTTCCGATTGCTGTAAATGTTTCTGTACGCCAATTTGAAGATGACTATCTTATGGAATATTTTTCAGCAGTTTTGGATGAAGTTGGACTTCAGGCGAATCAATTAGAATTAGAAATTACTGAAAGTATTATGCAAAACTTAGAGAATTCAACGATTATCCTAAATAAACTAAAAAAACGCGGGGTACTGCTTTCTATCGATGATTTTGGAACAGGCTATTCCTTGTTGAATTATTTAAAGCATCTTCCAATCGATAAAATTAAAATTGATAAATCCTTTGTCGATGATATTCTTTACCATTCAAACCAAGGTATTATGGTAAAAACGATAATTGATATGGGGGTGAATTTTAATTTTACCGTAATTGCGGAGGGGATTGAAACAGATGAACAACTTGCCTTTTTAAAGAAAAATAAGTGTAAGATTGGTCAAGGGAACCTGTTTAGCAAGCCAATACCAGCATGTCAAATGGAAGAATATCTATTAAAAAGAAATAGAAAAAGTGGTATCACTATATAATTTGGTGTACCACTTTTTTGCCGATAGTAAATATTACTTTCCTAGCAGGTATAAGTGCAACTACGCCTCGCCCTTAGGGGCTCGCAATCGGCGATTCTTTTTCTCATACGGTCATATGGACTTTTCTTTCCCATGGTTTCATGAGCCATCTTCTTAAGGCAAAGCAGCCCCGCAGCCATTCATCAGCTCCTTGAGCAAGCCAAATGCCTAATAGTCCTAATCCATAATGAACCCCTAATAGATAACTAAGAGAAACAGCAATGCCCCACATCGAAAGTATTCCAATAATGACTGGAAAGCGGACATCACCCGCTGACTTCAGAGAACTCATCAAAACGATATTCATAGCTCTGCCAGGTTCGACAAAAACAATCGCCCATAATACGGGTAGACCAACGGCAATAATGCCCTGGTCTTTTGTAAATGCCTCTAATAATGGTGAGCCAATCATGGCCATAATTAACGATGTAAGGAGAGAGGCAATCATTGAGATCTTTAGTGTACGAATGCCGCGCTTTAGCGCCCTATTAAATTGTCTAGCGCCAATGTAACGAGCCACCAAAAGCTGCGTTCCTTGGGCAATCGCCAACGTGAACAAAAAACAGATCATGTTAATATTTAATATATAGACACGGGCGGCAAGGGAAGCTGTGCCCATGGAAACAACAAAGCTTGTAATGATCAGCTGGGAGAGTTGATAAGAAAGATTTTCACCCGCTGATGGAATTCCAATTGCCAGCAGCCCTTTGATATCTTCCTTTTTTGCTTTAAAAATATCACTGAAAGCCAGTTTTAAAGAAAGTCTGTTATACACTAGGTAGATTAGTGCACAGACGGCATAGGCCCGTGCGATAACAATCGCCCATGATACTCCGGTTACACCTGTAATCGGTAAGCCGAAAATCCCTGAAATGGCTATGATATTTCCGCCAATACTGATGAAATCCATGACCACGGTCACAACCATCGATTCTTTTGTGTATCCGTGACTGCGAAGGATGGCACTTAACGCGAGTGAGATGGATTCGAAAAAGAGAGAGATTCCGCATATTCGGACAAATGTAAGTCCGTAGTCGTATACTTTTCCCTGAATATCGAATAAATGTAAAAGCTGTTCTCCAAAGAGGAAAACGATCACCGCCACCACAATGCCGAACCAGAAATTCAGTCCAAACACAGAGCGTGACAGCTGTCTTGCGTTTTTCAAGCGTCCGGCTCCGAGGTTTTGGCTAATCAAAACGGTTGCCCCAATCGAAGTAACAGTAAAGACTAAAATAAAAATGTTTAATAGCTGGTTTGCTACGCCTACTCCAGCTGCTGCAGCATCAGAGTAATGACTCAACATGAACGTAGCAATAATCCCAATACCCATATGAAGGGCCAGCTCAATAAAAAGCGGCCAAGAAATACTGAATAACGATTGTTCCTGAAACTTGTTAGTTTGTTCTTCCAAGCTAAAATACTCCTTTGTCATATTAACTTATTAAAATATCATTCCCATTGTACACCTAACCGGTTATTAAAAATAGGGGTGGGTGTTTTAAAAGCATCAATATCTATAATTCTATTATTAAAATGTACTTGATCCATTTCGTAACGTTCTTTCTAAAGAATGCTTCTGTGAACTATAGATTTAACTTACCATACGCAGATTAAGTCCAAGAAAGATATGCATAAAAAAATACCTGATGACTTCATTAAATTTCAAAGTCATCAGGTATTTTTTATTATATGTTTGTCAGTGAAATGCAAGGTACTAATCGGTTTATTGACTCCATTTCATCCCCACAGTTAAGGTGCAGCAATTAATTGGATTGTACGGGGTTGGTGGTGTTGTCAGAATGAAATGCACATCGGTAGGATTAAACTTGGTTACTACCGGGACTCTTAGACCAATAGATTTAATCATTTTGTCCACTTCGGCATTTTTCCCTTGCTGGGCAGCGCTCATCAATTTTCTAGCAAACGAAACATTACCTAAGCGGTTTAGTAATATACTTGCTTGTTCCATTAATTGGCGAAATGACTTAACCGAACCTTCAAATATTTTAGGATCCACAGCCGGATACGTACGGGGAATTGGATAGTTAACCATACTTGCTGGATAGGGCGGCATCAGTTGAATAACTGGATAATGATACGGGTTATATGACATGCTTCACTCTCCTTCCATAAGGAATAACAAAAGACAGTATACGATATGATATTTAGGAATTATTGGTTACTTAGAGTTTTAAACAGAAACGTGATACAAATCACCGTCATGCTTGTCCATACTCAAAGTCAAAATTTATACTTTCTCTCAAAAAAAGCGCTTGGATTTTGGAAATCCAAGCGCTTTTTAGCATTAATGTATCCGGATATCGCCACTAGAAACATCTAGGTCGATTTTATACTTTCCAGAGCCATGTTTGCCCTGAATACTGTGTTTATTATGCTCTTTTGTGGTCAATGGAAAATTACATGAAATGTTGCCGCTGCTGACATCACTATTAAGAGTAAAATCAGCGTTATCAGGTAAATCAAGCCCCACATCCCCTGAGCTTACATCCATTTTAACCGAATCTGCTAACTTATCCATTTGAATATTTAACTCTCCCGATGAAACATCAGCTTCAATTGCACCAATGTAGTGTTTGATATCAAGGCTACCGGAACTAAGGTCAACAGTGCCTAAATTCGTTTTGAACGAATCGATCTTCACATTTCCAGAACCTACGTCTTGCTTCCATTGTTTAACGATTAAATTTCTGAAATTCATGTTCCCAGAACCAATATCAACGGTTAATTCATCTAAGTTCATCGGCTTCTCTTTAGACTGTCCGGAAAAATTCAAATTTCCTGAGCCTAAATCAATAATCATATTCCGGTTATAATCTTCTGGAATGTAGATTTTTAGCTTGGATTTTTCCGAAAACGATGACCAATTGAACCAATTAGATCCCTTGCTTTTTACAGAAACCTCCACTGTATCCCCATTTTCAGAAACTTTTAATTTTTGCTTCCCGTTATAAACTGCTTTTAAATTGGGCCGATCCTCAGGAATAATTGTTGTACTGACACTTGAAACATCTACTTTAATTACCTTGATATCATTTGAAATGGCTGCTTGCCCGTCTTTATTACCGTCACTGCCGGCACCAAAAATATCTAAGCGATAGGCTTGATTAAAGACTATATATAATCCGGTAATCACTAATAACAAAATCAATATTCTCTTCATTTGTAACATCCCCTTTTCTTTCATACTCCTTCTATATATAGGTTAAGAAATCCTTCACCTTTCTTCCATGTACCGGAGATTTATTTTTATCTAAGACTTAAGGTGTATTTAAGAGATGAACGACTTGCGTTTGTTGAAAAAAGGAACTCTTATAGCTAAACAAGAATACAAAAAAGGTATTTTTTCATTATAGATTCCATTGGGCATCATTTGGTGCTTTAATTGAAAAAGGATATCTCAATGGTTAGTTGAAAGTCCATAGAAGTTATTGGCGACTGAACTATTGAAATGGATAAGAGCCTGGTCGCTTTTGGGGGTATTTGTTAAATTTAAGAATAAGGTGAGTGATTACAATGCTGCAAGCAATCATATTGTTTATATTTGCTGGATTAGCCGAAATTGGCGGGGGTTACTTGGTCTGGCTGTGGCTGCGGGAAGACAAGCCATTATGGTATGGAATACTAGGAGGGATCATCTTAATTTTATATGGAATTATTCCAACACTTCAAAATTTCCCGAGCTTTGGACGGGTTTATGCTGCATATGGGGGAGTTTTTATTATTCTCGCAGTATTGTGGGGATGGGGAGTTGATAAAAAGACACCTGATACATACGATTGGGTTGGTGCCTTTATTTGTTTAATTGGTGTTTCGGTCATGCTCTGGGCACCGAGACATTAATTTATTGATCAAAAATTCCAATTCGATATTTTTTTCGATTACCGAAAGATTTAATCGGTCCTTTAATAAAAATTGTGTTATTCTTTGTAATGGAGGTGCACAAAATGACATACAAAAAAATCACACCGAAAGAACTCCATGAAAGACTGCAAAGTGGTGAAAAGGTACGTCTACTGGATGTCAGGGCGGAAGAAAAATTCAATGAATTTCACATAAAGGAAAGCCGTAATCTTCCAAAAAACGTTATTTTTCAACTGGACGAGAAACAAGATGCTCAGCTATCCTTACCGAAAGACCAAGAAATCATCGTGACCTGCACAACTGGTAATTCTGCATCTAAGTGTGCCGCTATCCTAAATACTCACGATTATCATGTGACTGTATTGGATGGAGGTCTTACGGCGTGGAAGGTATATATGAATTCACTGGAAGATTGATAGGGAGAAACCTTACATGCTGCAAAAGTTAAATAAGCAACTAGAAAAAATCATGCCCCTTATCACTCCGGTTAGTGTGGTAATAGGTGTGCTGCTCAGTACCTATTTGAAGGATTTTTCCTTCTTAATCCCTTGGATATTTGCGTATATGACCTTCGCCGGAAGTTTAAGTTCTAATTTCCAATCATTAAAAGAGGTCATGATCCATCCGTTTCCTATTTTCTTGGTGATGTTGATCCTGCATATTCTGATGCCTCTTTGGGCTTGGGGAGTCGGTCATATCGCCTTTTCTGGTGATGTTTACACGATTACTGGTCTTATATTAGGCATGGTCATCCCAACAGGCATCACAAGCTTCATCTGGGTTTCGATCTACAAAGGTAACATTCCCTTGGTCTTATCGATTATCTTAATAGATACATTACTGTCGCCAATCCTTGTTCCATTTTCACTTTCGTTATTTGTCGGTCAAAGGGTTGAACTGGACTTCATTAGTATAATGAAAGGGTTATTAGGCATGATTGTCATCCCTTCCGTAATCGGTATGTTGTTAAACCAGGCAACAAAGGGGAAAATTAATTACCAACTAGGCACACGTCTAGCTCCTTTTTCAAAAATGAGCATCGGCATTGTCGTCATGCTCAACGGATCAGTTGTTGCACCCTATTTGAAAAATATCAATCTGAAACTTGTCAGTATTACAGTAACGGTTTTTTTCATTGCTTTAACGGGGTACTTGTTTTCCTTCCTTTTAGGGAGGTTGATGAAACGAGATCGAGACACTGTTATTACTCTGACTTTTTCAGGTGGAATGAGAAATATCAGTGCCGGTGCCGTACTAGCAGTATCCTTTTTTCCGGCAGCGGTTGCTGTGCCTGTGGTTTTAGGAATGCTTTTTCAACAGGTGCTTGCCTCGACGAATGGGCATTTTCTCGATCGGTTTTATAATAAAAAAGTGGAAAAGAAGGAATCAATTGCTCTATAAAAAAGAAGGTGTTTTATGAATGAATGACTTAACTAGAAAAGAAAACGGCTTTTTGACAGGGGTTCAGGGCATCCAATGGGCTGTCTTTATGCTAACGAATATCATCGCTGTGCCGGTTGTAGTTGGAGCGGCCTTTCATATGTCTCCGGCAGATATTTCAACCTTTATGCAGCGAATGTTATTTGTCTCAGGTGCCGCAACGTTAATCCAACTATTTATTGGCCATCGCCTGCCTGTTGTCGAAGGAGCTGCAGGGATGTGGTGGGCAATCTTTATTTTGCTTGGCACGATGAGTGCTCCAAGTGAGCAGGGGCTTTTACTGCAGCAATTAGAAATGGGACTTATCATAGCTGGTATATTTTTAGCCATTTTAGGATTTTTACCGATTATTGAAAAAGTTCGTAATCTATTTACTCCGATTGTAACGGGTGTATACTTGATTCTCTTGGTTGCTCAGCTTAGCGGTTCATTTTTTAAAAGTATGCTTGGAATCAGCGCGACAGGCCAGTTAAATGGGAAAATTGCGTTGATTTGTTTCATTGAAATTGTCATTATCTTATTAATTTCCTTAAAAGCAAATGGAATATGGAAGAGCATGGGGCCGTTCATTGGTATTGTTGTTGGCTGGTCGCTGTTTCATTTTTTCGGATTAATTCATCTAGGAAAAACCTATGAGCCAAAAAGCTGGTTTACGGTACCCAAATTATTAGACTGGGGCTCTCCAAAATTTGATGTCGGGATTGTACTAACATCTATTATTACTTCGGTAGTTCTTATTTCGAACGTGATTGCAGGCATTTTAGTTGTGGGAATCGCTTTGGAAAAAGAAGTGAAGCCAAAACAATATCAAAAGGGTATATTAGGAAACGGGATCACCTTGTTCGTTTCCGGTTTATTTTCAGTGGTCGGGGTAGTTCCTTTGTCCGTTTCGGCGGGATTTATTACGACAACAGGAATTAAAAAGATACGACCGCTTGTCATCGGTGCGGTCTTAATTATGGCTGCTGGATTTTTTCCCTATATCGCTGAATTTTTATCGACGCTGCCATTAGAGGTTGCCTATGCTTCCTTATTTATTCCTTTTTCACAAATGATGGGCTTTGGGATTCGCGATCTTATGGGGCAGAAACCGTCATCGCGAAATTTACTCGTGATTGGACTATCGTTAATGGTCGGAATTGGCATGATGTTTATGCCCACTGAAGCATTTGAAAGTGTTGCACCATGGCTGCGAAACATTGTCGCTAATGGACTGCTCGTCGGATTAATATTTTGTTTATTGCTTGAGCATGTGCTCTTCCGAGAAAAGAAGGGCGCTATTAGTACAAATAACTAGAATAAGTATACATTCCCCTTGGAACAATTGGCGAGGGGATATTTTTTTAAAAGATATGAAATTTCGATTTTTAGAATTGTCCGGCTCCATTAGAGTAAGCTTCGGAAACAATATGTTGCACAATGGAGAAGCGTTAGCCTTTTCGAGGATCAGCCAGCCGCTAGTCGACTTTGCTTTCTTCCTACGGTATGTCAGAAAAGTCATTACTAGTAGTTTCGTTTAAGATAGGTTAATTAAATTGTTGTGATGTTTTTCCTTAAGATATAATGGAAATAACTTTTATCATTAAGGTATTAAAGTGGGAGGTACATATGAGGAACAAACTTTTTGTAGACAAAACGATGGAAATTGATGCACCGGCTTCGAAGGTATGGGACGTCATTACAATTAGTGAGTATAATAGACAATGGGCGCTGGAGTTCTCAAGCGGCGGGCCGCAGTTTTACCTCGAATCGACTTGGGAACTTGGAAGTCCCGTACTTTGGAAAGGTCAGGACGGGACAGTGATCGTTGAAGGGAATGTAACTGCTGTCCAGCAATATAGACTACTTCGCTTTACCGTATTTGACGTTCGCAGCCCGGAAAGACCGCCGGTTACTGAAGAAGACGGCATCACCTTTAAATTGTCTGAGGAAAATGGAAAGACGATGCTGCATATTTTACAGGGAGATTTCTCTGCAATGACGGATGGAGAAAAATACAGAGATGCTAGTGCCGATATTTGGGATAAAGTGCTGCCAAGGGTAAAAGAAATGGCGGAACAACTTTAATTAGTTGACTATCATGGGGCTAGGTATTTTTTTCAGCTAGTCCCTTTATTATGGTAAAATTTAATAAAAAGGGGTTTTTGAAACATGAATATTATCGACCTTCATTGTGACGCCTTGTTGAAGCTCCAAGAAGCGAACGGGTCTTTACGATTTTCGGATTCACCCGAATTACATACAAATAAAAAACGGTTACAACAAGGTAAAATCAAGGTACAATGCTTTGCGATTTTTATTGAACCATATATTAAGGGCGATCAAAAGTTCCAAGTTGCCCTTGAGCAAGTCGATTATTTTTATAAGGAAGTGCTTGGGAAAAATCCGGACATGGTTCATATTAAAGAATGGTCTGATTTTGATCGTCTTAAAATTGGTCAAATTGGTGCAATGTTAACGCTGGAAGGTGTAGACGCCATCGGCAACGATTTAGCGAAGCTCCATATTCTCTATCAGCTGGGGGTTCGCTCGGTTGGTCTGACCTGGAACCAAGCGAATCTTGCAGCAGACGGTGCCGGCGAGCCTCGTGGCGGGGGATTTACACTATTTGGAAAAGAGATTGTTGAGTTTAATAACAAGCATCAAATCCTAACAGATGTGTCGCATTTAAGTGATAAAGGGATTTGGGAGGTCATTGAACTAGCCAAGTATCCGATTGCAAGTCACTCCAATGCGCGGGCACTTTGCAATCATCCGCGAAACTTAACGGATGAACAGGCAAAAGCGATGTTTGCCAAAGGCGGTCAGATTCATGTTGTTTACTATCCTCCATTTGTAAAAGAATCTGGCGAGGCTGCCCTTACCGATCTTGTGAACCATATTGATCATTTTTGTTCATTAGGAGGGGTTAAACAAATTGGCTTTGGTTCTGATTTCGACGGAATTTCTACCTTTGTCACGAATTTAGAAGATGCCTCTATGAGTCAAAATCTCATTAATGAATTGTTAAAGCATTTTAAGGAGGAAGAAGTAAGGGGGTTTGCATTCGAAAACTTCCTTAACCATCGGCCAGGGATTGGGCTATAAATGCTGTGGAAACACTAAATGTAATAATAGATTCTTTGAAATAATGGAAGGTTTTTAGTTCGTTTAAAAATTTTGGAACATAAGAACCCTCCCTATAACTCTATGGAAAATAAAAAGTATCTTAAATTTTCATACTAGATTCAAACACCATTCTATAGTTATTTTCAATAATTATAAAATGGTGTTTTTCATGTATAGCCAGTAGTTGAATAGCCTGAATTAGGTTAGGATACTTAGCTATTGGATCTAAAAACACAATGTGTCCGGCAATATCTTCTTCAATATTTTTAACTAATGCTTCCATTTCATATGTTTCGTTCAAAAGCAGCCGCTCTAATTCGATTACATCCATAGAGTAGCGTATTCTTTTTGGGGGTACTAGAATCCAAGGAGCTTTCATCCCTCTTCCTTTTTTCTCTTTAAATTCAACATAAATATCATGTATTTCAGTTGCATATGGTGTATGTCTTTTTATTTTGGCATATGGAATAAGTATTAAGGAAAATTTGGCAGCAACTTTAAGCATTCTTATAATTAAATATAAGTGAAATATATGCTCTCCTATAGACCATTTTTCATCTTCTTTTCGATACCATAGTTTTTCTTGTGGCAGTGATTTTATTTTGAGCATGAATGGAGCTCTTTGCTGAGTTAATGTTTGAAAATGTTTTGATATACTTTCAGATTTCATTTATTAGTATCCTCCGATTATCATGGGCTTTAGAATCGTATCTTTAGAGTCACGTACTCTAAATTCGAATATTGAGCGGGCCTAGTATTCTTTAAAAGCCCTTAGCTTAATGGCATAGCGGGATACCGTCTATATCTTTTTATCTATGCATCTAAGGCAGAACATACCGTTATGAACCGCTTTGCAAAAAATCTGCTCTCTTTTTCTTTTTGCTTTTTACTAATCATACTATAGAGGTGAATCAAAACTATAAAATATTTTAAAAGATAAAAATACTAATTCCTAAAAATAATTTTACCCTAAAATGATATCTTTCCCAAATTTTTCATGAATTTTACAAAATAATGTCACTAATCTATCAAATGTAGTGCGAAAATACATGTCAACTACTTTTAAAATAAATATGGGATAATTTTTTTTTGTAGTATTTGTGAAGGTTTTCACATAAAGTCATAAAAACGGAGGAGTTAAGATGAATTATCAAAACGTGTTCAATGAAGGAAAAATAGGTAATCTGACACTGAAAAACAGAGTTGTCATGCCACCCATGGGAACGAATCTAGCTGGTATTGAAGGTGAAGTCACTGATCATCTAATTGCCTATTATGAAGAAAGGGCAAAAGGTGGAACTGGGCTAATTATTGTTGAATTTACCTGTATCGATTATGAATATGGGAAAGGATTTATTAGGCAATTAAGGTTGGACGATGATCGCTTTATCCCAGGGATACATCGTTTAGCCAATGGGATACATAAATATGGGGCGAAGGTTTTTGTACAAATCCATCATGCAGGCAGACAGTCAAATTCATCGTTAATACATGGTAAACAAATCGTTGCTCCTAGTAATGTTGCTTGTGCTGCGGTAGGTGAGGAACCTCGGGAATTAACAACAATAGAAGTAAAAGAGCTAGTAAATAAATTTGTTCAGACGGCCGTAAGATGTAAGCAGGCTGGGATTGATGGAGTTGAAGTTCACGGTGCCCATGGTTATTTAATTAACCAGTTTTTAAGCCCTGAGGCAAATTTACGAACTGATGAATACGGGGGAAGCTTTGAGAATCGGATGAGATTTATCAAGGAAATCATTGATGGAATCAGAGAAAAGTGTGGTGAGGACTACCCTGTTACCGTTCGTCTCAGTGTGGATGAATTTATAGAAGGGGGTATCGATTTAGAGTTAGGTAAGGATATTTGTCGATACTTAGAAAAACTAGGAGTAGATGGACTGCATATTAGTTGTGGAACCTATGACTCTATAGACAAAATAATTGAATCCCCGTTATATGAACAAGGCTGGAGAGTCTACCTAGCAGAGGAGATAAAAAAAGAAGTAAATATTCCAGTGATCACTGTTGGGTCAATTCGTGAACCACAATTTGTAGAAAACATTTTAACCGAGGGAAGAGCAGACTTTGTGGCCATAGGCAGGGGATTAATTGCTGATCCCGAGTGGGTAAACAAAACGAGGGAAGGTCGCGAAGCTGAAATTAGAAAATGTATTAACTGTCTCCATTGTATACATTCAGCTATGGGTAACTCACACATTCATTGTACCATCAATGCTAGAGCCGGCAGAGAACTAGAGTTTAAGGAGCTGCAGCGCCTTCCTTCTAATGAAAACCGCCATGTTGTGATCGTTGGTGGTGGCCCAGGTGGAATGGAAGCGGCGCGAATTCTAACATTAAAAGGATATCATGTAACTCTTTTTGAAAAGGATAATAAGCTTGGTGGTCAATTGCATCTTGTAACTGACCCAATTTATAGAAAGAAAATGAACTGGCACATTAATTACCTCAGCAATGAAATGAAACGCTTAAATATTGATGTCCGTATGAATACAGAGGCTACTGTTGAAGAGATCACAACTTTCAATCCATATGCTGTTTTATTGGCAACGGGCGGAAGACCAAAGCTCCCACAGGTGGAAGGCAATGATTTAGATCATGTTTATACTTATGAAGACGTAAAATTACAGGAAAAAGTATTTACTAATAATAAAGTTACAGTTGTAGGTAGTGGTATGACCTGTCATGGAACTGTTCGCCGACTTGCAGAAGCTGGTAATGATGTTACTTATGTAGAAATTCTTACAAAAGCAAGTAAAAGAATTGGACCTGAAACAAGATTAAGGCTTCTTAATAAGCTCAAACAAGAAAATGTGGACATTGTTACGGATCACAAATTGGTAAAAATACTTCCAGACAGTATTATCGTAGAGGACTTAGTTTCTGGAAAACACTCAGAAATTGAATCAGAGTATATCATTGTTGCAATGGGTGTAGAGGCGTATAACCCATTAGAGAAAACCTTAAGGGACCAGATGGAAAATGTTTTTGTATTAGGAGATGCAGCGGGCTATGGATCCCTTAGTGAGGCTACCCGGGGCGGCTTTGAAAAGGCATATCTCCTTGAATCCATTGTTACACACAAAAGGGAAGAAGAGGTATTGGAAACAGTTTGATTTAGATACACCGAGAGATATTTCCAACCGTCATTAGTTTAATGGCACAAGGATACTTCCCTGCAGATAAACTAGTAACGAAACGCATCACTCTTGATGAAGTAATCGACGAAGGTTTGGAAGGGCTACTAAAAGAAAGAAATCATATAAAAATCTTAGTAAAAGCTGAATAATTGTTTGAGAGGGTGTCCGATAAGTTATGTGGCCCCCCTTTTTTTATGAAAATTTTGATTTTGTAGGTAAAGATGCCGATCAGTTGGAAACAACAAATGGAGTAAGTCCACATTATAAACGAAAATTGATTTTCTTTTTCCTACAAAAAGCGGCTAACAGTTTTTGATAGTAGTTATTATAATTTACATACGGAAAATTCAGAATATTAAGAAGGTGGGTAGGTTTACTATTGAAAGTGTTTATCCGTAATTCTCTGCAATAATTTAATTTTTTCCTATAGAGGAGGGTCTTAAGATGAAAAAAATCAACCCAATGAATGTGATCGATAGAAGTAGTATTCATTCATTTCATATCTGGTTCATATTTTGGATGTTCATGGTGATTGCGTTTGATGGATATGATGTTGTGATTTATGGAGCTGCTGTTCCTTCTCTTATGAAGGAATGGGGAATATCAGTCGTGACAGCAGGTGCAATAGGCAGCTATACGGCAATAGGAACAGCAATAGGTGCTATTATCTTTTGTATGTTGGCTGATAAGATTGGCCGTAAGAAAATCATATGGTTAACAACACTCATATTCAGCCTTTTTACATTTTTATCCGGTTTTGCGAATGGTCCCCTTATGTTTGCAATCGTCCGTGTCATTGCTGGTTTTGGGTTAGGAGGAGTTATGCCTAATGTCATTGCCTTGGCAACAGAATTCTCGCCAAAAAGGGTTCGAACGGCTATTGTCTCTTTTATCTTTTGTGGATATTCAGTTGGGGCTTTGGTAGCAGCGCTTACAAGCAGATCACTTCTTCCGACAGCAGGCTGGGAACCTGTTTTTTGGCTGGGTGGTGTTCCGTTATTGTTTATTCCTTTTTTAATGAAAAGCATTCCAGAGTCCGTTGGTTTCCTTTTGGAGAAAGGCAAGGAAGAGGATGCAAAAAATGTTATTTCCAAGATAGATCCGAATTTTGGAGAAGAAAGGGCAATCGAATTTGTAAAGCCTGCAGCGAAAAAGCCTGGTTCTCCTGTTGTGAAGCTATTCGAGGAAAAGCGTGCGACAAGTACCATCATGTTCTGGATTTCCTGTTTTAGTGCTTTTGTTTTGATTTACTCCATGAATACATGGCTGCCGCGTCTTATGATGCAGTCCGGTTATGACCTAAGTTCTAGTCTTGCGTTCACAGCTGTCATGCAATTAGGCGCCATTGTCGGAACACTTGTTTTTGGCCCATTGGTGGATAAGATCGGTTTTAAAAAAGTACTCGTCCCATTGTTTTTCTGTGGAGGCATTGCATTATCCCTCATCGGGTTCACGAACAGTATGTTTCTTGCCTTTATCTTCATTGCAGTAATTGGTGCTGCATCTGTCGGGTTGCAGAACATGTCGAACGCCTTTGTTTCTCAATATTATCCAAGTGGTATGCGTTCAACAGCAGTAGGCAGCACGATGGCTTTTGGCCGTGTTGGCGGTATAGTCGCTCCTACCTTCGTCGGTGTTCTCCTTTCGATGAATCTGATGCCTCAATATAATTTTGCGGCGATTGCGAGTGCTGCTGTCCTTGGCGGTATCGCAATGATTTTCGTTCAAGAGAAACATGGAAACTATTATAAAGAGAAAGAACAGATAGAGGAGAAAGATGAAACTTTGACGATTGCTAAATAATCTTTACATGATCCCGGGGAAAGACTTCTTCGGGATTTAAGAATGTTTGGAAAAGAAGAGAGGAGAACTAACTTTGTCAAATGGACTCGTTAGTTAATGTATGAAAAAGCTAAAAGATGTCTGCTTTAAATTCTAAAAATAGAAATAATTTTGTATATTTCCTTTCTTATGATGCTTCACTTCTTTTACAATAGATAGAAAAGGCAAAAAAGGAGGGGCTCGTTTGTGGTTGACAACAAAAGGGATAAGTTAATGAAAAAAGTAGAAAATCATTTACGTACTACATCACGTCAGCTGATTAAGATTGATACTGAAGAGGAGGCGCTCAAGTATTTAACAGATTCCTTTTGTTCTGCACTATATTGCGACTTTGTAGCGGTAATACTAAATGAAGGGGGAAAGTTTATACCAAAAGCTTGGAGCGGCAATTTGTCTTCCTTAGCTTCATCCTTTCCTCTTTATTCTGAAGAATGCTCTCCGAAACTATTATATCAAAGCCTAACGTATCAAACAGCAGATTCACTAATGGTATGCCGCCTGGACGAAATCTTGAAGCAGGCTGATGTGAAGACATGGTTTACCGTCCCGCTTAAAGACGATATCCAGCATTTTGGTTTTTGTATCGTTGGTTTTTTGAGCTATGTCCCTCTTTTGGATATGGAAACACCATTTGAGGAGTTTGGAAAAGACATCGCTGTAGCTATGGCTGTGGCAAGGCAAAAAGAAGCGCAGCTTAGAAAAATTGAAGGATTTGAATGGATTAGCAAGAATCTTTCGCTTGATGCCCCATTAGAACAGCATATAGCTGAGTTAACTTCGAAAGCTGGAACAGGAACAAATGCTGACTTTGCATGTATTTATCTTTTTAACGAGAAAGAAGATTGCTTTGTTTTTCATCCTCCCTCATATGGAAAAATGGATCGCCCGCCAAAAATTATGGTTGAGGATAAATATGTACTCAAGGAACATTTTCCATTTCTTGAGACGATTGGCGGCGGCCAAATGACAGTTCCATTGGTTATCGACTTGAAAACTATTGGGGTTCTTCATATTGAAAACAAACATGAAGGGGGCTTTATGGAAGAGGACTTAAAAGTACTAGAGATGCTGGCGAACCACATCGCTACGATACTTGATAATGCCCGGTTATATAATGGTGAGAAAGAACATAAACAACGTCTCCATTTTCTTTTAGATTACCAACAAGCATTGCTGAAAGAAACGGCCGAAGATAACAACTTTGAAGGGATCACGACAATGCTTGGCCGTTTGTTTCAGGATTCCGTTATCGTTTTTGATAGGTTTATGCAGCCAATTTCAAATAACACCGATAAGACTGAGGCTGGAAGCCAACAAATCGAGCAATTGGCTGAATTGGCAAGAGAAGAGCGAGGAAAACAAAGAGTTACCGATGTTTTCCATGTGAGCGACCCTAAAGATGTCGGTTATTGCTTTTCATTCTGGATGATAAATGGGGGCGGAAGTTTACTAGGATATCTGGCAGTACGCAGACTTAGAGGAGAAATGGATGAATTTGATCAATTGACGGTTGATTTGGGCCGAAACATCTGCTCCATCCAGTTTATCAAACAGAAGCTGGTTCTAGACACAAAAGAACAGATGAAAGACAGCTTTATTAGTAAATTGTTGACGGAAAAAATCGAAGATCGCGACAGCATTTTGCAATATGCGAACTTGTACCAGTGGGATCTTTTCCGGAGCCACCGAATCGCCGTGTTATCCATTTCACTTGGGGAGGAAGAATTAAGAGAAGGAAACCTTTTAGAACAGCAAGCGAAAAAAAACCTTATATGGGATTTAATCAGATCACATCTCCCGGAGGTGGGCAGTGGGATTCTTGCTGCCTCCCATCATGAGCAGCTACTTTTGATTGTGCCTATTGATTTAGAGCATAACCGCCCCAAACAATTTTGGGAATCGTTCTATCAGCACATCAAGAAATGGATTGACGTATCACCAGTTGCCCATAGTGTATTGGCAGGGATTGGCGGGACTACCCAAACACTAGAAGACTATTACATTAGTTATCAGCAGGCTATACAGGCTCAAAATGTTTTAGCCAGCCGCTTTCGAAAAAATGGTTTCGCTTTGTTTGAAGATTTAGGATCCTATGTCATCCTGCATCAGCTCGATCATTGCCCCGCCGTCGATTTATTTATGTCGAAACAAATTGGCCCTCTCCTTAAATATTCGGAAGGGAAGAATATTGATTTGTATACCACCCTTCATGTGTTTTTACGAAATAATGGAAATGTAAAAAATACAGCAGAAGAACTGTATATTCATAGGAGCTCACTATTGTACCGACTTGAAAAAATAGAATCACTCCTATCAGCCGACTTAAATGATGCTGAAGTACGATTCAATTTAATGATGGCCCTTAAGCTTTACGAGATGTATGGGAATAAAATAGGTCAAGATCTATGGTAATACAATAAATGGAAAAAGCTGATATCTCCCGCGTTCAGGAGAAATCAGCTTTTTTAATGATAAGCATACAGAATTGGCTTTGAGAATTGTCCAGCTCAAGTGCCCCTAATTTTGTAGTTAGACTTCCTATGAATAAAAAGTATTAAGGGTACCCAGAGGAATACATCAAGGATTTTGAGTGTAGGTCTGGTTCTCTTGAATAATAATAAAAGAAGATCCAAGCCCTACAATCATTCTCCTTAGCAATTGGAAAACAATTAGGAGGCTGGAACTTCTTTGTCATTGATTCGAATCAGAATCTGCTAAAAGCACGTCTATTTCAGCTGCCGCACGGTCCAAGCCATCCTTAGCAGACAATTCACCCGCAAATATTCTATTTAAATAATTAGTGTACACTTCATCGATTTTACTCCAGTTCTTGACTGGGGGCCACTGAAAGGAATTCTCCGCAGGCTCCTTAAAAGGATTGAGGTAAGAATTCGGAGTTACTTTAAAAGCTTTGGCAGCCTCCAGGTTGGTCGGTATCAATCCGGTTTGCGCCATGATAAGCTGCGCTTCTTTTCCCGTCATCCACTTCATAAAAGTCCATGCCTCATCCGGGTGTTTGCTTCCCTTCATAATAACCATGTTTTCGCCGCCAATAATTGAAGCAGAACCATTACCATGTGGAAACGGTACAGTAATGGTCTGCTTTAAGGTACGATCCAATTCCGTTTTATTCAATAAACTGTAGAACCAAGGGCCATCATCGGTCATAAGTATATTTCCGGCTTTTACTCGTTCTAAATTTTCACCGTCACTTGCCTTCTTCGGGAGATCAATGAGTTTTTCCTTGTAAAGGGCAGTTAACTGCTCCACGGCATGGATGGTTCCTTCCCCGTTTAAATATCCGGAAGCCTTATGGAACTTTTTATCGGTTAAGGTCCCTCCAAGGCTGTAAAGGTATGGAATTGTATTCCAAGGTTCCAATCCTCCAAGACCGATGGTAAAGCGATGTTGGCGGGCAATCTCCAGAACTTCTTTCATTGTACTTGGCGGCTTGGAATAGCCTGCTCGTTTCAGAAGCTCACGGTTAAAGATGGCAGCCTTCGTGTAGATGTTTAGCGGCAGGGAATAATATTCATTTTTATAGAAGCCTACATCCATTGACTTAGGATTAAATCTGTTACGGATATCTTCAAAATCCGTGAACCCGTTTAACGGGTGAAGAAGCCCTTTAAGTGAAAACTCAGGAACCCAGGCGATATCAATCCGTACCACATCCGGACCTCGGTTGGAAGAGGCTCGTGCTATTAAGGTGTTCTTTAATTCATTATTGAAAGCCAAGTTTATAGTCTCGACCCGAATGTTCGGGTTATCCTGCTCAAAAGCAGGAATTAACCTCTTCTCCAGAAGCTGGGTTTCTTTGTCGTTGTAGGTGTGCCAGAATGTAATGACGGTTTTTTCGCGATCCTGAAGAGTTTGAACCTTCTTTGGATCGGAGATCATGGATGGATTTCCACACCCGGCCAGCAATACTAGAATTAGTAATAAGGATACCCATCGCCAACCCATAATGTAAACCATCCTTTCTTAATCAATTGATGATCTTGCCGTCTGATGTTTTTCCCTGTACTCTAGTGGGGTTAATCCGGTTATTTTCTTAAACACTTTACTGAAATATTTTACATCTTTAAAGCCTGCGGCTGCGGCAACATCGTAAATACGGCTTTCATTTTCCGCCAAGAGCCGCTTCGCTTCCCTAATGCGCAGTTCGATTAAATAATCGACAAAATTTCGGTTGGTGTGTTTTTTAAAATAAAGACTAAAATAACTTTTACTGAGATGAACGACATCCGCGACACTCTGAAGCGTCAAGTTCTCTGTATAACGGGCAGCAATATAATCCAGCGCCTTTGTAATTAGCTCCTCGTCGTATCCCTTATCCGACAATTTTGGCATAAAGGGCTTCCCGATTTCTTCCAGTTGGCTAATTAAAATGGATACCATTTGTTCCAATGTCTCGGCACGGTAAAGCAGATTATGTTGTTCAGGGAGCAATGATTCCGCTTCCGCATGTAAACGGTAAGCGCCCGTAAGAAGGTTGCACGCCTCTTGCTTAACATCTTCTGAATTAAGTGATTCATCCTTCCAGTAATCAAGTGCATAATCAATTGCAGATGAAACCGGATCGCCATTGCGGATCATTTCGAAGAAAGGCGTCCAATTATGCTGCTCCTTTTTGTCCATTAGCGTTTTTTTCCCATATGTTTCGGAACTATTCATATAATACACGCCGCCCAGTCCTTTGAAAAACCTCTTTTCGCAGGCTGAACGGCTGTTGGCAAATCCATTAAGAATACTGCCTATACCTTGCTCTGTTACGAGACCGGCTGACATTGAAATTCCCCATTGCTTTTTAAGTGCCTGTTTCCAACCGTGGATAACCCGCTCGGCTTCCCTTTCGTGATCTGGTAAAATGAGAAACATGCAGCTTTCCTCTACAATCAGTGCTGCTCCTTCCTCTGTTTTCTCATAAAACAATTTCTGCCATTCCTCGAATATGTACTGCATATACAGATAGCCGTGATTTTCTTTCCATTCCTCCGCTTTATCTAGCATAAGATAGACGCAAGCATAGGAATTTTCCAACCATGGCAGGGCCAAATCAGTTGACGAAGGGGATGTCTCCTCTTGTACTATTAATCTTTTAATTTTCTGTTCATTACTTTTTCGTTCTAGGTAGATGGCTCCCTGTTGGTAATAATTCAGTTCGGAATCTTTTTTGCGTTCTTCCTCCAGCATAGAGATACACCGGCGAAGGACGGCGAGAAGGTCCTCTTTTTTCAGGGTTAGCTTTAACAAATAATCGACAGCGCCCAGCTTTAGCCCTTCTTTTACGTATTCAAAGTCACTGTAGCTGCTGATTAGGATCACTTTTAGCCATGGGTAAAGCTCTAGTGCTTGCTTCATGAGTTCAATGCCGTTGGTCAAAGGCATTTTAATATCCGTAATGAGAATATCATAGGAACGGTTTTTAAGAGCAGCAAGTGCTTCGGCGCCATTGGCGTATTGGTCTTCAACCGTTACCCCTTCATTTTCCCAATCAATAAAGGCGCTGATTCCCTTGCGGATAATAGGCTCGTCGTCCACGATAAGAACTCTATACATATTATTCCTCCTGTTCTGCTAGTGCTTAGTGGCTGATTCTACTATTTTTTTTAACAAAATGCGCACCGTGGTACCTTGTTCTGGCCCGCTTGTGATGGACCATTCCCAATTTTGGGCATAATACAACCTCAACGTATCAAAGATATGGCGTAGACCGATACCGATTTTCCCATTTTTGACAGCAGTCTCCGGATCGTTCAATTCCTTCAACTTATCATTTTGTATGCCTAAGCCGTCATCGTTTATAAGAAATTCTAAATCTTCGTTATATGAATGAATTTTTATCGAGATTCGGCCGTCCGTATTTTTCGGCACGATGCCATGGAATATGGCGTTTTCAACCACAGGCTGCAGAAGCATGCGGGGGATAGGGAGCATTTCCGTCCCCGGTTCAATGTCCAGCTCAAGATTGAATTTTTTTTCGTAGCGAAGCTCCAAAATGACCAAATACTTCTGGATAATATCAAGTTCCTCTCCTACCATGATGATGCTGCCGCTTTTTCCCATATTTGCTTCCAATAGATGAGTCAGTGCCGACAATACTAGAGAAGCGCGGTTGTTTTGATTCGAATCAATAAGCCATCGGAGGGTGCTTAGTGTATTATATAGAAAGTGTGGATGAATCCGGTGAATAACAGCCCGAAGTTCGGCATGATACTTTTCACTCTGTTCACTTTTGACCTGTTGCATCAAATTTTCGATTTCATAAATCATATTGTTAAACTGCTTACTCAAAAAGCCAATCTCATCAGAGGAATTAACGGCCGTTCTTACTTTTAGATCACCTTGCTGAACGCGTTGCATGATCTGGGTAAGTTGTTTTACAGGCTTGGTCACCCGTCCGGCAATGAAAAGCCCAATGCAGATTGCAAGCATGGAGAAAACTCCGGAGGAAAATAATATCCATGATTGAAGACGGTCCAACTGTCCGCTGATTTCATGGATAGGAACGGTACCAACAAGCATCCAGCCGTTGCTAAGCGGCTCCTTAACCCCGTAATAAGGGACTCCTTTTACTGTAAATTCGAATTCTGCGTGGTCGTCTCCTACGACATGACTGAACAAATCGGGATTCTCCACCTTCTTGTTGATCCTATCGAGATTGGAATCAATCATGACCCTTCCTTCGTTATCAACCACGAAAAACTTTCCTGTTTTTCCTAGTTTCAAGTGCCCAATCGTGTTAAGAATGGACCGCCCGTCCAAATGAACCTGCACCAGTCCAATATTGCTCAGCGTGTCAAAATCTTTCAGAACCCTTCCGACGGGAAGAGTCAAGTCCGTATTGTTCCCTCCGCCGCTGAAATTGTCATACTGAATACCTTGCCAAACCAATTCTCCATCTTTTCGTTTAGCTTCCTTTACCCATTCCTGGTCGGAGAGGCGTATATTCTTGAATCTGGCTTCAGAAAAAGTACCACTGCCCCAACCGCTGCCTTCCTCTTTTAATACATAAACAATTTTGACGAAGGAATTGGAATAGACAAAATTATTCAGCAAGGTATTTATGTATTGAGAATTCCTTGTCTGTTCGTATGGGGTACTGCTTTTCAATTGTAAAGCAGCTCGCTGAATATTCTGGTCGCTGCTAATGAAATCAGAGGTGTCAATTCCAACGTTAAATATAAAAGAAAGAGACTCCCCCGTCTGTTTGGCCATTTGAATGGTGGACTTCCGCACGTTCTTCTTCAAGATAGAATTAGATTCCCAGTAGAAAGACAGAGAAATAAAAAGTGTCGAGATTAAAATCACAAGTAGAAAGGCCACTGTAATTTTAGATGAAAAGCTTCTGGATAATAAAAATTTTCGAAACATAATACCTCGCCTTATTTGTTCTTACTTTATAATAGTACAGGTTTTGGGTTGTATTTTACCAAGGAATATTTTGGAAATAAAATATTTGCCTCCTTTAATTCAACTTCATTTTATCATCTTTTTGGCTGTTATATGGAATGGTGTTTTATTTTGAATGAAGAGCGAAAAATAGTATCCCGTCAAAATTCTCCATATAAAAAGCATTAAATATCATCCAATATTTTCAAATAAATACATATTGAGGGAAAATTAGGTTTTTTAGTGTACTTTTTTAAGTTATACAATATAAATAAGAGGTTGACGAACCAGTGTTGAAGCAGGAGAAGAGTATAGTCCTATAGTTCTCTCGGGCTATACTGGCCTTAAATTCTCCATCCTTTTGTTGGAAACACGGTCTTATCCACGTGAATGAAAAATCAAGTTCAACGCTATTACAACTCTATTTAAAGTAAACTTGGCACGCATTTTTGGAAACGTATTCAGATTAGTCAGGGATTTTTTCCCATTGTTCATACCATCTTTGGCTGTTAATTTGGTAATTGGCTAGGGAAACCGGGGTTACACTCGGTTGAAAAAATGATCAGAGAGGGGATATGGACTAGGAAGAATAAAGATGCTCAAATTTGTTAAGTCAAAAGCAGGCATACCGAGTACAGGCGAAGTTGAAAGTAAACAAGTAACAGTATTGGGATTTACAATAATTTAAACGAGGTGGAAAGATGAACTTATCGAAAAAGTCATTACGAGTTTTAGCAGGTATTACACTTGCAGCTACTGTTGGTTTAACAGCGGCAGCGCCCAATGTTCTGGCCGTTACTCAACCTGAGGCTGACACTCCTTTAGTAAAGGAAAATCTTCAAAAGCTTTCTGTTCAAGGAGTTACGAAGCTTCCAAATGGTGTCAAGTTAGACCTAGGGACAAATGAAGCCTATATTCGTCTATTTGACAAAGATCTGGTAAAAGTTTCTGTATTAAAAAAAGGTGAGAAAGAATTCGAATCAAGAGGAATTGCCAAAAAGGCTTCCGAGTGGGAAACTCCAGAATTTCAGACAAACGTTAGTGCAGACACATATACGTTAAAAACAGATGAACTTACGGTTGAGATTAAGATGAAGCCATTTGGCGTACGTTTCCTTGATAAGAATGGAAATGTCATCAACGAGGATTATGTAAATCAAGATAAGACCTCAGGATATGAAAACGAAAAGCCTTATGTATTCAAGAAAACAGATAAAAATGAAGATTTCTATGGCTTCGGTGAGCAAGCTGGATTAGAATTCAACAAGCGAGGCGATAGCATCGGCATGTGGAATACAGATGCTTATACCTATAATAAAGATACAAAATACGTGTATACCTCAATTCCATTCTTCATTGGTTTAAAAGACAAAAAAGCATATGGTATTTTCTTTGACAACACAAACCGTTCCTATTATGAAATGGCGAGTGAATCTGATGATTACTACTATTTCTATGCAAACGGCGGCAAATTAACGTATTACTTCGCTTACGGGCCAGAAATTAGTGATGTTGTTGACCGCTATACGGATTTAACAGGTAAAATGGAAGCTCCACCAGAGTGGTCATTAGGTTTACACCAAAGTAAATGGGAATATACAGCAGATGAAATCGTAAATGTTGCTAAAACTTACCGTGAAAAGCAAATTCCATTAGACACGATGCATTTTGATATTGACTACATGGATGGCTTCCGTGTATTTACATGGAATGATCAATACAAGCAAGCATTAAAACAACTAAAATCCATGCCTGGATTCCATGCTATCTCCATAAACGATCCGGCTGTTAAACAAGATGAAAACTACCGCATGTATCAGGAAGGGACAAAAAATGACTATTGGGCGAAAAACGCAGACGGAACACCGTTCATTGGTCCGGTATGGCCTGGGCAGTCTGCTTTCCCTGACTTCTCTAAAAAAGAAGTTCGCGATTGGTGGGCCAACAACCATGATACCTTATTCAATGAGGGTATTGACGGAATCTGGAATGACATGAATGAACCTGCTGTATTTATGGACAATGACACCATGCACCATACGATGCCTTTGGATGCCTATTTCGGTACGGAAGATAACAAAATTCTGCATTCAGAGTACCATAACTTATACGGTCATGATGAAGCAGATGCCACTCACCAAGCATTTAAAACTCACAAACCTGGTACTCGTCCATTTGTGTTAACACGTGACATGTATGCAGGTACGCAACGTTGGGCTGCATTATGGACAGGTGACAGCGAATCAAATTGGGAACACTTGCAAATGTCACTCCCAATGCTCTCAAATATTGGACTATCAGGTGTATCATTCGTTGGTACTGATATTGGCGGTTTCGCTAAACGACCAGACGCAGAGCTGTTTGCACGCTGGATTGAAGTAGGAGCGTTCTATCCATTCTCTCGCATCCATTATGATAGCGATGCAAAATCTGATATTAAGCAAGGTCAAGAACCTTGGGCATTTGGTCCAGAAGTTGAAAAGATCAGCAAGAAGTACATCGAATTGCGTTATCAATTACTTCCTTACTTATACAATGAGTTCCAGGAAGCAACTGACAGTGGTAAACCGGTTCATCAACCACTTGTATACCAATTCCAAAATGATGAAAACACATATGACATTAGTGACCAGTATATGTTTGGTGACTCTATGATGCTTGCACCGGTTGTAAAACAAGGTCAAACATCCCGTCAAGTATACTTACCACAAGGTGTAAACTGGACAGACTATTGGACTGGTAAAGAATATAATGGAGGACAAACCATTACTGTAGATGCTCCACTTGGTCATTTACCGATTTTCGTAAAGAACGAATCGATTATCCCAACTCGTGAGGTTCAGCAATACACAGATGAAAAACCATTAACAAACCTTGTACTTGATACGTACGTTAACAATAATGCTTCGTATACGTTCTATGAAGATGATGGAGCAACAGAAGACTACAAACAAGGTGAATACAACTTAACAGAATTTGATGTAACACGTAAAACAAACTCTATTAAATTCAATCAAAAGCAAAAAGTTAATAGCTATCAAGATTCTAAACTACAGCAATATACGTTAAAACTAAATAACGTAGAAAAACCATCTGGAGTTCAAGCTGGTAACAGCAAGTATCAAGAGGTCGGCTCACTGGCAGAAACTCAAGGTAAAACAAATACATTCTTCTACGATGCAAACACACAAGTGCTTTATGTAAGTATTCCGGCTGATGAGAAGAAAGAAGTTCAAATTCGTTAAGGCAATAGCGTACATGCTAAGGGAGAGACGAATGTGAAGTAAACAAGTAATAGGATAGAAGGGACTAACCGGCATGTTAGTTCCTTCTTATCTATAATCCTATAAGACTACCAACCCTGAGGAATAGGGCTGGATAGTCTAAAACGATAGAAATGGGGGAGCACTTTGAAGAAAGTAAATAAAATTACTGCAGGGATCATTACCGCATCATTGCTGGCCGTTCCATTTGTACATCCTGGACATACAACATTAGCGGCTGCAATAAAGAATGACCAAACTGAAAAAGTTAGTTTTCAAAATTTAACTAAAGAAACAGGGCCACAGGACAAATCTGGATGGGATAGAAGCTCATTAACATTTACCGCTGAAATTTTAACTTCAGATTGCATTTCTGCCATGATTAAAAATGACGAGGACTCAAGAGCCATGCAGGGGGAAGTGACATATGAGGTTTACTGGGCAGCAGAAGGCAATCCTAAAGAGGGTAAGGTGGTTGCCACTGGTGCGGTTAACACATTAACTCCTGGTGAAGCACAGATATTAACTTATAAACCGGATCACCTTGTGGCTGGAAATTATATGTTTAAAGCCTATCAGCGTCCTAACCACCCAGGAAAGGGAGAGTTGTGGAGCGAGGCGATAACGGTTAAAGAAAATACCGATTTGAATGAACAAGTTCAAGCTCAGCGCCCGCTCGATCAGTTTTTTAATTCCAGCATCGATAAGGGAACAGCCACGTTTACGGTGCCTGAAGGGATGGATTCAATCAAGATTAGCTTTACAAGCTATACTTATCCTGAAGGAACCGTTCCTCAAGAAGACGGCAAACCATACGAGGGACAGATTAGCTTCGATAATGAAACAAAAGTATATGGCCCAGGTACTTATACAGTTGAGGTTGATTTGCCGAATGGATACTGGCAGACGGATCTTTATCTAGGACCTGAAGTTGAAGAATTGACGGAAAGCGGACATCCGATAGATAAAATTATTGATGCAGATTATGGATACAAAAATTAATTAATAACTATTCCATCTGTCCAAATTCCCGCTTGACTTTGGACAGATTCTAAATTGATTTTTTCTCGATGGTTTATTATGAGGAGTTTGATTGTATGGTATCAACAAAGAAATCTATCATCTTGTTTGCTATTTTATTGCTATTCATTATCACCGTGGTTGCAATGAAGTCTTTCTTTTTTCCAAAGCAGCCCTTAAAAAAAGAAGAAAAGGAAATTATTCAAAGTATAACAACTGATAAAGCTTCGTATCAGCCAAATGAGCCAGTTCATTTTACAACTAAATTAGCGGGTAAGAAATCCGATGGAACGTTAAAAATTACCTATTATCACTTAAATGACATCATCTCTCAAAAAAAGATGAAAGTAGAAAAAAATAAGGTACATTGGACATGGAAGCCGTTAAAAGAAGATTTCAAAGGATATTTAGTTCGTGTACAGTTTGTTTCAGAAACCGATCAAGATCAGCAAACCATTGCAGTGGATGTTTCAAGCGACTGGTCTAAATTCCCAAGATATGGATTCTTGTCAAGGTTTGAAGATATGCCTAACGAAGATATGGAGTCTGTAATTTCTAAACTGAATCGTTATCACATTAATGGATTACAATTCTATGATTGGCATTATAAACATCATCAACCTATTAAATTTGAAAATAATGAGCCTGTAGCTTATTGGGAGGACATCGCCAATCGGCCTGTATCGCTGCAGACAATTAAAAGATATATCGAATTTGCCCATGAACGAAACATGAAAACGATGGCGTATAACCTTTTATATGGCGCGTTTGCCGGAGCTGAGAAAGATGGTGTTAAAACAGAATGGCGTTTATTTAAAGACCAGCAAAGAAATGCCTCTGACTACCATCCTTTACCTGACGAATGGAAAAGTGACGTGTTTCTCGTCGACCCATCCAATCCTGAATGGCAGGATTATATTATAGAACAACAAAAAAAGGTGTACAAAGATCTTCCTTTTGACGGCTGGCACATTGACCAGCTCGGTGACCGGGGAAATGTATATGACTTCAACGGAATTCCGGTGGATTTGGATGAGTCCTTTAAGGGGTTTATTTCTAATGCAAAAAAAGAGATGCCGAATAAACGTTTAGTTATGAATGCTGTAAGTCAATATGGACAAAAGCAGCTTGGTCAAACTCCTGTTGATTTCTTATATACGGAAGTATGGGAACAAGACAAATATTATGGTGATTTAAAACGTATTATTGATGAAAACAATCGGTACTCCCAAGGGAAATATAATACCGTTTTAGCCGCCTATATGAATTATGACTTTTCCAATCAGCCGGGTACATTTAATACCCCTGGTATTTTACTTGCGAACAGCGTTATTTTCGCTTCTGGCGGTTCCCATTTGGAACTGGGTGAACACATGCTGTCAAAAGAATATTTTCCACACGAAAACTTAAAAATGAATCAATCTTTGCACATTAGGCTCTTACATTATTATGATTTTCTTGTGGCTTATGAAAATTTGCTTCGAGACCACTTGCATGAGGTGCCGATTACGATTCATTCGCCTGATTGGGTACATTTTTCATCCCAACCAGAGAAAGGGAAAGTATGGACATTTGCGAAACAAAAAGCAAATAAAAAAGTCATTCACTTTATTAATTTCTTCGATGCTGCAACATTTGAATGGCGTGATACGAATGCAAACCAAGTAGAGCCCCAGGACCGTAAGCAGTTAACTGTTCAGCTTGAAGAAACCCGGCCAATTAAAAAAGTTTGGTTGGCTTCGCCTGACCAGCAAAACGGTGTACCTAAATCTCTTAACTATAAACAAGAAAATAGAAATGTCACATTTACACTTCCAAGTTTGAAATATTGGGATATGGCAGTGATAGAGTACGAGAAATAACCGCTAAGGCTGGAAGTTTTATATAAAACGAAAAAAGTTTTTGATATCCTGTACTGCAAAAAACTTTTTGAATATAATGGGAGTGTTTTAAAATGAAAAAATGGTTAGTTTACTTTGGAATAGCCGCTGGAGTTCTTTCTCTTTCTGCATGTAACTTTGGAGCTTCGGTTCCAATTGTCCAATCTAAAGCGGGTGATATTACCAAAGAGGAATTTTACAACGAATTAAAGGCTCAGGCAGGGGACAAAGTTTTAAAACAAATGATTGAAACGATGCTTCTTAAAAAAGAATATAAAGTAACAGATAAAGAGATTGATGAAAAAATCAAGGAATATAAGAGGCAATTCGGTAGTGATGAAGGCTTAAATCAGGCTCTTCGGCAAAATGGAATTCCAGATGAGCAGGCCTTTAAAAAAATGGTTGAACGTGAGTTATTGGCAGAAAAAGCGACAACAGACGGAGTTAAAGTTTCCGAGGAAGAAATGAAAAAAGAATTTGAGGATAGATATAAAGAAGAAGTAAAAGCAAGTCACATTCTTGTTAAAGATGAAAAAACGGCGAAAGAAGTAAAGGAAAGGCTTGATAAGGGCGAGGATTTTGCTCAACTTGCCAGCGAATATTCAATAGATCCTGGTTCGAAAGACATTGGCGGTAAACTTGGGTACCTTATAAAAGGGAATATGGTTCCGGAAATCGATAGAGTTGCATTTTCATTAGAAGTCAATAAAGCCAGTGATCCTGTAAAAACACAATACGGTTATCACATTATTAAAGTCACAGACAAGAAAACAAACACGTTTGAAGATAAAAAAGATGAAATTGAAAAAGAACTTAAATATCAAAAAGCCAAGCCAATTAATACGTTAATTGCCGAGCTTCAAAAAGAAGCAGACATTAACATCAAAGATAAAGAGTTAGAAAATGTATTAGATAACACACAACAGAAAATGAAATAAAAGCAAAAATCTCTAAATCTATATTGATACTATTACTCTCAACATAAAACTAAAAAGGCTGCGAAGCATTTCTTATGAAACCTTTGCAGCCTTTTTTACGCAATTTAATGATGGCCCTTAAGCTTTACGAGATGTATGGGAATAAAAT
>NZ_JBALPG010000002.1:56598-71765 GCF_036965245.1 Neobacillus drentensis
AATGATAAGCATACAGAATTGATTTTTAAATTTATCAGATCCAGTGCCAATAATTTTGTTATAAGAAATGCCAAGCACTTGAAACAGTACCAGTTAACCCTAAAAATTGTACGAAAAGCATGTGTTTTTTTCCTATATTGTGTAGGTACAATCACTTTCGATATAGGGATATAATTTATTTGCAGAAAATTTTTAAAAGTTAGGCAAGGGAAGAGAATGACTATTCAAACAATTGGTGTTGTAGGGGCAGGTTCTATGGGTTCAGGAATTGCGAACCTGGCGGCAATAAATGGATTTACAGTCGTTTTACATGATATTGAGGAACGTTTCTTAGACAATGCCATCCAACGTATGAATGGATTTATGGCTAAGAGCGTGGCAAGAGGAAAGATGACGGTAGAAGATCAACAAGAGGCACTCGTCCGGATTCGAACGACTACTCATCTAGAGGACATGAAGGAAGCAGATGTGGTTATTGAAGCAGTCCTCGAAAATTTAGAGTTGAAGAAGGAGATCTTCTCTAAGCTCGACCGAATCGTTGCCGAAGGAGTGATTCTTGCAACCAATACATCGTCCATGTCCATCACAGAGATTGCATCCGCAACGAATCGGCCGGAACGTGTAGCAGGCATGCATTTCTTTAATCCTGCACAACTTATGAAGCTCGTAGAGGTAGTACGCGGCTATCGGACAAGCGATGAAACCGTTGAAGAACTAAAAGCGTTATCAAAACAGCTCTCTAAAGAGCCAGTGGAAGTAAAGAAGGATTCCCCTGGCTTTATTGTCAATCGAATCATGATTCCACAATTCATAGAGGCAATAAAATTGCTGGAAGAAGGTGTCGCTTCCGCGGAGGATATTGACAAAGCCGTTACGCTTGGCTTGAACTACCAAATGGGTCCGTTTACACTCCAGGACTTTGCTGGGGTCGATATCGGCTACCATGTGATGGAGTATTTCAAGCAAGAATTAAATAACGACCAGTATGCTCCGCCTCTGCTTCTAAAACAGCTGGTCAGGGCAGGCAGGCTGGGCAAAAAAACAGGCGCAGGCTTTTATGATTATGAATAAAAAATGGAGGATTAAGCTATGAACTATGAGTTTTTATTATGTGAATTAGAAAATAGAATCGCAATCGTAACCATAAATCGACCGCCGGTCAACCCGTTGAATACACAAGTGTTCAATGAGCTCTCCCGTTTGTTCGATGAACTGGAAGTCAATGATGAAGTGCGGGCGATCATCCTCACAGGAAATGGGGAGAAAGCGTTTGTCGCGGGGGCTGATATCAACGAAATGGCAGGACTGGATCTTGTTGGTGTCAACAAGATGAACAAGGTTTCGCGGACGGTTTTTTCAAAAATCGAACATACATATGCCGATGATATGGATGGATTGCCTTGACATCCCGACCATCTACTATCTTGGAGGGACGTTCTTTGAGCCGTATCCGGAAAAAATTGAACAGCCAAAGGTTCCGGACAATTATACTGCTCAACGCTACGAAGGTGGAATGGTCCGCCCTATTTCGGACCGTTATGAAAAAAAAGCTCCTCTTGGCTCATATAAGTGGTCTGGTACGATGCGGCGATTAATGGTCTAAGCCGGTTTGAACCGGATGCCTTCGACGGCTATGCCGTTGAATACATTAACCCATCCAATGGGGAGACAGCGTGTCCAACCATAGCAGCTTGGATGCAAAAATTACCTGCAGGCTTTAAAGGAAAAGCCCATCGCCATACACATGCATCCGTTTACCACGTTCATGAGGGAGCAGGCTGCACCATTATCAATGGAGTCCGCTTTGACTGGACTAAAGGTGATTTCTTTGTTGTGCCGAACTGGGCATGGCACGAACACATAGCGTCAGAAGACAGCTATCTGTTCTCTACTAACGACCTGCCGATTTTAGAGAAATTTGGGTTAGAACGCAAGCAGGAATACGATTACCATAACGGACATCAAATGATAACAGGAGAATTCGAGCCGGCTCTGCCATGATCACAACCTGCAATTTATATAGATTGACTTTGGAATAAACTAATTATGAATAGTCTGATTTCAGTGTACAAATAATTATCAATAAAAATGAAATTATCATTTTTAACTTGCAATTAAGTTGTATTAATCTATTTCAAAGGATTATTTTAGCGGTGAAATGTAATTATATCGATAGAAACAGTCAGGCGTTAACTTTTTAGTATTTGTTAACGCCTGACTGTTTTTTTAGTTATCTTCTTTATCTGTGGGTTGTGATAAAGGGGAAACTCGTGGATTGGAGAGTCTCTAAGGAAGAAAACAGAGACGAAGTAAAGGTAATTAAGGAATAGCAAAAGACTGAAAGATAAGTCCTATTTTATCAGGCTATAAATGAATTGGATCAATAAAGAGATGATTTACATTAACTTAATATCGGATTAATGTGGGATTAATATTGTTGGATTATGATTAAACCGTAACAAACAGTAAACAACATTACAAAATTCCACATTAAGGGGAGATACTTTTTATGATTAGTAAGAAGTGGTACAAGTCGATTCAAGCTGTGGTGTTAGGAATGAGCGTACTAGGATTAACTGCTTGTGGAACGACAAAAGAGCCAGCTGCTTCAGTTGTTGAGGATCCCAACTCATTATCCTTAAATGAAATTGAAACAAAAGCCAAAAAAGAGGGCGAAATTAATAGTGTTGGTATGCCTGATTCATGGGCCAACTGGGGAGAAACGTGGAATGAAGTAAAGCAAAAATATACATTGAAACATAGTGATACAGATTTATCCAGTGCCGAAGAGATTGCCAAAATGGAATCTGAAAAAGAGAACGCAACCGCGGATATTGGTGATGTAGGGATTTCCTTCGGGCCTATTGCTGAACAGAAAAAATTAACAATACCTTATAAAACTTCTTATTGGAACGATGTGCCTGACTGGGCAAAAGATGACAACGGGGATTGGGTTGTCGGTTACCAAGGAACGATTGCCTTCTTAACGAATAAAGAATTAGTGAAAAACCCGCCAAAATCTTGGGATGACATATTAAAAGGTGATTATAAAGTAACCGTTGGAGATGTTCAGCGTGGTACACAGAACCAAATGGCCGTTCTTGCTGCTGCAATGGCTTACGGCGGTGACGAAAAACATCTTCAACCAGGAATTGACTTTTTTGCTAAGCTTGCCAAGCAAGGACGTCTTAGCTTAACGGATGCCAAGCCGGCAAACATCGAAAAAGGGGAAGTGGAAGTGGCCCTTGTTTGGGATTTCAATGCTATTGGTTATGCTGAACAAATCAATCGTAAACAGTTCGATGTTACCATTCCAAAGGAAGGTTCAGTCGTAAGCGGCTATGCTACGATTATTAACAAATATGCGAAGCATCCGTATGCCGCAATGGCAACTAGAGAATATATCTTAAGCGACGAGGGACAAATTAACTTGGCTAAAGGGTATGCCCGTCCCATTCGCGATAATGTAAAACTTCCGGAAGAAGTAGCGGATAAAATGATTCCAAAAGAAGAGTACAAGAATGCGAAACCACTTAAAGATTACAAAGCCTGGGAAGAAACGGCTAAAACGTTGCCGCAGCTTTGGCAAGAAGAGGTAGTAGTCCATGTCAAATAAAGTAATCGCTATTGTTGTGGATGGGATGAGATACGATAAAGCCTGTGAAACTCTCGGATTTATTCAACATCTTGTGGAAACCAATCAGGCAGCACTATACAAGGTTAAATCGGAGCTGCCAAGTTTATCACGTCCATTATATGAAGTGTTACTAACTGGTACACCTGCATCAGTGAACGGAATTACGTCCAATCAAGCCGTTCGTCTATCTACTGAGAAAAGTCTTTTTCATCTCACGAAAGAAAACGGCTTAAGAAACGGAACGGTATCGTATTACTGGGTAAGCGAACTTTATAATCGTGCGCCATTCCATTTTATTGAAGATCGTGAACAAGAGAACGAGTCTAAGCCGATTCAATATGGAAAATTCTATTGGGACGATGACTATCCAGATAGTCATGTGTTAATGGATGCTGAAGCCTTGCGCAGAAAGTATGACCCACACTTTTTATATATTCATCCGCTCGGTGTCGATGTAAAAGGAGAAGCATTCGGTTCAGAATCGAAAGAATATCGTGAACAAGTCTTAAAAATGGGCAGCTTGTTGGCACAACTTTTGCCGATTTGGATGAAAGAAGGGTATCACATTTTAATTACGTCTGATCATGGCATGAGTGAATATGGTAATCACGGCGGCATCACAGATGGTGAACGTGATGTACCACTCTTTATCATCAGTCCAAAAGTGGAGCCTGGCGTTCACAGTGAGGTCGTTCCGCAATTGGCTTTTGCACCGCTTGTTTGTGAACTGTTAGAGATTGAGCCGTCCGATAAAATGGTGAACTATTCACTGCCAGGACTTAAGAGGAAAATGACCGTTTAAAGAAAGTACCGTATTTAGAAAAATGAAGGCTACTGGGAATTGGTTTAACGTACGTACGATAGAACCAATTCCCCCATTGTTAGCAAATATAGAGGAGCGAGAAGTCTTGAGAAAAATTAAAAAGCAAAAATTTTACTTATTAGCTCTCTTACTGCCATTTATTTTGTTTGTGATTGGGTTTGAAATAGGACCACTAGTGGCCATGTTGAAGGATAGTTTTTATGCAGACGATGGAATTCAAGTGACGATTCAACAATACCTAACCATATTTAAGAGTAAATTTTATTTACAAGCCATTCAAAATAGCCTTGTCATTTCGTTGTTCTCTGCTGTTATTTCTGTGATTATCGCGGTAATTGCGGCATATTCGTTTACAAAGTTCTCACAAAAAATACAAAATCGCTTACTGATGATTGCTAATATGACTTCGAACTTTGAAGGAATTCCGCTTTCCTTTTCCTATATTATTTTACTTGGAAACAATGGATTGTTTACACTGCTTTTTTCTAAGCTTGGTTTGGATGTATTTGCAGACTTTAATTTATATTCTTGGACAGGTCTCATTTTGGTTTATATTTATTTCCAGATTCCGCTTGCTGTTATGCTTATATACCCATCCTATCAGGGAATTAAAAAGCAATGGAAAGAAGCTTCTTCCTTATTAGGTGGATCGACCTTATCCTTTTGGCGCCACATCGGGATCCCGGTTCTTTTACCTAGCATTGCTGGTACATTTAGTATTTTGTTTGCGAATGCAATGGGAGCTTATGCGACAGCCTATGCACTTGTCGGAAGCAACTATAATTTATTATCATTACAAATTGCCTCTTTAGTATCGAGTGACGTTACCTTAAATCCGCAGTTGGGTAGTGCGATGGGTGTTCTTCTAGCAGCGACCATGATCGGGGCGATGTGGTTCAATGAACGAATGATGCGTCGAATTAGGAGGGATTTACGATGAAGTCTTCATTAGTGTTTCATAAAGTAATCGTGGGATTACTTGTTATCTATTTATTAATCCCGCTATTAGGAACGTTTTTATTCTCGATGGCTGGAAAATGGGATCATACGATTCTACCAGAGAGTTATACGTTGAAATGGTATATCGAATTATTTCAAGATGAACGGTTTTATCTGGCTTTACAACACACGCTGTTTTTAATTGTCGTGACGGTTGGTCTTAGTGTGGTAATTATGCTTCCAACGATTTTTATCATCACTGTCTATTTTGGTAAATGGGAAAAATGGCTTCAAGCAGCCGCGATGCTTCCTTATGGCATTCCACCCATTGTTGGTGCTGTGGGGTTAATCAAAGTATATTCAGATGGACCGATTCAAATTGCCGGAACACCATGGATTTTAGTTGGTGCTTATTTCATCACAATTCTGCCATTTATGTACCAAGGTATTCGCAACAGCCTTCGTACGGTGAATGCGGTCCAGCTTGTCGATGCGGCCGAATTACTTGGAGCCACAAAATTCCAAGCGTTTCGGACAGTGGTGTTTCCCAATATTATCTCTGGTATTTTAGTGTCTACGTTATTATCCGTCGCGCTTTTATTTAGTGAGTTTGCGTTTGCCAATTTGCTTGTCGGGGGCCGATTTGAAACGATTCAAATTTATCTTGCCGATAAACTCAACAGTAGTGGTCACTTAACTAGTGCCATTGTAATTACGTATTACTCTATCATTTTACTATTAACGGGGACTGTATTAAAACTTACGTTTAGAAAAGAGAAAGCTCCTGTCTTTTTTAATAAGAAACGATCTCTAAAATTTTTAAAGAAATCATACCGTCAAAAAAATACAGCTTTAGAAGGTGAAAATTCATGAGCTATGTAACGATTGATCAAGTGACGAAGGGTTATAATCAACAAGTCGTGTTAGAAAATATTTCATTGACTTTAAAAAAGGGAGAATTTGCGACCCTTCTGGGACAAAGCGGGTGCGGAAAAAGCACCTTATTACGATCCATTGCCGGACTTGAAGATGTGGATGCAGGAAGTATCTTCATTGATGGAAAAGATATTACTCATTTATCACCGCGTAACCGTGAAGTAGGTATGGTGTTTCAATCGTATGCATTATTCCCGAATATGAACGTTTTTGAAAATATCGCTTACGGTCTTAAAATGAAGAAGGCAAAGTATATTAAATCGAGAGTAACCAAGATGATTGAACTGGTCGATTTAATTGGAAAAGAACAGTCCTATCCTCATCAATTATCCGGTGGACAACAACAAAGGGTGGCACTTGCCCGCGCACTTGTTATTGAACCAAAGGTCCTGCTTTTGGATGAGCCGTTAAGTGCATTGGATGCGAAAATTAGAAAAAACTTACAAAAAGAATTGAAGAGAATCCAGAAAGAATTAGATATTACTACAATTTTTGTGACCCATGATCAGGAAGAAGCAATGACAATGTCGGATCGGATTTTTGTTATGAATAAAGGAAAAATTGTCCAATCCGGTTCTCCAACAGAAATTTATACCCTGCCAGCCAATACATTTGTGGCGAAATTTATCGGAAATTACAATGTTTTAAATATGGATGTTTTCCGTAAACTTGTTCAAAGGACAGAGTTAGACGGGAATGAAATTGCCATTCGTCCTGAAGTTTTACAACTAGTTTCCGCTAGTGAAGATAATTTGGATTTACAAGCGAACTGGGGTATTAAAGGGTTAATTAAAGATGTTTCCATGACAGGGAATGTTTTAAGATATGAAGTAGAAACAGAAGCGTCCGCTTTCCTTGTAGATGATCTTCATCATCAAGGTAAAATGTTTGAACAAGGAGCACAGGTTCACATTCTTGTACCAAAGAAAGAATGCATTATATTAGCTAATTAGAATGTACTTGCGCTTTTCTTAACAGATAAGAATGTATACAATTTTTACTTTGAGAATTGTCCAGCTCCAGGCGCCGGCTCGAGGTCACAAGCCAAGCCGTCCAAAAGGTTAAAAAGCAACCTTTCGGCCGGCTCGTCTTGTGCTTGTCGCCGCTAGGCGGGCGCCTTACGCTTTTCTTTATAGGAGGAAGAATGATGTCTGTTTTGCCAGAAGAAAGAAAGAATGAAATTTTAAAAGAACTGAACCAAATGGGAGCCGTAAAAGTTACGGATTTAGTGGAGCAATTTCAGGTTTCAGAGGAAACGATACGTCGTGACTTGATGCTATTAGAGGAGAAAGGACTTTTGAAGAGGGTTTACGGTGGAGCGATTAAATCAGTCTTTCCATTTGAGGAACCTCCGTTCATAAATCGAACAACAGTGAACCAGGAAGCGAAAGAGAAGATTGGAAAAAAAGCAGTCGATCTCATTTCTAACGGTGATGTGATCGTCATTGATGTTGGGACCACCATGCTTGAATTTGCGAAATGTATTCATGATAAAAAAGACGTAACCATTATCACGAACTCTCTTCCTGTTTCATCTGTATTGACCGAATCGCTTAATCAAAATAAATTTACCGGCCAAATTTTATTATTAGGTGGACAATTGGATCCGAAGCAGCAGTCGATTAGCGGCAGCCTTACTGAACATATGTTATATCAATTTAATATTGATAAAGCGTTCATTTCTGCTGGTGGTGTTTCGATTCAAAATGGGGTTAGTAATTATCATTTGCATGAATCAATGGTTTCACGGAAGATGGTCGAGGTTTCAAAACAAGTGATCGTGCTAACGGATTCCTCTAAAATGGGGGTCGATACCTTTTGTAAAGTTTGTCCTCTCGAAAAACTCGATGTAGTGGTTAGTGAGCAGCAGATTCCAGAGGCATGGAGGAGTCATCAAAAATTAGGTAAACTCAATTGGATTCAGGCATAGTCGATCTAGAACAGGACATATAGTGACGAAAAGAGGGGATTCTCTCTTTTTTTATTGGATTTTTAGTAAAAAAACTAGAATAGATGAATGAGTAAGGAGCTATCACATATGAGTTTCATTGCGATTGATCTTGATGGTACATTATTAAACGAACAGAATGAAATTAGTGAAGAAAATATAAAAGCAATTCAATATGCGCAAGATCGGGGTTTTGAAGTCGTTATATCCACAGGGCGGGCTTATTTTGATGTTCAGACCATTTGTAAAAGAGCCGGGATTGTTCCATTGATCATCGGGACAAATGGAGCAACCATTCATTCAAAGGATGGAAAGGTGCTTTCTTCTATTACGATTTCGAAAGTACGTGTCGAATCGATTCTAAAGTGGTTAGATGAACGGGATTATTATTACGAAGTGTTTACGAATAAAGCCATTTATACGCTTAAAAAGAGGAGAGAACATTTTTATCAAGAGATTCAGAGCTTGAAAGAAACGGATTTGGATACGGATCGGAAAGAAGTAGTGGCAGCAGCGGAAAGACAATTTGAACAGTTTGGCTATGTTCTCGTTGAAAACTATCATGATATATTGAAACAGGAGGAGGAATATTTTAATATTCTAGCCTGCTCTTTTGATCAAAAGAAATTAGCGGAAGGATGGAACCAATTTAACATGATTGATGAGTTGAGGGTTGTTTCATCTGCTGATCATAATATTGAAATTACTAATAAAAGAGCTTCAAAAGGAAATGCTCTTGAAAAATTGACTTTCATGATGAATGGCTCCTTAGAGCAGTCGATGGCAATTGGGGACAGCAACAATGATTTATCCATGTTCGAGAAAGTCAGACATAGTGTAGCGATGGGAAATGCGAAAGATGACATCAAAGCAGTTTGTACAACAACGACCCTTAAAAATATTGACAATGGAGTAGCTCACGCCATTTATCGATATATAGAGAACTTCGTGGTTCACAAATAAGTGTCAATGCCGAAGGAGAGAGAATTAACGGGTTCTTTTCTGGTTTTTTATATAAATTCCCTAAATTTTTGTTTACCAAAGTCTTTATTAGTAAAGGGGGTTAATTTGATAATTATGATAGAAACGAGAAAAGAGGAAATAAGTAACTTTTGCTAAAATAAGCTATAATAAGCTTTATTAAGATAGTAGCAGGAGTGACGAAATAAATGTATTTAACAATAGAGGAAACGGCTGATTATTTATCGGTTTCTGTACCATATGTAGAGAGTTTAATTTTACAAGGAAAAATACGAGTTTTGAATGACGGGGAAGGTGAAGTTTTAATCTACAAGGATCAGTTTAAGACACATTTTGAACAGCTTGAGAAATATAAAAAGTTAGTGGAGGAATTGGAGAATGAACCAATTCCAGAAAGTATCGACGTGAAGGATGAGGATTAAATAGTCGTGAGGTGTTAAATGTCTAATATATTTCTTAAGAGAGTGTATGAACCTTATGAGGGAATGGATGGCTGTCGAATTTTGATAGACCGGCTGTGGCCGAGGGGGATTTCTAAAGAAGCAGCCAGACTTTCTTATTGGTTTAAAGAGATTGCGCCGAGCAATGAGCTGCGGAAATGGTTTTGTCATAAACCAGAGCTGTTTGAGGAATTTAAAGTCAAATATCTAGATGAACTTCGTACCGATGAACAAAAGCGTGAGTATATCAGGCAAATTTTTGAGATTGCATCAAGTGAAAGGGTAACACTTTTATATGGAGCAAAGGATCCGGTCTATAACCATGCTCAAGTTTTAATGGATGAACTTACTGGATTAATGGAAGTGGATTTATAAAAAAGCAGTTGGGATCAAACGCCCCAACTGCTTTAGTTCTTTCTGAAACGTCCCATCACTTCCAAAGTTTGCGTAATGTTTACAAACGCCTTTGGATCCACTGTTCTAATGGTATGCTTCGTTTCGTTAAGTTCAAATTTGGTGATCACGGTAGTTAACACTTTTTTAGGTTTATGGGTGTATGCCCCTTCCGCATCTGTGATTGTGACTCCCCTAGCATGCAGCCGAATTAGTGCCTCACTAAGCTCCTCATATTTCTCTGTTACAATCGTTATAGTCAATTTATTCTGAGTGGTGTACACCATATCCACGGCACGGCCGGCAACATAAATGGCGATAATGGTATAGAGTGTAATATTCCATCCAAAAATCAGTCCGGAAATACCCACCACTAAAAGATTCATACACGTATTTAAAAAGCCAACCTGCATGTTCTTTTTTTTCGATAGGGATAGACTGATAATATCGGTTCCGCCAGTCGATCCTCCTAGGCGAATAATAATCCCAACGGCAATCCCGTAGAGTGCACCTCCTATGATCGATGAAAGAAGAATATCAGGACTAATAGCATGAATAGGAATAAACTTCATACTAAACGATAAAACAATAACAGCAAAACCAGTCAGCAAAACAAATCTTTTTCCCAAGTATTTCATTCCGAATAAAAATAATGGAATATTAATCGCTAAAATAATCCATCCAGTATTGATATGGGAAAAATGGTGTATAAAAAAGGCGATGCCTGTTACACCACCTGACGTTAGTTGATGTGGAATAAGAAAAGTATTAAAGGCAAATCCAAAAAGTATGGAGCACAGTCCAATGATGATCATTTGAAAAAGTAATCGAAACAAGCAGAACACCTCTATATATTTTTGTGCTTTTTACATTAAACACCTCTTTTTATTGTGAGTCAATTTAAAATGTTTAATGTCACAAAATTGTTTAAAAAATCTTTACTCTCGTTTTTTAATGATAAAACAAAAAAACGCCTTCTCAGGCGTTTTATATGACGTAGAGATACACAGTAAAAAAGTGTGCCAAGCTTCCAAGCATAATAAAAATATGAAAAATCTCGTGGAAGCCCAAATACTTCGTTTCTAAAAACTTTGGCTTTGCCCCGTATATGACCCCGCCGATAGTATAGAAGATTCCACCAAGGATCAGTAAAAACAAACCAACGGGGTTTAAGCTACCTGTTAATGGTGAAAAAACAAACACAATCATCCAGCCCATGGCGATATACAAGGCGGTAGAAATCCAGCGCGGGCAGTTAAACCATACCATTTTAAAAACAACTCCGCTTATGGCAACACCTGAGATAATCGAAAACAGAATGGCACCCGTTTTTCCGTTTAAGCTAATAAAACAAAAAGGCGTATACGTACCGGCAATCAGCACAAAAATCATCGAATGATCGAGTCGTCTTAAAAAGGCAATAACCTTATCGCGTGCAATAACCATGTGGTATGTCGCTGATGCGGAGTATAACAGGATCATACTAACTCCAAAAATGATGACGGCCGAGAGTACGAGCGGGGTTGGAGTAGTCATTGCTGCTTTAATAACCATCGCAAGCAGCCCCACAAAGGCTAAAATAGCTCCTGCTAAATGCGTTAATCCGTTAATCGGTTCCCGAATATAATTGTTCATTTAAAATTCCCCCTAACACATCATGTAGTTTTGATAACTACATATAATGATACTGATAAAATGAAACCTAGTCAATGCTTATTTCATTATGTATAATAAAAATATCTATTACAAACAGTGGGGTTTTTTTACGATGGAAAATATTAACCAAATTATTGATTCTCTTGGCTTGGAGACAAGCTTAACCTTGGATGAAATTCCTAACATAGATTTATATATGGATCAAGTCATTCAATTATTCGAAAATAAATTCAATGAATCGAAGCGGAATGAAGACGAAAAGGTTCTTACCAAAACAATGATTAATAACTATGCCAAGGGAAAGCTGATTTTCCCTATTCAAAATAAGAAATATTCAAAAGAGCACTTAATCTTAATCAGCTTGATTTACCAGCTTAAAGGGGCACTATCCATCAATGATATAAAAGTAACTCTTAATGGGTTGAATAAAAAGATTGTCAATGAAGAGTTGGATTTAGATTCTTTTTATTCGAGCTATTTGCACCTAACTGGACAAAATGCTGCCGACTTTAAAGTGGACATTGAGGAAAGGGTAAAAGATGTAAAAAAAGAAGTTATAGAAGCACAAAAAGAGAATTCAGCATACCTTGAGCAGGTGTTGATGATCTCATCACTTGTTCATATGAGTAATTTATATCGAAGAGTAGCTGAAAAGCTCGTAGATGAAATGGTTGTTGAAAAAGAAGGAAAGCATCAAAAATAAACTTTGGCGCTTTCCGAGTTTTCTATATTAAAATCTTGTACCTCTGACCCGATTTTGATTTTTTCAGAAGAGCAATTGCGTATTTTGATAGAATCCGCCCGATTCTCGCCCCCGTATACCTTGATAACGGCTCCTGCTTTATTAAAATCGGTAACTGAAATGTTATTGAGAATTACATTTCTTGCACGATACTGGAGGGCGATAACTGGATTTCCTTTGTAATCATAATCGGGATCGCCAACCAGTGTAAAATGGTTAACTACCACATTTTTATAGGCGGAAACAACCATCCCCCGCGGGGTGGAATCATTATATAATTCAGTGAAAATGGGTGAAATCGCAGCGAGGTTTACAGCCATAATATTGAATGCCGATTTAGATTCAGTATCAGTGATTTTGTGATGTCCAATATGGCGGAAGTTAAAGGCCCGATTATCATGCACAGAAATATGCCCGACAATTTGCACATTTGAGGCAGCTGAAGAATTTTGATGGGCCTTAATTTCCACCCCGCCAAAGCACCTGGCTGAAGAATTATTAACTAATAAAACATTTCGCGAACCATCATCCACTTCAATCCCATTGGAATTAGAAAAACCTTGCCTGTGTGACCGTCCGCTTGGATCGCACATATGGGAATTGGAAATAAAGATATATTCGCTATGGTGTGTCGTGATTCCGTCATCACCGAAGCCAAAGCCGGTTACATGGTCGAGCCAGACGTACTGACTGCCGCCGTGGGCACGGTACCCGTCACCGGCATAATTGTACAAGGTCGAGGAAATGTCGAAACAATGAAGCCCAGGGTTGATTCCTTCAACATCCTTGACCCAGCCATATGTAACATTTGCATATGTCAGGCAGCTTGAATGATTACCCCATGTACTAGTTTTTGCCTCATCACCGAGCCTCTCCACATTCCAATCCAAACTCATTCCTTTTACGAGCAAATGATGGTTGCCTCGCCCATGATTGGTGTTTGTGATTAGCCGGGTGCCCTTTGAAGCTTGGTCGTGGAGCTTAATCGTCGTTGTTCCTTTTCCTGACCCCATTACCCATGTCCATGACGGCAGGCGGATTTCTTTCGTTATAAACACTCCAGGTGGAACAATAACCTTTACTCGCCCTTTGCCGATTGCCTTTTTAAAAGCAGCTGTACAATCTGTTTTTCCGTCCCCAATCGCGCCATAATCAACAACATTGACTTCCGTTTTGATGTTTTCAATTAAACGGACGTATTCCTGATCCAGCTTGTCCTTCCAATCAGGAATCACCTTTCCTTCACCATCCACATGTATCCGTGCTGGTTCCAAGATCCGTGATCGCTTAGCTGTAAGGCGAAATAAACGTTCCTTGATTTTTTCTGAGAATGGAAGGGATTGTGCTTTTTCAAAAATCGGAGAATGTGGGGTCTGGCGGCATTGCTCAAATAAACGTTCCGTCTCTTGGATTGCCTCCTTCAAATCAACCTGTTTTCCAGCAATTTGCGTCAGAAGTTCATTATTTTTTCCGGGGTCATGGGTTTTATCGTATGTTGCCAATTGGCCTCACTCCTATTACAAGTATTATAACTTGTTCATGCAATAAAGGAAAAAGTACTCTTTTTGTCGAAGCTTATGTAAAGGATAAAGATGTTTATACTGTATGGTGAGACTAGAAGTACATTGGAAGTGGAGTTGGAAAAATGGGAACCACAATTAAAATGTTTGTCATTGCTGCGAGAGACGGAAGTCTAGCGAAAAAATTTTACGAGAGTCTGTTTAATTGGAAAATTACTGATGTGGGGCCATTATTGCAAATTTCTGGTGCAGGTTTAAGCGGTCACATTCTTAAATGGCCGCATAAAGAACATCCGACACATGTCAGCATGTATATAAATGTTGAAAACATTCAGGAATGCTTGGAAAAAGTCGAGCAAATGGGCGGTAAAGTGATTCTCCCGGAAATGGCGGTTCCAACAGGCGGATCGATTGCCCAATTCGTTGACCCGGATGGAATTATCATTGGCGTTTACCATAGCAATACCCATACTGAGACCCAAAGCAAAGCTGAGATTGATGTTAATCAAATTGGTTTCTTTGAAATTGCAGCAAGAGAAGGGCATCGTTCACAAAGGTTTTATGAGGCTATTTTCAATTGGAGGATTACTGATGATGGGCCGAACATGAGTATCTCTGGGGAAGACGCGGGGATAGCGGGCCACCTTTTCAATTGGACCCACGAGGAACCTCCTTATTTGACGCTATATATTAAAGTGGAGGACATGTCAGCTTGTTTAGAAAAAGTAACCCAGATGGGCGGAAAAGTGATCATACCTGAAACAGAGATTCCTAGCGGCGGTACATTTGCGCAATTCCTTGACCTAGATGGAAATGCGATTGGGATATATAGCGGCCGATAAATTCATAACATGTAAACCGGGACTTTTTTTAAAAGATCCCGGTTTTTTTTATAAAAAGTAAAACCAAATTTTGGCTGAAAAACGACATACTATTGAACACAGTATAGAGTGTGATCTACATAGATGTTTTGACTTAAAATCCAGGGGAATATCAACGTAGAATGCGTCTAGATCGATGTTTTAGCTTAAAATCCTGTAGAACCCCTATGTAGAAGGGGTCTACATAGATATTTTGGTTAAAAATCCTGGGAAATCCCTACGTAGAATGCTTCTACATAGATGTTTTGGTTTAAATCCTGGGAAACACCCA
>NZ_JBALPG010000002.1:71995-86265 GCF_036965245.1 Neobacillus drentensis
TCTACATAGATGTTTTAGCTTAAAATCTGAAGAAACCCCTATGTAGAAGGGAGCTATGGTGACTTTTACAGTACAAAATTCAAGGAAACATCTATGTATATATGCTCATGTAAGTTGCAGTTGGTGAAAAAGTCGAAGTAGAGAGGTTCTTCATGGACTTTGAGAGGGGAAATCGGTGAAAAAGTCGAGTAGAGAGGTTCTTCATGGATTTTGTAAGAGAAACCCCATGAATAAGTCGACGCAGGGAAGTTCTTTGTGCATTTATAATAGGAGAATCTGTTATATGATAATGAAAGCCCTTCCATAATTGTTAATGGAGGGCTCATATTTTTAATTTTTTGTTCAGTTATTCACAAATAAAGGAATTATACAAGTATTCCAGCCACTAATAGTGAAATCGGAATCAAGCACACGAACAGAACCCGTGTCATACTTACTTGACCATATAAAACAACTGTGCCAATTTGTTCATCCCATGTGGACTTTCCGTTCTTTTTAAGGTCGAAATAAGAAAAACAAAAACAAATGAAATTAATAAAGGGAATGCCAAATCCCATCCCCGCCGCATTGACAAAAATACTTCTTTTGAGTGCGGTAAGGAAATCAATGTGTTCACCGTTGACTGTTCTTAGTTTTGTATTGAGAAGAGATTTTCCTAGTGTATTTCCAAAAATCGATAGAATGATGGCCTCTACCAAAATATAAAGGATAAGACACATCATAAAAATAAAGACACTTGAGGAGTCTAGAATAAATGTGGGAGAAAAGATCGATACAAAGGTGATGAGGCATAAGGAAAATAACGAGAGATCGAAGAGTCTGGCTAAATATCGTATTGCAGGTCTCCCATTTGGATAAGTGTCCTTTTTTACTTCCTCCCAATCGATCGCAAGATTTTCTTGAACTTGTTCATCCGGCAAGGTTTTAGGAATCGTGTCGAAAAATAAATCTACTGTTTTGGCCATTTGCCAGCATGTTAAGTCTTTTGTCCAAATAAACGTATCAGCGGATAGTATTCCTTGTTCAAACAATTTTTTCAGTTCAAATAATCCTACAGGTCCTTGCTGCTGATGTTTATAGATATAAAACCATGCATTTCCTTCCGATGATTCCATTTGATCGCCTCCCAATCAGGTAAATTATACCATGGTAAAATAAGATAGTTTTTTATTTTGTTTATTTAATTTTGAAAAGTTTTTGACAATTTCAAAACCGCGGATATATTTTTCAAAAAGAAAAATACTAACGAATGTTCGGAGGTGGATTGATGGAAAAAGATTTTGAAAAAATTTACGAGCAATACAAGCAGCAAACGGAGCAGCAGGCCCAAATGGAAGCGAATCGAAAGAATCATGATGGAAAAGAGGAATTTGTCGCAGTTAGGAAAAACGATGACGGGGATCTTATTGCTTTTAAGACAAATACCGGGCGAGAATTGGATTATATAACGGCCTTGGATGAAGCAAAATCAGGCAAGATTGCCCATATCGATGTCTTCCACAAATACGGTAGAGACATTATCCGAAGTGAACCGGATGGAATAAAGGAAAATAATCTTGATCAATTGCCGGAATTTTAATGGTGGAGTACTGAGTGGTAAGGCGATACCGCTCAGCTTTTTTTAGCAACCAATTTACTCGTTACTACTGAGTATTTATTATTTTTCACTCATTTGTGGGATATATAATCTTTGAGCCGAAATTAAACAATTATCTGCGTCTTTTCTATTTATCCTTATGAGTTTCAGACTTTACCATTTAGATGTAATGATCGAAAAATATACCAACCTGATAGAACACGTCCTTAATGCATAATTAGGGTATTGTATGTTGAAATTAAGCAAAACTCATACCATAGGATTTTTCCATAGTAAGCAAAATAAGCGCAAGAAAACAGTTGGAGGGATCATTTGATGCATTGGTATGAAAAGTTGAATCAGTATTTTCCTGTGGAAGAGATGAAGTCTCGAGAGCACATGGAGACCTTACTTAAAGAGCGTTCAGATATCTATCATAAAGATGAAGGGCCAAACCATGTTTTGATGTATGCCGAACTGGACAATTTTGTCTTTATTGATTATCTTTTTGTTTCAAATAACGCCCGCGGCCAGGGGCTAGGCCATAAACTATTGGAAAAGTTAAAGAGAAAAGGAAAGCCAATTATCCTGGAAGTCGAACCAGTCAACTATGCTGACAGCGATACCGAAAAGAGGCTCCATTTTTATAAACGTGAAAAATTCGAACATGCCGGGGCTATTGGGTATGAGAGAAAGTCTTTAGAGACTAATGAAATTAATAAGATGGAAATTCTCTATTGGGCACCAAATGATGAATCCGAAGAAATGATTTTTAATGCCATGAAAAAAACATATGATATGATTCATACCTATAATGATCACCATTTCTACGGTGAATCCTACGAGCCGGTTGAAGAGGTTCTGACCTTCAGTGAAGAACCTAAGAATAAAAATATATTAGAAGAACTTTAGATTCAAAAAATGAGCCTGGATTCCCAGGCTCATTTTTACATGCCTAATTATGCGTAAGCTCATATTGCTTAATTTTTTCTTCATATTTTAAGGTAACCCCAATTTCATCCCAGCCGTTAAGCAACATTTCTTTAGAATACGGAGCAATCTCAAATTTAATTTCGAAACCCTCATGATCATAAACTACTTGATCTTCAAGGTTTACGGTTAATTGGTATTCCACCGATTCTGCCTTTTTCATAATGGTTTGAACTTGTTCTTCCGTAGCTTGAATCGCAAGAATGCCATTTTTTACACAGTTATTTTTAAAAATATCGGCATAGCTTGGAGCGATGATTACTTTGAAACCAAAATCCTGGATAGCCCAGGGGGCATGCTCACGAGAAGAGCCGCAGCCAAAGTTTTCGCCAGCAACTAAAATAGACGCATCTTTATATTTTGAATCATTTAAAGGAAAATCCGGACGTGGATTTCCATCATCGTCAAAACGCCAGTGATAAAATAAAAATTGTCCAAAGCCGCTGCGCTCGATGCGCTTTAGGAATTGCTTCGGGATGATTTGGTCTGTGTCGACATTAGTCCGGTTCAACGGACAAACAAGGCCTTGGTGAGTACGTAGCGGTTCCATAAATTAACCAACCTCCTGTGCAGTAAACTGACGTACATCAACAAAATGGCCAGCGACAGCGGCAGCTGCTGCCATTTCGGGACTAACAAGATGGGTTCGTGCCCCGTTTCCTTGGCGTCCTTCAAAATTACGGTTTGAAGTGGAAGCACAGCGCTTACCGGCAGGGACAATATCATCATTCATCGCCAGGCACATGCTGCAGCCGGCTTCGCGCCATTCAAAGCCTGCCTCTTTAAAGACCTCGTCAAGCCCTTCTTTTTCAGCAGCAAGCTTGACGCTAAAGGATCCTGGTACGACGATGGCGGTTACAGATGGATTCACCTTCCGGTCGCGAATCACTTCTGCAGCTTTTTGTAGGTCGCTTAACCTTGAGTTCGTACAGGAGCCGATGAATACATGATCAATTCTTACAAGTGAAATTGGTTGTCCGGCTTCAAGTCCCATGTATTCAAGTGCACGATTAATTTCATCCTTTTCAGTAGGTTTATCCGTTTCATCTGGACTTGGAACGTTTGCTGTGATCGGGATACACATGCCCGGGTTTGTCCCCCAAGTAACCTGCGGCTCGACTTCAGCGGCATCAATTTCAACCACGGCATCATAGGAGGCGCCTTCGTCGGTGGCAAGGGAACGCCATTTGGCCACTGCTGCTTCGAATGCCTCACCTTGTGGTACATGTCGTCTTCCTCTTAAGTATTCAAATGTTGTTTCATCTGGTGTGATGAGTCCTGCTCTAGCGCCTGCTTCAATTGACATGTTACACACAGTCATCCGTTCTTCCATAGACAGTGCGCGAATCGCTTCACCTGTGTATTCCATTACATAGCCAGTTCCAAACTGGACACCGAATTTCCCGATAATCGCTAAGATTAAGTCTTTCGCGGTAACGCCTGTCCCAAGCTTTCCATTTACTTTGACATTAAGCGTTTTTGGCGGCGCCTGCCAAAGCGTCTGCGTTGCAAGGACATGTTCCACTTCACTCGTACCGATTCCAAATGCGAGAGCACCGAACGCACCGTGTGTGGATGTATGGCTATCGCCGCAAACAATCGTTTTTCCCGGCTGTGTTAGACCAAGCTCTGGACCGATTACATGGACAATCCCATTATCCGGATGGTGAATGTCAGCTAGCGTTACCCCGAATTCCTGACAATTTTGTTGTAATGTATCGATTTGTTTTTTCGAAATAGGGTCATTGATAACAAGTCGTTGGCGGGTTGGAACATTATGATCCATTGTCGCGAAGGTAAGATCTGGGCGGCGGACCTTGCGCCCGTTCATTCGTAAACCCTCAAATGCTTGAGGAGAGGTCACTTCATGAACGAGATGCAAATCAATATACAGTAAATCCGGCTTTCCTTCTTCTTGATGGACAACATGCTGTTCCCAAATTTTTTGGATAATCGTTTTTGGTGTTTGCATAGCTTCCTTCCTCACGTTAATAGATTTATATTTTGCTTTCGGAAAAATTGACGGGTAAACCGCTTAAAAAACCAGGACGGTTTACCCAAAAAAGGAATCAATAATAACAGCTGGCGATACACTTAGAAGCATTTTGTGACTTAATATAATCGACAATTAATTTGGTCATTTCCGCTGTTCCAACAAGGCGTCCATTTGCAACCTGGAGATCCCCGGTATGGAAGCCGGCGTCAAGAATCGATTGAACGGCATCCTCAATCACTTTTGCTTCATCTTCTAATTGAAAGGAATATCTTAGCATAAGCGCAGCAGACAAAATCATCGCGACGGGATTGGCAATACCTTTGCCGGCAATATCTGGAGCAGAGCCGTGAACCGGTTCATAAAGACCGAGCCCATCCTCACGCAAGCTGGCAGAAGGGAGCATTCCGAGTGACCCCGTCAATACAGAAGCCTCGTCACTCAAAATATCTCCAAAAAGATTTTCAGTCACGATGACGTCAAAATGGGTTGGGTTCGTTATCAATTTCATCGCCGCTGCATCTACTAAAACATGTTCAACTGCGACATCTGGAAATTTGGCCTTTTTCGCTTCAACAACCTCACGCCAAAGCTTACTGGATTCCAGGACATTTGCCTTATCAACAGAAGTAAGGTGACCGCGACGCTGCTGGGCTGCTTGAAAGCCTTTATCAACAATTCTTTCAATCTCTTTACGGGTATAAGCGAGTGTGTCCACTACGGCGTTACCGTTATCACGGCGTTCACTCGGAGTACCGAAATAAAGCCCACCCGTTAATTCACGTACAATAAGGAGGTCGCTTCCTGAAACCACTTCTTCTTTTAACGGCGAAGCATGAAGCATATTCTTAAATCCTTTGATCGGCCTTAAGTTTGCATATAAATCTAGCGCTTTACGGATTCCGAGCAGACCTTTTTCAGGACGTAGGTGGGAGGGGTTTTGATCCCATTTTGGCCCGCCGACGGCACCTAGTAATACAGCATCTGCTTCTTTGCAGGCATCAACGGTTGTTTCTGGAAGGGGAGTGCCGTAAAGGTCGATGGCTGCTCCTCCGATTTCATGGGTTTCGAAGCTAAAACTATGATTAAATTCTTCAGCTATTGCACGTAACACATCTTTTGCAGAATTAATAACTTCCTTGCCAATACCATCACCGGGAAGTAAGACAATGCGTTTTTTCATTAGAAGCAACCTCCTCATTTTTTGTATAATGCCGGCGCCAAAATGTTAGGCGCCATTTTTATAGAATAGCAGCTTCCTTAAATGCTGCTTTTTGGTTGAAAAAGGCACGATTGACAGCGTTCAAAAACGATTTTGCCGATGCTTCCAGCACATCCTGAGCTGAACCGCGGCCGCTGACAGTTGTTCCGTTCACCGTCATTTTTACATGGACTTCAGCAAGGGCATCCCGCCCCTGTCCGACAGAGCTTAATTTAAAATCAGTAAGATGAATTTCCTCTTTAATCAAGGCTTCCAAAGTGTTCATTAGGGCTTCAACACTCCCTGATCCAGTGCGGGCCGTTTCAACCCGAATCCCTTCTGGAGTGGTAAGTGCAACAGTTGCAGTAGGGAGGTTAGCTGACCCGTAATGAACCTGAAATGCGACGAGTTCATACTTTTTCACATCGACAGCGGTTGTTTGAATATCCGTTAAAATCGTAAATAAATCTTCGTCTGTTACTTCCTTTTTCCGGTCGGTCAATTGTTTAAATGAAGTGAAGGCTTCACCTAGCTTTTCCATTGATAACGTAAAGCCCATTTGCTCAATTTTATCTTTAAACGCATGACGGCCTGAGTGTTTACCTAAAACTAAATCATTGGATTTGACCCCAACTAATTCTGGGGTAATAATCTCATAGGTTAACGTATTTTTTAACACACCATCTTGATGAATCCCTGACTCATGGGCAAAGGCATTTTTTCCGACAACAGCCTTGTTTGGAGGAACCATCATTCCTGTAAAGCGGCTGACCAAGTCGCTGGTACGCTTGATTTCTTTTAAAACTAGATTGGTTGTGTAAGGATACTTATCTTTACGAATATTTAAGGCAACGGCAATTTCCTCTAAAGAAGCATTACCAGCACGTTCACCGATTCCGTTAATTGTCCCCTCGACTTGGGTAACCCCGTTTTCGATCGCTGCGAGCGAATTGGCAACGGCCATACCTAGGTCATCATGACAGTGACAGGATAAAACAGCCTTGTGAATGTTTGGAACGTTTTCCCGTACATAGCGGAACATACGCCCATATTCTTCAGGTGTTGAATAACCGACAGTATCAGGGAGATTGATGACAGTTGCCCCGGCATCAATGACTTTGGTAATGATTTGGACAAGAAACTCAAGGTCTGACCGGGAAGCATCCTCTGCTGACCATTCCACATGCGGAAATCTTTTTTTAGCATAAGAGACCATGTCTACAGCGGTCTGCGTGACTTCCTCAGGTGTTTTCATTAATTTATATTTCATATGGATAGGGGAGGTAGCTAGGAAAACATGCAATCTTGGTTCTGCTGCATCTTTTAAAGCATCCCACGCAATGTCAATGTCCGATTTTGTGGCACGTGCTAAGCCTGTCACCGAAACGTTTTTGATCGTCTGTGCAATCGCTCTTACCGCTTCAAAATCTCCTAGGGAGGAAGCCGGGAATCCGGCCTCCATAATATCAACGCCAAACCGTTCAAGCTGTCTGGCAATTTCTAATTTTTCAAGCTGGTTTAAATTAACACCAGGGGACTGTTCGCCATCGCGTAAGGTCGTATCAAAGATGTTAACGTGAACCATTTACCACCACTTCCTTCTTTTCACTTACTGGTTTTTTAATAAATGGCATAAGCGCACGAAGCTCACGGCCGACTTTTTCGATTTGATGATTGTTTTCACTGCGGTTAATTGCGTTAAATTGCGGACGGTTTGCTTGGTTTTCAAGAATCCAGCCTTTTGCAAACACACCAGTTTGAATATCTTTTAATACTTCCTTCATCCGTGCTTTTGTTTCTTCATTGACAACGCGCGGGCCGGAAACGAAATCTCCCCATTGTGCAGTATCGGAGATGGAGTAGCGCATGTTTTCTAGTCCGCCTTCGTATAAAAGGTCAACGATTAATTTCAATTCATGTAAACACTCAAAGTAAGCGACTTCTGGCTGATATCCAGCTTCGACAAGAGTCTCAAAGCCTGCTTTGATTAGGGCAGTAGCACCGCCGCAAAGAACAGCTTGCTCTCCGAAAAGGTCGGTTTCTGTTTCTTCTTGGAAAGTAGTTTCCAATACTCCGGCACGAGCTGCACCAATACCTTTCGCATAGGCTAGGGCAACATCACGTGCCTGACCGGTGTAATCTTGGTAAACTGCATAAAGGGCAGGGACGCCGGCGCCTTCTTTGTAAGTACGGCGAACCAAATGTCCTGGTCCTTTAGGGGCAACTAGAAATACGTCAACATCTGCCGGAGGGACGATTTGGCTAAAATGAATATTAAAGCCATGGGCAAAAACAAGAGCATTACCAGCTTCAAGGTTTGGTTTGATGCTTTCTTCATAAACCTTTGGCTGCATTTCGTCAGGGAGAAGAACCATAACCACGTCTGCAGCGGCTGTTGCTTCAGCAACAGAACGAACATCGACACCATCTTCCACTGCCTTATCCCATGATTTCCCGCCTCTTAGACCAACCACAACATCAAAGCCGCTTTCTTTTAAGTTAAGAGCATGGGCGTGACCTTGAGAGCCATAGCCGATTACTGCGATTTTTTTTCCTTGTAAAACTTCCTCTTGAATATCTCCGTTATAAAGTACTTTTACCATTATGAATCATCCTTTCAGGAATATTATTATTTTATAAGAGCATATGTTGCTAGTTCGTTTACTTGCGGCTGGTGTCCGCGTTGTAGGGCTGTTAGTCCAGTTCTGGCAATTTCTTTAATGCCGTATGGGCGGAGCAATTCAATCAAGGCATCGATTTTATCAGGACGACCAGTGATTTGAACCGCTAAACTATCTTTACTTACGTCTATGACCAGGGCCCTGAATGGGTCGATGATGCCATTAATTTCACTGCGAAGCTGACTCGAGCTGGCTACCTTTATAAGGGCAAGCTCCCTGGCAACAATTGCTTTGTCGGTAATATCGGAAACTTTTAACACATCAATTTGCTTGTTTAATTGTTTTGTAACCTGCTCAAGGCGCTGCTCATCTTCCACCTCCACCACTAGGGTCATCTTGGAAATGCCCTCGGTTTCTGTAGATCCGACTGAGATACTCTCGATATTGAACTGCCGCCTTTGCAAGAGACCGGTAACACGATTTAGGACACCGCTTCGATCCTGGACTGTTAAGGTTATGATCCGTTTCATGGTTTCACCCCAATCATTTCATGAATTCCTTTGCCAGGAGCAATCATTGGAAAAACTTTTTCCTGCTGCAACACGCGGCAATCAACAAGAACAGGGCCATCATAGGCAAATACTTCTGGTAAAACGGTGATCAGTTCTTCCTGATTGTCAACCTTGTATCCGCGAATCGAATAGCTTTCAGCAAGCTTTACAAAATCCGGCTGTGTGTGAAGAATCGATTCGGAAATCCGGTTCCCGTGTAGTAGTTCCTGCCACTGACGAACCATTCCAAGTGCACCATTATTGACAATGATGATTTTGACTGGCAGGTTTCGTTCATAAATGACGGAAAGCTCCTGCAGTGTCATTTGAAAACCACCGTCGCCGACAATCGCTACGACTGTACTATCCGGTGAAGCTATTTGTGCTCCGATGGCAGCAGGGAAGCCGAAGCCCATTGTTCCCAGTCCGCCTGAAGTAATCCAACGGTGTGGCTCATTAAAGGTGTAGTACTGGGCAGCCCACATTTGATGCTGGCCAACATCCGTTGCTACAATCGCATCTCCATTCGTAACTTTATGAACGGCTTCGATTACCCACTGTGGACACATTCCGTTGGGATCATGCTTATACCAAAGTGGATATTCCTGTTTATATTGATTGAGTGTTTTTAGCCAGGGTTCATGCTCGGGTGATTCCGCTGTTTGATCGATTAACTCGATCAATGCCTCTTTTGCATCAGACACAATCGGAATATGTGTTGGAACATTTTTACCGATTTCAGCTGGGTCGATATCGATGTGAGCGACCTTCGCATGTGGGGCAAAGTGTTTAAGATTGCCTGTTAATCTGTCATCGAAGCGAGCGCCAAAATTAATAAGTAAATCAGCCTCGTATAAAGCCATGTTTGCCGCATAGGTTCCGTGCATACCGCCCATTCCTAACGAGAGAAGGTTATCTGCCGGGAAGGCACCGAGGCCTAGTAATGTTGTCACGACTGGGAGATGGTGTTTTTTAGCAAAAGCAGCTAATTCTGCAGATGCTTTTCCATGAAGTACACCGGCGCCTGCCAGTACAACGGGCTTTTTTGCTTTCGCAATCGAATCTGCCAGTTTTTTAATTTGCAATGGATTTGGCTTTGTTGTTGGCTGGTAGCCAGGTAAATCAATACTTGCCTTTTCAGGTTCTTCAGCTAGAATTCCAGCCGATATATCTTTTGGAATGTCGACTAAAACCGGTCCCGGCCGGCCTGTAGAAGCAATATGAAAAGCTTCCTTTACGATTCTTGGTAAGTCAGAAATAGCTTGCACCTGGTAATTATGTTTAGTGATCGGAGTCGTAATCGCCATAACATCAGCTTCTTGGAAGGCATCTGTTCCAATGACGTTGCGTGCAACCTGCCCGGTAAATACCACGAGCGGTAAGGAATCCATCATGGCATCTGTGATTCCAGTAACCAAGTTTGTTGCACCCGGTCCTGAAGTGGCAATGACTACACCAGGAGTGCCGGTGATTCGGGCGTATCCTTCAGCGGCATGAATCATCCCTTGCTCGTGACGGAAGAGAACATGCTTAATGGTTCCTTGGGCTCGATAGATCGCATCGTAAATCGGTAGGACAGCACCTCCTGGATACCCAAATATCGTATCAACACCCTCATTTTTTAATAAGTCAATGAGAAGGTCTGCACCTGTTTTTTGTGCGGTACTGGTTTGGAATTCCAGCTTTTTTGCTTCTACTTTCACGTCGTAATCCCTCCTTGTGGATAATTGAATATTTAAAAAATTAAACGTGTGACTATGTTTTGGAAAAATGTAGATTTGTACATAACTGTCTGATTTTGTTCATATTAGACCGAGATTTGTTCATAACTGTCATAGATTTGTTCATATCAGACTGGGATTTGTTCATAACCGTTGAAATTGTTCATATCAGGCCGAAATTTGTTCATATCCGCCAAAAATTGTTCATAACCGTCATGAATTTGTTCATATCGGGCTGAGATTTGTTCATAACCGCTGAAATTGTTCATATCAGACCGAAATTTGTTCATATGACCAAAAAATTTATCAATAGCTTCTAAAAATACTAAAAAAGGCCCTTTCGTCTCCGAATAAACTGCAGTCTAAGTACAAAAAGCAGAATAATCGGGGAGAAAAGGCCTTCTTTTTCTCGGTACCACCCGGTTTTACAGTATCCTTACGAATACTGCCTTATGAAGCGACAACTAAATCAAAAAACGCTTCTTTTGGTAACAGGTGTTCAAGAAACACCTGATTGAGCCTACTAAGTAACGACCGTTCAGCTCAACACTCAGGGATGATGTCAGAATAAGTTGTATTACTGGGCTCCCAGCAACCCCAGCTCTCTGAAAATACAAATTCTTATTCCTTTATTCCCGTCATCGATTTATGTGTATTTCATGTCAATGAGTACGCTAATGCATTTAGTACCTTGACTTCTTAGGAAGGGGAGGGGTACTAGTCGATCCCTATATTTTCATAACTCCGCCAGTATTAGCGGAAGTAACAAGCTTTGCATATTTTGCGAGATAGCCAGTTTTGATTTTTGGTTCTGGCTTCACCCATATACGGCGGCGCTCAGCCAATTCTTCATCATCAATGAGAAGCTCTATAGAACGGCTCTCAAGGTCAATTAAAATCTTGTCACCATTTTGCACAAATGCGATTGATCCGCCTTCTGCAGCTTCGGGTGAAATATGTCCAACTGAAATACCGCGGCTGGCTCCGGAGAAGCGGCCGTCTGTGATCAAAGCAACCTCTTTGTCTAAACCACGTCCTGCAATCGCAGATGTGGGTGCGAGCATTTCCGGCATCCCCGGTCCTCCTTTAGGACCTTCATAGCGGATGACAACTACATGGCCTGACTTGACGGTTCCGTTATTAATGTTTTCCTGTGCTTCATCTTGGGATTCGAACACAATCGCTTCACCTAAGAATGTTTTAATGGATGGATCAACAGCACCAACTTTGATAACGCCGCCATCTGGAGCCAGGTTTCCATAAAGGATGGAGAGGCCGCCAACAGGGCTGTATGGATTCTCTTTTGGACGGATAACTTTTTCATTAAGGATTGTTGCATCCTTCACATTTTCAGCTAGTGTTTTTCCGGTAATCGAAAGGCAATCCTGATGTAGTGCGCCTTCAACCTTGCAAAGCTCGTTTAATATAGCACTAACTCCGCCGGCCCGATGCACATCATCCATCGAATAATCAGATGCAGGCATAATTTTTGCTAAATAAGGGACTTTCTCAGCAATTTTGTTGATATCACGTAAGTCATATTCAATCCCTGCTTCATGTGCGATAGCAAGTGTATGAAGAACTGTATTGGTTGAACCGCCCATAGCCATATCAAGTGCAAAGGCATTATCGATTGCTTCCTTCGTAATAATGTCGCGAGGACGAATATCTTTTTTTACGAGTTCAATTAAATGTCTTGCTGCCTGACGAATAAGCTTATGTCTTTCTTCTGAGGTAGCGACGATCGTACCATTTCCTGGGACCGTCATCCCTAATACCTCCATTAGACAGTTCATTGAATTGGCGGTAAACATCCCTGAACAAGATCCACATGTTGGGCAGGCATTTGTTTCAATGTCAAGCAGCTGCTGCTGGGTCATCGTACCATTATGGTATGCACCCACACCTTCAAAAACGGAAGTTAGTGAAAGGGCTTTGCCTGAAGATGTAACGCCTGCTTCCATCGGACCACCCGAAACAAATACAGATGGAACATTGGTTCTTGCGGCTGCCATTAACATTCCTGGTGTGATTTTGTCACAATTCGGTATGTAAAATACACCATCAAACCAGTGGGCATTGATGACCGTTTCGGCACTGTCCGCGATAATCTCACGGCTTGGAAGGGAATAGCGCATGCCGATATGCCCCATGGCAATACCATCATCGACACCAATTGTATTAAATTCGAAAGGAATGCCGCCGGCTTCACGGATAGCTTCTTTTACAATCTCACCGAAATGATTAAGGTGTTTATGTCCTGGGATAATTTCAATAAACGAGTTACAAACACCGATAAATGGTTTTTCCAGGTCACTTGTTTTTACCCCGGTTGCGTATAATAGGCTGCGGTGGGGAGCACGGTCAATCCCTTTTTTAATCATATCGCTTCGCATCTTTATATCTCCTAACTGACTACAGCGTGGGGTGTGTTTGTTGAGTAACAAGCCACTCCGTCTGTTGTTACAATCTTTCTGAATTCCTCTAAAAGAACGTTTGTTACTGCTCCAGGCTTACCTCCCTGAATGATACGGCCGTCTACTTCAATAACAGCAATGACCTCAATTGCTGTTCCGGTTAAGAACACCTCATCAGCAACATATACATCATGTCTTGTAAAAGGTGATTCACGAACTTCATAGCCTGTGGCTCTTGCCACATCAATGATAGCGTTGCGGGTAATCCCTTCGAGTGCTCCTAAATAAACAGGGGGTGTATAAATGACATCATTTTTTACTATGAAGATATTGTCCGCTGAACCTTCGGTAACATAGCCTTGGTCATTCAACATTAGTGCTTCCTGGACGCCAACCTGATTGGCTTCTAGTTTTACAAGAATATTATTTAAATAATTTAGTGATTTAACCTGTGGACTTAGAACATCTGGGCGATTCCTTCTGCTCGCTACAGAGGCAATTTTAATCCCATTCTCGTAAAATTCTTTAGGATACATGGTTAATGCCTCGGCGATAATGATGACGTTTGGGTTGGAGCAGGAAGCAGGGTCTAGTCCGAGATTTCCTTTGCCACGTGAAACAACGACTCGAATATAGGCGCTTTCTAGCTGATTTTTTCTAATCGTTTCAACGATTAATTCCGTCATTTCATCCTGTGTGTATGGAATCTTAAGCATAATGGATTGTGCTGATTCAAATAGTCTTTTAAGGTGGGCATCGAGTCTGAAGACGTTTCCGCTGTAAACACGAATCCCTTCAAACACTCCATCGCCATATAAAAAACCATGATCAAAAACTGATACGACAGCATCCTCTTTCTTGACGAACTTACCTCCAAGGAAAATCCAGTGACTTCCCAACTTAACCACTCCTCTTTCGTGATAAAACGCTTTAAATGACTAAACATAATTTTTAAAAAGAATTGCCTTGCTTCATTCCCTCCTTGAAATGAACAAAGGCAGTTATATATAGTTGATTATTTTCGATTATCATACAACCAATCGATAACATGGTCAATATAAAAATCTGACAATTCAAATAAATCAAAAAAGTTGGTAGCGTTTACAATCTTGTCATGATAAGGAAATCGAATAAAAAAATTTTTTAAAAATTTTTTTAATTGAGAGAATGGCGGGGTGTAAAATGAGGGAAATTTGTAGT
>NZ_JBALPG010000002.1:86292-93313 GCF_036965245.1 Neobacillus drentensis
ATTTGTAGTAGTAAAATGGAAGTGTTGGTAATTTTTATCATTTTTAGCTAAAAATATATAAAAGTAATATAATTTTTTTAATCATGTTTAGAGAGATATTCGTACACTTCCCGTAAATGATGGAATCCTTTCTTTTGAGCTAGTTGTAAATAATGCCTCCAAACTTGTGCGGTCATGATGGCATCTCCAAGGGCATGGTGCCGGTCTCTTATGTCAATTCCACATTGAATGCAAACTTCTTCAAGAGATGCTGATTTCATGGATAGGTCAGATAGTCGAATTAAGAAAGAAGTATCGACCAGTCGGTGGTTAAATTTGGTTCGAAATAAATCCCAGGTTATTTTCCTCATAAAGGAATGTTCATGCTTTGAGTGGTGCGCTACAAGAATATCCCTATTAACAAATTTGAAAAATTGTACTAGCACATCCGATGCTAGTGGTGCGGCACGCAATTCTGTTTCTTGAATATTAGTTAACGATGAAATTTCATCTGATAGTGGAAGGTCTGCTTTTACTAAGGAATAAAATGTTTCATGCTCTTTAATTTGATGCCCCTTCATCTTAATTGCCCCGATTGAAATGATTTGATCGCCCTTTTCTGGATAAAATCCAGTCGTTTCTAAATCAAACACAGCCACATTTAATTCATCAAGTGAGGTGTCCAAACTGTTGTTGTGATTCATCTCTCTTTGAAGGTCTCTAAGAAAAGCCATTTGTTGTGGAGTAGAGGGTCCTTGTAAACTTGCATATATGTTTGAAGAAAGTTTTCCAGTTATTTGTCTAAAAAATTGCATCATCTCAATCATCCCCATTAAAATTGTCCTTTTCTAGTAATCTTCTAACGTGTTGAAAAAGGGCAGAACCATTTTTAATGATTTCCTTTACATCCTTCGTTTGTTCTTTTGTGAGAAGGTTGACAATCAAATAATGACCAGAATCATAGTCTGTATGATCAGCAAACAGTAGACGGTAGTTCAGCAACTTTAAAAACTGCTGCTGAAATAATTCTTTGTTACCACCAGGAAAACAGTTGTCTGGTATTTTTTCAAATCGCAAAAGTGTAGATGTCTCTAGCATTCTTTCTTTAATAGATAAGAGACGTAGGGCATTTACATATGGGAATAGTCCAAGTTCTTTTATATTTAGCGATCCTGAATGGGTCCCGTGGGTTTCTGTTAAAAGCTTGCCTAACACGTTTAACCCCTTTTTGAGATACAGTGTATTGCTAAGAGATTTTGTCAGAAGCTGTTGTTTATTTGCGGTTTGATAGAGATGTTTTTTTAACTTTTCTACATATTCGCTCTCGCCGTAGACCGACCTGCCGTCAAGAAAAATTAATAGATACCGAGTCGACTCCCATGAGGACTCATGCAACCAATTCGTTATTTGCAGCTGCCATTCAGTCATCGATTTACACCAGAAGGGATTGCTTGCCATTACGCCGCCGTCACAATAGGGATAACCTGCATGAAATAGCCCTTTAGAAATTTCTTTTCCTAGTGCTAAAAAGTACGATTTTACATCATCGTTCTGCTCGTGATAGATAATCCCATGGTCTTGGTCACTCCAAACCGATTGTTCCATCCGTCCAGCACTTCCCATCACAAAAAAGCAGAAGGGCGACGGTGGATGGCCAAATCGAATTGATACTTGTTTAATAGATATATTCAACACTTGTTTCACGACTTCATCATGCAATTGGTTTAACTTAAAGTGATCATGAGCAGCTTTCTTCAAATGAATATTTCTAAATTCCGCTGCCTTTGAGTAAAGATTCTCAACCACACTTTTCACCTCTCCTAAAAAAGAGTAAAGAGCAGTACAATCCCTTAGCTAAGGGATTGACTACCATTTCTTTTTCAAATACTATTGAGCCTTCAGCTTTTGTTCAGCATTAACCAATTCAGGGTAACCATAGCTGCCATGCTCACTCATATCAAGACCGATAATTTCTTCCTCTTCCGTCACACGCAAGCCATTCATTGCTTTTTTCATTACTGCCAGGATGATGAAGGAGACAATAAAGGCGAAAGCCGCACAGGTAATGACACCTATTGCTTGAACACCAAGCTGATGGAAGCCTCCGCCATAAAATAATCCCGGCTTTCCGACAGTTGCTAATTCTTTTGTTGCAAAGAACCCGGTTGATAAGGTTCCCCATACCCCGGCTGTACCATGGACGCTTAATGCGGCAATTGGATCATCAATTTTTATTTTTTCAAAAAAGCGAATGCTATAAAAAACAAGAATTCCAGCGATAAATCCTATCAGGACGGCGGCCCATGTATCAACGAATGCGCAGGAAGCAGTAATTGCGACCAAACCTGCAAGAGCGCCGTTTAATATCATCGGGACATCGGCTTTGCCTAATACCATCCAAGAAATGACCATCGCGGCTACTGTTCCAGCAGCAGCTGCTAGATTGGTATTAATAGCGACGAATCCAAAAAAGGCTTTGTCAACAGATAAAGTGCTGCCAGCATTGAAACCAAACCAGCCTACCCATAACAGTAATACACTCAAGGCGGTGAAAACTTGGTTATGGCCGGCAAGATTATTGGCTGAACCGTCTTTATTAAATTTTCCGATACGGGGTTTTAAGAGAATTGTGGCTGCGAGCACCGCCATGGCACCAGTTAAATGAACAACAGTTGAACCGGCGAAGTCTTGTTTTCCATGCTCTGCTAACCAGCCGCCGCCCCAGATCCAGTGTGCGATAGGAGGATAGACAAATATGGAGAAAAGAACGGCAAATACAAGATAAACACTGAGTTTAGCTCGTTCGGCAAATCCGCCAAAGGCGATTGTTAAGGAAATACCAGAAAAGGCTAATTGGAATAAAAAGAAAACGGCGCCTGACAATGGTAAACCATCAATGTCATAGCCTGAATAAAAGAAAGCGGAGAACCCGATCAAAGGATTTCCTTTTCCGAAAATTAAGCCATATCCCACTGCCCAAAACATAATCGAGCCAATTCCAAAGGTAAGGATTGTTTTTCCGGCAATATGCCCTGCATTCTTCATTCTGGTTGAACCCGTTTCAAGAAGAATAAAGCCTCCGATCATTAATATGACAAGGACTGCACCAACCATAACCCATAGACTGTTCATTAAAAATAAAGTATCCAATTTTTCTCCCCCTTTTGAGTTGTGTTTCACCTTATAACATTTTGTGTAGTTGTATTTTTACATAATTCAGGAGGATGTATCTATAATTTTGTAAGGTTATCTAACATGGTTTTTGAAGTGTTGAGATGGAAAGGGGGAACAAAAAAGCCTAGCTCCTAAAAAAAGGAACGAGGCTGTAAAAAGAGCATATTAATTTTTTCGAATTCCGAACTGGGCATTTAGTTGTCCTTGAATCATTTTACGACGGATTTCATCCTGACTTTGTTTCTTTTGTTCCTTTAGCATTTGTTTCCTAATTTCGTGAGTTTGAATACCATCCTCAATTTTGTTGGCAATATCCATCAGTACTTCTACATCTGAAAAGGAAAACTTACGACTTCCTCCTGCAGACCTTTCAGGGAAAATCAGTTTCCGTTCTTCATAATAACGGATTTGTCTTTCAGATAGACCAGTGAGTTCCCTGACAATCCCAATCGTTATGACCTTCTTATCTTTATAAGACAAATCTTTTCCCATGTTAGCTGTTCACCACGCCCTATTGTTTTCCTTAATTTGAGTATTAATAATATACGTTAGATTTTCTCACATGAGATAAATATTTTGTATTGTTATGCAAATATTTTTAAGAAAAAAATCATGTGAAGTAAAAAGGACTTTATTTTTTGGAGGCTATTGATTTTTTATATAGAATCTCCAGTTCACTGATTGTTTTTCCTTGTTTACGAGGGTTTCTGAAAGAATTCCTTACTATGTAAGACAGTTGGAACCCATTAAAGAACCGGACTCTCACAAGCCCGGTTCTGAAGTTTCCCTTAATACTCCCCGTCAAATGGTGTAAATGGAATGTGGAGACGATTTTCGACGGCCCGGAGCCGTTGGTTGACACGCTGGAGCCGGCGTTGCAGCTGGCTTATTTCTCTTTGTTGCCGCTCATTTTGTCTTTCGAGCTGACTGACTCGGCGTTCAAGTTGTTGTGGCTGCCTATTGGGGTCGTATTGATCTAGTGGAACATGATAATAATTTTGCTCTACTGGAGCATAGGAATGGTATTGCTCTTGTTGGTAATCTAATTGCTCTGCTGGAACATACGAATGGTATTCAACCTGCATTTGTTGTGGCTGATAATGGCCATAGGGATTCATTTGGGCATCTCTCCTTATGTGATAGTACCCTATAGATTATGTAACCATTACAGGTAGGTAACGGCGCATGCCTAGAGATCGAAATGAAAAAGCCCATTCATAAATCAAAAGTGAATGGGACTTTTTTCTAAATGTTTTTATGATCCGTTTCAGCGTAATCGAGTCGGTCATTGGATACTGACCAGCCGGTTATTAAACCAATAATAAACCAAACCAGTGCCAGACCTCCGAGGGCAAAAATTGTGTCACCGACAATCCGGAGCCAAACAAAGGTATGAACAATGTCTTGTGACATAAAGGTGGCGGAGCGTGCGTACCACATGCCGTGTTGAACACTTGCCCAGGTCTGCATTAAGCCGATTGGTATTAGGCTGATTAGCACCATTAAGGCAAGGCCGATATTAATGGCCCAAAATGCGAATTTCAGTGCGCCAGTTTTCCATTCTTTTTTCACTGTCAAACCACGTAAGCAGAAGAGCATTAAGCCAATTCCTAACATACCATACACACCGAATAGGGCGGTATGTCCGTGAACAGGTGTCGTATTCAGCCCTTGCATATAATAAAGAGCAATTGGCGGATTGATAAAGAAGCCAAATAAACCGGCACCGACTAAATTCCAAAACGCAACGGCAATAAAGAAATAAATAGGCCATTTGTAGGCAGATACCCATGGCTTAGCGCGGCTTCGGGTAAGATTTTCATAGGCTTCAAAGCCGATTAACACAAGCGGTACAACTTCAAGTGCACTAAAGGATGCTCCGAAGGCGATGACACCTGTTGGAGTTCCACTGAAGTATAAATGGTGAAAAGTCCCGATAATTCCTCCGAATAAAAAAATAACAGTGGAGAAGAGGACGGAGGTAGTCGCTGTCCGAAGTCCGAGCAATCCCATTCTTGTAAACAGGAATGCCATAACGACTGTGGCAAACACTTCAAAAAATCCTTCAACCCAGAGATGGACAACCCACCAGCGCCAATATTCGGCAATCGCCAGGTTACTATGCTGCCCCCATAATAAAGCAGGGATATAGAACACGGGGATCGCCAGGGAAGCTATTAAAAACAGCGCAAGAAGATGGCGGCTTTCTTTTAAATTTTTAAAGGCTGGCCAAATAGCTCGAGCCATCAGGAATAACCATAGAAACAATCCAACCGTTAAGAATATCTGCCAAAAACGACCGGTGTCAGTATATTCATAGCCTTGATGGCCGAACCAGAAGTTGGCGGTATGACCTAATTTTTGCTGCACGGCAAACCATTGCCCGACCATTGATCCAACAACAATTATTAGTAAACAAACAAATAAGAAATTTACACCGAACCGTTGGAATTTCGGTTCATGACCAGATACAGCAGGTCCGATAAACAACCCCGTTGCCAACCAAGCTGTAGCAATCCATAAAATACCCAGCTGAGTGTGCCACGATCTTGTCAGTGAATAAGGAATCCATTTATCAATTGGGATTCCATAAAATCCACTGCCTTCGACCTGATAATGCCCTGTTATTGCCCCAAGTAAAACCTGGACAAGCCAAAGGGCAGCTACTACCCAAAAGTATTTCTGTGTTGCCTTCATCGAAGGGGTTGCGGCCAAGGCAAGTAAAGGATCCTTTTTCGGATATTCCTCATCTTCGTCATGATGATTTTGCGTAGCATGGTACCATGCTAAGGCGCCAATCCCGGCCAGCAGCAAGACAAAGCTGACAACAGACCAGACAAGCATTTCACCGGTTGGTTTATTATCGATCAGTTCTTCGTTGGGCCAGTTGTTTGTATAGGTAACATTGTCTCCGGGGCGGTTGGTTTCGGTTGCCCAAGTAGTCCACCATATGTAGCTAATGAATGCACTAAGACGTGTGTCGTCCTTTATCACATTCTTAGGCATCGCATATGCTTCTCGTAATTTATCTAATCTTGGATCGTCAGTGAACAAAGAAGCGTAATGCTTACTAACATTTCGAATCGCATCAGCTCGAATTGGTGATATAGTAATTTCCTTTGTTTCTTTATTGAAGGTATTTGGCCGAATTTCATTTTTAAGTCTTGCCCTTAAAGCAGCCTTTGCTTCATCGTCAAGAGCAGCATATCTCTTTCCATAATCCTTCACTGCCCAGTTATTTAACAGCCACATCGACTGCCGGTGAAGCCAATCTGCGTTCCAATCGGGGGCAACATAGGCACCGTGGCCCCAAATACTGCCAAGCTCCTGACCGCCAATAGATTGCCAAACATTTTGTCCATCTTGAATATCCTTTTTTGTAAAAAGAACGGTTCCGTCTGATACGACAACGCGTTCTGGTATCGGGGGCATTGACTGATATAGCCTGCCTCCGTAGTAACCTAGAATGGAGAATGATGCTATAAATACAATTGTCAGGCTAATCCATAGCCTTGTATAACGCATGAATACACCTCCGAAAAAGATTTCTCGAGTAGTTTTCTCCCATGGATTTCTATTTAAAGGAAATCCTAACTAGTAACATACCCCTATTTCTATAAAAAATTCATATTTTTCATTATTTTGGAAGCGAAGGAAGGATAAACCCACAAACATTTTAGTCTTTTATTTTCTAGCACTATTGAATTAAAAAATGATAGATGTGTAAAAAGTCTGAATATTGAAGACGGGACCAACGTATGATGTAAAAATAATTAATTTTAAGATACTATTTCCACTTCAATCAATTAACGTATTAATATAGTAAGAAAATAAATGTTTGAATAATAAAAAAAAAGAGCTTATAATC
>NZ_JBALPG010000003.1:0-19566 GCF_036965245.1 Neobacillus drentensis
AAGAATATCATAATGCTATGGAATTACTACTAAAATCCTTAGTAGATACGACTGCAGATAAGGAAATATTAAGTTATAAAGATGCAATTAAATTTTATGCTGATAAACTGGATCAAATTTGGTGAACCTAATATGGGTGGTAGCGGGTTTTGGATGGACCCGGAAAACCTATTATTAGACATATATGTTCTAAGTCTAGTAAACAAACCTCCTTTAAAGAAAATTAATAATCATTGTCACCGTTAAATAAAAAAAGGAACAAAGAAAATCTTCAAATGATCTTCTTTGTTCCTTTTTTGTATCAACCACCAAAAAACAGGTCAATAATATTCGAAGCTGTGGAAGTATTCTTGTTATAAAACTCGGAATACCCACAGTTTTTACAAAACACGACTGTAAAGCTATTGTTTTGAATATCAAACATTTTTGACAGCCCCGTACCAGTCATGGCTACATCTTTGGTGCCGGTATCTCTACTTCCACATTTAATACAGCCTTTTTCGCTCATAATGTCACTCCTCTATACATTCTCTCTAAATATCTACGATAAAAGAGTTTAAAAGTTTCCAAAATAAAAATTTTATTATTGTTAAAATATTCAAAAATATCCATCGGTTTTGTTACAATAGAGGTATGTGAAAAGTGAGGAGTGATGACATGCTCCAATTTAAAGATATTATTACACCTGTTGATTTTGTTGTTACCGAAGAAACCACTCTAAAAGAAGCGATTACCCTTATGTACCAAAAGAAGTGGAACCTCTTGCCTGTTACAGATGCTAGCAGACATCCAGTCGGTGTTTTTACCCGCAGCAGTTTGCATCAGATGGTCACAGCAGAATGTCAGCTTACGACTCCAATTAAAAATTACATAAAGAAACAGGTTGAAAAAATCAGTGTAGATATCCCTTATGAAAAAATCGAAGAAATCGTCAAAAAAAGCAAGGTTGGAACCGGTGTGGTCGTCGATGAACAGAATCGTGTCATTGGCATCCTAACGAAAACGGATATGGTGATGTCACTGCTGCAAACGTCACAAGAGCTGCAAACGATAAAAAAATTAAAGAGAACGTTGGAAACAGCCATTGACCATGCTTTTGATGGAATCGTCATGACGGATGAAAAGAAAGTCATCACGATGGTAAGCCCTCCGCTTCTGGAATTATTTAATCGTCCAGTAGAAGCGGTACTGTACAAGCTAGCCGCGAAGGCATTGCCTCAGCTGCATTTAGAAAACGTTTATGAATCAGAAGCAGCTGAGGTCAGCGGCTTTTTAGAAATCAATGGGATAAAATATATCGTTCACCGCATCCCAATCCTTGAGGATGGAAAAGTCATTGGGGCAATCGGCAAGGTCGTCTTCCGCCAATTAAACGAGGTAAGCGAGTTATTCAAAAAGCTGCAGAAGGCAGAAAACAAAGCGAACTTTTATCATCAGCAATATCAGAAATCGGAAACAGCCCGGTTCACATGGGAGCAAATTTTAAGCACGGACCCCTTTATGGAGAAATTGAAGAAAAGCGGGGCAAAGGCGGCTAAAGGCAGGTCAACGGTGCTCATCCGCGGTGAAAGCGGCACTGGGAAAGAACTATTTGCCCACGCGATACATAGCAGTAGTGCCAGGAGTACCGGGAAGTTTATCGTTGTGAATTGTGCAGCGATTCCGGAGGATTTGCTAGAATCCGAGTTTTTTGGCTATGAAGAAGGTGCTTTTACTGGTGCAAAGCAAAAAGGCAAACTTGGGAAGTTCGATCTGGCCAACGGAGGAACGCTTTTTCTCGATGAGATTGGCGACATGTCCATATCCTTGCAAGCAAAGCTGCTGCGCGTACTTCAAGAACGGGAATTTTACCGAGTTGGCGGCACAGCAAAGATAAAAGTAGATGTCCGAATCATTGCGGCAACGAACAGAAATTTAGAAGAAATGGTCAGGGAAGGCCTTTTTAGAGAGGATTTATATTATCGTCTCAATGTTATTTCACTTCATATTCCGCCGCTCCGTGATCGTCCATATGATATTGATCATTTATTTAGGCAGTTTATGATTGAATTCAATCAAATTTTAGGCACAAGTATTTCCGGGATTGAGACCCGTGCCAGAGAAGCGCTTCTGAGTTACGACTGGCCGGGTAATGTTCGCGAATTACGGAATGTCATGGAACGGGCGATGACATTTTCCGAAAGTGGAAAAATTAAATACGAGGATCTGCCGGATTATTTAATTAAGCAGGTTCCGCTTAAAGAACCTGCCCTAAATGTGTCCATGGTCGAAAATGCTGAGCTCGAGGCAATTAAAAAAGCGCTTGTTCAGGTACAAGGAAATAAAGTTCAAGCAGCTAGATTACTAGGAATCAGCCGCTCGGGCTTGTATGAAAAAATTAAGAAATACAAACTAGTATGAAAAATTCGGAGGACTTATGTGGGAAGCTATAAGATTTTTAATTGGAATTATTGGACTAAGCTTATCCATATTTGTTGTGTTTTTTCATAAAAGTGAATTCCTCCCGATTGTTTGGCTATGTTTATGGGTGATGTTTGCAGTAATAGGTGTGATCGAACTAAAAGCGAAACGAAAGGATACCGCTTTGATGTATTTCACTGTCGTGTGAATAATGTTATTAGGGGAAATTTCATCCCGGTAATGGAATAAGATTGAAGTTGAATTGTAGGTGTCCATTAATTGGACACTTTTTGTATATGAAATGTATTTGAAAATACATAAACCCTAATAGAGTGACCTTATTTTTACAAGTTGAGTCTGTTGGTTTAGTTATCTGAATATTGGCATAAAAATTGCATACTTAAAGGTGGAGATCATTTTTAATAAAGGGGGATCCTTGAATGAATATCGGAAGTCTCTTGTCTCAAAGTGCCCGCAAGTTTCCGGAATTACTAGCAATTGAGTGCGAAGGCAGAAGCTATACGTACCGCCAATTTAATGAAGAAGTAAACAGGCTTGCTCACGGACTACTGCAACAGGGTGTGAATAAAGGTGACAAGCTTGCTTTAATGATGAAGAATTCTGATCACTTTGTATTTACCTTTTTTGCCGCTGCTAAAATTGGCGCTGTCGCTGTTCCAGTGAACTTCCGTTTAACAGCAACAGAGGTTCAATACATTTTAGAACAGTCTGATACGGCCATTGTGGTATGTGATAAGGAATTTGAACAAATCATTGCGGAAGCGAAACAGGGGACAGGGGTCAGAATGGTCATGACGGTTGGCGAACCGGAAACTGTAGGTTTCTATTCTTATGAAAAAATTTTATCTGAACACACGAATGAGCCAGATATAGAGGTTTCTGAGAAGGACGATGTCGAGATTTTGTACACTTCAGGTACAACAGGACGTCCAAAAGGTGCCATCTTTGATCATAGTCAAATTTTTAAAGTAGGTATTTCCGTTACCATCAACATGGGGATTAGTATGCATGAGCGGATTCTCCATCTTGCGCCGCTGTTCCATTCTGCCCAGTTGAACCTATTTCTTATTTCCGGCGTTGCCCTAGGTGCGACCCATATTATCCATCGCGATTTTCATCCAGTAAAAACATTGCAAGCGATCCAAGAACATAAAATTACCCATTTGTTTGCAGTACCAGCCATGTATAACTTTCTTCTCCAAGTTCCAAATGCTATCGATTATGATTTAACTTCCATAAGAAGAGTCGGATACGGAGCAGCCCCAATGGCTCCAGAGCTTGTCAAAAAAAGCATGCTGTTATTTAAAACCGATCAATTTTACAACTTATGCGGATTGACCGAAGCTGGACCAGGTGGCATTCTCCTTGATCCTGAGGGGCATAAGCAGCATCTTGGCAAGGGCGGGAAACCAATTTTCATGACCGAAACGCGGGTTGTAAATGAAGAGGGTAAGGATGTATTACCAGGTGTCATTGGTGAATTTATTGTTCGCAGCCCGATGGTGATGAAGGAGTATTATAAAAAGCCAGAGGAAACAAAGAGTACTCTCAAGGGCGGCTGGCTCTATACAGGAGATTTGGCAACTATCGATGAGGAAGGCTATATCACGTTAGTTGACCGGAAAAAGGACATGATCATCTCGGGCGGAGAAAATGTATACTCCGTTGAAGTCGAAGGAGTTCTGTATGAACATCCAGCAGTGCTTGAAGCAGCGATTATTGGCTTGCCGGATGAGGTTTGGGGTGAGGCGGTATGTGCGGTCATCGTTCCAAAAGAAGGCGCAGTAATCGATGAGCAGGAATTGCGCAGCTTTTGCCGGGAGAAGTTGGCAGGCTATAAAGTTCCAAGGCGGATTTTTATTGAGCAGCAGCTGCCAAGGAATGCATCAGGGAAAATACTAAAATACCAACTGCGTCAAAGAATGAATCTGATTAGCGGGGAAAGATTGTCTTAGATTCTAGAAAAGAGTACGGATTTGTTCAAATTGAACCTAAATGTGTTCATATCCGCTTTAGTATTGTTCATATCCGCCGTAGTTTTGTTCATATCGACTCAAAATTTGTTCATATAAATTAAAAATTGTTCATATAGGCCTAATATTTGTTCATAAGCTATTTAATCGGAAATATCTACACTTAAATAAAATTTTTGGAAGTGAGGTCAAAACATGAAACACCCATATTTAAACGAAGATCACGAAATTTTTCGCCAATCATTAAGAAAGTTTTTAGAAAAGGAAGCATATCCCTTTTATGAACAATGGGAGGAAGAACGAATGATTCCCCGTTCTTTTTGGAGGAAAATGGGCGAGCAGGGCTTTCTTTGTCCCGATATCGATGAGAAATATGGCGGCAGTGAGGTAGATTGGGGATTTGCCGTTGTCATTAATGAAGAGCTGGAACACGTTGGCTCTGGGCTAATTGGGGTAAGTCTCCACAATGATATTGTTGTCCCTTACATCACAGCTTATGGAAGCGAGGAACAGAAGCAGCGCTGGCTGCCAAAGTGTGTCACGGGAGAAATCATTACTGCCATTGCGATGACAGAACCAGGCACTGGCTCTGACCTCGCCAACATCAAAACAACCGCCAAGCTGGAAGGGGACCACTATATTGTCAACGGACAAAAGACGTTCATCACAAACGGTATCCAATCCGACCTTATTGTGGTTGCGGTTAAGACCGACCAGCAAGCAGTACCGAAACATAAAGGTGTCAGTCTGATTGTCATCGAACGGGACACTCCTGGTTTCTCAAGAGGAAGAAAACTGAACAAAGTTGGGCTCCATTGTCAGGATACAGCAGAATTGATTTTTGAAGACTGCCGGGTGCCAAAGGATAATTTGCTTGGCGAGGAAGGGAAAGGCTTCCTATATTTAATGGAAAAACTCCAACAGGAACGGCTGCTTGTCGCGATTGGGGCGCAAACGGCATCGGAAGTGATGCTGAAAATGACCATTGATTATGTAAAAAGCCGGGAAGCATTCGGAAAACCAGTCAGTCAGTTCCAAAATACCCAGTTTAAAATAGTCGAAATGGCTACCGACATTGAAATGGGCAGAGCCTTTTTAGATCAGTTAATTGCCGAGCATATTGAAGGGAAAAATGTCGTGACGAAAGTATCAATGGCAAAATGGAAACTGACTGACATCGCGAAGAAGATAGCTTCTGAATGCATGCAGCTCCATGGCGGCTACGGATATATGGAAGAGTACGAGATTGCCAGACGATTCCGTGATATCCCTGTCTCCAGCATTTACGCCGGCACAAATGAAATTATGAAAACGATTATTGCTAAAAATCTCGGATTTTAGAAAGAGAGGAAGATGAATATGCGTGAAGTTGTAATTGTTGAGGGTGTTCGAACTCCGGTAGGAAGAAGAAATGGTATCTTGAAAGATATCCGCCCTGATGATTTGGCAGGTTTAACATTAAAAGAGCTTGTGAACCGTGCTGGTATCGATCCTGCTATCGTTGATGATGTCATTTTAGGCTGTGTGACGCAAGCAGGTGAACAAGCAGGCGATATTGCCAGAGTCGCTGCATTAATCGCCGGCTTTCCAATAGAAGTGCCAGGCACCACGATTGACCGTCAATGTGGTTCAAGCCAGCAAGCCGTTCATTTTGCTGCTCAGGCCATCCTTGCTGGCGACATGGATGTCGTCATTGCAGGCGGTGTCGAAAGTATGTCCCGAGTGCCGATGGGTTCTAACTATAAAGGTGCTGAGGAACCTTTTAGTCCAAATTTAAAATCAAAGTATGAAATGATCCATCAAGGCCTGTCCGCCGAACGGATTGCTGAAAAATATGGCTTTACTCGAGAACAGTTGGATCAATTCTCACTTGAAAGCCATCAAAAGGCATTAAAGGCGCAGGATGAAGGCTATTTTGCTAGGGAAATTTTTCCAATAGAGGTTACACTTCCGGATGGGACCACTGCCACCATTAATGAAGATTCCGGTCCAAGAAGAGGAACTTCACTGGAGGCATTGTCAGGTTTAAAGACGTCTTTCAAGGAAGAAGGCGTAATTCATGCCGGAAACTCTAGTCAAATTAGTGACGGTGCAGCCGCTCTATTGCTCATGTCTCGTGAAAAAGCAGAAGAGCTTGGTCTGAAGCCTCGTTTCCGTGTTCATACCCGAGTAGTCGTTGGCTCCGATCCAACCTTGATGCTGACAGGTCCTATTCCAGCTACACAAAAAGCTCTTGAAAAATCAGGCCTATCGATTGACGATATTGATGTATTTGAAGTAAACGAAGCCTTCGCACCAGTAACACTTGCCTGGTTGAAAGATACAGGTGCTGACCCAGCGAAGCTTAATCCAAATGGCGGTGCGATTGCCCTTGGTCATCCGCTAGGCGGCAGCGGTGCTCGGTTAATGGTGACAATGATACACGAGCTTGAACGTTCCGGTGGACGATACGGATTGCAAACGATGTGTGAAGGCCACGGAATGGCAAACGCGACGATTATTGAACGGTTAGATTAACTCTCAATCAGAGTTTATTAGCAGCCCGTCTAATTGAATTCACTGATAGAAGGGAGAAAATCGCCGATTCCAAATTTCGCAGATAGAGAGGCCGAATTCCCCGATAGAACGATGTACCATTTTAAAATTAATGCTGTTAAGAGGTTCTAAACTGTTAGGTTTAATAGGATACGTCAATAAATAAGTTGATTTAAAGCAAAATCGATGTTTTTTTATAAGGTGAAATAACACTCTTAAGGCAGTCGGTTCAGTGCCGATTGCCTCCAAATTTAATGTATCGGAGGCATTTACATGACCACGACAATCGGAAAAATCTTTGATTTAACGGTAAAAAAGTTTCCAAACAAAGAAGCCCTGTATGATGTTCGAAAAAATGTCCGCTACACCTACAAAGAATGGAACGAACAGGTCAACCGGCTGGCAAATGCCCTATTAAAAGAAGGAGTAAAAAAGGGCGATCGCGTTTCCACATTCATGTTCAATACTGAAGAATTAGGGACTGCCTTTTTTGCTTGTGCCAAAATCGGTGCTATTTTTAACCCGATTAATTTCCGGCTCACACCTGAGGAAGTGGCATATATTTTAGCGGATGCCGCCCCAAAGGTTGTTCTTTTTGAAAAAACTTTAGAGCCAGTTGTGGCAGCAATCGCCAACCGTTTCGATAAAATCGCCTTCTGGTTCATTGATGAAGATAAACCGGAATATGCCAGTAGTTATCAAGAAAAAGTCGCCTCCGAATCTACTGAAGATGTTCAAATTGAAGTCAATGAAAATGATATATATGCCTTTATCTATACAAGCGGAACAACAGGAAGACCCAAAGGAGTAATGCATATCCACCGCAATATGGTGGATCAAAGCGTCCTCTGCGCTGCCTCCGGAAAGCTTGTAACGGAAGATGTGGGCCTAGTGACTGCGCCGATGTTCCATTGCGCCGAACTGCATTGTGCCTTCCTGCCGAGAGTGCATGTTGGGGCAAAAAATGTCATTCTGCATCAATTTAATCCTAAAGCAATTCTTCCTTTAATTGAAAAAGAAAAAATTTCTAGGTTCTTTGCGGCACCAACGATGTGGAATATGCTCCTTCAAGAAGACTTGAGCCAATATGATTTATCAAGTCTGAAGCATGGTTTTTATGGTGCGGCTCCCATGGCTCCCTCTCTCGTTCATGCTCTGCATGACCGCTTAGGCATCTCGCTAATGCAAGCCTATGGAATGACAGAAATGGGACCTGCAATTACCTTCTTGTCGGAAACTGATCAACTAAGAAAAGCGGGTTCTGCTGGACAGGCTGCTCTAAATCATGATATTAGAATTGTCCGTACAAGAGAAGATGGGCCATCTGATCCTGATGATATTGTTCCGGTAGGGGAAACAGGTGAGATCCTTGTTAAAGGGCCATGTATGATGAGAGGTTACTATAATCGTAAAGAAGCGACGGAAAACGCGATGTTTAAGGGCTGGTACCATTCGGGAGACATCGGCTATCTTGATGAAGAGGGATTTCTATTTGTCAATGACCGTGTTGACGATATGATTATCAGCGGTGGAGAAAATATTTATCCGCGTGAGGTTGAAGACGTTTTGCACGCACACCCGGGAGTTCTGGACGTTGCTATTGTCGGCCAGCCAGATGACCGCTGGGGCGAAACCGTTACTGCTTTTGTTGTAAAAAAAGATCCAAATGTGACCGAACAAGAATTAGATGAATTCTGCATGAATAGTGATAGTCTCGCAAACTATAAGCGTCCGCGGAAATATGTTTTCTGTGAAGCACTCCCGCGCAATGCCAGCGGAAAAATCCAAAAATTCATTCTTCGTAAACAGCTAGAGGAACTTTTTGCCCCAGGCTCAACCAATTCCTAAGAAAGGGTACTGAAAATGCTAAAGGGGATAAAAGTCATTGATTTCACAAACTACCTGCCAGGCCCTTTTGCTACATTACGATTAGCAGAAATGGGAGCAGAAATTATCAAGGTGGAGTCTCCAGAAGGAGATCCTGCCCGCAATACAGGAATATCAAAACAGGGCACAGGACTTGTTTTTCTAGCAAATAACCGCCAAAAGAAAAGCATTACCCTTAATTTGAAGGAAAAAAAAGGCTTAGAAACAGCTTTAAAACTGATTGCAAGTGCCGATGTGGTTATTGAAAGCTTCAGACCCGGAGTGATGGAGAAGCTAGGGCTGGGATATGAGGCTGTTCGAAAAGTGAATTCTAATATCGTCTATTGCTCTATTTCCGGATATGGACAGAATGGGCTTCTTAGCAAGCTTGGCAACCATGATCTTAATTATATGGCCTTAAGCGGAGTTCTAGCCCAGCTCAAAGATAAAACGGGGAAACCTGTCCATCCATCCATTACGATAGCTGATTATTTGGGCGGTTTTGCCGCAAATGAACGGATTTTAGCGGGACTTGTTTTAAGGTCTTTGAAGGAGCAAGGAAGCTATCATTCTATTTCGATAACCGATCAACTGGTATCATTGCTCGGTAACCATGTAATGGTTGAAAGGGAAACAGGTGAAGGGACTGGCATTAATGTCCTAAACGGAAGCATTATTTCTTACGCCATTTATGAAACGTCGGACGGAAGGTATATGAGTTTGGCTGCACTAGAGCCGAAGTTTTGGCGGAATTTTTGTCTAGCACAAAGGCGTGAGGATTGGGTTGGGGGGCAATTTTCAAAGACGGAGGATGCCAATCCTATTTTTAAGGAAGTGACAGCGCTTTTTAAAAGTAAAACCTTTTATGAGTGGACGGAGTTTTCCCAAAAAGTAGATTGCTGTATAGCACCTGTTCTCGAGATAGGGGAACTTAGTGAAAACCCATATTTTAAAGAAAAGGAACTCATCTTTGCTTCTTCTTGGGGAGATTTTCAAGTCAAAATGCACAGTGACCTAGAGCAGGAGTCGATTACCCCTCCACCTAATAAAGGCGAGCATAGAGATGAAATAATAAATAATATTTTTATATAAAAAGTATAGACTGTCGAGGATGAATCGGCAGTCTAATTTTGTTAAAGGTCGTTTAGAGTCGATCTACGTGCCCAAACCCGAGGGAAAAAGGTAAAGTAGAGTGGCTCTCTACATGCCCGAATTCAAAGTAAAAACGGTTAAACGGTAACGTAGAGCGGTTATACGTGCCCGAACCCGAGGGAAATAGCAAAAAGGTAACGTAAAGCCAATCTAAGAAAAAGGCAATACCAACACGCTTATTAGTATAATTGAACACAAATAATCTTAAATAAAGACAAAATTAGAGAATGAAAAGCAGTATAATAAGATTATGTAATAGATTTTTCTAAAAATGAAAGGAGAAACGATCTTGTTTGAAAAAGCACTCCCACTACTTAATTCCTACTTCGGTTACAGCTCATTCCGCAACGGTCAAGAGCACGCAATCCGTTCAGTATTTGCAGGCAACAATACCATTTGTGTCATGCCGACGGGTGGCGGTAAATCCATTTGTTATCAAATTCCTGCTCTCGTCCTTCCGGGCACCACAATAGTAATTTCCCCCTTGATTTCCTTAATGAAGGATCAAGTAGATGCCCTCATTCAAGCAGGAATTCCAGCCACATTTATTAATAGTTCATTAAGTTATAGTGAAGCAAATGAACGAATTCGGGATGCGAAGCAAGGAAAATACAAGCTTTTATACATAGCACCGGAAAGATTAGAATCAGATGACTTTATTGAAGACCTGAAAAATATGGCCATTCCATTAGTCGCTGTAGATGAGGCGCACTGTATTTCGCAATGGGGACATGATTTCCGTCCAAGCTATCGCCATATTCAACAAATGATTAATAGTCTGCCGCAACGGCCGAATGTTCTAGCGTTAACGGCAACTGCAACCCCAAGAGTTCGTGAGGATATTTGCCATCTCTTAAACATTGATGATAGAAATACCATAATCACTGGGTTTGAACGGGAAAATCTGTCTTTTTCAGTTATTAAAGGCCAGGATCGGCTAAAGTACCTGTTGGATTATTTGAAAAAGAATGAACATGAAGCAGGCATTATTTATGCGGCAACACGGAAGAACGTCGATCAGCTTTATGAAAAGCTCAGGAAGGAAAATATAAATGCTGCCCGCTACCATGCAGGTATGGGCGATATAGACCGTGCTCGTGAGCAAGAACGATTTTTAGAAGATAAAGCCTCGGTTATGGTTGCCACATCTGCCTTTGGGATGGGGATTGATAAGAGTAATATCCGATATGTTGTTCATTACCAAATGCCCAAAAATATGGAGAGCTATTATCAAGAAGCAGGCCGTGCCGGACGGGATGGGTTGGAAAGTGAATGTGTCATGCTATATTCCCCCCAGGATGTACAGGTTCAGCGCTTTTTAATTGATCAGTCAAGCGACCGGAGCCGGATTACACAAGAATTAGAAAAGCTGCAGCAGATGGCAGATTATTGTCATACGGAAAGCTGCCTTCAGGAATTCATTTTAAAATATTTTGGCGAAACAGAAACTAAAAGCTGTGGCAGATGCGGAAACTGCTTGGACTCCAGGACAAGTATTGATGTCACGAAGGAAGCACAAATGGTGATGTCCTGTGTGATTCGCATGGGGCAGCGTTTTGGTAAAAACATTACCGCACAGGTGCTTACCGGATCGAAAAATAAAAAAGTGATGGATATGGGCTTTGAGCGGCTCACTACCTATGGAATCATGAAGGATCAAGGCGCGAAAGAGGTCAGCGATTTTATTGAATTTTTGATTTCGCAGGAGTTAATTGCGATTGAGCAGGGACAATTTCCGACCATTTATGTTTCTTCAAAAGGAAAAGATGTTCTTTTAGGAAAGCAACCGGTTTATCGTAGAGAAGCAGTGAAAGTGAAACAAGTTTCGAAGAATGATCCGCTATTTGAAGAATTAAGGGATGTCCGCAGAGGAATCGCGGAAGCCGAGAAAGTGCCGCCATTCGTCATTTTTTCTGATGCTGCAATCAAGGACATGTGTGCCAAGCTGCCGAAAACAAACGAGGAATTTTTACAGGTCAGCGGTGTCGGCGAGCATAAGCTCAAGAAATACGGACTCGAATTTATCCAGTCAATCCGTGCTTTTTTAGAGGATCATCCTGACTATCAGAGCGAATTCGATTCAGACCCACAAGCAGCGAAAAAACCTGCCAAAAAGGTGGTTCGTGATTCCCATTTGGAAACTTATACTTTATACAAGAATAACCTTTCTCTAAATGAAATTGCAGAAAAGCGGGAGTTATCAACTAAAACAGTTGAAGAGCATTTAATCCTCTGTGCGCAGCAGGGAATGGAAGTGGATTTTGCAAAATTCATCCCAGATGAATACATTCCATTATTGGAAAAGGCAGTTGCTGAGGCAGGAAGGGATCGCTTAAAACCCATCAAGGAACTCCTCCCTGAGGAAGTCAGCTATTTCATGATCAAAGCGTATGTATATTTTTTGAGTAAAAATAAGTAGGTAAGTGGCCGGCTTTATGCCGGTCATACTTTTTTTAGAAAATCAGGTAAAATATGTTATTATTAAACTATCAATTATGATAGAAGGTGATGACAATTAACGAAGTAGTATTATCGATCAAGGATTTAGAAAAGCATTATGGTGCAAAAAATGTGCTAAAAGAGATAAATCTAACTGTCTATCGCGGACAGATTATCGGCTACATTGGGCCAAATGGAGCTGGTAAAAGTACAACGATTAAAATTTTACTTGGACTTGAAGCGGACTATAACGGTACGGTAGAAATCTTTGGCGAGGAAGTTATAGAAACGAATATCGACTATAAAAGAAAAATAGGCTATGTACCGGAAATTGCCGACCTCTATGATAATCTCACTGCAATGGAATACTTAACCTTTGTCGGAGAATTATATGGTATGGATTTTCAAGCTGCGGATGAAAAGGCGCAAAGGCTGATGAAGGTCTTTGGCTTAGAAGATGTGTACCACTCACGAATTTCCTCTTATTCGAAGGGCATGCGGCAAAAAGTACTAATTATTTCTAGTTTATTGCATAATCCTGACCTGTTATTTTTAGATGAGCCGTTAAGCGGACTCGATGCCAATAGTGTAATGATTTTTAAAGAAATACTAGCCATTCTTGCAGCACAGGGGAAAACGATTTTTTACTCGTCCCATATTATGGATGTGGTTGAAAAAATCAGCAACCGGATTATCCTCATTAATGACGGAAAAATTGTTGCCGATGGCACCTTCAATGAGTTGAAGGAGCAAAATAAAGAAGGGACACTGGAGCAGATTTTTAATCAGCTGACAGGTTTTAATGAATATAGGGTTTTAGCAGAAGAATTCGTGTCCATCGTTCAAGAGGTATAACGGATGAAAAACTTTAAGACGCTAAGATTCCTAGATTTTTTCCGTGGCCTTTTTGAACGCTTTGGCATCAATTACACTGTTATGCGAAAAATTTTGACGGTTAAACTGACGATGGATGGGAGAAGAACCCCGACTATCTTTAACCAGCAGGCAAAGAAAAAGAAGAAACCTGAAGAAAACGGTTTTATCAAATCATTAGGGATGTATGTGTTATTAAGCCTAATGCTCATTCCTTTTGTCGTGCTTGAACACAGCTTACTTTATCAAATGAGCATCTTTTATGGCATCGTCATGTTTTTGGTGATGACATCAATGATTTCAGATTTTTCGAATGTACTTTTAGATGTCAGGGATAAGGGAATTCTCCTGACAAAGCCAGTAGATAAAAAGACATTAAATGTAGCGAAAACAGTTCATATTTGTATTTATTTAGTCTTTTTAACTGCCGCACTTACGGCCGTCCCTATAGTAATCGGGACATTTAGACATGGGATTTTATTTTTACTCCTATCAATAATCAGTCTTATTTTAGTCAATCTCTTTATTGTCGTATTAACGGCCATAATTTATTATTTTATTTTGCGGTTTTTTGATGGTGAAAAGCTGAAGGATATCATCAATTACGTGCAAATTGGCTTATCCATTTCGATTGCTGTAGGATACCAGGTATTGGCAAGAGCCTTTAGCTTTGTTGATATGAAAATAACCTTTACACCAAGCTGGTGGCAATTCTTCATTCCACCGATTTGGTTTGGAGCACCATATGAGATATTCCTGAAGCAGCATTCTGACGGTTATCTTGTCTCATTTTCGCTCGTAGCACTAGTTATTCCGATCGTCTCAATCATTATCTATACCAGGATGATGCCTTCATTTGAAAGAAATCTGCAAAAACTAACGAATAATAGCGGGGGAAGCAAACGGAGGGAGCGAACATGGAAAAATGGGCTCGTAAAAGTGATTTGCCGAAATAACGAGGAAAGGATCTTTTTCCGCTTTGCTGATCATATGATGCGAAACGAGAGAGAATTTCGTTTAAAGGTATATCCCGCCTTAGGATTATCACTTGTTTTTCCGTTTATTTTTCTGTTTAATGAAATCCAAATGAATTCCTATGCTCACATGGTTTCTAGTAAATGGTATTTATCGATTTATTTTAGCTGTTTAATGATCCCAAATGCCATTACCATGCTGAAATACTCGGGGAAATATAAAGGAGCATGGATTTACCAAACAGCGCCAATCCACAACCTAGCACCATTTTACAGTTCAGTCTTAAAGGTGTTTATTGTTAATCTCTTTTTGCCTGTCTATATCGTTTTAAGCGCAATATTTATTGCCATTTTTGGGGTAAAAATTATCGATGATTTATTGGTTGTATTTGTTTCCGCTATTTTATATACGGTTATTTGCTCGAACTATCTAAAAGGAACATTGCCATTTTCAGAATCATTTGAGGATGCCCTTCAGAGCGGGGGATTAAAAGTGATTCTGGCTTCCCTTTGTATAGCTGCTTTCACTGGGATCCATTTTGCTGTTACATTAATTCCTTATGGTGTACCTCTTTATTTGATCTTGCTTGTAGCTGCTACCATTTTTTCATGGAAGCTGGCGTATAAGACGGTGTGGGATTTTAAATGAATAAAGACTGTCATTGGGGAATTTCTCTTGGTGTCAGCCATCTACAAGGGAAATTAAAATTGATATTATTTTTAGAATATTCATATCGTTGTCGATATCTCTCTTTAATTGTTGTTATTTCCCAGGTAATTTGTCGATAAAAAGAACAGGACTATCTGCCCTGTTCTTTTTCATATTCATCTAAAAACGGTTTATTAGCGTAATAGTACATCATCGCCATAAAAACAGATCCTCCAATCAAGTTACCAATTGTAACCGGTACTAAATTATGGATCACGCCGCCCCATGAAATTGTCCCAGGGTGATTTAGGACTAATGCAATGGCAAACGTACACATATTGGCGATGCTATGTTCATAGCCGGAAATAAAGAAACAAAACACAAACAGCATCATCGCAAACATTTTCGGCCCATCCCCTTTTAACCCCATTGGAAGAAAGAAGGCCATGCAGACTAGCCAATTACAAAGGATGGCACGGAAAAATAACTCCGTCGTCGGCACCTGCATTTTAATCTCCACGACATGGAGTAAAAACCCATTGACTGACGTCTCGGTATAAAGTCCTGTTGTAAAAATGATAAAGGCAAATACAGCTGCCCCTAAAATGTTTCCTCCATAACTGCAAACCCATAGCTTCCCAACGTCTGTCCAGGTCATTTTCTTACGAAGCGCAGCATACGTGTAATAGAACGTATTTCCTGTAAACAAATCTCCGCCGCCGTAGGCAATTAAAATGATGGCCGCTCCAAAGGTGAGCGCAGCCATCGGATAGGCGAAAGGGGAATGATCAAGATAAAAGTAATTCCCAGTTTTGAATGCAACTATGACGCCAAAACCAATAAACATACTGGCAAGCATTGAACGTAAAATATAGCGGAGAACACTTTGCCGAAATATTTTCACCTTTTTTAAGGCTAGTTTTTCAGCTTCACCTAAAGCCTGAATTTCCATGTGTCATATCACCATCCCATTTATCGTTATACCTGTTTAATTTTAAACGAAAAAAGGTGAGATATGTATAGATGGGGTAAATTTTCCACATTAGCACTAACCTTTATCCTTTGAATAAACGTATTTTGGGAATCATAGAATGTTGTAACAGTAGAAATTAGCACATTTGTCCATAAATCAGCTATAATAAAAAAAGTTTTGTAAAGACTGATTTTTAAGGAGTTTATTATGCTGAAAATGAAAAAAATTACACCGATATATGATCCGTGGGAGGCTTATTTAGATATCGAGGAATATGGAAAGCCTGAGCTAACGAACGTTGAATTTACTACGACAACTCTTTGTAATATGCGCTGTGAGCATTGTGCAGTAGGATATACACTGCAGACAAAGGATCCAGCGGCGCTTCCTCTTGATGTATTGTTACAAAGGCTGGAAGAAATCCCGGCGCTCCGTTCCTTAAGTATCACTGGCGGAGAACCAATGTTATCATTATCCTCTGTAAAGAATTATGTCGTACCGTTATTAAAATATGCACATGACCGTGGCGTTCGGACACAAATAAACTCGAATTTAACACTTGATTTAGCTAGGTATGAATTAATCATTCCTTACTTAGATGTATTACATATTTCACATAACTGGGGAACAGTAGATGACTTTGTTGAGGGCGGTTTTGCGAGGATGGAGCGTCAGCCTGATTATGAACAACGAGAAAAATACTTTACGAGAATGATAGAAAATAGCCGCGCGCTTGTTAAAGCAGGAGTAATGGTTTCGGCTGAAACGATGTTAAACAAACGGACATTGCCTCATTTAGCAAAAATTCACCATCAAATTGTCAATGAAATGCTTTGCCAGAGACATGAGGTTCACCCGATGTACCCTAGCGATTTTGCTAGTAATCTGGAAACTTTGTCGTTGGAGGAAATAAGAAAGGCTATCCATCACTTACTAGATATCAGGGATGAAAATGTATGGATGCTGTTTGGGACGCTGCCGTTTTATGCTTGCAGCAGTAACCAAGAGGAATTGGAACTTTTAAAAAGGTTGTATAGGAGTAAGAATGTTACCGTCAGAAACGATCCTGATGGCCGTTCCCGCTTGAATGTAAATATATTTAACGGCGACATTATTGTCACCGATTTTGGTGATACACCACCGCTTGGAAACATCCAAACAACGAGGCTGGTAGATGCCTATGCATCTTGGCAAACATCGTCTCTAGCAAAAGAATTAAGCTGCCATTGCCCGGCTGTTTCTTGCCTTGGACCAAATATATTAGTCAAGAATAGCTATTATCAAGATTGTGACTTTAGCAAACGGCAAAACAAAATTCAAAAATAAAAAAGCGGGGCAAATCTAACGGGTTCTGTTTTCGAGTACAAAATTAAAAAAACAGTAGAAAAAGGGTAACCAAATCTTAATGGTTTTGGCTGCCCTTTTTATTTTAAAAATTGATCTGGTTTCGTATTTCAACTCGCGTATATAAAGAAGATGGTTACAGAACTTTCTGTAATGCTAATAATAAATATACTTTTTTACACTCGAATTAGGAATAGTGCAAATTTAACCTAAGTACTAATTTCTGTCCCTGTGTAGAAACGATTGATGCGAAATTAAATAGATTATGAAAAACAGTTGTCATAAGAAAATGTCCCTTTCATTTAAACACGTTTAAATAAAAAAACTATTTACAAAATTTACATAAGTTGTATAATTAACACTGTAATATAAGTTAACGGTGTTAATTAAAATAACTGTGTAAACATAAGTTCTAACAATGATTCTAGCTTGGAGCGTGAAACAGTATATGAGTACGAAAGAAAGACGAAAACGTGAGATTGAGGAGATGAGGCTAGAAATTATTGAAGCAGCGGTTGGGTTGTTTCTATCTGATGGGTATGCAAATGTTTCAATGAGAAAAATAGCAAAGCAAATCGATTATTCCCCTACAGCCATTTACAATTATTTTGCAAACAAAGAAGAAATATTGATTCAAATATTAAGGCAGGGCTATTCCATCTTTCTATCAAGCTTAAAGGAAGGAGTAGCTAAAAGTGATTCACAGGATGCATTGGAAAGATTGAAGGCATCATTATATGCTTATATCGAATTCGGATTTAAGCATCCCGATTATTACCGGTTAATTTTCATTGAGAACCTCCATCAGCTTCAAAGGGTCATGACAGAAGAGGATGATAGGATAAGAGGTTTTCTTCTATTAACCGAGATTGTAGCTAAAGCTATGAGTACAGGGGCATTAAAGAAGAATGATGCTCAACTGGTTTCACAGTCATTATGGGCATCACTTCACGGCATAACAAGTCTTTTAATAACCTTTCCAGACTTTAGCTGGCATGAAAAAGAAGGATTTGTCACTTTTCAGGTAGATGCGATGATTAAGGGATTAACATAAGGGGTTGAAACAATTAGGGGGGAGAAATTAATGGGGAAACGTAAAATTAATTGGACAGTTTGGCTCAGTTATCTTGTCATTACGGGGTTCATCGTATATATCTTAATAACCTATGGTCTTAACGACCCCAAAAAAGCTGCTATGGTTTCAGGGAAGTTAGAGAATCCATCCTTTCATTATCAAACATGGAAAATCTTATTCTTCTTCCATATATCAACTGGAGCAATAGCTTTAATCCTTGGGCCTTTACAATTTTTAAAGGTAAGTCGTAAAAATATAAAAGTACATCGTACTATTGGGAAAATCTATGTTTCATCCATTTTTCTAAGTGTTCCTGCAGGAATCTGCCTTGCGTTTTATGCAACTGGTGGAATTGGTGGAACAATTGGATTTCTCATACTGGATATTGTTTGGATGGTGACGACATTCATAGGACTTAAACGGATTCGTGAGAGAAATATCCAAAGCCACCAAGAATGGATGCTTCGCAGCTATGCAGTTACACTTGTCTTCGTTACATTCCGTCTTCTAATGCCAATGTTGGTATTTCTTTTCCATCTTGGGTTTGCCATTGGTTTTCCTCTTGCAGTAATCGCTTCGATGATTATTAATTTATCTTTTACAGAAAGATATCTAAAGAGAAATCGGACGGCAGGCAAAAAATCAACCCGATATACTTGTTCAGCAGAGTAAATATATAAAAATTAATAGTCAGTTATCTAATGGGGTGGGGAATCAATGGAAGGAATCAAGGTATTGAATCTAGGAGTGCGATTTTTGTTAGAAATCATCGCACTCATTATTTTGGGATATTGGGGATTTCAAGTATCTCAGGGTACCATTATGAAAATCATAGTAGGATTCGGGACACCCTTACTAGCAGCGGTAACATGGGGATTGTTTGGAGCGCCAAAGGCAACGTATTTATTAACCGGATTCCCCTTTCTTTTATTGGAAATCATCATTTTTGGATTACCAGCAATTGCCCTGTTTTTTATCGAAAAACAAAAACTGGCCGTTATATATGGATTGGTTACGGTTATTAATCTCATATTAATAAAAATTTGGGATCAATGAAATGGAAAACAGTCTGCATTTTGAAATAAAGTGTTCCGTTTTCGGGTGCATAGGTATTAAATGAAATATAAAATAGCGTGAGAATTGACTCACGCTATTTTTCTTTGTCTTGTATGAATAAGCCTTTCATTCGGACTAACAAAGGCAATTTCTGAAATATGCCTCGGATTCGGACAAGACAAGGCAATTTCCAGCTAATCCTGTCCGAATAAGCCATGCATTCGGACAAGACAAGG
>NZ_JBALPG010000003.1:19738-26377 GCF_036965245.1 Neobacillus drentensis
CTGCTTATCCTGTCCGAATAAGCCATGGATTCAGACTACCAAAGGCAATTTCCAGCTAATCCTGTCAGAAAAGGCCTCGCATTCGGACTATCAACAGGCAAATCCACATAATGATCAGCTGCCATTATCGGTGGTTTTTTCTTATTGCAAGATCGGGTGCTTTAGGTGAATAAGGAGAAACCTAATTTGATTATCATTTAGTCCATTGGAATATTAAAAATGGAGTGATAAACTGAAAGCAGTTTTACACACCAAATTCTATGTCATTTAACTGTTTTGCACCTAAAAACGGAAGCCTTCAATTTTGAAGGCGGATTGTTATTTTAATAAAAATAAAAATTGCTTCATAAGGTTGTTTTGATTTAAACTAAAAAACAAATGTAGAAACATGTGGTGAGTGATAGATGGAAAAACAAGTAGAAAATACATACGATATTATGGAGGTCTGCCTGCTTGCTGGGAAAATCATGCTGCAAAGCGGTGGGGAAACGTACCGGGTTGAAGATACAATGATGCGGATTGCCGCCTCTTTCGGTATTGAAAAAACGCATAGTTATGTAACCCCAACAGGTATTATTTTTTCAGCAGAAAGTTTGGAGCCAACAAGGACCAAGCTTATACGAATATCAGAGCGTTCCACAGACCTGAAGAAGGTCGCCATGGTGAATAGTATATCTAGAAGTATTAGCAGTGGGGAAGTTAATCTGAAGGAAGCCTTGGTGCAGTTAAAGGAAATTGATTCTCTGGACGTTACGTTTCCCTTTCGGATTCAAGTAGCTGCTGCCTCATTAGCCAGCGGTTGCTTCATGATTATGTTTAAGGGTGGCTGGAATGATTTTATCCCGGCTATGATATCAGGTGGAGCAGGTTTTTATAGCTTCGTTCGCTTCCACCGATTTGTCCCCATCAAATTTTTCTCAGAGTTTTTGGCATCCTTTGTGATTGGTTTACTTTCTTTTTTGTTCGTAAAAATAGGTATCGGTCATCAATTAGATAAAATTATTATTGGTTCGGTTATGACCCTGGTACCAGGCCTTTTGGTGACCAATGCAATTAGAGATTTAATGGCCGGGCATTTGGTTTCAGGTTTGTCCAAAGGAGCGGAAGCATTTCTGACGGCCTTCGCCATTGGTACGGGAATTGCCGTCGTATTATCGTTTTTATGAAAAAGTGAAGAGCAACGCAAGTTTAGCGCTTGATATACAATTTTGGGCAATGGATGAAGTGAAGCCTAGCTCTGCTCACACCGCCTTTATTAGGTGACTAGTGCTAGTACTCTGAATTGATTTCCATGGTAAGTGGTGCATGGAATGCCATATTGGTTTTTTATGAAGGTGAGGCGGATGTAGGGTGGAGATTTTTGCCCAGTTAATAACAAGCTTTATTGCTACGGGTGCGTTTGGAATCATTTTTAATGCGCCAAAAGAAACATTAGTGAAATGTGGACTGATTGGAATGGGGGGGTGGTTGATTTATTATCTTCTTGAAGGATATTTTAACGATGCCATTTTCGCAACTCTGATTGCTACCATTTTTATTTCCGTCTTAAGTCAGGAATTGGCAAAGTTTTATAAAACGCCCGTCATTATTTTTAGTGTCGCAGGAATTATTCCGCTGGTCCCAGGTGGTCTGGCCTATGATGCCATGCGGAACTTTGTGGAAAATGACTACAATGCTGCATTAGGATTAGCAGCCAAAGTGTTCATGCTTGCAGGAGCCATTGCATTCGGGCTAGTCTTTTCAGAAGTAATCAATCGAGTGATTCGAAAAATTAATCAATATAAAATACGGATAAAGAACCCCTTTTAGTTAAACACTATAAGGGGATTTTTATTAACTTGTGATAATTTTCCTTTATCGCTTTAATACTATTTGATATGGTTATATAATACGATATTAATAACTTAACTGTGTATCCCTACAAATTTTTTTACAAGGATTGGTATACATATCTATGAAAAAAATGGTGCTTATCAATATTATGCTATTGATATTATTAATTGGTCTAAAAACAATATCACCAGGCAAGTTTAACTGGGAGACTGTCGTTCAAGTGAAGGAAGCAGTACAATCTAAGACAAGTAAGGTTGTGTCTCAATTAGACACTAAACTACAAAATACAAGTAAAGACTTCCTTAAGGGTGAAGGGGACCCTTTAAGGAAAGATACAAAAAATAGTAAAGAGCCAATTTTTCCAGATAGTATGCTGCTGGATGTGCCATTATTTAATCAAATGGATCAACCTAAACTTTACAATGGCTGTGAGGTAACGAGCTTGGCGATGGTTCTTAACTATCATGGGATAAAAGTGACAAAAAACGAGTTGGCTAAAAATATAAAAACAGTCCCTTTAACCTATCAAAATGGAAAAAAGGGAAATCCAAATGTTGGATTTGTCGGAGATATGGAAAATGGTCCTGGATTAGCAGTTTACAATAAACCTGTATTTGAACTAGCTCAGAAATATACGGGAGATAGAGCAGTTAATTTAACGAATAGTTCCTTTAATGATTTGCTAAAAAAGGTGGGGCAAGGGCTACCGGTGTGGATAATTACAACCAATAACTTTTCACCAGTCTCGAATTTTCAAACGTGGGATACTCCGCAGGGAAAAATAGATATTACCTTTAGTGAGCATAGTGTCGTGATTACCGGCTATGATGAAAACTATATCTATGTAAATGATCCATATGGAGAGAAAAACAAAAAATTAAACCGCGAGAACTTTATTAAGGCATGGGATCAAATGGGTAAACAAGCGATTGTTATCGAAAAATAAAAAACATTATTTTTAAAAATTTCAGCTCTAAACATGGTGAAATGGGCGAAGGCAGAGGAATGAAATATCCCTCTGCCTTCTTTGCTTTGGATTCATTAAGAATCCATATCGTAACTTGTGTATGGTTGTGTTGTTTTTCAGCCATCGCAAGGTAAAAATTTTACTTTATTGTAATTGTTCATAAAAACAAGTTTGCCGCGGTTATTCTCCCACTTGATGGTTTTATACCTAAACGACGTAAGCCCTACCTCTCTTACATCCTAACGGCTCCGAAGCCGATCCAGTGTGAATAAGTTTTTATTTTAAAACATAAGCAGAATGCCAGAAAAAAATTCTTACATTGCGTTATCTCATCTATTACAAGTTACTTTTATGTGAAGCACAAATAATAATATTACATTAATTGGTTTGTTTTGTCAATAGTTGTTAGGATTTTTTATTTAGTCCCACTTGTAATTCATTAAAAGGAATAAATTAATTACGAATAAGAAGCAGCAGGAATGCTTGAATAAACTGCTGTCTATCGATAAATAGTTGCGCTTAATAATAACTTCGAATATCGAAATTATATTCTTAAAATAATATTTTAACGATACCAGAGAAAGAGGAACTTCCTTTGATAAAAAGGTAAATATCTTTTAAATATGGAAATTTCTTCGTTGGAAATAATTTTAAAATATTAAAATTTTTAAAAATATATTGCTTTTTTTCGAAAATGATTATATTATTTCGATATAGATTTTATAGTCTCTATTTTCTGAACATTTTGATATTAAACTCAGGGGGTACTCTATGAACTTATTTAGGAAGAAATCGATTCAGTCATTAATTCAAGAGGCCGGACAAAAAGAAGTAACTTTAAAAAAGGATTTAGGAGCCTTTGATTTATCCATGCTCGGTATTGGGGCAATCATCGGAACCGGGATATTCGTACTGACAGGAGTAGCTGCTGCAGAACATGCAGGACCCGCACTTATTCTATCATTTATTTTATCTGGATTAGCCTGCGTTTTTGCAGCCCTTTGTTATGCAGAGTTTGCTTCTACGGTTCCAGTATCGGGAAGTGCTTATACGTATAGCTATGCAACCTTTGGCGAGTTAATTGCTTGGATATTGGGGTGGGATTTAATCCTTGAATACGGACTCGCTTCATCCGCTGTCGCCAGTGGTTGGTCAGGCTATTTCCAAGGTTTGCTCGGGGGATTTGGTATTCATTTTCCTAAAGCCTTAACAAGTGCTTATGATCCGGTGAATGGGACGTTTATCGATGTTCCGGCTATTTTAATTGTTTTGATTATCACCTTGTTATTAACTCAGGGCGTAAAAAAATCAGCCCGTTTTAACACAATAATGGTCATTATAAAGTTAGCAGTTGTTCTATTATTTATCGGTGTCGGTGTTTGGTATGTGAAGCCATCTAACTGGACCCCATTTATGCCATTTGGTTTCTCAGGTGTAACGGCAGGTGCTGCTACCGTATTCTTTGCCTACATTGGCTTTGATGCCGTATCTACGGCTGCTGAGGAAGTGAGAAACCCGCAGAAAAATATGCCAATCGGGATTATTGCTTCACTTCTTGTTTGTACGGTTTTATATATTGTTGTTTCGGCAATTTTAACAGGAATTGTACCTTATCAACAGCTTGATGTGAAAAACCCAGTTGCTTTTGCACTTAACTATATTCACCAGGATTGGGCTGCCGGTTTCATCTCTCTTGGTGCCATTGTTGGTATTACCACAGTACTACTTGTTATGCTTTATGGACAAACTCGTTTATTCTATGCCCTCAGCCGTGATGGATTACTGCCAAAGGTATTTTCTAAGGTAGATAAAAAGAAGCAAACGCCAATGGTCAATTCATGGATTACTTGCTTATTGGTTTCAATCTTTGCCGGTTTAGTGCCATTAGGCAGGCTTGCAGAGTTAGTAAACATCGGAACATTATTTGCTTTCATGACAGTGGCAGTGGGGATTTTGTATCTTCGAAAAAACAAACTAGCACCAAAATCAGGCTTCCGGGTACCGTTTGTACCATATATCCCAATTCTAGCCTTCTTATTCTGTGGGTATTTAGCCCTTCAGTTGCCGGCAATATCTTGGATCAGTTTTGGTGTTTGGCTCGTAATTGGATTGATTGTTTACTTTAGTTATGGACACAAGCATTCAACCTTGAATACCTCAGTGGAGCAGATGAAAAAAGTAAGTTAAATAATTCTATTAAACATAAATGGGTAAAATAGAATAATAAAATGATAAGGACTTGCCAAAAGCAAGCCCTTTTTTTAGTGGATTTTATCGAAATCTGTCGAAAATCGGAGTTTTTTCTTTTTTATTGTCATTTTTTTCGTAAAAAGATGGTAAGATGGTAGGAGAGGAAAATTTTATTATATTTCCATTCGTTCATAGAACTAGACCAAGGAGCTACTTATATGGAGGAAAGCAGTAATAGTCCTAAATTAATCTACGAAGAGAAAAAGGCGATTAAGCTTTTTTTGTGGTTGTTTTATATCTTTTTTTTAGGTTATGATCTTTTTTATTATTATTTATTGCATAAATTCACGAATTATGGAAAAGTCGGGATTCCTGATGATGGGTTAGGGTTATGGCTTTATATTATCATTCTCTGCTTTTTGCCATTATCTATCTACATTATTAAAAAAGGTAACCCTTATCTTGTAAAGTACATTATCCTACTAAGCTATATAATTACTGATATTATTAATGCTCTCATGATATATTTTGGAACTTCATTAACCTTTGCGATGGGAAATATTGTGGACGTTTTATTTATATTTTTTTCTCCAATTTTTGTGAATAAAAAGTACTTTTGGAGCGCCTCTGTTGGTATTATTGGAAAGTATATTTTGTTAGGAGTAGTCCTGAAAGATCTCAATGTATTGCCACCAATATTAACAACTCTAATCATAGCTGCAATCGCATTTATTGTTTTAATTAGATTTTATTCATATATTAATTCCTTAACATATGTTCATGAAGAGCTTCGCCAAAAAGAAAAGCTCGCTGTCATTGGACAAATGGCTGCTGCGATTGGCCATGAAATTCGTAATCCACTTTCTTCATTAAAAGGGTTTACACAGCTACAACAGGAAAGGAATCCAAATTCAAATAACTATTATCCGATTATGATACAGGAAATCGACCGAATTAATTCAATTGTTAATGATTTGATGTACATCGGTAAACCTAGAGAATTGAAATTTGAAAAAACAAGTATTGAAGAAGTTATTGCCTATACCTTATCGATTACCCAGCAGCAGGCAGAAAGACAGGGAATAACCGTAGAGACTACAATGGTAGAGCCATTACCCCCTTTGAATTGTGATGTTAAACAACTAAAACAGGTTTTTCTTAATTTGATCAAAAATGCTATTGAATCCATGCCTGAAGGGGGAATGATGCAGGTACATGTTAAAGCTGTAGAGAGTCATAAAATGTATATTTCTATTCAGGATGAAGGCTGCGGGATTGCTGATGAAAATATCCTAAATCTTGGAGAACCATTTTTTACGACGAAAAAGGATGGAACAGGTCTTGGGTTAATGGTCACTAACCAAATCATCAAAGATCACAATGGCGAGTTAAAAATAGAAAGTGTCATTGGAAAAGGAACAAACGTAAAAGTTATATTACCAATAATACAGGAAAAAATAGAAATACATAATTCTACAATTATACAAATATCGGCAAAATAAAGTGTTCCAACGTCTTTTCCAATGGGATATAATGTAGAAGAATACTGGATATTGATAGATTTTGTAAATAGATAATATGGAAATATTAAATATTTGTAAATTCTGTTACTAGTATGTGTTAGTTACGCTTGGAGGTTTATATGATAC
>NZ_JBALPG010000004.1:0-19994 GCF_036965245.1 Neobacillus drentensis
TCATTACTCGTAGCATCATATACGTAATCTTTTTTCCAATCTTCTATGTTATTAATTATGTCTTTCACTGCTCTTACAAACAAAAGGATTTCCTCATTTGTCATAATTGGGTGCACCGAGAAGCGTACCCATCCCGGTTTATCGGACATATCTCCATGGTTAATTTTTTCTGTAATTTTTTTGGAGGCTTCTTTATCAATTTGGAAAAGATAATGGCCATACGTTCCCGCGCAGGAACACCCCCCTCTGACTTGAATCCCATATCGGTCATTTAGTAAACGAACGATTAAATTATAATGAATGAAGTCGGTATAAAACGAAACAATCCCAAGACGGTCCTTTATATGCCCATTTAATATATGAACATCGGAAATATCCTCTAAGTTTGAGAGTAACAGTTTAAGCTGTTCTTTCTCTCTTTTCATTATATTTTCAACACCCATTTGGTTTTTCAAATTTATGCAAAGGGCAGTGCGAATGGCTTGTAGAATTCCTGGTGTCCCTCCATCTTCTCGCAGCTCAATGTCTGCAAAATATTGGTGCTCGCCCCAAGGATTTGTCCAGGTTACTGTCCCGCCACCTGGATGGTCAGGAATCTTGTTCGAATATAGTCTTGAATCAAAGACTAATACTCCACTGGTTCCCGGGCCCCCTAAAAACTTATGTGGTGAGAAAAAGACCGCATCTAGTTTTTCTAGTGGATCTTCCGGATGCATGTTAATTTTTACATATGGAGCTGATGCAGCAAAATCAACAAAACAGAATCCTCCGTGTTGATGCATGAGTCTAGCGAGTTGATGAATGGGAGTTTGAATCCCGGTTACATTTGAACATGCTGTGAAGGATCCAATTTTCAAACGGCGGTCCTTATAAAAATAAAGCAGCTGTTCAAGATGAAGAATATCCACCTTACCATCCTTATCAGGATTTATGATTACGACATCTCCAAGCGTCTCGAGCCAGGATGTTTGATTCGAATGATGTTCCATATGTGTTAAAAAAATTACCGGTCGGTCCTGTTCAGAAAGTTGAAGACTTCCTTTCCATTGTTCAGGTACTCGGATTCCGAGCATTCGCTGCAGTTTATTTATTATAGACGTCATCCCAAAGCCATCTAGGATCACGGCATCATACTGATCCGCATTAACATGTTCCTTAATAATGGTCTTCGATTGTTTGTATATTCCCGTCATCATTAAACTTGTAATATTTGATTCTGTATGTGTATTGGCCATAAATGGCCCGAAAACCTCAGATATTTTTTGTTCAATGGGCCTATATAACCGCCCGCTTGCCGTCCAGTCCGCATAGATAATTTTTTTCTTCCCAAAGGGAGAATCAAATTCTTGATTCATCCCAATCACATGTGAGCGAAATGTTTGAAAATATTCCTCGAGGTTATCAGGGATTCGAAAAGTCTTATTTCCAATAGTGGCAGTGATCATTTGTTTCACACCTTAGAGTTTAGTTCTGTTAATCAATATATGCAGGATATAATAGTGCTGTTTCATCTGTTGTTATTAAAAAAATAACCCAATCGCTGAAAAACGATTGGGTATCTTTTACATATTTCAATAGTAAATAATTCCTAGTAAGTGGTAATCCGAGCCGATTCTTTTTTTGTCACTTCTTCAATCTTTTGAATAAACATTTGAAAAACTCTTCTTTTTTCCTCGAGATCTTTTATGTATTCCTTAAGTTGGTTATAGGTTTCTTCAAATGGTTTATGGTACATTTCACGAATTTTTTCAATAATCTCCTCGTTTACAGTCGATTGAATCACCTGCTTTGTAATTCCATATTTATAGGAGTACACTTTTAATTCCTGTGCTACTTCATCGTATTCTTTAGCAATTTCAGCCAAAACTAATGAAATATCCTCCTTCCACTCATCTAATGATTTCTGTAAATACGATTTTACTTTTGTTTCTTCCATAAAAACACCGCCCTACTAGAGTCAAGATCTTATTTACACTATTATAGCGATGTTAAATTACATGGAGGTTGCGCCCAGTTTACAGATTTTTATCATCGAACTGAAATATTTATATAACGAATGATTATACTCGAAAAAAACGATTTCCTTGGACAGTAAAGAGTTCCGTTTATAAGTGTAAAACAGTTAAATGACATAGAAAATAGCGTGTAAAATTGCTTTCAGTCATACCACGCCAATTTTAAAAATCATATGGACTATATGACAATCAAATTAAGGTTTCTCCTTATTTCAACTAAAGCATCCGATCTGCAATAAGAAAAAACGAAAATGGCAACTGGTCATTATGTGGATTTGCTTGTTGATCCACCGAATTTAAGGCTTATTCGGACAGGATTAGCAGGAAGTTGCCTTGTCTTGTCCGAATCCGAGGCTTATTGGGACAGATATGCAGGATGTTTAAAAGAAAAATAGCGTGAGTCACTTCTCACACTATTTTATGTGTCATTTTATACTTATGCACTCGAAAACGGAACCCTTTACTTGGACAGGTAGCCGTCATCCATTATTCTATCTTCACTATTTTTGCAAACTCCTCAATGGTTGTTGAATATTTAATATAGGTTCGAGGGAGCAAATATAGCTCATTTTTTATACCAGTTTGTGAATAAGGTCCTGGAGTAGTTGTAAGGCCGAACAAATAATACTTCTTCGTTTCCGCCACCACTTGCTCATTCGTGTTTCCATATGGATAGGCAAGTGCAATTACCGGTTTGCCTGTTATTTGCTGTATTTTTTCTTTGGATACTTTTAGTTCGTATTTTAGATCTTCCACTTTCGTTAAATCCGGATGTGTCGCCGTATGTGATTGAATCGAGATTAAACCAGAGTCTGACATCCGTTTTAAATCCGAAATCGAAAGACGATTTGAACGGCCTATAAAGTCCGATATGACAAATATGGTTCCTGTTGGCTTAAATTGCATTGTTGAAAGCTTTTGAAAAATGGCAAAAGCGTTAAGATTATTTTTGTAGCCATCATCAAAGGTAATAAAAATCGGTTTTTTTACTTTCAAACTATCCCGCCAACGTTCAAACGTTAATAATGTATAACCTTGGTCTCTTAAATAACTCATTTGTTTCTCAAAATTTTCTGGCGATACATATAACTCCTTGGAACCATGTCCATTATATTCTGCAATAGAGTGATAAATTAAGATTGGAATTTTTTGCACTGCTGCTGCTTTTTCTGGAAGTCCTAATAGTAGAACACCTAGGATTATTAATGATATCCTTTTCATAAAATTCCTCGCTTGTTTTCATTATAGGGTCGTTCCTATTATTGTCCCTCTATTACTTTTTTCTATTACCACCATCAGTGAATTTAACAACTTTGTTTAGGCAGTGATTTTTTACTTTTTTACCTATGTAAAATGTACTTTATAAGAGTTTTAGATGACTTCATTTTTATCAAAGTGGTAAACTATTCATATCTATTGAAGAAGGAGCTACACAATGATTGATTACAAAGTATTATTTTTAGATATTGACGGAACCTTATTGACACCTGATGATACGATTGAGGAATCAACAGAAGCGGCTATTTCTCAGGTTCAGGCAAATGGATTGGAGGTCTTCTTAGCAACTGGAAGACCACTCCATGAAATTGATGAATTAGCAAAGGAATTGAACATTCGATCATTTATTGGCTATAACGGAGCATACGCTATATACCAAGGGGAAGACATTTTTCAAGAACCAATGGATCCTATGCTGGTTGAACATTTCATGAAGATCGCGTCCGAGCACCACCATGACGTCGTCCTTTATACCAATAATAAGAACGTCTTTACAAATATTGATTCCCCTGTAATGTGTGAATTTATTAAAATGTTCCACTTATATAAAAATGAATCTTATTCTCCATCATTCAATAACGATGTCCTCGGGATGACTTTAGTTAATTTGAAAAAAGATGACGTAGCGCTGTACGAAAAAGAGGATAGCATCCATTTATCCCAAGTCAATGTCGACGGAATGCGTCATTGCTATGATGTAATCAGGGATAAAGTAAATAAAGGTTATGGGATTCAAATGGTTTTCAAACGTCTTGGCATTCCTAGAGAAAGCTCAATTGCCTTTGGCGATGGGATGAATGATAAAGAAATGCTGCAAATTGCTGGCGAGAGTTTTGCCATGGGGAACGGGCATCCTGATATTTTCCAATATGTCAAGTATAAAACAACTGAAGTTACGGATTCTGGAATCTATAATGGTTTGAAAATGCTTGGTTTAGTCGAATGAGACAAGAAAGATATGGTTTTTTTAAGTGCAGAATTAATTCCACTGCACTTTTTTTTGTGAAGAACACTATTTTTGCAAGAATATGTTGTTATTTCGTGATTTCAGTCTTGTTTTGATAGCTTTTGTCAAGCAGCAGGAAAAACAGATACCGAATGGTGAATAACTATTCAAAGAAAAATTATTTCCTAGAGACCATAGAAAGGAATGATGGTAATTGAAGACCTATACCTTAAAAGAAGTTTCTAAAAAAATAAATGTTGCACCAGGAATGGTACGCCAGTGGGAAAAAGATTTTGTTGATTTTCTTGATATTCCCCGCTCAAAACAAGGTGCAAGACTTTTTACTGATTTGGAGATTGACCTTTTGTTAGAAATTAAATATTTAGCCGAAAAAAATGAAACAAAGGAAATGATTCGGCAATGGATGCAAAAAAGGCCTGAGCTTGAAATTGAAGAAATTCTCCCTATACCCGAAGTCTCATTAAAAATCATCTCTGAAGAAACGATTACACCAATTCCTGTTGAACAAAGCACCTTTAAAGATACAGAGCTATTTTTCGAGGCTATGGAAACCTATAAGAAAACGTTTTTAAATGAGGTTAAGGATGAAATCCGTAGTGTCGTTCGTAAAGAAGTTTTAGAAGAAGTGAAAAAAGAAATAACAAAAGGCACTTATTATACTGTGAAATCAATTTCAGACTCAATTTATAAATCAACAGAGAACACAAAAGCAGAGATCGAAGATTTATCAAAGACATTTGAAAAAGCTTCAGAAGTCACAACTGACTCCTTGAAGTACCTTGCCAAAAATATTACGAACCTTTCTCTAGAGACCTCTGAAGAGATCTTTTCACTCTCTAGGCAACTATCCAAGATCTCTGAAGAGTTATCAAATTCTGTAGATGTAACAAATAATGAAATTTCCAGTCTATCAGAAACGTTAACAAAAGATCGTGAATTCCTTGTGGAAGAACGTAATCAATACCGTCACGAGGTTACACAAAGAGAATTAGTATTCCAACAAATGCTAACCAGTTTTCGGGATGTAGCAGCGGCAAAGGAAAAGAAATGGTGGAAATTTTGGTCTTAATTAGGAAGTTTCAGTGATTAAAGCTACTTTGCTTCTTGTGATTACTACGTAATAGATCGTCACTCATGGTTTAAGGTAATTTTATCATTAGGAGGATTCGATATGAATACAAGTGAAGTAGCAAAATTGTTAGGAGTATCTGCTAGTACGATTCAGCGCTGGGTGAAGCAGCTCGGGCTTCCAATGGAAAAAAATGAGCGTGGGCATTATTATTTTTGCAGTGATGACATTAATCTTTTAAAAGAAATTCATGAACAGCTTCAAAAAGGAACACTACTGCATGAAATTACCTCAGTAAATGAGCAAAAAAGGGTACGAAAAGGTTCTGTTAAAGCAAATGATAATGAAAAAGCAATTGAAAAACTATCCACAAAAATAAGTGAATTAGAAATTAGTTTGAATGCCAAAGCAGATTCAGTTGCTTCGTATCAACTCCTGCAACACCGCCGTGAAATTGAAGAGCTTCAAGATCATGTAAAAGATTTAACGCAACATGTCAATCTACTTCAAAACCAGTTAAACAATCTGACCTTACCAGTACAAATTGAAAAACCAATCGTATTTGATCAAAGCAAGGATAAAAAGAAAAAGAAGAGATTCGTAAGTTCTATATTTGGTTTTTGACTTTCATTACCGTTGGAAACCAAAATAATGACCGACCGTAATTTTACAGTCGGTCATCTTAATTGTTCAATTAAAAACGCTTTCAGTAAAATAGACAATTAAGCTTCTTTATATTGTTCTTCCATGTCAAATGGATCCCCAACAAATGAAATTTCTTTGATAGTTAATTGGAGATCCCCTGTAGGAATTTTAAGCGAAAGCTGTTCACCGAGTTTCCTTAGAAGCAGCTGTCTGCCGACCGGTGATAAAAAGGATATGAAGCCTCTATCCGGGTCCGATTGGTCTGGAAGACAGATCACAAAGTCTTCTGTTTCATCGTCCTCGTCGTAGAGTACCGTTACTTTTGTACCGATAAGGACTTTTGGAAATTTTGAAATGAAACCTTTTCTGCTGTTTTTTGACAATAACTCTTCTACCTCTAAGACATACAAGTTAAAAAAGTGTTTTATTCTTTCTTGGATTGGCGTTGAAGATAAATAAAGATTTGTTAAATCTTTAATATTTTCATCAATGTAAACTAATTGCTGCAAATAAAATTCTCCTGAAAGGTTACTATGGTTCATAGTAAGTTACCTCCAAGCTAGGGTCAAACTTCCTGCAAAACTTCATTAATTGATTCATCACAAACTCCTCCTAAATAAAAAATGAAACCTTCCATACTCCATTAAGAAAAAATGGTTTGCAGTCTCAGAGGACGCAGACATAATTCCTTTGTAAAAGGAAAAGAATCCTTTTCTTAATGGATGGAAGATCTTAGTATAATATTACCATATTGAGACAGAAAAGTCGCCAATCTGGAATTACAAAAGCTTAAGGAATAAATTCAGGCGAATTTATTCCTTAATGCTCAATCAATGGCTTGTAATATTTTTTTATAAAGTAGCTGCCTAGGATTAAACAAATTAAAAAAGTAAGGATGATAGGCTCTTTTATACGTTTATAATATCGACCATATGGTTACTGATTATCTCATCATAATTTTCTTTTAATTCCTCTATTGAAATTCTTAATGTGGTTGAAAGCTTTTGCAAGTATTCTTGGTCGTGACGAAGCCAAGAAGAATAATTTCTTTTTAGAAAGCGTTCTGCCTCCGAGAATGTTGGAAATTGTTGTTCGATTTTCTCTCCTTTATGGAAAATCTCATATGCCCCGTTGCTTGCCGGCAATATAAATGAACATTCACCTATATGGTTTTGATAGCTCGTTCCAAAGGCATTTTCCTTTACATTAAATTCATTCCGATCTGCATCCGGTTTAAGCGGGGTTAAATCGAAAACTTCCATAATAAATGTTACAAATCCTTCCCTTGTTAATTCAGCTCCGGAAGCTTTCGGATGTCCCCCGCCCCCATACTTCTGCGCAAATTCGGCTACATTCACTTCATCATGAATTGTTCGAAACCCCATTTTTTTTCCGCTTAAATTCAAAAGAACAATCATATCCAAATAGGGATAGAGATTATTTAATGCATTACCCAGCTCCGATAAATACTGTTCTGCGTGAACAACCCCTACACAATAATGATCCACAAAGGTTTGCACCATCTGTCTGCTCTTTGAATGAATATATCTACTAATTTTTTTATCTTCTATATCCAGTATCATATTCTCTTTCTCAGTTAACATAAACGAATCGGTATTTTCTGTTAACCGCTTTAGCATTTCCTCTTCAAACTGTTCTCTGTTCATTATGTAAAACAAATCATTTAATCGCTTGGCTGTTACATTATTATTTTCATCCCATTCCCACGTATCATATTGACGAACCAAATCAATGAATTCCTCAAGTGCATTATTTCGTTTCATTTTTCCTTCCTCAATTAGGTAATCATAAAATAAAGAGGTGGCACAAGTCTTTTTACCATTATCTAACTCTGGTTTTACCCTTCCCCACTTGTATTCGTTAAAATGCATAGCCGTTACATGATGATCAATCATTTGAACATGTCTTCCTTGCTTATACCGCTCTTGGAGTTTTTTCTCGACCAACTCATTAACTGCTAAATCAGTAATATAGATTTCCTCCTGATTGTTAGCTGGATTTTTAATAAATGCTTCAACTCGTTGATTTAAATTTCGATATGAACAATAGAATACATTGGCCTTATCCCCGAATGCCATTTTGGCAAGCAATCCGCAGCCAAGACCGTCTAAATCCATATCTGTAAAAAGTTTTACCATACCTTGACACCATCCAATCTTCTTTCCATAACGTATAGTTTGGTTTTGAAAAATATTCTTATACAGATTTAGAGAGCAAACCCAGTATAAATTAGTTCATTTAGTTTCTATTCGCTAAATATAAACTAAATAAAAGATTAAATCGACTTTTTCGACTTGAAATTATACTAACTAATGAAACCTGCACTTATGACCTGGTAACAAATATCACATACAAACATTTGTCTAAATGGTAAAATGCATGAGAAGGTCCTAATAACATCAATAGAAAAGGGGTTATAAATTGAACTTTCCACAACTTAAAATAGGACATATGATACCTAAGGTTCCGATTATGCAAGGCGGGATGGGTGTCGGTATTTCTCTTAGCAAGCTAGCTTCAGCAGTCGCAAATGCTGGTGGGATTGGTATTATTTCTGGAACTGGTATTTCAGTTGACGAAATGCGGTCTCATATTAGACAGGCTAAGGAACGTATCAAAAATGTAGGATATATTGGTGTAAATGTTCTATTCGCAATGAATGACTTTGCTGAAAAAATGAAAGCAGCCTTAGAAGAAAAGGTTGATTTTATCATATCTGGTGCTGGAATATCGCGGGACATGTATTCATGGGGGAAACAAGCAGGAATTCCTGTCATCTCAATCGTATCATCGGCTAAATTAGCCAGGATTTCGGAACGGCTTGGTGCATCTGCGGTTGTGGTTGAAGGATTTGAAGCGGGAGGTCATCTTGGTACTGATCGACCGATGTTCGATATCCTTCTAGAGGTAGTAGATGCGGTATCCATCCCAGTTATTGCAGCTGGAGGGATCATGACAGGGGGCGATATTGCAAAAGCACTTGCATTGGGGGCCTCTGGCGTACAAATGGGGACTCGATTTGTTGCAAGTGATGAATGTGATGCACCTTTAGCATTTAAACAAAAATATGTCAATGCCGATCGTGAAGATTTAATTTTAGTTAAAACCACCGTAGGCTTACATGGAAGAGCGATTAAAAATAATTTTACAAATTTGATAAGCGGTCAAGACAAATTGAAAATAGCCAAATGTCATGATTGTTTAAAAAATTGTTCTTACCGTTTTTGTACACTTGATTCTTTACTAACATCTGTAAATGGCGATGTTGAAAATGGTTTGGTTTTTGCCGGTGCAAGGGTAGATGAAATCAAAGAAATACTCCCTGTCCAAAAAATCATCGACACCCTTACAGAGGAGTATGAACAGGCGATGAAGTAAAGTCCTATTAATTCCTCCTTTGTTCAAAAATAGAGAACTATGAATTCTGTCCTCATGAATGGGTCATGAGGGCAGTCTTATTTTAACTATAGAAAATTTGTAATCTGGGTTTGAATCGGTGACCGTTGCTTTGGACCGGAATCTAAATAATTCTATTAATCCCTTAGTTTATAATACCCTCTTCTTAATCCAAAGAAACAAAACAACAGTGCTTGCAAGAAGAAGAAAATTCCCCAAATTGGTGCTGGAATTATTGTTAACTGGGCAAGATTAGCAGCATCTCCCGCTGCTTGTGGCTGTAAAACACTTAAATAACAGATTTCAAAAGCACTTTTAACCGAATCCACTAACAGGATTGCCGCAATTAAAAGTAATAAACGATCCCTCAAACATTGACTTCCTTTTATGAGGAGGATAAGAAAAGAAACCGCAAATGAACAGAGCCAAAATATCCCGTATGGGTTGCGAACCCAAAATATCAGATTTAGGAAAATAAAACCTAGCAAAATATCAATTAAAAGCGTTTCCTTTTTCTTCCTGATCAATAAGAAAGAAAGAAAAGCCATAAAAGAGGCAAAGGTATAGCCGGCAAGACTTGTGAAAAAGCTGCCAATCCATGTTGACTGATTACTGAATGTTGCCCCTTCAGAATTCATAAATAAAGATATTCTTTCAACATTGCCACCCAAAAGTGCAATCAAGGCATGACCGGATTCGTGGATTAGTGTATTAATTACTTTTACATAATTCCCGAGGATTGGCACATGAATTAACAATATAGCTAATATGAGGAAAAGGAAAAACTTAGCACTGATATTGTACCGAACAAAGCTCAAAATAGACTCTCCTCTTTTTCAAAAACTTATTTGTAATTCTATTTTAACATTTTTTGTTAGAAATATTGTGAATTTTCCCTTTTCTATAAAAATCAAAGAAGCTAGCAATCTCATGGAATGCTAGCTTTATACCTATAACCTATGTTTTAATCCTCTTTTTTCCCATGGGTAAACGTAAGGAGGCAGAAAAATACAAAACTTAATAAAAGAATTGCGCCGCCGGCAATATAAAACACAGTCTCAACTGCAGCCGGAAGAAATCCAGGTCTAAAATTATATAATGCCATGCCCCCTGTTAATCCTACAGCTCCGATGACGGCTGAATATACATGAAGGCCAGCTAAAATTCGATTTTTTGGTTGAAACACTCGATAATAAACGGCCCATGCAAATAATGTCAGCCAGCCAACCACTAATATATGAGCGTGAATGGGGCGAACAGCATAAGATCCTGAGCCAGCCATATGTCCTCCAAGTACTGCCCCAATTAAACCAAAGACTGCTGCTACTTTTAATAAAAGGTTACTATATTTATTCATATATGTCATTCACCATCCTTGTTCATTTAGTAATTAGATTACTTTACGAATATGAACGGAAGATGAACACTACTTTACATTTTCGGAAGGATCACCGTAAAAATTGTACCTTTTCCTTTTTGACTTGTTACATTAATTACCCCATGATGCATATCAACAATGGACTGAGCGATGGATAAACCTAGTCCCGTTCCTTCCACAGATCGTGCTCTTGACGTATCCGCCCGATAAAAGCGGTCAAAAATCCTTACCATTTCGTTTGTATCAATGCCAATTCCCGTATCCTTTACAGCCACTTCAATTTGTGATTCTGAATCTGTCAATTCAATATCAATCGTTCCGTTCTCACAGTTATATTTAATGGCATTCGTCAATAGGTTTTCCCAAACAGAATATAACAAAGAAGCATCCCCTTTAACTGAAGCATCCGGGAGAGAATAACTCATCATAATTCCTTTATCAAGGATCCTCCATTGGTATTGATGTATGACGCTTTTTAACTGCCCCGCCACATCTACTGTACTTATATCCATCATATCCTTTTTACTTTCTATAGATGATAGGAGTAATAGCTCTTTGGCCATGTTGGATAACCGGTTTACTTCTGAGTGAACAACACGGATATATTGTTGCTTTTCTTCCTCACTTTTGTCGCTGCTCTCAAGTAAATTCAAATACCCCTTAATATTGGTTAATGGTGATTGAATATCATGGGAGATATTAGAGATTAATTCTTTTCTAAGCATATCTACTTTTGCTAATTTTTCCGCCATCCTCGTAAAGCTGATCGCTAAATGACCGAGTTCATCTTTTCGGTCAATATCCAGCTTGATTGAAAAATTGCCTTCAGCGATTTCTTTCGTTGCTTTTTTAAGATTTCTTATAGGTTTGACTAAATATTTTGTACTAATTAGAACGAATAGAATGCTTAACAAAATAGAAATGACTAATAGCCAGCCGAAAAGAATGTGCATCTCATTAAACATTAGCTTAATATCAGGTCTGATAAATATGGCATATTTTTTATTATTGTATTCTAAAGGAACACCGACTGAATTTTTTAATTCGTTGGCAAAAAAACCCGTTACAAACGTTTTATGAGGAAATTGACTTACCCCGTGAAATACCTCACCGTGTAATACTTTTTCTGTAATTTCTTTGGGCAATTCCTTCTTTCTGAAGGGTGAACCAAAATATTGCTTATCACCATCTGGATTAATCAAAAGAATTTGGTAACCAATCGCACCAATATGATCAAAATAGTCCTCTAAGCTTATCAATGGATGCTCACTTGCAAAGTCTGCTATTTCAAAAGCAAAATGGGTGATTTTTTCGTCATTTTGCTGTTTCAATTTGACCTGGTAGTAGGCGTTGGAAAGCAAAAATGAAATAATTCCACTGACAATCATGATCATAATCGTGATGAAAGCAAATTTACTATATAAAGACTTCATTTTCATTTTAAAGAACCTCCAGGGAATAGCCTACCCCTCTAATTGTTTTGATGGAAAAATCCTTTTCAATGCTTGCAAATCGTTCGCGCAATCGTTTAATATGAACATCCACCGTTCTTTCATCACCTTCAAAATCAAGGCCCCATATTTTCTCAATGAGGTGACCACGACTAAAAACCTGGTTTGGATGTGTCGCCAGAAAGGTTAAAAGTTCAAATTCTTTTAAGGGTAACATGAAGGTTTTGTTGTTAATTTTTACCTCATATCCTTTTTTGTTTATGTATAAGGATCCTAAATTAATATTGGTTTCACTGGCATTACCATATCTCCTTAATAGTGCATTAACGCGAAAAATTAATTCTTTTGGTTCAAAAGGTTTTATTAAATAGTCATCCGTCCCTGATTCGAATCCCTTTTCTTTATCTTCTATCTGGCTTTTAGCCGTTAATAAAATAATCGGCAGATCATATATTTTGCGAATTTCTGATGTTAACTCATAGCCATCCATGACAGGCATCATGATATCCACAACCGCTAAATCACAAAGCTCCGTATTTAATGTCTCAAGTGCTGCCGCCCCATTTTCAGCTACAAGAACCTTATAGCCTTCTCTCATCAATATATCTTTCACTAAACTGCGGATATAATCATCATCATCGGCGATTAAAATTGTTTTCATTCAAACACCTTCTTACTATTTTCTCATTTCATTGTACTTAAAGTAGATGGATTTGGAAAGATTGTTCATCGTCTAATTTGGAACCTATTCGACAAACCGACAACTTATATGTTATCATCAAGTTGTTACTATTTGAAGTACAAAATTATTAAGGGGGAATGACATTGATAGAATTTAAAAGTGTTGTTAAAAAGTATCGAACAAAGACCATCATAAATCCCTTATCATTAAAGATTGAAGCTGGTCAATTAGTTGTTTTTATCGGACCAAGTGGTTGCGGAAAAACTACATTACTCAAAATGATTAATAAACTCATTCAACCAACATCGGGGAAAATCTTTGTTAATGGGACAGATATCTCTACGATGAATCCAATTGAATTGCGAAGAAATATCGGTTATGTTATTCAAAACACCGGATTGTTCCCACATATGTCGATTAAAGAAAACTTAGAGCTAATTCCAAAGCTTAAGGGTGAAGACCCAGACTCGATCGAGAAAAAAACAAAGGAATTGCTTGAAATGGTAGGATTAGACCCTAAGGAATACTTACACCGATTTCCTAAGGAATTGAGTGGCGGACAGCAGCAAAGAGTTGGGGTAGCGAGAGCCTTTTCCACGAACTCCGATATCATTTTAATGGATGAACCCTTCAGTGCACTTGACCCTGTTACGAGAAGCTCACTTCAAGATGAATTATTCCAAATGCAAAAGGAATTAAATAAGACGATTGTTTTTGTCACCCATGACATGGACGAAGCTATTAAAATAGCAGACAAGATTTGTATTTTAAAAGACGGTGATATTCTCCAATACGACACACCGGAAAATATTCTTAAAAATCCGGCCAATGACTTTGTCGAAGGGTTTATTGGAAAAAGAAGGGTTTGGAACAACCCTGAATTATTACTGGCTGAAGATATTATGATTCCTCAACCTGTAAAGATTACCGCAATGCGAAACGTTCTTCAGGCGATTGAGATTATGAAGGATAATAAAGTTGACAGTTTAATGGTTACGGATAAACACAATGTCCTTAAAGGCCTTGTAACGTTAAAAAGCATTCAACTGCTTAATCGTAATACCCCAATTGAAATGATTATGGAGCAAAATGTTCTTTCAGTTTCACAGGATTCCAATTTGATCTCTGTTTTAGCAATCATGAATGAGCATAAAATCGGTTATCTGCCTGTTGTAAACAGTGCTAAACAACTAACAGGATTAATAACACGAAGCAGTATTTTATCAGCATTAAGCAGCCAACTAATAGATTTGGAGGTGGCGTTTTAATGAGTGATTTTTGGAATTATCTAACATCAAATTACCAACAAATATTTAGTTTATTAGGAGAACATCTATATTTAAGTATCATTTCTGTATTCATTGCGATTGTAATCGGGATCCCGTTAGGCATTTTGATTTCAAACGAACCAAAGCTTTCAAAACCGATTATCGGAACAACGAACGTTATTCAAGCCGTTCCAAGCTTAGCTTTACTTGGATTCTTAATACCTTTCATCGGAATTGGCAGTGCGCCCGCGATTGTGATGGTCGTTCTTTATTCCCTGCTTCCAATCGTGAAGAACACATATACCGGCTTGACGAATATTGACGCAGACATTCTGGAAGCCGCCAAAGGCATCGGTCTGACCAAGAGTCAAACAATGAGAAAGGTTCAACTCCCATTAGCCTTCCCGATGATTATGGCGGGTATCAGAATTTCAGCTGTTACAGCAGTTGGTTTGATGACAATCGCCGCTTTTGTAGGTGCAGGCGGACTTGGTTATCTCGTATTCTCAGGTGTTCAAACAGTCGATAATTCTATGATTTTGGCTGGGGCAGTTCCAGCTTGTATCTTAGCTCTTCTCATTGATTTTCTCGTTGGGAAACTCGAAACATCATTCTCCTATACAAGCAAACAAAAAACTTCATCTAAGTCAGGAAAAAAGGTAAAAAGATGGCTGATTGGTCTTACCTCGATCATATTAATTTCTGCAGGAGCCTTCAAGGTTTATTCAACAGCCAATGCAGACGATAAAATTGTCATTGGATCAAAGAATTTTAGTGAATCAATGATATTAGGGAATATGCTTGCTGATTTAATAGAAAACAAAACTGATATTCAAGTAGAAAGAAAACTTAATCTTGGTGGTACTCAGGTTGCTTTTAGTGCCATTAAGAATGGAGACATTGATTTATATGTAGAGTATACGGGGACAGGTTTAGTAAATATCTTAAACCAACCGCCGGAAAGTGACCCGGATAAAGTTTATGATTATGTTCAAAAGGAATTTAAGCAAAAATATAATATTGAATTATTAAAACCACTTGGATTTAATAACACCTATGCCTTGGCAGTAAGACAAGACACGGCCAATGAATACGGTTTAAATACAATTTCTGATTTAGCTAAAGTAAGCGGAAATTTAATAATGGGTCCCACAATCGAATTTCCTAATCGAGAAGATGGGTTAATCGGACTTTCAAAAACCTATAATATCGAATTTAAAGATGTTAAAGCTGTTGATGGCGGCTTAAGGTATACTGCGATTGACAATCATAAGAGTGATGTCATTGATGCTTTTTCTACCGATGGATTACTTGAAGCGTTTCAATTGAAGGTTTTAAAGGATGATAAAGAATTTTTCCCGCCATATTATGCTGTCCCAATTATTAAAGAAGAAACATTAAAAGATCATCCTGAACTGAAAAAAGCGATTAATACCTTATCCGGTAAGCTTTCCGATGAAAAAATGCGTGAGCTAAACTATAAAGTCGACAGCCTCAAGCAGTCACCTGCAAAGGTTGCAAAGGAATTTTTAGAAAACGAAGGGTTATTGGATTAAACCAAGTGATCATATACCGCAAAAACACCTGTTTCAAATTAAACAGGTGTTTTTGTATCCTAATCCTCCAAAAAGTGTAGAACTCTGTCATATGTTTTATCATCACCGATAATCAACAATACATCCCCTTCAAGAATTGATGCATATGGCCCTGGTGAGATAATTATTTCCCCCTTTCGCTTCATGCCAATTACGGTTCCTCCTGTATTTTGCCAGAACTTCGTTTCTGAAATGGTTTTTCCAATATGCATACAGCCAGGAAATATTTCCACCTCAATGGGTGCTAACGGATTCGTATGGCGAAGCTTTCCAGAGTAGTCCATGATTTTTCTAAGTGTTTCAAAAAGCTCTTCATCAAGCTTGTCTCTTGCTGAAATAAGCGAGTTCATTTGCTTTTCAAGATCCTTAATGCTCTCAAGGTTGGAAAAACGATGAATATATTTATAGGCATTCTCTCGTGAAGATATTACAATCCCACTGCCCTTAGTGGATTGAACAATCTCCACGTCTTCTAATATCTTTATTGCTCTTCGTACAGTTTCAGGGGAAACCTTGTATTCACTGGCCAAAGTCGATCTGCCATGAATCCTTTCTCCTACTCTAAACTTTCCATCATATATTCTATTTGCCAAATCTATAGCAATTCGCTCATAAGTTGGTATTTGTAACTTCTGCATTGGAACCCTCCACCAAGATTCTCTCATAAAAAATGAATGTCTGATACCATTCCACTATACCGTTTTTAGTACCAGTTTGCGAGTGCAACATATAACACCATTATATTTATCCATTTTTGGACATAATTGTAAGGAGTCATTCGACATGAGGTGATAAAAATGAAACGAAAGATTATAATTATTTTAAGTGTACTGTTTATTATTTTTATGGCAGCATTGTTTATTTATTATCTAATTAAAGGTGATTCAACTAGATGGCAGGTAGCTCTCGGCGGCATCTTTGCTAGTGCTTTACCGCTTTTGTTATTACGGATGAAACATAATCCCTTTAACATCCCTATTATTATCAATTATTATCTATTTTTATTTTGTTCGTTATTTTTAGGTTCAATCTCAAGCTTCTATCTGCATTACAAGTGGTGGGATTCTACCCTTCACTTTTATAAGGGGTTATTTGTTGGTATTGTCAGCATAAGCCTTTATAAACATTTTATCCCTGAAAAAGTCCGAAACGATGTCTCAGCTTGGATCCTTTTTCTTTTCGTTCTCTCTCTTTCCGTTTTTGCCAGTGTTTTATGGGAAGCTTATGAATTTATAGGCGATTTGACAATTACCAAGACGATGCAAAGAGGAGGTAATAAAGATACAATGTATGATTTACTTTGTGGTGTTGCCGGTGGTCTCATTATTGCTATTTATGCCCTGATTAGAAAACAAAAAGTATAAGGAGAGGTGGCAGGAATGAATCGGAAACTTGTTATTATATTTAGTGCATTATATGTCATTTTTATGGCGGTTTTAGCAGTCTATTTCTATAAAAATGGTGCATCCTTTAAGGCAACCATTTCTATTGGCGGAGTTGTTTGTGGTGCAATTCCCCTTGTATTAGCACTTTTTACTAAACTTCAATTCAATTTGCCCATTGTCATTTCTTATTTAATTTTCTTAGTTGGTTCACAATTTCTCGGCTCGATTTTAGGCTGGTATAGTCTTGGCTGGTGGGACACTTTTATGCATTTCATCAGCGGGGCCATCCTTGCTTTTTCAGGAATTGCATTATATGAAAGAATGATCCACAGAAATGCAGGGGATGAAATCTCACCATGGTTTGTTTTCCTGTTTACCCTTTCATTTGCAGCACTTGGGGGTGTTCTATGGGAGATTTATGAATTTAGCTGTGACCAATTTTTTAACATGACCCTACAGGGCGGCGGTAACAAAGACACTATGACGGATTTAGTTGCCGATACTGTCGGCGGGCTTGTGATAGCCGTTTGGGCTGGAATTCGAACGAAAATTAAGTTATGAGAAGTTTCCAAACATCAGGTACGCCATAGTTGACGTACCTTTTTTAAAATGCCCATTATACTGATACAGCAACAAAGAACTCCTCATAAAGCGCTTGGACTGCTCTTTTTTCATCCACTTCTTTTACTCCAAACATCATACTGACCTCGGAGGAGCCTTGGTTGATCATTTCAATATTAACACTTGCCCTTGCTAATGCCTTAGAGGCTCTTGCCATTGTACCGACATTATGGCGCATTCCTTCCCCGACCACCATAATTAGCGCAAGGCTATGCTCTATTTTCACTTCATCAGCATGTAATTCTGTCTTAATCCGCTGAATGATTTCTGCTTCTATTTTGTCATTCAACTGGTTTTCTCTTAAAATAACGGACACATCGTCAATTCCCGATGGAGTATGTTCATATGAAAGGCTAAAATCTTCTAAAATACCTAATAGCTTACGTCCAAAGCCAACTTCTCTATTCATTAAGTACTTGCTTACATAAATACTACAAAACCCTTGATCACTGGCAATACCTATCACAGGGCCGTTCGTGTTATCCCGTTCATTCACAATCTTTGTTCCCGGTGCGGCAGGGTTGTTGGTATTTTTAATTTGGACAGGGATCCCTCCTCTGAATGCTGGTAAAAGTGCTTCGTCATGTAACACGGTAAATCCTGCGTATGAAAGCTCACGCATTTCACGGTAGGTCAATTCCTTAATTTCCTTTGGGCTCTTTACGATAAAAGGATTGACTGAATAGACAGCATCCACATCCGTAAAATTTTCATAAAGGTCCGCTTTTAGCGCATTGGCTAGAATAGAACCCGTAATATCGGAACCACTACGCGAAAAAGTAACCACCTCACCCTCTTCGCTATAGCCAAAGAATCCTGGAAAAATCAAGATCCCTTGGCGTGCGCGCAATGAAAATAATCTTTCATATGATTCCGGTAATGTTTGTGCATTTCCCGGCTCATTACTTACTCGAAGTCCAGCCTCTTTGGGGTCTACATATGTAGCCTCAACTCCCTGCTTTCGGAAATAAGCAGCGACCAATTTTGCATTATTATCTTCACCGCTTGCTTTGATCAAATCAATAAACCGATCTGGGTTACTTTTATCACTTTCAAACCTTTTTACTAAGTCATGATAAATTTCCTTTATTACCCCGTCAGTAAGATGACATTCCTCCGCAATTATTGAATATCTTTCGATAACAGTTTCTAGCTTTTCCTTCGGATATTGATTTTGTAAACATTGTTCAGCACATTCTATCAATAAATCTGTCACCTTGGTATCCTCTGCAAACCTCTTCCCCGGAGCTGAAACTACGACAACTTTTCTTTCAGGATCAGATAGTACTATCTGAAATACCTTCTCAAGCTGTTTTCCGGATGCTAAAGAGGATCCGCCAAACTTTACGACCTTCATCTATACATCCCCTACTCTATAAAAAATATAATCCTAATTCTATTACAATTTCGAAAATATTCAAGAGTTTTTTCCGTCCAGTATGTACATTTGTCCTTTTTAGAAGGACGATCCGTTGGATAAAATAAAAAAACAGTGAAATTTCATCCTGAAATCCACTGTTTTACAGTAGTACCTTTAGAATTGTTTTGTTTTTTCAACCCAATCGATAAAGTTATTCATTACCGTATCTAAAAATCCTATTGTTGGCTCATGTGTTAGCTTCCCAGCTTCATCTATTTTTTCATTTACAGCATTGATAAATACTTCATTGCCAGGGAGTGTGAAAGCACCCATAGGCTAATATTTGTCTTAGATTAACCTGTGCACGAACAGTCCCTAGAACGCCTGGGGTGGCACCTACAATCATTACTGGTTTCTTGACCATGACTTTATCCACACGTGAAAACCAATCAAGGGCATTTTTTAAAAAAGCAGGAATCGAATGATTGTATTCTGGAGTGGCAATTAAGACTCCATCACTGGCAGCAACGATTTTTTTGATTTCCGTAACAACTTCCAGCGGTGATAATTCATCATCTTGGTTGTACATAGGAAGGTCTTCAATTGGTAAGATTTCAATATCAACTTTTTCCCTGTACCGTTCCTTCATAAAGGCTACAAGTTTTTTATTAATGGACTGCTTCCGATTACTTCCTACAATAGCAACTATTTTCATTGATAAATACTCCTTATCCTAGATGTTTTTTTATTAGGCTCTTTTCGCATAGATTGTTGTTTTTAGACTATAAAGTTTGTCCGTTGATTTCCGCTCCAGGCACTTGCTTTCCGCGGGGAGGGATGGGAGCCTCCTCGGCGTTACCGCC
>NZ_JBALPG010000004.1:20023-28153 GCF_036965245.1 Neobacillus drentensis
TTCCCGCAGGAGTCAAGTGCCCTCCGCTACAATCAACTCAGATAGTTAAAGTTAAATTACACTAAAAAAGCAACAAACTTCACGAAAACAGCCTTTTATTAATATAGTTACTATATAAAATATTCAGTTAAAAACCAAGAACCCTGCTCAATTCAAAAGGTAATCTTTAATTAATTCACCGAATGATTTCAATAAAATGTACAAGAATTCTTGCAGTTAATCTCCAGATTACCCTACCCCCATAGCGGTAAAAATATTCATCTAGTCCTTTTGCCTGCCAATTGTAATTTTCACCCCCAGGGATTAAATCATACGGAAAACTTTCCTCCGGCTCTGCTTTAAAGTGAACACGATAGATTTCAGGATTATTTTCAACAAAAAAAGACAGCGGAACCGTAAAAATCTCCCCCACTTCTCCAGGATTTGGCCAAATCGCATCAGGCCTATTAATATATCCCACATAAGGGAAAAGAATCATGCCAAAGGGTGAAATCATATAATCTAGTGGGTAAACTCTGGAGATATCTTCTTTGTTTATCCCTAATTCTTCAACCGTTTCACGGATGGCAGCATCCTTTTCATCCAAATCCTGTGACTCAATTCTTCCCCCCGGAAAGCAAATTTCTCCTGGTTGTCTCCTTAATTCAAGCGAACGGACCTCAAACAACACATGTATCCCGTCCTCTTTTCGAAGGAGCGGAAGCATAACAGCATATTTTGAAAACCTTTCACTACCAAGTATCTTGGGTGTATGATGTTTTAATTTTGTCAAAACCTTTTCCAGCTCCATGATTTCACCCCTATTCGTTTCAAAAAGATTGTTTAACACTACAATACCACTTTTTATGTTACGATTTAAAAAAACAATCCAACCGCATAAAGGTGGGTTGGATTGTCTTAAAGTATTCCTTATTCCTTCTTCTCATACCAAGAATACATATACGCAGGATCTTCAATATTTTGTGCTGATTTTACAATATTTAGCGGGTGAAAGGTGTCAATCATAACGGCAAGTTCAAGTGTTTCTTTTTTACCAATACTTGCTTCTGTTTTCCCAGGATGCGGTCCGTGCGGGATGCCGCCAGGATGAAGCGTAATCGACCCCTCTTGAACTCCTTTACGGCTCATGAAATTACCTTCTACATAATAAAGGAGTTCATCGCTATTCACATTGCTATGGTAATATGGTGCCGGTATCGATTCGGGATGATAATCGTACAGTCTTGGTACGAATGAACAAACAACGAAATTGTTACCTTCAAAGGTTTGATGGACTGGCGGGGGCTGATGCACCCTTCCGGTAATCGGTTCAAAATCCTCGATATTAAAGGCCCATGGATATAAATAGCCATCCCAGCCAACCACATCAAATGGATGGTGACCTAGAATATGAGAGGAAATCATGCCCCTTGATTTCGTTAAAACCTCAAACTCCCCTTTTTCATCAAAAGTCACCAGGGCTTCTGGCCCGCGAATATCTCTTTCACAAAATGGACTGTGCTCTAAAAGCTGGCCATACTCATTACGGTAGCGCCTTGGGGTCGTAATTTGACTAAAGGCTTCAACAAAAAGCATTTTCGTCGTTTCGTTTTCATTAGGGATTATCCGAAATATCGTTCCTATTGGGATGATCAAGTAATCGCCCGGACGATAGGAAATTGTTCCAAACATCGTCTCGAGAGTACCGGTTCCGTGATGAATATAAAGCATTTCGTCCCCATCACCATTCCGGTAAAAACTTTGCATCGGTGCCGTCACATTCGCTGTTCCAATTAGTAAATCCTGATTCCCTAATAAATAATGTCGGGCTTCTAGTGCATCGCCCTGCAGATCAACCTTACTTGTAAAAAAGTGCCGGTGCTTTAACGCCTTTCGCTCTTCATATTCCGGCAAGTAAGTGCCAACCAATTCTGATTTCAGTACCTCTGTTGGCATATAATGATGGTACAAAATCGATTGTGTTCCCGAAAATCCACGTGTTCCCATAACCTGCTCTCTATAAAGACTGCCATTGTCTTTTTTAAACATTGTATGTCGTTTGTGAGGAACCTCTCCCTTTTGAAGGTAATACATCACTTCACCTCTCTATCATCGATAATGGTATTCTTCAATACACCTAAATGTTCAATTTCTAATTCTACCTGATCACCAGGTTCGAGCCAGCGATGGATCTCCTCCCCCAGTTCGAGGATACATCCTGTTCCGACTGTTCCGGAGCCAATGATTTCACCTGGATAAAGAGTGACGCCCTGTGATGCCCTCGCTATCATTTCACTAAAAGAAAAAGAAAGGTCCTTCACATTCCCTTCTGAAAGCAGCATCCCATTCACACGTGCTTTCATTGAAAGATTAAAGCCCTTTCCTTCTTTTAATGGATCCAGCTCATCTTTGGTGACAATCCAAGGGCCAATGGATGTTGAAAAATCCTTCCCCTTCGCTGGACCTAGACCAACCTTCATCTCTCTCCTTTGCAGGTCTCTTGCACTCCAATCGTTTAAAATGCAATAGCCAAATATATATTCATCTGCCGCATCCACAGGGATATTCTTGCCTTCTTTACCAATGATACAGGCGATTTCAAGTTCATAATCAAGCCACTCGCACTCCTTGGGCTTAACAATGTCTTCCCCTGGGCCCTTAATTGCAAGATGATTGGAAAAATAAAAAACAGGGAATTCGTACCATTCAGGAATCATTTTAAGTCCGCGTTTTTCTCTTGCCGTCTTCACATGCTGCTCAAAGGCATAAAAATCCCGAAAGCTTCTTGGAATTGGAAGCGGTGCTTTTAAATGAAGTTCATTTAAACGGTAAGCTTCTCCTAGCCCTTTTGATAATGGAAAAAGACTAGCCGCTTTCTTCATATGTTCTTCAGATTGATCGAGAAAATTTAGTAGATTATTTGGCAGGATCCCACCCGATGCTTCATACATATCAATGACATGCTCATCATCTATTAACCATCCTGCACTAGTCGAGCCATCTTTTTTTTCAAAGGTTACAAATTTCATGGAACTCACCTTTTTTCGGTTTTTCTTAACATTTCAAACGTTCTGGCCAATGGATCAGTAAAGATGTTACCAGCCATTCTTCCAATCGGTTGTAATTTCGATGTATCAATTCTTCCATTGTTAAAAAGTTCGTCGTTTACATGAACATGAACCACTTTTCCAATAACCAAGCTGCCGGCTCCTGGTTTGTCGCCAAAATGCTGCACCTGATAGCATTCACATTCTAAATGGACGAGTGATTCCTTGATCCGCGGCACCCGTACCTTTATGCTCGCTTCTTTTGTTAGACCTGATTCTTCCATTTCATCGATTTCAGGAGCAAATTCGATGGCACAATCATTCATTTGTTCCGCAATGCTCTCACTGACAATATTAATTACAAATTGACCCGTACTTTCTATATTGATAAGTGTATCTTTCTTAGCACCGTCAGTCCCTCTTCGCATTGGTGAAAAGCAAATAAGCATGGGGTCCGCACAAATTGCTGTAAAGAAACTAAACGGTGCTGCATTGGCTGTTCCATGTTCATCCATTGACGACACAAATGCAATTGGACGTGGCAATATTGACCCAACTAGTAGTTTATATGCGTCTCTCCATTCAAGTGATGCCGGGGTGATTTCCAATTTTGTTTCCACCACACTTTCAAAAAGCTATTAATTGAAAAAAGGGAGAAACGAATTCTCCCTTTTTCCGAGTGAACCCCTTTATTTACCCTTTTTTTATCTATTTTTTATAGGTTACCGCGTCTCTCTTGTTCTCGTTCAATTGATTCAAAAAGAGCCTTAAAGTTCCCTTCACCAAAACCGCGTGCACCTTTACGTTGAATAATTTCAATGAACAATGTTGGACGGTCAACAATCGGTTTTGTGAAAATTTGCAGTAAATAACCTTCATCATCTCGGTCAACCAAAATATTCAGTTCGCGAAGCTTTTCAATTTCTTCATCAATTTTACCGATACGCTCTCCTAACGTTTCATAATAGGTGGTTGGAGTTTTGAGGAATTCTACCCCATTCTTTTTCAAAGTGGTTACCGTTGAAACAATATCTTCCGTTAAAATAGCTAAATGCTGTACACCTGGGCCATTGTAGAATTCCAGATACTCCTGAATTTGTGACTTTCGTTTTCCTTCAGCTGGTTCATTAATTGGGAACTTAATCCGTCCGCCGTTATGCATGACCTTTGACATGAGGGCTGAGTATTCAGTGGTAATGTCCTTATCGGAGAAATGTTTCATCTCTTTAAAGCCCATTACCTTTGAGTAATATTCTACCCACTCTTCCATCCTCTCCACATTTCCCACCACATGGTCAATCCCAATTAAACCAGCATCTTCAATTGGCAGTTCTGCAGTGTATGGTTCATACCCAGGCAAAAACGGCCCTTGGTAATGTTTCCGTTCAATTAACGTATGGATCGTGTCGCCATATGTACCGAGAACGGCTTTCTTGACAACACCATTAGCATCCTTCATTTCAAATGGTGCAGCATGGGCAATCGCTCCTCTATTTACCGCTTCTTCGAATGCTTTCTCTACATCATCGACTAAAAGCGCTACGTCCCTCACACCGTCACCGTGTTTCTTAACAAACTGGGAAATCCTGCTGTCTTCTATATAAGAGCCTGTAATAACGAGACGAATATTTCGTTGCTGCAAGCAATAGGAGGCGCTCTCTCGATTTCCGGTTTCTAGCCCGGAATAGGCGACAGGCTTAAAACCGTATGCTGTGCAAAAAAAGTGACAGGCTTGCTTAGCGTTTCCTGTGTAAATCTCAATATAATCAACATCTCGTACTGGAAAAAAGTCATCTAAAAGTTGGTCAGCACTTACTCTTTTTTCTTTCATCTAGAAACCTCCATTTAAGATAAAGTAATAATATTCAGAATTAATTTTAAATGAAGGATTGTTGTCCACTCAAGAGCAGGATGTAAAGCAATACCGCTGTTAGGCGCTAAAGAGAAGTTCTATAATCATAGTAATTTTTTTACCAACAGAAAAAGAAACATCCTAAAATACTAGGATGTTTCCACTATGAGTATCTGAAAAATTTTTTCACGAAAATAAACGATCATTATTACCCTATTAAAATATTTTTCCTTTAAGTAAGAATGGCCCGATCATTAGCCATTTGGACACCGCGGATTCGTTTAAATTCCTCTAATAAACCCTCAATCGTAAGCTGCTGTTTGTTTTCTTCGTCGACTTCCAAAATAATTTGCCCTTTATCCATCATGATTAATCGATTCCCAAGGTCAATAGCTTGCTGCATATTGTGGGTCACCATAAGTGTCGTTAATTTATATTTATCGACTATCTCCTTTGTTAAATTTGTGATTAACTCAGCTCTAGATGGGTCTAGTGCAGCCGTATGTTCATCAAGGAGCAGAATCGACGGTTCTGTGAAAGTAGCCATTAATAATGATAATGCCTGACGTTCTCCGCCGGATAACAAGCCTACCTTGGCGCTAAGTCGATTTTCCAGGCCGAGATGTAAGGTTTCAAGTACCTCCCGGAAATAATCACGCCTTTTTTTCGTCACTCCACGGCGGAGTGTTCGTGTTTTATTCCGTGAATAGGCCATCGCAAGATTTTCTTCAATCGTCATACTTGGCGCTGTTCCAGCCATTGGGTCCTGAAAAACGCGACCAATCATTTTTGAACGGTTAAACTCTAAAGTATTGGTTACATTATTTCCTCCAATATGAACTTCACCGATATCGGGGATGAGAACGCCGGAAATGATATTCATTAAAGTCGATTTTCCCGCACCATTACTGCCAATAATCGTAACGAAATCTCCGGGTTTAAGTGATAGATTAACATGATCAATCGCGATTTTTTCATCAGGGGTTCCCTCATTAAAGATCTTATGAATCTGATTTAATTGCAGCATGATTATCCCCCTTTGCCGGAACGGAAGCTTGAATAATGGTTAATTTTTCTGCCTTCCTTCGCGCTTTTCGCTTTTTCTCTTTCGAACGTTCTATCATCTTCGGCGTTGTTAAGGCAACAATTACAATTATTGCCGTAATCAGTTTCATATCACCAGGTTCCAAGAAATCAATTCTTAACGCCATGGATACGACAAGTCGGTAAATAATCGAACCTCCAATGACAGCAAGAGTCGTTCTAGCAATTGTTTTTGTCCCAAATAAAGCCTCACCGATAATAACGGAGGCTAATCCAATGATAATCATCCCGATTCCCATACCAACATCTGCGGAACCAGCTTGCTGGGCAATGAGTGAGCCCGAGAAAGCAACCAAAGCGTTGGAAAGCCCAAGTCCGAGAATTACAAGAAGGTTTGTATTCGCCGAAAGGCTGCGAATCATTCGCCGATTATCTCCGGTCGCTCTAATGGCTAATCCAATTTCGGTTTGTAGGAACAAGTCAGTTAAGAACTTAATAAGGAAGGTTACAACAATCATAAAAATGAGGATTCCCCATGTTTCAGGGAGACTGTCACCAAGACCAACCATTGAAAGCAAACTATTGAAAAAAGAATCCATTCCTGTACGCTCAAAAAAAACACTAATTTTGGTAAATGCTGAATCGGTATTTAAAAGCGAGATATTTGAGCGGCCCATGATTCTTAAATTAATCGAATAAAGCGCAATCATCATTAATATTCCGGAGAGCAAATTATTAATTTTTCCAAAGGTATGAAGCAATCCTGTCAAACAACCAGCAGCAAAACCGGCAAATAATGCCACGATTGTTGCCAAAAATGGATTAACTCCCGCCGATATCATAACTGCTGATATTGCTGCCCCTGTTACAAAACTCCCATCCACCGTTAAATCTGGAAAATCCAGAATACGAAAGGAAAGATAGACGCCAAGTGCCATAATCGCATAGATGATACCAGCTTCAAATGATCCAAATATGGCTGTAAACATTGAGATCATCCTTTCATTAAGTCTTTTGGCCATACCAAAAAATACAATTAGTCTTATATCATTCCTATGTAAGAATCAAGGAGTTAACCATTCAACAGGTCTCCTCCTTGAAAAAGTATATATATATGAATTAATTACATTGAAATTGGATTACTGTTCAGCTTTAGCGCCCAGCGGCTAGCGCACTTCGCTTTTCTAATTATTTGCCATCATAAAATTCGCCAAGCTTACTCCATTCCTCTTTCACCTTTAAGCCTTGTGCTTCAGCAGCAGCCTTATTAATGACTAGCTTTAAGCTGCTTGGAAGCTCCACTGGGATTTCAGAAGCATTTTTCTTACCAGTTAAAATGTCCACCGCCATTAAACCGGATTGATAACCAAGATCAAAGTAGCTAAATCCACTCGCTGCAACTGCACCTTTTTTCATGGAATCCAGCTCGCCAACGAAAAGCGGAATTTTTTTACTGTTGGCAACGGCTATAACAGAATCTAGGGCTGTAACAACCGTATTATCTGTAGGAATGTAGATGGCATCTACACGGCCGACTATTGATTCGGCTGCCTGTTTAACCTCTGAAGTATTGGCAACAGAAACTTCGACGAGCTTAGCGCCTTTTTCTTCAGCTAATTTTTTTACTTCTTTTACTTGGACTTCGGAATTCTGTTCCCCAGAGTTATAGATAACACCAATATTTTTTGCTTTGACTTCATCGGTAATAAAGTGAATCGTCTTTCTGGTAGCTTCCGGATGGTTGTCAGTCGTTCCGGTAATATTTTCTCCAGGTTTATCAAAAGCTTTTACCAATCCAGCACCGACTGGATCTGTCACCGATGTAAAGATGATTGGAATTTTCTTTGTAGCATTTAGGGCAGCTACAGCACTTGGTGTGGCATTGGCAAAAATCAAGTCAACTTTATCACCGACAAAATTTTTGGCGATTGATTGGGTATTATTCTGATCTGCTTGTGCATTTTGCTCATCATACTTTACTTTAATGCCTTTGTCTGCTAAAGCCTTCCTAAAGCCCTCCGTAGCGGCATCTAAAGAAGGGTGTGGAGCAAACTGAGTAATTCCGACTTTAAATTCTTTATCCGTTCCTCCCTTTTCCGAACCACCTGCTGATTCCTTACTGCCGCAGCCGGCAAGAAGCAGCATTCCTGCTAATGCAATCGAAAGTGCTTGAACTTTTTTCTTCATTAACATACATCCCCCTATATT
>NZ_JBALPG010000004.1:28248-33827 GCF_036965245.1 Neobacillus drentensis
CTTTAAAGCAGCATAACCATAGATAGAAAAAAGAGAATGTTATCTTCACTTCTAAAAAAAAAATGCCTTCTAATCTAGTAGAAGGCATTCAAGTATGTATTTTAAATTATGATCGAAGGAATAAAAATATGTGTCTTACCAATCACGAGTATTCTCAAGTAATTGATCAATCTCAACTTTTTTCACTTTGTGACTATTTTTCTCAGATGTTAGATCTGATGTGGCTTCAAGTAATTTATCAATATCAATTAAAACGTTTCCCATCTCTAACCTCCATGAATATTCGGTGTTTTTCATTTTACAAAATAATTCGGCCTTCCCATGCAAATCATGGGGGTCATTTTCAAACAAAAATAAAAACTACTTGCTAAATATCTGCCTCAAAATACAAAAACAATCCAGTCCTTCAAATGGCTGGATTGTTTCCTTTTTTAGCCGATAGGAAAGTAAAAACTTTCCCATCAGGCATAAGTTCAACTACGACACTGTCTTCACCCAAAGGGGCTCGACAATCGGAGAGATTTCTTTATTAGGCAGTAATTTTCATTTCTTTTTGTTTATCGCTTTGTTTAAAAAATAATTTCATCATTGGCGGTGTTACAATAGTAGTAACCAGAACAACAATAACTAATATCGCAAAAAGCTCTTGGCTGATTAATTTTGTTTCTAAGCCAATAGAAGCTATAATTAACGCGACCTCACCACGGGAAACCATCGCCGCACCAATTCCCATTGAACTTCTCCATGAAAATTTCGCCAATTTAGCACCGACACCGGCTCCAAGTAACTTTGTTAAGATGGCTAGAATACTAAGTCCGATTATAGCAATTAAATGTTGTGAAATCCCATCAAAGCTGGCTTTTACTCCGATGGTGGTGAAGAAAACAGGTACGAAAATAGAATAGCCAATTGTTTCTACCTTTTCAAATATTTCATGTTTAAATTTCGTTTGACTTATTGCTACACCCGCAATGTATGCTCCAATAATAGCGGCAACACCAGTTAATTCCGCTACATAAGCAAAGAGAAAGCAGATGATTAATGCCGCGGAAAGCAGTGATTCTGTAACTCTTAAAGGTGCGAACTTCTTTAACAACCAAGGAACGACCTTCCAAGCTGCTAGAATAGCACCGGCGAAAAAGAGAACCTTGGTTACAATAACCATTGTTAAATTGACATCTCCCCCCGCCATGCTCATTAAAAAGGCTAAGGCAATGATGACCACAACATCATCGATAACGGCTGCACCTAAAATCGCAGTTCCTTCTTTTGACTGCATTTTGTTCAACTCTTTTAGTGCCTGAACAGAGATACTTACACTTGTCGCTGAGAGCAAAAGACCTAAAAAGATAGCCTCAAATGTGGACATATTCATCATTATTCCTGCAAGATATCCTACAAAAAGAGGAACGATAATACCACTCAGTCCCACAAGTGTTGAAGCTTTCCCTGACCGTTTAAATTCATCTAAATCCGTTTCCATTCCAGCAATAAACATTAACAGAATGACGCCTATTTGGCTTAGTTCTTCCAATGTTTTCGTTTCAGTAATCAGCCCTAATACCGCTGGGCCTAAAATGATTCCCACAAGAAGTTTTCCTAGAACTGAAGGCTGCCCCAACTTTACACTTATTTCTCCTGCAATTTTAGAAGCTAATAATATAATTGCTAACTCAAAGATTAATTCCATCAAATCACCTATCCTTTTTTTGGCTACTAGGAAAGTATAAATTTTGAATAATTTATACTTTCCTAACGCATAATTGCACTAAGGAATGCTTCGTGAGCATTTGCATCGCAGCCGAAAGCTGTGCTTTCGGCGAACTACGCCTCTGTCATTCTTGCCAAACGGCGAGTTTTCTTTAGAAAATTAAAAAGAGTCTGTTTTCTAAATAACAGACTCTTTCCGTATGGATGCAAAAAAAGCCTGTCAACCAAAGGACATAATAATCCCTTGGTGACAGGCTCCTCCAAATACATCAATTATATAATTAACTTTATTTTAACAGATATTATGTTATTTATCAAGAAAAAGATGAACAGACTGCAAACTCCAATCTGTTTTTTGCAAAATGATATTTACTCCCACTTTTTAATTTTATCAATTACTTTTTCTTTTAGGATGGAAATGAAGGTTTTTTCTCCCTTTTGGGTCTTCTGTTTATGCCATTCATTAAAGCTTGCAACAGTGATTAAGATTAACCCGGCAATTAATAAATAGACCCACCAAGGCATGTTCCCCCAATAAGGTCTTGTTTGTAGGAAAACATTTAACAGTAGAACACCTGATCCGACGAAAAAGTATGATTTTATTTGCAGAAACATCCCCGCCATCATCGATAACAGTGAGAGTGTCCCTAAAATAATCGCATCGTAAATTGTATTGCTTGCCAAACCATCTTGAATTAATAAAAGTGAAACGATCAGTAAAACTCCCCATTGTAAAGCCTTTGTAATATTCGCATAGCGTCCTTTTAAACTTTGACGTATGAAAATAACGAGAATGATTAAGGGAAGGACATGTACCTCCCTCTCCCAAAGTGGCGGGATATTTACCTCATCGATAATCTCATAGTATGGCTGCAATAGATAGGCTCCACCAAGGATGGGCATAAAGACAGAGACACTTACCGGAACTCTTTTTCTTTGCAGCCAGAGGGCAATCGCAATCAGGACACCTGGAAGTGCATGACTCCATAGTTGTTGATTCGAAAAAAAATACATTAACCCAAAAAATAAAAAGGAAACCACTGTATATCCGTCTAGCTTTATTTCCTGAAGCCTTGTTCCGCTTTTATAAACCTTTTTGTAAACGATTTGTCCGACAATCGTCATCAGAATCCCCAAACTGCCAGAAAGGAGAAGTTTTTCAAGTCCAGTCATTTCATTTAAAAACAAAAATTCAACTGTAGCCATAAAGGTTAAGAACAATGGAATAATTCCTATTACATCCCATTTTATTATATGCAAATAGAACAAGATTCCAAAAGAATAAGCACAGGTGATTAGGTATGGTATCCATCCAAACGGATAAGTGATAAGTATACAACCAATTCCAAATATCGAGAATGGCACAAAATAAACAGCTGTTCGTTTTTTGAATTCTCCTTTGACAAGAAGTGCAAAAATAAGGATAAGAGCACTGGTAATTGGAAATTCATATCGGTCAACAGTTTGAACAACGATCTTATCCAAAGCAGTTGATACAATAAAAAACAATGATGTAAAACTTCCATAAAGAAAAACTTTAATTTTCCATTCCTTTGCAACTAATCTAGTGCTCAATGAGTATCCAAGAAAACCGAGAATAAAGCTGTAAACAGCATCTGTCTGAAAAGCAAACCAAGTAAATGCAAGTGTAAGCGGTAGGATGATGTGACCTGTCCAGGCAAAGGCATTCGATAAGTCTGAATCCTTTTTTCTATAAAGATAAGCAATCATAAGCAAGATTACCGTACTAGTAGAAGCGCTTAACGAATTTAGTGTAAAACTAAAAGTAAATTTCAGTTTTATCGCGTTAATAATCGAAAAGTAAGACAGCAGTGCCGCGATACTGACAGGAAACGTAACCCATTTCGCCCCAAGCTTTTTATAAAAATAGTAATACATCCCGATTCCAACTAACAGTACGAGCGGTTGAACCCATAGTTGATTGAACGGGTTCAGCAATGCGTGAATCATGGCAATCGTATAAAGTGCCTGTGATGTGTACAATGAAAAATTGGCTAGTTTTGTTTCGGCAGCTTTTATCCAGCCAAATCTAGACAATAAAACCACTATTGCCCCTAGAGCAAAATTTATAGCATAGCCGTATTCCTGTTGATAAACAGGATTTCGAGCAATTATCTCTTCACCAAATGCGACAACAGAAAGACCAAGTGACGATGGCAATGCCATGACTGATAATTCTTTATAAAGCTTCCTATCCTCGTATTTGTGAAGGAAAAACAAGACAATAACGAAAAGCAAAAGCATAACACCTAATTTCCACCACAATTGAAAGGCAATAGCCGACATGACTGCCAGCACCATGATGGCCAACCCCATGTCCTTAGATGCTTTTTGAATGATTTTTCCATACTTTGATAAGCGGGCAATACCAAAAAAGATAAACAGGATAAACCCTGTAACGGATAAAGCAAGCGAAAAATTTATCACTGTAAAAGGATGGAATATTAATGCGATGGCTTCATAAATGCCGGATGCGACAAATAATGAGCTTAAATAAGGAAATAACCCTCTCGAACTACTATGGGATATATAAATAAAATTGGCAGCAATGATAAAATAGGCGATCATTAATACAATGGATGGATTCCCTTCACGAAGCAAAATACCTTCTAAACTAATATAAATAAAGGCAATCCCTGAAATAACTGCACTTGTATATTGAAATACCTTATTTAATGAAAATTTATCGTCTAATACCTTTGGTACAAATAATATTCCAAATCCTATTAATGCATAGACAATCTCTCCAAAATAATCAAGAAAACTATGCTCAATTAACTGATAAACTCCATAAACCACCATCAAACTAAAAATAAAATGATATTCTTTTTTCCCGCTTACATACATCATCGATAAATAAATGATTGCGGTCAAAAGAAGGTTAAAACTATAAATAACCTCGTTCTCGAAGAAAAAAAGCATAAAAAAGGTGGTGAGGACAAGATTAACCTGTACGTATGGGACAAATTCTTTTGAAAACAATTTGAATGTGTCTCTGCTTTTAATCTTGTGATAAACCAAAATTAGGAAAGCGTTAAATGCCATCATTCCAAGATAAAAGTAATCAACCTTTAGTTTAGTACCTGCTAATAAAAAGGCCGCTCCTGAAGAAAGAGAAATATAACTAAACCAAACAAATAGTCGAGAACTTAACTTCTTGGCAAATAACAGATAAACAATTAGCGGCAGAAAGCTCCCCATCATGCCGAGTAGATATCGACCTTCACCAAATATTGATAAATACGTTCCTAAAAGGCCAAACCATCCTAATGAAAGGATAAATATCGGCAAAAATAAACTTCCTAAGACAGTAAAAGCAAAAGCCGTTTTATCGATATGTAAAACTTTTTTTGTTAACAAAGCAATTCCATAAAATAGTAGTGATACAATTGCAATAGACCCACTTTTCATAAAGCTTGTCATTGATTCCCAATTACTTGTTGCCACAAACAAACCGCCAATTAATAAAAAAATGACACCAATATTTAATAACCAAGTAATATTCCTTTCGCGAATCTCTTCAGGTGTTAGTGTTTTTTTCACTTTTTGTGGTTTTATAGGATCTGCTTTTGGACTTTGGGCATTGGCTTCAGCTGGAAGCGGAGTAGCCTCTATTTTTAATAAATCCAGGTGGAATTGATGATGTGCCTTTGCTACTGTCTCAACGATTTTCTCAGATAAATATCCCTCTTCTTTTAAAGTGAATAGCTCTTTCCTAAAAATTTTTCTTCTCTCTTCCCTGCTATTCGAATCCATTAAATCTCCCCTCTATTCATACCCTTATGGTAAAAGCTTACTTCTCGACAGGATAACCTGACTTATTTTTCCTTTATAGTGTAATTTTACAC
>NZ_JBALPG010000004.1:33951-37312 GCF_036965245.1 Neobacillus drentensis
ATAAAAGAATATTTACATAAATAGATGGAGGAAACTATGCTTACTTTTAATGAAAAACTAGCCATCATCGGATCTTTTGCCGAATTAGAACGAAAAAATGTTTCACTTGGACGGGTCAATTTCCAGTTTCCAAACAGTATTTCTGATAAAAAAAATATTGTTTATCATTTACACCCAAATGGTAATGGGTTCGTTTACGCCGGACATCTAGCACAATATGAAACGGATGATAAAGGAATGGTCAATATCCGCAATTTTTCTGCCGATCAGCTGTTCCTGCTGTTAAAAGAAGCCATCCAAGCACTATCTCCTATTGAAAAACCAGCAGCAGAGGCAGCAATTGTTGGAGAATTAGATGAAGAGCGATGGGTTGATGAAGAAAACAATCTTCTAATACTGATAAATGAAAATGACGCATGGAATATTTATTTTGGTTTAAACCTTGATGCAAGCTTTGATACTTATGAAGAAGCAGAAGAATTTTTGCGAGAAGAAGGATTTAATCGAAAATAAAGTAAAAGGCTGTGCCAGTAATAAGCACAGCCTTTATCATTCTATTCGTACTCGTGGTCTATCCATTGATCTAAGCGGATTATGCTTTGTCTTGCTCGTTCAAGGTCAATTTTTCGATAATGATGCAGCCCACCCTCTTCTTCATCTTTTTCATCTGCCCATTTCACAATTTGCTGTAAAGGTGTCCTGACAATGTCATTAGATGGTAAAAAGGAATCAGTATGGAAAAGAATAGCGAGTGCAATGGTTTTGGCCTTTATCGGATTCTCCCCAAGACGAATCAGCAGCTTATGTGCCCTTTCTGCCCCTTTTATCGCGTGAATATCATTCTGCTTGTACAAGTCATAATCCCATTTTCCATTTTTATACCATGTATAATGACCCATATCATGGAGTAGTCCTGCTTTAGCAGCAATATCAATATCTACCTGATGTTCTTTTCCTAAATGAAAGGCATGATAGGCAACAGCAATCGCATGGGCAAGTCCAGAGCGGTTCAAATATTTTTGGGCAATATGATGTTCAAATATATTTAATAAGGTAACGTCTCTCATGCCAACCCTCCTAACTTTTTCAAAATAATATTATATCCCGAATTTATAAGCAGTAAATTCCCTCATTGATTGAAGTTTCACTATATTATATTCCAACCTGTCCTAAATGGCTATTCCATCTTCATAAAGAGAAAAAAGAGAGAAGAATGAATCTTCTCTCTTGGTTAATTATTTTCAGTTGTTTTTGTCACTTTTCCTTTAGGACCTAAATATTCATAATCGTTAGGATTAATTGGAGTATATCCTTCAGGTTTGTAGAAACGCAATAAATCTTTATAGACTATTTCATCAGACATCTGCAGCTCAGTATTTACTTTTTCTAAAGTATCCTTACATGCTTCAGCATTTTCCATTAACTCTCCAGTATCATTAGAATAGCATTTATCCTTAATTTTGATTACATCAGATGCCACGAAATCACCATTTCTAAATAAAGCCCAATTCCGATGTTGTGGAGATAATAAATCAGAGCCAAATTCCATGTAATCCTTTGTATCTAATCCTAATAAGTGTAGTACTGTAGGTCGAACGTCTACTTCCCCGCCTATTTGATGCTGTACCCCACCTTTTACACCAGGTACGTGAATAAACAATGGCACACGCTGCAATTTAGCATTAGTTGCCGGAGTGATTTCATCTACCCCTAAAACCTTCGCCATCGCTTCGTTATGGTTTTCAGATATACCGTAATGATCACCGTACATAACAATAACTGTATTATCATACATACCATTTGCTTTTAAATCATTAAAAAACTGTTCAAATGCCTGATCCATATAATGTGCAGATTGAAAATATTGGTCAACAACCGTATCACCATAATCACCTGCAGGGAAATCAGTATCTTCTGGATCCATTTCAAAAGGGAAATGGTTTGACAATGAAATAAACTTTGTATAGAACGGCTGCTTTAGGCTCTCAAGTAACGGAATCGATTCTTTAAAGAACGGTTTGTCTTTCATGCCATAGTTTTTAGTATTTTCATCTGTCATGTTATAGTATTCTGCATCAAAAAATTGATCGTAACCAAATGCTTTATAGATGACGTTCCTATTCCAAAACGTTTTATAGTTACCATGTAATACTGCTGAGCTGTAACCCTGGCCTTTTAGAATGGAAGGCATAGCTTGATAGGTATTTTGTGCTTTATTAACAAAAACTGCACCTTGAGACATTGGATATAAAGAATTTTCCATTAAAAATTCTGCATCAGATGTTTTCCCTTGTCCTGTTTGATGATAAAAGTTATCAAAATAAAACGTGTTACCATCATGTGCCAATGAATTTAAGAATGGTGTAACTTCCCGACCATCAGGCATTTTATAATCAATCATAAAAGTTTGGAATGATTCCATAGAAATATAAATGACGTTCATACCATTTGCTTTACCAAAGTAATCTGGATTTGGCGACGCATAGTTTGCCTTACGATAGTTCTCTACGTCGGTAATATCGCTGCTATCCGCTAGTGCACGCTGACTAGATGATTTTACGTTTTGAACGACATCATAAATAGTAAAGTTGTAAGTACCTAGATATTTTACTAAGTAATTTCTGTCAAAAGAACGTGTAAGTAACTGCGGACGATCTTTTTCTGCTAATCCTAAGTTAAACAAAAAGGTAGTAATGGCAAACAAAAGAACAATTTTAAATGACTTTCTATTCGGTACCGTAACATTCTTGAAAACTGTTAATGCAAGAGCAATTAAAATAAATAAATCAGTAAAATAAAAAATATCAAATGGGGACATTAAAGAAAGTGCACTTTCACCCAACTGTCCAGCATTTGTCTTTGTCTGCATTATAACAGGAACTGTTATAAAGTCATTAAAAAAGCGATAATAGGCAATATTTGCGTACAATAAGAATGATAATAAGAAATTTGTGATAATCATAACAAGTTTTACACGTTTCTTAAAGAGCAATGCTATTCCAAAAAAGAAAAGTGCTGAACTCAATGGATTTATCAATAGCAAAAATCTTTGCAGGTTATTATCAATTCCAAGATTAAATTCAATTTGATATGCCGCATATGTCTTAATCCAGAATGTTACAACGGCAATTACAAAGAATGTAATATGACTATTGTTGAATTTTATAGGTAGTCTTATTTTATTCATTTCTAACTTCTCCTCTCACTTACCAACTAAGCTCCGGTAAACGAACCTCAATTACTATATCACATTTTCAAAAAAAATAAAAACATAAATCTTTCCATTATATGTTTATTTCATAAAATAATTTATGTCATTATTTTTATTGATTCGACAAAATCCGAGGATCTTGTTGACAGT
>NZ_JBALPG010000005.1:0-10384 GCF_036965245.1 Neobacillus drentensis
ATATGAAATTGAAACGTGGATTAATAACGCAGGATTTGGTAATTTTGCATCAGTTGGAGATCAAAATTTAACTAAAATTGAGACAATGCTTAATTTAAATATCGAGGCTTTAACTATTTTAACTTCTCTTTATGTGCGCGACTATTCATCAGTTGAAGGAACACAATTAATTAACGTTTCATCAGGTGGGGGTTATACGATTATTGGAAATGCAATCACATACTGTGCTTCTAAATTCTATGTAAGTGCCTTTACTGAAGGGCTTGCACATGAATTAAAAGAAAAAGGTGCAAGCATGCAAGCAAAAGTATTAGCTCCTGCTGCAACTGAAACTGAATTTGCAAAAGTATCGAATGATTTAGAAGAAAATGTTAAGTTTGAAGGACTTCTTCCTAAATACCATACAGCTAAAGAAATGGCTGGATTTATGCTTGATCTTTACGATAGCGAAAAAGTAGTTGGAATTGTAGATGGTCTTACTTATGAATTTCAATTAAAAGATCCAATTTATCCTTATGCAGTAAGAATGAGAAGCTAATAAGGTTGATTTATCATCGTGGGATTCTAAAATTTCTGGATTATTATCCTTATAATTTTACGTATATAAAAAAGTTCTTTACTAATTGTAATATCCTATTAAAAAGAGGTTCTTCCATAAGGAGAACCTTTCATATATTTGTTCAACTAACAGGTAGCTTTAGTTTAAGAAAAAATTACTGGGGTCAGTCTAAAAGCATAAAAAGCGAAGAGAAATTAATCTCATCGCTTTTTTATCGTTAAAATAAAAAATTCTAGATACATTGAATTTCTCCCGTATAACTGTTGGCGCAGTTATATTATACATAGTGGGAGGCGTCTTTCTCTTCTCCAGATATTGACATGAACATTATACTCGTCAACCTCTGGACAGGCAATACCGTCAACTTTAGGAAATATAAGAGTGTCAAAAACAGTGTAGGATTAGTTTTGGTTCTAGTTATTAAGTGAAAATAAAGTTGTTTGATATACAATAAAGTCATTAAAACATAATAAGTTTTTTAAAAACTCCAGACACGTTATTCCATTAAAGGGCCAGATTGTGGAACAACACAGTTTGCTTATGGACAGGTAAGGGTATTGTTGAGAGTGTAAAATCAAACCTCCTCTCCTGCAAAAACGACCTTTAAACCTTGAAATTTAAAGGTAAATAGATATCTTGGAAATTAGATGCGGTGGTAATTAGATTGAATGGGAAAGGAAAATACGGTGAGTTCCTGGGCTGCCAGCAATTATCCCGGGTATTGATAAGTGTTGAAATAGTAGACACTCTTCAATAAGAAAACAACCAAAAAACAATTAGAGTTGACGTTTGGTCAACTCTACTTTTCTCGAGGTCTCCCGATTTGTACCGGCAACCCAGGATCTTTTTGCCAGACGAACCATCCGCCGTCGTATACTTTGATATTGTCCCAGCCGTTTTCATAAAGGATCAAGAATGGGAGGGAGGCCCTCCAACCGGTGCCGCAATAGAAAGCAATTTCGTTCCCCTTTCTAATATCCCATTCTGATAACATTGCTTCGACTTCGGTCAATGATTTTACAGTTCGATCATCATTGTAATAATCAGTTTCAGCATGACCCCATATAGCACCTTTTGGTTCTCCTGAGCGATTGATGTATGAATACCCACTTACTTCTCCAATGAACTCACGCCAACTTCTTACACTGACAAGTCTAAAATTCGGATTCTTCTGTGCTTTCAAGATTTCCGTAGGCCATGACATGAGATACTCTGGATGGACTGGAATTTCAGCGCCAAATTCTGAAATCGGTTTTGGTTCCACGCTCCCTTGTTCCGTTCGATATCCAGCGCTTATCCATGCATTCAATCCTCCATCGATTACATGAACGTTTTGTACACCTGCCCAAATACAAACAAATGCAAAACGTGCAAATGATGCTCCTTTTCCGTAAATAACAACGCGTGTACTCTTGGAAATCCCGAGGCTAATTAGCGTGTCGTTAATTTCCTCTGGTGTTCGGATATTCCAGTTAATGTCTTCTTCGATTAAATCTGTATCAAGATGAATTGCCCCAGGAATATGTTTCTCTATATACTCCTCGCTTGGTTTACCCCATGAACATTCAACAACCACATAATTGTGTGAAATAGGGTCTGTTTCAATGATTTCTTTTACCCATTGCACGGGAACAAAGACCTTGTGAAGTGTTTCAACCATTCTAATTTTCTCCTATCCTTCAACAGTGTTCTTCATTTTATTAATCATCTTTTGAAGTATCAATACGAATACAGCTCCCAAAAACGCTAGTCCAATACAAATCCAGAAAATATTTCGGTATCCAGATACACCAGGGTGACCCTGCATGATGTTGCCGAACACAGTGAACATAAAGGCATCTGGTGAAAATCCAATGAAACTGATAAGGCCCGCTGCAGTACCAAGGAATGCATTTGGAATTCCAAGCTCTGACATTGGAACAAAATAGACACCGCGAAGCATATATACAACGAATGAAGTAACAAAGCCCATGATGATAATTAGAGTTGCACTGTTTGCGTTAGCGGGAATCATAACAAAGATTGTTGTTGAAATGGCTAAAGCAATTAATGCGACAAACAAAATGCGTGTAGATGACTTAAATTTATCAACAAAAAATCCAGCGAGTGGTGCAGCAATTAATGGTAGTAAGTACAATCTAAAGCTTGAAATGGAAGCGGCAGTTCCGGATTTTACTCCAACCACTTCGGTTAGGTAAGGGACAAACTTACCAAGTCCAGGTCCTGCGACAGTATATACACAAAAGATAACCAACCCACAGAGCCAAACTCCAGGCTGTTTTAGTACGTATTTAATGCCAGAAACAAATTCTTTACTATCAATCTTCTTTGCGTCTTCCCTTTTTGAATTTGGAAGGAACAAGAAAGTAAGAATGGCAATTACGAAATAGATGATCGAATAGAAAGCGATGATATTTTTTACGCCGGTAATATCTTGCGACTTGTTATAAATTAGTAGCGTGCCGATTTGAGTAAAAATTAATGCAAACAATCCAAATCCAGCCTCGCGAAATCCGAACATTTTTCCTTGTTCACCACCAGATCCCAGGATTTTTACAGCTTTTATCATAGCAGGCCAGTACGTAAGGACAGTCGAAATCGCATAAATCCCCATAATGACTAGTAAAATTCCATAGGCCGGCAAAGTGCTAAACCATAGACCGGCTAATCCAGTAACTGCAAGAGAAATCGAAATTAAGTAACGCACATTAAATCGGTCGGCAAGTATTCCACCAAAAAGGTAGGCAAATAAGCTCATAATACCTAGTACAGACATTAGATTTCCCATTTGAACATCGTTTAAGCTTGTAGCCTTCTGAAGTGGTTCATAGAAAGAGTATTGGATATACGGTAGAACGAAAATGATTCCTCCGCCCAAACAAATGATTAACATAGATAAATATTTTCTTGGCGTGCTATTCAAAGTAAACGCTCCTTTATGATCTGAAAGATAAGTTATTATCGAGAATTATTTTATCTTATTGTAAAATAGTGTTACAAGATGTCTTATTAATAAATAGAATAAGTTCTATCAAAAATTCTTATAAAAGCAACGGAGTTAAATATGGAATTTAAACAACTTGAAGCGTTTGTTAAGGTAGTTGAGTTAAAAAGTTTTTCAAAGGCAGCAGAGGAAATTTACGTTTCCCAACCCTCGATTAGCGCCTACATTAACTTACTTGAGAAAGAGCTACAAATTACTTTGTTAAATCGTTCTACTAGAGTGATTTCTCCCACTGATGCAGGAAAAGTATTCTATGATTATTCAAAAAATATTCTTGCACTCAAAAATAAATCAGTCGTTAGTTTAAGAAACTTTGAGACGAATACAAGTGGAAAAATTAAGATTATTGCTTCCTCGGTTCCTGCGCAATATATTCTTCCGAAAACAATAGCCGATTTTCATAAAAGATACCCGAACATAAAAATCCATATGGTACAGAAAGACACGGCTGGTGTTATAAAAGGGATACTTTCTCAAGAAGCTGAAATAGGGTTTGTAGGCAGTAAGTTAGACAATGAAAAATGTACATTTAAGCATTTCATGTCTGAGAAGCTTGTGGTCATTGCGCCGAACATGGACCAGTTTAACTATTTGAAGGAGTTCAATGCAGAGGAGTTATTTTACAGCAATTATTTCATTTCACGAGAAAAGGGCTCAGGCACAAGGGAGCAGTACGAAAACTATTTTAGAGAAATTAATATTGATATCAAAAAAATCATTGAATGTGCCTGCTTTGACAATACGCAAAGCATTATCAATGCGGTATCTAGTGGACTTGGCATCTCAATTGTCTCGGAATATGCTGCGAAACTGTATATTGATTTAGGTCTCGTGGTTCCATTGCAATTGAATTTAGCAACACAAACAAGACATTTTCATTATGTTTTCAAAAAAAATTTCATAAAATCGCATTTGGTTGAACTTTTTATCGAATTCTTGGCGGATAGCAATTCGTAGGGTGACGAAATTTTTTTGTAATGGTAGTCTAAATACACATCCTAATTTCTTGAAAATCATGTAGGTTTAAAACTAGCAAAAATTACAACGACTGGTATTAAAGTAACTTGGAATGCAGTTATTGGTAAGGCTAAGTACGAAGTTTGGACAGCAACAAGTAGTACAGGCGCTTAATTAAAAAGGCTGAAGTATCAACAACTACGAGCACAATAACAAGCTTAATAAAAAATGGATTACGTCGAAAAAAGTAGACTTTAAAAATGAAGGACTATCCATGTACAAAAAACGAGGCAGTTGGGGGCGCTTTAATGAAGTAACGGAAAAGCCCATTTTCTCTATTTTAATTTGCAGAGAAGTTGGGCTTTTTAATTTGGATTTTCCTTAACGTTGTAAATTCGCATTTTCCTGACGGTACCACATATAGTCTATAGTTTTGTGTCACTCGTCAATGGAGGTATTGCCATAGCCGCTAATCGATCAATGAATCTGCTTTTATAGGTTAGAAAACGACAATAAGAATCTATTCATGCTTCCGAATCATTTCTAAGTTTTCTTCAATTTTTTTGACAAACTCTGAAGCTTTCATATCTAATCCAGAAGCGATTAAAAAGATTGTCTCAAGACTTGGTTCACAAATATTCCTCTCCAATTTACTCAATGATGTTGGATTGATTGAGATGTCGCGAGCCAATTTCTCCTGTGATATGTGCTTCTCCTGTCTCATTTTTTTTAATACTTCACCAATTTGGATCATATGGTTCATAAGAGAAATTCTCCTTTTTTAAGGCATTAGTTAACAAAAATTACCTTCTATCCACGTAACAAACTTCCCAAAATTACTGAATAAAAAAATATTTTAATATAATGAATTCTTACCGAGAATTCTAGCTGGATGGGTAGTAGTTGTCCTTATAAACTGAATTAAAACGATCAGCCAGCTTAACCCTTAATAAAAATCATGACACGTAGGAATATTCTATTAAGTATTCTTCAATCTCTTTTACGAGTTCAGAAGCCTTCATTTCAAGCCCATCAGCTATCGAGAAAATGATTCTGAGTTTTGGTCGTTTGACACCCCTTTCTAGCATACTAATGTAGGGGCGAGGGATAGAGCAACGGCTAGATAGTTGCTCTTGTGTTATTTTTCTTTTTATTCTCGCGTTTTTTAATGCCTCTCCGATATGAGCGATCCGCTGATTTTTCAAAGACATTCTCCTTTATGACTGCCATTTATATTAACCTCTCTTATTCCGTTTCCGTCCTCCCTCAACTCCATTCCCCCTGAGTGATTCAACGTAAATGCCAACAATTGAAAATGATAAGTATAGAGGCTGGTTTTCCTGCTGGACCGTTGTTGTTTTCCGTTATCCATTATACTCAGCTAAAGAACCAAAATTATATTTGCCGGTTGCCGCCTTGGATAGAAGTTTTCTTTTTTCCGGTACAAGGAAAAAGGTAATCGGTTTAGGATGGTTCCCCCGATCGTTTGAAATTTGCTTCAATTGAATGGCTGTCTGCATTTTATTATTAAAAGAGTGCAGCTTCACATCCACAATCATCGAAAGGCCATTGCTAAGTTCTACTACTGTCTTGTAGCCCCTAGCTTTGGTTTTTACAATATGGTCAGGGTTAAACCATATACAATCTTCCTTTTTGGGAGACTTAATAGGAAAAAAGCAAATGTCTTTATATGGATTGACAATGACAGGGCAAAAATACTTATTACCGATTATGTCTTTGGCACCTTTAATGGCACCTTTTAATTCAAATCCTATGTATTTCAATGTATCATCCAATAGTTGGACCGGTGTCCTGTCTACTAGAAGAGTTTCACTTCCGATCATGACTCTCGCGCAAAGCTTCCCATACTTGTCATATTCACCTGTCATTAAAATCACGTTTCCATCGACTAAATAAAAATGGTTAATAATAATAATCACTTCTCCTTATATTCAACGAGTGAATGCTATTTGAATTGCTAACTTTCAGTTGTGCATAACCAAGGCTGCAGTTTTCAATACACTAATCTGTCCATCACCTCTTTTGCTACAGATTTTCCGCCTGGTGTAAAAGTTGCTATTTCAATATATTGGAGTTGGAATAAGAACTGGAAGCGTTTACTTCTATAATTATTTAAATATAAATAGGAACTTTATACTATATGCAAAATTAGACAATTTTTGACTATTTTGTTAACAAAATGGTTTTGTGTCCACAACGATATTTGTCGAAAATAGGAATCTTGGAATATTAGGGTCAGACTCCAGCTAACTAAAGTTTAAAGCGGTAAAGCGTGAAGGTTAATCGGAGAGCATGTCTCTCTGTTTTTTTGTCTTTTAATTAGTAAAATAGTAAAAATTTTTTTCGAAATAGGGTGGGAAATGGAGGATGACGTTGAATAATGTATTTTTTGATTTTAATATTTATTCAGACTATTAAAAAATTATCTAGTAACATATTACATTTTCTCCTATAATAGTAACTATTCAGCTTTAAAATTGAGGAGGGGTAAAGGGAAGTTTAGTCTTTGTCTTTCAAAATGATGGTTAAACATAGGCTGTAACTTCACGAAATGACAAGCAAAAAGTTAGAAATCGAGGGGGAGAAAGCGAATTGAAGAGAAAGAAACAACATCACATGCGATTATTTAGTATTGTAGCAGCATTACTTATGGTCTTTTCATTACTAACACCCGGACTTGCGAATGCAGAATCAATTGAGAGATCATCCCGTTATGTAAATGATTCCCAAACTGCTGCAAAAGAAAAGATGAGTAATCGTTTACTAGGAAAGTTTAAAAAAGATGACAAAGTAACCTTTTTAATTAAATTTAAAGAAAAAGCAGATACAACAAATGCCATAAAGCAAACAAAAGCGATTGCGAAGAAAGAAAAACTATCTGCGCATAAAGAAAAGTTTATGCAGCGCTCTGCAGTTGTATCCGAATTAAAAGCCACTGCACACGAAGAACAACAAAACGTTATAAAATATCTTGAACAAGAAGTACATAGAGGGAATGTTGAATCTTTTAAGTCCTATTTTATTGTCAATGGTATGGCTATTACAGCAACGAAAGAGGTAGCAGAAAAGATAGCAGCCTTTTCTGAAGTTGAAAAAGTTTTACCAAACGAAACAAGACAATTATTTGTTTCACCAACTAAAGAGAATAGTCTAAATACAAATCTAGCAAATGTAGAGTGGAACGTTGAAAGAGTTGGAGCCCTAGCTTTATGGGAAAAGGGCATCAATGGTACAGGTGTAGTTGTAGCGAGTATTGATTCTGGCGTTCAATGGGATCATCCCGCATTAAAGGAAAAGTATCGAGGCTATAATGCAGCAACTGGAGAGGTTAATCACGACTTTAATTGGTTTGATGCCACTGCTGGACGATCTGTGCCATATGATGATTTAGCGCATGGAACACATGTGACTGGGACAATGGTCGGTAGTGAACCTGATGGATCAAACAAAATAGGAATAGCACCGGGTGCAAAATGGATTGCTGTTAAGGCATTCTCGGAGACTAGCGGAAGTGATGCGAATTTATTGGCGGCTGCAGAGTGGATATTAGCACCAACAGATTCAAAGGGGAATACTCGGGTTGACATGGCGCCAGATATTGTTAACAACTCATGGGGTGGCGGACCTGGTCTTGATGAATGGTATCGAGATGTAGTAAGAGAATGGAGAAATGCTGGGATATTTCCTACATTTTCAGCTGGAAACACGAGCATGACTAATAATGGCGGACCTGGATCAGTTGCTAATCCAGCAAACTATCCCGAAGCATTTGCGGTGGGAGCAACTGATAGTAATGATATAGTTGGAGATTTTTCATTACGTGGACCTTCTCCATATGGTGAAATAAAGCCAGATATTTCAGCGCCTGGAGCGAATATTCGTTCATCAATACCTCATAGTGATTACGAAGGCGGCTGGGATGGCACATCGATGGCGGCCCCCGCTGTATCAGCAATTGTAGCATTATTATATGAGGTTGATGCAAGTTTATCAGTTGATAAAATAGAAGAAATTTTGATAAAAACAGCAACGCCTTTAACGGATAAGGAATACCCAGAATCACCAAATGATGGGTACGGGTATGGATTAGTCAATGCATACAATGCTGTATCTTCTATTAGAGAAGGTCTGGGGACTTTGGAAGGAAAAGTGGTTCAAACAAATGAGGATTCAGATTTGCCTATAGGAGGTAAAGTAAGTGTCCTTGAAAGCAGACAGTACGTTAACACAAACCCTGAAAACGGCGCTTATAAACTCTCACATGCTATCGGTAATTATACAGTTCAAGCTGAGGCATATGGATATCAATCTAAACAGCAATCAGTAACATTCGAAAAAGATAAAGTACTACAAGCAGATTTCACATTGAAAGAAATCCCTAAAGGAACTGTAAGTGGTGTCATTACGGATGAAAAATCAGGGGAAGCTGTCGAAGGTGTAACATTACTCCTAATGGAAGATGCCAATATTGCACCTGTATCGACGGATAAGTACGGTAAATATACTATTACAGCTTACGAAGGTACTTATACATTAAGAGCTTTGAGAAGTGGCTATCACAGTCAAGATGTTAAAATTACCATTAATGGAGATAGCCAAGTAGATATCGCTTTTAAGCCTTTTTTCACGTATCCGGGTGGCGAAATTGGCTATGACAATGGGATTGTTGATAGTGGCAGTATGTATTTTGGCGGTGGAGCTGGATGGGCAGTAAAAATGTCATTGTCAAAGGATAAAAAATCAGCCATTGTCACAGATGGTGTGTTTCGCTTCAAGGACAAAAAATACTCAGACACGGTTGGAACGGAATTTAGTGTGGAAGTATGGGATGCTTCTGGAAGTAATGGATTACCGGGTAAGAAGCTTGCTGGACCGATAGCTGCTGAAGCCGTATTAGATGATTGGACAGTAGTAGATTTAAGAGATTACAATATCAAGGTTGATGGAGATTTTTATATGGTGTATGTCCAAACACTGAATTATCCAATTGCACTTGGTTTAGCAACCGATAATGGTAACCCATATACGGAGAGAAGCTATCAATATCTTGACGGTGAATTTTATCCGGCATTTGTTGAAGATGGTAACTATATGATTCGTGCCCGTGTAAGTTATGAAGTAGACAATCCTGTTATTACTTCTCCAAAACAGGATGAGATATTCAAAGACGAAAACATCTTGGTAGAAGGGACTGCCTCACCGACAACAACGATTAAGCTGATGAATAATAATAAAGAGGTAGGTACTGCAAATGTTGGTGATGAAGGCAAATTTACAATCCCAACGAAAATGACAGAAGGTGAAAATAGATTAATAGCAGTCTCAATGTTAAATGGTAAATTGACCGGAGAATCGGATCCTGTTACCGTTTCACTAATAAAAGAGAAACCTGTCATTAAAGAGTTAAAACCAGCAATTGACCAAAATGTGTTCCCATGTGAGAAGGTAGAAATATCTTTCCAAAGTAATGTAATAGGCGGCGAAGCAAACTTTGAAGTGAAACTCCCTGCGCAAAAGAATCCGCAATCTTCTTCTAAAAATAGAATGGAAGAGGTAGAGCCAGGAGTTTATAAGGGTGTTTGGACCGTTCCAGATGTAAAGATTCAAGATGCTATTATTGAAGTGGAACTGACAGATGCCGCTGGAAACAGAGTCACACAGGAAGCACAAGGTAAACTAACTATTAATAAACATGAAGAAGTGAAAAAGGGCTGGAAATCTGAGAACGGCAATTGGTACTACTATGACAGTAAAGGTAATAAAGTAACAGGATGGGAAAAAGTTAATGCTAAATGGTACTACTTCGGCAAGAGTGGTGTTATGCAAACGGGTTGGCTGAAAGA
>NZ_JBALPG010000005.1:10608-23970 GCF_036965245.1 Neobacillus drentensis
GGTACTACCTCGATAAGAATGGAGTAATGCAAACAGGCTGGGTAACGATTTCTGGAAAACGATACTACTTTAATAGTAGTGGAGTATGGGTAAAATAATCTAGAATAGTTAAACTGAATGATAAAAGGGAGACTGCAATTATGAAGTTGTAGTCTCTCTTTTTGTGAAAAAAAGTGATAATAAAAAGAATCCTGCTGAGAAACTCGGACTCTATTTTTATCCAGCTATTATTGCACCCTTCAACAACTTTTTCATGGATTAAGATGGCTAAAGGGGTAAGTATCAAGGATTCTAGCCATTTTAATTAATCGTTTGTTTGAAAGGGAAAATAGAGGAGAATAGTCGAGGGTTGTCTGCTTATGGAAAAAAATTAAATTAAGACAGAAAACCAACTTAGATAAACTAAAAAACTCAGTTCTTTTTTAAATAAGAAGGCATCTCTCGACTAACGGGTTCTGTTTTGAAGTACAAAACTCGAAAAAAGTAAGCTAAATAGCAGACTAAATAATATTAAAAAAACACCGTTTTTCTTGTAATCTAAATAGAAATTCTTGTTCTACTAACGCACCCCCGGCTATAACGAAAAAAACAGATTCAATAGGGGGTACACTATTTAGGGAATCAGAAAGAGTAAGAACTTTACTTCCTAATACAAAACTAAGAACAGATGGAAATATGGGTATAGCTGGAGTAAATATAAACGGGAAACAAAAAACTATTATGGCACATAGTGGTATAAATAATCTTGAAGTTTATAATAGGCTTGATCCTTCAATTAGAGATTATTTTGTATTATCGCCTGAGATTCCTACAATTACTCTTATTGTAGTAAATGGTGAAGGAGTTATAGACGGTTCGGGTGCTTTCTTACGAGATAGAGACTCAGAATATAAGATATTTGAAGTACTAGCTAGGCAGTTAGGAGATGATTGGAATGCTGCGGTGTAGTTAACCTTTTCACCGAAAGAAGTTTATTATGATAAAAATAAGTATAACCCATGGATGGAAAACGGAGTTGAATAAATTGTGACAATTATTGAAGAAGAGTTTTATTCATTTTTTAATTTAAGAAAAGAATTAAAAGAAGACTTTTTACTAAATAATACCAATGGATTAGAAGATTGTGCTCACTTTTTAATAGACTATTATTCAAATAGAAGAAGGAAGTCAGAAGAACTGGAAATGACATTCTTTATTTTGATAGCCGAAGCTTTATTGGATCAAGGTAGTTCTTCTCAATATATTTTTGATACAGCTTTGAAATATATTGAGAGTGGTAATCTCCTAAAAATTTGGTCAGAACAAAGAGTTAATCCTAAAGATATCGAGGAGAGGGTCAAGGTAATTAATAAAGTGAAAGAAAAAATTATTAAAAATTAATAAGTTGCTTGCTGGAAATGGTTCCTTAACTGTTACTAGAACAGCTTCGTCTCCCTGTGCAACAAAATTGGTATCTGCTGAAAACGAAGTCGGTTCTGAAGTTCTTAGCTTGTAGAGTGTCTTATCCTTGCCCTTCTACAAGTTTTTTTATGTGTTACTTTTCCGTTCATCTTAAGTAATATTTCTCCTTTCCCATAAGCATATTTAAATCACTAAACAGGTTGGTTACATTATCAAGCGAGACACAGATTTTTTTGAAATATATTTTTTTAATAAAGCTTTCGAAGAGAAATTCTGGTGTTGCTTTGAAATAAAGTCTGATTAAAAATACCTAACAACCCTGTCTTTTTATGGAATGAAAAAGAATCCATTTTAATAAAGATTGATCAAAATTGATTCTTCTTTAGCAGATATAAAAATGAATTTTTTAAAAAAGTTTGATCATTTTCTAACTATGTTATTCCACAATCGCGCCCTTTAATGGAATAACGAAAATATATGTTTAGTCTTAAAATCGATCATAGCTTGTTGAACTATCGCACCCTTTAGTTTAAGTACATTTTTTCACAAACTTCTTTTTTGGAATGGCTATGTTAAACAATATTGTTGTTATTTCAATCATAAAAAAAGAACCAAATTAGGTCCTTTTTGTGTTTAACATGTTAAATTGTTCAATTGCTGGTTCTTAAAATATCCCATAAGCCGTTGTCTTTCACGTATTGAAATCCCACGATTTTCCCTTCTTCCTTTTCCTTTGTAGAAAAGACGACTTCACCTTCTACACTTGCAGTTTTTTCTTCATCTCCATTTTTCTGATAACCGACCTCTGCTATGAAGGTATAACGATATGAAATATTCTCTTGCTCAATCGTGATATTCTTAAGACTTAACTTATAGCCATTATCGTAGGCACCAGTTTGGTATTTAGTACCACCATCTGCTGCAATGAAGGTCTCGATCCTAGAAAAATCTGCAAAGTAAGGTCCGTATACTTCTGCTAAATATTTATCTAACTCTTGGTTCTCTGCTTTATTATTCACAACAGTCTTATATTTAGGATTCCATAATAGATCCACTAACTTCTCATTCGGACCAGTAAACTCTTGCTCAAGAACTTTTTTAATTGCTGTCTTTTGCACCCAGTTATCTTCATTATTCCTTTGTTCTTCTGTTTTGGTTCCATTTCTTTGTTCTAATTGTGATGGTTTATCAGAGGAATTTATGTTCTTTTTTGTTATATCTGTAATAAATATTATGCAGCCTATGAATAATGTCACCGTTAAGAGCTTAGGAAACCACTCTAATCTGTTTTTCTTACGCGGATGCTTTATGGTACCTCTTATTTTCACCTTATGTTCTTCCAAAAAATGGTTTCCCTTATATACAGTATCATCCATTGCTCTTTTAAGGTTACTCAATTGTTCTTCCATAAAGTTCACTTCCACCTAATATTTTTTTTACCAATATCCGACCCCTCTTTAATCTTGTTTTTACTGTATTTTCATTAATGGCTAAAAGTTCAGCAATTTCGGTAATAGTCATCTCTTCATAATAGAAAAAGATAATTACTTCTCGATATTTTACTGGCAAGGAGAGGACTGTTTGAGAAAGCTTTTCTTTTTCGTTTTTCAACACCAACCTCATTTCTGGAGACAAATCCTTATTAATAAAGTGTTTGAGTAAGTTATTGTTAAAATAGTATCTTTTTAAAAATGAGCTTTTTAGCATATCTTTACAGCGATTAATTGTGATACGATAAATCCAAGGTTTGAAATAGTGTACTTCAGATGCTTTATTATATTGGTTATAACAAGTAACAAAAACTTCTTGGACAACATCTTGTGCCAAGCCCCAATCCTTTAAGTAACTAAACGCTAATCTATTTAATCGTTCTCCATACTCACTCATTATTATTTCCAACCATTCATCTTGATTATTTTTGGTAAAATGATTATTTTCCGTATTTTCTTTTGCCATTTACTCACCACCTTAATTTTCTATAGCTACAACGAGATACAGTTTTTAAAAGTTTCACTTTATTAAAAGATTAAGTTAATTTATTTCATTTTAAATTTTTAGGCTCTCTTAGTCCAATAAGAAAGCGATACTCTTATAGGAGTATCGCACCCTTTAGTTCAATATAAAGCCTTGAATGGCTACGAATAATGAAAATAGGAAAACAACAACCATTAGCCAACCATACATTTTTCGCTCTTTTCGAAATTCCTCTAACCCCATAATTAACATTGTAAGACCTAAGAGAAATATCATAATATAGTTAAACTCAAAATTTTTCGTAATTAGTCCATAAGAAGCAAATAAAAAAGTTACTATTGATAAAACATAACGTAGAACTTTTAACAAAAACCCCCCCTTTTTTTCACTATCCAGTTAGTAAAAAAACGACTACCCTTCTGGGACAATTGCTCCCTTTATACTCCCTAATAAAATTTTACCATATAAATCCAGTCTCTTGTTAAACTATCCTGCCATTTAGTTCAATAACGACTATGAAAAAGGGACTGCCGAAAAACAGTCCATTTGTTGTCAAGTAAAGCTATCAGTAAATCGATTTTTCTAATATACAAGTCTTATTTATCAGACCGCCTTTTAAAGAATAAGTAACACAATAAAAAAATGACCAAATATAATAAGTATCCACCAATTGAATTGTCGCTAAAAAAATTGTGAATATCATTGGCACGAAGTATAGCACGAATAACAACAGTAAGAATTACAGTAATAAATAAAGAAATCGCGACTTTTTTAGATGTCATAAAGGTCTCTCCTATTTACAATGCTTAGCTTTTAAGAAAAGGCTGCCGTAACAGTCCATTTGTTGTGAAACTAAAGCACCCGGTAGCTTAATAAGAAGGTGAATATATTCTATCTGTATCAGTATCAATAATGAATTCCACCTCTATATCGTTGTCATAAGGAATTTGTTCAAAATTATAAAGCCTGCAAAACACTTTCGGAAAGTCTTGGATCTCATATGTTAATTCTTTTGCTTGCAGATATTTTTGCTTAAACTGTTCCCTGGAACATTTTTTACCCGAAAGCATAACTCCTCGATGAAAAAAACCATCAATTTCAATAATCAAAAATTATCACGACTGGTTGCTAATCAGTTATATAGCTTCAGATTTTTATTAAAACCCCTATTAGTTAAATAAGAAGAAACAATCCCTTATTTATATAAAACACTCGCTATTTCCATTTGTCTCAATGAAAGTAGTCTGGTTCTCCTAGAAAGAGAGTATTCTCTATTGCATTTTTATATTGTTCCCATTCAAAATAAAATGGACCAATATTATCGAAATATTTATCAATTCCATTTTCATATTCAAGTGCAAAATTATCCCAAACAATAATACCATTGTTCGCTTTTTTTATACTTAACGATACTGCACCACAATCTAAACCAGTACAAGGGCAAATATAAAGAGAATTTCTGTTATAAATAAAATCTGATTCTTTTTCTAAAAGAAGCCTTAATATTTGTTCATTTTGAAATGGTTTTGGTCCCCAACCTAAACAGGAAACGACATCAAATTCCCTAATGCTACTCATTTCCTTCATTGATTTTCCATCAATATTAAAATTAGCGTAAACAATTTTTCCTGGATAATCACCTTCTCTTTCTACTTTAGAAAAACTAAGCTTAGAGATTTTCATAGCCGTTAAAATTCCTCCCATTTTATTGGTTCTTTTCTTAATATAGCTTAACACTTTTATTGAATTAAACTGCTTCTTTAGTTCAATAAAAAAGGTACTTTATCCTTCTTAAAGATAAGCACCGTTAGTTCAACAAGCACTAACCCAAAAATTGATTCAACTCTGTCCTATTTTACTTTATAATCATTACTAACAAGGGGGAGTTAGATGGAACAAGAAAATACTTTAACAAAATTAAAAAACTACGCGAGAAAACTAAAACATAATTTATTCGTACTTTATTTATCATACAAAGATAATAGAGTACCTTGGTACGCAAAATTGGTTGCTATTTGTGTAGTTGCTTATGCTTTTAGTCCTATTGATTTAATCCCTGACTTCATTCCTGTATTAGGTTATCTCGACGACCTAATTATTGTTCCGCTGGGCATTTCGCTGGCACTAAAATTAATACCACCTTACATTATTGAAGAAAACAGAGAAAAGGCAGAAGAAATTAGGAAAAATGGTAAACCAAAAAACTGGTTTGTTGCCGTACTATTCATTCTGATATGGATTTTACTTGCTTTTTGGGTTGGTAAATTGTTATACGGTTTATTTCATTGAAAATAGTTATTAAATAACATCTAGGGGTATTCTTCTTTGCATATCCCTTCTTTAACTAACCTGCCAATTAGCACAAGAAGAAAGCCACCAAAAGTGGCAGCCTTATCTTATTTTTTACATATTAAAGGAATTCATCATATTCGTAGCAAAACCTTTCAACATTATTATCATTCAATTTAAAGAAAGTGTTTTGAGACACCTCTAATTTTAATGTATGATCCTTGTGTAGATTTTGGTAAACACCTCTTATAATTCTACCTGTTAGTCCGTGCGATATAGCTATAACTTTCTTTTTATCTCTTATACTTTCAAACCACTCTGATACTCTATGTACAACTAATTCATAGCTCTCTCCGTTAGGTGAATTAAAGTACCAATTGTAATTATCTGTATTTTTAATTAATTCGGGCCATGAGGATTGAATTTCTTTTGTGGTCAGACCAGCCCAGGAACCTACAGATACTTCTTTTAACCGACTGTCAGTAGTTATTTTGTTTAAATCAAATCCCAAAATATCGCAAATAATTTCCGTACTTTGCATTGCCCTACCTAATGGGCTCGAAATAATCTCCCACTCATTAGGTCTATCAATTACAACTTTTAATAATTTTGATATATTTCTAACTTGCTCAATGCCATCAAGAGTTAATGGCGAATCAAGTTCCCCTTGATATCTTCCTTGTGTATTAAAGACTGTTTCTCCATGTCTAATGAGATAAATTGTCTGTTCCATATTATTTTCCCCCGTCTTTTCTGTATTTACCTGGCCTAAATAATACTTTTTCGTTTTTTCTCAGTCATCCTTGTACCTTGTTTCACTACAAAAAGTGCTCTCTAATTCATATTTTTTCACTTGGCGTTATTCAACTAAACTCCCTATAGTTCAATAACCAATGTTTTCATTTCTATAATGAAGGCAATAATTCCTCTAAATTCTTGAATGCAAGTTACCTTCAATAATAGGATTACTAATGATGGCTTACCCAAAATTCAGATAACTTTTGAAGTTTCCCCATTTCATTTCTAGTAGCTAGTAAGAACATTTAGCCTTTTATATCTTGTCTTTATTGAACTATCCGTTTGTTTACCTTATATGTTCGCTGTAAAAGGTTGTCCCCTTTTCAACTCGGCGGTCCTAAAAACAATGTGGTAAAATAGGCATAAAACCAGTTGACGGAGGATGGCTATGATTTGGTTTTTGTTGCTTGTTTTTATTTTTGCTTTAGTGATGGGATATTTCCAGGTTCCGATTTGGATCATGTATGGCGTATTGGCTGTCATGATTATTTTCTTTTTAATCCGAAACCCGCTTGTATTTGGAAAAGATCCCGAAAAGATGATGGCGTACCTAAAAAAATCAAAAGCACCGCATTTGCAATTCCTGTACCATTTTCTTCATAAGGACCTATCGGTGGCGGAACATGCGATGGGGAATATCCGCTCAAAAAAAGCGAAACAAAGCTCCGAATTGATGCTCTTAAGGGAACGGAAAGAATACGGAAAAGCAAAAGATCTCCTTGCGAAAATGAGTGGACATAAGACCAAGTGGTACACTTTGTCGGATATCGCGATTCAGGAAGAGGACACCGATTCAAACAAACAATATAAAGAGAAGATAAATGACACGTTCCTTTTAAACATGTTGGAAGTTGATCAAGCCGTTTTTGATGGGAAAAAGGAAGAGGCGGTTGCGCTGCTCGAAAAAATGATTCCTAAGTTAAGAGGTTATAAATTACTGACGGCAGTCCAAGTCCGGAAGCAAATACTTGAAGGAAAAGTCTGAAAGTCCGAAAGCATTCGCTCTCGGACTTTCATTTAAAAACTTTGTCAAGGATTCTGCATCCGTTTGGATACCAGTCGTTACATTTCATTATTAAATTAAAGCACCCGTTACTTTAAGTATAAAATTTCACAAACAACCAGTTTTATTCTTTATCTATATATCGTTAGCGTTACTTTCAATTACTTTATTTATTTTTTTGGCAATAACCAAACATTTATTATACTCTAAACTAAATTCTTTGTTGCATCCCTCAGCGTAACCCTCTAATACTTTTTGAACATAAAATGCAATTTCTTCAGGGTTAGATTTATTACTGTTATTTGAACCTTTTATACACTTGTATATTTCGAAGGACTCTATACCGTAGATACTATCTTCAAGACCATATGGATTCCATCCTTCAATTATTTTTCTTATCTCTTCACTTATAATCAAGATTCCCACCAACCACTTTTTTAATTTTTTCCCTAATAATTCGCTAGTTTATTTCCTCTTTCCTTCTTGAATTAACCTGCCCTTTAATAAAAATCAAACTTCTATTAGAAACGAATTAAAAAATACTTGTTATGTCCCTCTTTTTGTATTTATCCAGTACACTTTGGGTTTTGTAGAAAGTTGTAAAAACTTCTATAGCATCGTCAAGATTTAATATCTCATTGCTTTTCAATATTATCTCGCCGCCACTATACTTAATAGTTGCATCAATTATTGCAGAACTCTCAGTTCCTAAAACACTATGTTCGAAACTATTACCAGATGATTTTCTATATTCAATAGTCATTTTCTCAATTGAACCAGCACATTGAACATAATTATAATCATCGTAAGACAACGTACAAAAAGAACTAATTTCATGATTCATTTGTTTTAAAAAATCTATTATAAATTCTAAATCTACATTCACTTCTTCTATTACATGATTATCGATCTCTGCTTGAAAATGCATAAAGTACTACTACTCCTTTAGCTCATTTGTTTAGTAATTAATATTCAATTAAAAAAGCATTAATCCTTCCTGGATTAATGCTCAAATGAATTTCTTCTTCAACTAACTGCCCGATAGTTGAAGAAGTCGTCCCGTTTCAAATTCAATATTCTAGTCAATAATTCCTCTGAAATTTATTTTTTAGGGAGAGATGTATTTTGTTATTATCAAAAGCCTGGGAAACGTATGAATCTGATAAACGAATTGAAGGGTTCTCACAACAAACATTGAAGGCTTATCGACTTCAAGCACAGTTAATTATTCGATATTTAAAGGACGTGAAACTCGAAACAATTACCACTATCCAATTAAGCAAAGTCGAGCGAAAACTTAAAACCATCCATTTAATATTAGCTCGTAATAAAAATGTTAGCATTCTGTTACTGTGCTGCAGTTGATGTTGAGAATCTGAAAGTATAAACTTTACTTACTTAAGGAGTGATTAAGATGGGAACAGTTTCAGTGGATAAGCTAAAATTTAAGAAAAAATTATCAACGGTTGAGCAATTTTCAATCAAAGATTTCTTGTTTAAATGGGTTGGTGAACCAACAGAAGGATTAGATGATTTTCTACCACTTGAGTACACAGAAAGCGTCTTTGCGAAGATGGAGGCAAAACTGGTACCAGGTTTACTCTTTAATGGGGATGAACATTTCAGATATGCGACCATAACAGAAGCTAATCAAATTGTTATAGCAGTATTAGATTCGAATGAAGAGTTAAAACATAGAATCATTTCTCTGGATGAGCTTTTAATAGGTAAGCACTTTTAAGGTGCTTGCCTCTTTCTTTTCTCTGCCCATTTTGTATACTTTCTCAGTAAATTTTTTACTAAATTCTTCAGTTTCATTAAAAAAGTTTTTTCAACCATCCTGCAATGTTGTTTAGGTACAAACCCTCACACTCTCTTCTAAACTTTAAGATATATCCAATTTCCTTTGAAGCGGTTGTTCAAGAATATGACCCTATAAAAGAAGAAAGAGCGCAATTTCTACTCTGGAATTGCGCCCGATTCTTGAATATCATTTTTGTTATAATGAATATAAAAATGGATTCAGTGCGCAAACTGAGTTAAGCAATGAAATAAATTCTGATAGTACAAAAAACCGGCAGGCGCCGGCTTTTTTGCATCATGACGATATCAGCTCTTTTGAGCATTCATTGCTTCCCATTCTTCCTTGCTAGGACCATATACGCCAGGAACTTTCAAGTCAGCTTGTCTCATAAGGACAGTCAATTGTCCGCGATGATGAGCCTGATGTTGAATTAGCAGACGGAAAACAGCTTGAACTGGCATATCCATTCCAAATAAATTCACCATTTTGTCCATTTTTTCATCTGAAACCTGTTCAGAAAATGCTTGTGTTAACCGCTGGCTTACTGTTTTGTAGGTCTCGCTGATTTCAGCAGCTGATTTCGGTGCCTCTTTTTGAAGATCAGGAATCTCAAATTTTAATCCAACCTGTGAAGGAAAATAGTATGCTGCTCCAGTAATGTGCCAAGCCAAGCTTCCAATGCTGTATAATCCTGGAGAAACTTCCTGATTCAACGATTCATCCGTCAGCACATCTAGCACTTTTTGTGTAACAGCTGCTTCTTGTTTCCATTCGTTTAAGAAATCATTTACTGATTTAAACATTCCATTCCCTCCTTAAATTAGCAAATCCTTCATTTTTTAAACAAGCCTTTCAAATTCATTGTATCATGTTCAGCTAACCATCCGCTTCTCTCAAAGGCTTATTAATCGAAGGATATTTTGCTATTCTTGTAAAACCCTATTCAACAATCTGGCCCGATTGTTGAAAAAAAGCTAATGACGATTGTTCAACTAAACTCCCGTTAGCTCAATAACAAAAAAAGATCGTCGCAGCGATCATAATCTTAAACTCTTGCACCCGTTCAATTGGGCAAGTTTTTAGAATTTATTCATAAACAATCTTTAGAGAGTCAACTTTATACCCCTCTGCAAAGGCTTGGAAATTATGCTGTGATTTTTGAGCAGAGGTTTTAGCTAGATATAGTGTACCTTGATTACCATTTGCTTCTATATAGTTTACAAGGTATCCCTTTTTGACATATATATACCAATTTCCATTTAATTTGAGCACAGTTGTTTCGTTTGGTTTTCTCTTTGCTTCTTCCCATTGTCCCTTTATCTCTTCAGGGATTAAATCATCGATATTACCAGTTGTTATACGAGGTTGTTCTTGCCGTGACAGATCATAATTTTTATATCCATCTAAATTTGGTGTGAATTTTTTATTGTCAATAGGAACGTTTATTTCAAGTTTCGTAGGATATAAATAATCAACAACGTCTCCAGCCGAATTATACGTTTCATACTTAACCAAGATTCCTGTATCCTTATCCACCCAAAAACGGAAAGATTGGAAATCTCTTCGGTTTATATTCCCTTTAATAACAAGTGTATTATGTCCTAATAGTTCTTCATTTTGTTTTTCAATGTTCCAAGAATTTAAGTCTCTTGTATAGTTGGAAGCAATTTCATAAGGAAATAATGTTTCATTTGCTACACCAATTGGAGGTCTCTCTCTATAATTAGTTAAATTGTTCCCATCACTATGAACTGAAAATGCATCCTCTATTTTTAATGGTGTTCCTGGGCTACCTTCTTCTAAATATTTCGATTCCATATAGGTTTTTGTTTGTTCAGATAATGTCCATACTGAACCACCTGTATAATATTGGAAAGCGACCTCATCTTTACCTTTTACCGAATCAGTCCTTTTACCGAATCCTCCTGGTTTATTTTTCAAACTAATAGAATATTCTACTACAGAATCACTTGGAATATTGTTGTAGTGTATTTTGTATTCTCCAATAGCTGTTTCAAAATTGTCTACGGTATTAATCATTTTGGTCAGTATCTCTTCTTTAGTCATTTCATTATAATTTTCTTCTTGCTTTGGTGGTATATATTCATCTTCCGCATTTGTGTCTTTATTTGGGGCTTCTGGTATAACCCCCTTTGAGTCACTTGCTCGTTTCCCTTGTATTCCATCGAAAAAGTGAAGCTGTGTTCCAACAAAATATGTAATACCTAAAAACATTATAGAAACTACTGAAATGCTGAGCAGAAAATTAAACTTGTTCCTCAGTGAAGATGGCTGCTTTTGGAATTTAGATTTATTAATTGAGTTCAGCACTCGTTGATACTGCTTATCATCAAAGTACACATCTCTTAAAATTGTTTCATCCATTTTTTCTTTTAATTTATCCAATTTATTTTCCACTAATTGCCCACGCTCCTTCAAATGATTCTTTAAGTTTAATGCGTCCCCGATGCAATCTAGTTTTAACCGTATTAGGATTAATCTTTAGCAAATCCGATATTTCTTCTATTGAAAACTCCTGATAATAAAATAAGATAATTACTTCTCTTAATTTCACTGGTAGCTCTATTACTTGTTTTGAAATTAATTCATTTTCCTCGCCGCCAAAAAATTGATTTTCCAGAGAAGAATAGGTCTGTTTTGGCTTAAAAAAGTCAGTAAAATACAAATTTTTAAAAGACCAGCTCTTTAAAACATCTTTACATCTGTTTACAGTAATTCGTATAAGCCACGTTTTATAAGATGATTCATTTCTAAAGGACTCCATTTTCTCGTAGCACTTTATAAAAACATCTTGTGCCACATCTTCGGCTAGTTGTTTTTGTTTCAAATAAGTATAAGCAATTTTAATAACATCATTGCCATACTTTTTCATTAACCATTTAAGCTTTTCTTCTCGATTTAAATAATTTAGGGGTTCTGATTTAGAGTCATCTACCTTATCAATCATTTTTCTCCTCACAATCATTGTTTTTTAGTAATTAGACGATTCGTATTTTTTATAGGTTCTATTTTGAGATTTTTCATTAAAAAAATTTCAGATAAGCAATTAGCTATTAATTAAAAAAGCCGCCAAAAATGGCAGCTGATTACTTTAGTTTAATTCAATATTACCTTTTTAAGACAATATTTGAAATACTTTTTTATTGAACTAAACTGCCCATTAGTTTAAGTATATTTCTTCACAATCTTACTTAGAGAAATGGTTGCATCAATCCTATAAAAGAACTCTTCTCCTGTGGGAGAGAATACTAAAAATTAAATAATCAAAAGACAGTCCAATGATAAAATTATGCGATTTATCTTTAATAAAACTTCAGATGGAGAAAAATTAACACCTTCTAATAATAGGAAATTATAATGATGTTTTCCAAATAAATGATATAATCTATCTGGATATAACCCTAATGGGAGGTAAAGAAATGAACATTTTTGAGTATTTAGATGAATTACAGGTAGATTTGAGAGAAAAAAATCTTGAAGAAATTCAAGAGAAGTATTTTAATATTTGCTCCGAACTAGCTGGAAATGAAAGAGCCAATAAAATTAAGCAAATAGATTTAAATGAATATGTATATGAGTTAAAAACAGGACTGAAAGAATCTATAAAAATCGCTCAAGAACAAAGAGCCAAAGCAATTTACTTTGAATACGATTTAGATAATAAATGGGATAGTGCATTTTTTATCTGCGAGGAATATAGTCCCTTAGAAGACGAAGATGATGACTGGGCAAGTGATTGGACTGATGACTTTGAAGGTCCTAGTTTAGAATCGTTCGGTGACATTTATGAATTGGACGGATTTGATAGTAATGATGCAGCAATTGGTTCAACCATTTTCTTAGTAACAAGAACAGTAACATCATTCACTCAGGCTTATAAAGGACTCTCCGCTGAGAGTTCAATAGCTGTGTGTATCGCATTTCACGACCAAGACCCAATCATCAGAATTACGGAATAGTAAAAAAAAGAGCATTGATGGTCAATTCAATGCTCTTTTTTATGTGATTTTAGAACAAGAAAAAGCTGCCGCTACTAATCTTGAACTAACGCACCCAGTTACTTTAAGTTATC
>NZ_JBALPG010000006.1:0-34977 GCF_036965245.1 Neobacillus drentensis
GGTTATTAAAGACAATTTTTATTGGTTACCAGTGAGTTTTGTCTTTAAGACCGGCTTTTGGAGACAATTTTAATTGTTTACCAGTGAGTTTTGTCTTTAAGACCGGCTTTTAAAGACCGGTTTAATTGGTTACTAGTGAGTTTTGTCCTTCATCAAAGCCATGAAAGAAACTTTGCTCGATTTTTCAATTAGTTTTGTCCTTTGTGGCCGCAATGAAAGACTTTTGTATATTTTTTCCTCAAGAAAGGCTATTGTTTGTCACAAATGTCGATTGAAAGTTACCGTTTTTTATATTCCCCCTAATGAGACACATACTCAAACCTCATCCCTTCTCCTCTAATCACAAATTTTTGGGTATAATAAATGAATATGAACTTTTTTAAATGGTGTCAGGCACCATTCGTGGACACCAGTCCACGTTGGGCGGACAGTTTTTAGATAATTTATGTAACCCGGGTTGCGGCTTTGTTTAGGCTGCAGCTCCAGTTGAAGGAGCACGTTCGATTATGCTGAAAACTAGGTTTATGAAATTGCTGACAACTAAATTAGAGGATGGCCGTTATCTACTGACGGCCCAGGAGGAACATGGTTACGAGATGCAGCCTTCCATGTGGAAGAACCTCGTTTTTAGCAGCCATGAGGAAAGCTTCTTCGGAACGCTTCTTGAGACGGAAACGTTGAACGGGATCGAGGGCATTGTTATGAGCGGGTGGCAGCTGGTTTCCCTTTTTGCCAAAGAGTCGTTCAACCGCTTTATTGAATGGGACTGGAATGATCAATCCGAAATTTGTCTTGCGGCCGCTCATTCACTTTATGAAGGGATTTTAGAAAAAGACTGGCTGCCGGACTTTTCGGTGTGGGAGAACAGCGAGTTCTGCTGGAAGCTTCCTGAACGAGTGAAGGATGAATTTGATCCGTCTTTTTGGGAACAAAAGGTTACGGATGAGTCTCGATCTGTGGACTCTGAACCCGTCGATGGCCTTGCCGGAGGAGTAAATCGATCCCGATCTGAAGGTCTCGAAGTGGTAAATGACGAGACCGGTGAGTTCCCAAATGATAATCTTGGCACGACTAAAAGCTACATTTCCGATTTATTTAACAGTGCCCTGGATGCCTACTTAACGAGGAATTCAGCGATGAAAGAGCTGTTCGGACCGAAGCTTGATTTGTTGAAAAAGCAAAATATCTCCGGCAACGAGCTGGCCCGTTATTTTGATGAAGAAAGCTGGCTCGAGTGGGTAGGAATTAAGGAAAGTGATACACCCTTTACGATTGGACTGCGGCTGGATGAACCTGTCGATGGCGAGGGTGCGTGGATCCTGGATGTATTTTTACGAGGGAAGAAAAATGTCGATGAGATTGTTGATCTCAAAGATGCCACGAAGATTCCTGCGAAGTGGCGGCCATTTTTAGAAAAAGTGGATCGTGAGCTTAGCCGCTGGGTGCGGTTGATTCCATGGCTGGGCGAGGACCTTGATGATACAGTGAATTTGGCCTTGGAGAGCCGCCTCAAAACCCATCTTACTGAGGAAGAAGCGTGGATGTTTTTAACCGAGGCCAGTGAGACTTTGTTGGCCTTGGATGTAGAAATCCTCCTCCCTTCTTGGTGGCAGGCGATGAAAAATGCTAACTTGAAGGTGAAGGCGTCGCTGAAGGGGACGTCGAGCCACCGTCCGTCGTTCGTCGGGCTGCAAGCGATGCTTGATTTCAACTGGCGTTTTTCGATGAACGGTGTCGACTTGTCCGAAGAGGAGTTTGGCAAGCTTGTCGAGGAAAAGCGACGGCTTGTTTTTATTCGCGGCCGCTGGGTGAAGCTCGATCCGCAGTTTATTCGCCAAATTCAGGATTTGATGAAACGTGCCGAAAAAGAGGGCTTACATGTCCGCGATTTGCTTGAGCAGGAGCTGGTGGAGTCTACAGCGACTGAGGATGAGCTCGAAAATCCGAAGGCGTTTGCGAAAATTCAAATCGAATTGAACCGCCAATGGAAGCAGATGGTCAAGCAGCTGTCGGAGGTGCACGAAATACCGATGGAGCCTGTCCCAGACGGTCTGAACGGAGAGCTCCGCCCCTACCAGCAGCTCGGCATGAGTTGGCTCTGGTTTTTGCGTCAGCACGGCTTTGGTGCCTGTCTCGCCGACGACATGGGTCTCGGCAAAACCGTCCAGCTTATTTCTTATCTGCTAAAGGTAAAGGATGAAGTGGTGCCTGACACCGTTAATACTATTAACACACTTCAGAGCAAAGAAAAGGTGCCTGACACCATTAACACTATCCCGCGTAAAAAAACTGATGGGGATGTGGCGGCAGGTCCCGTTAAGGTGAAGGTTCCGACAAAGGCGGCGCTGATTATCTGTCCGACATCTGTGCTTGGGAACTGGCAGAAGGAGCTAGAGCGCTTTGCTCCAGAGTTGAAGGTGTATTTACATTACGGTTCAAACCGCCTGAAGGAGGAGGCTTTTTCTGAGAAGGTTCAAGCCTCAGATGTAGTGTTGACTTCGTACGGATTGAGCCACCTAGATTCCGAGGAGTTCGAATCGCTCATTTGGAGTACGATTGCAATTGATGAAGCGCAGAACATTAAGAACGCACAGACGAAGCAATCGAGGGCAGTGCGCAGACTGCGTGGCCGCCACCATATTGCCTTGACGGGAACACCAATGGAAAATCGCCTATCCGAGCTCTGGTCGATTTTTGATTTTACCAATCATGGTTATCTTGGCAGCATGGGACAATTCCAGAAGAAGTTTGTCATTCCGATTGAAAAGGATGAGAAAAAGGAAAAAGTACAGCAGCTGCAATCGTTGATTCGCCCATTTTTGCTGCGACGGACGAAAAAAGATGAAGAGGTTGCTCTCAACCTGCCTGATAAGCTGGAGCAAAAGGAGTATTGCCCTCTTACAGCTGAACAAGCGTCGCTGTATGAGCAGCTCATTCACGATACGTTTGCGGAGATTGAAAAATTGTCGGGTTTCGAGCGTAAGGGGTTAATTTTACAAATGTTAAGCCGTTTGAAGCAGCTGTGCAACCACCCTGCGCTTTATTTAAAAGAGCGGACAGCAGGGCGAGAGCTTCTTGAACGATCTAATAAAATGGAGAAGCTTGTCGAGCTGGTAGATGCAGTTTTGGAGCAAGGCGAAAGCTGTCTGATTTTCACGCAATATATCGAGATGGGCGAAATGATTCGAGCGACACTGAAGAAGAAATTTGGAGTAGAGGTGCCGTTTTTGAATGGAAGTGTGCCGAAGACGCAGCGTGATGGCATGATTGAGCGGTTCCAGAGCGGCGAGTTCCCTGTGTTCCTGCTGTCATTGAAGGCGGGCGGAACGGGGTTGAACTTGACGGCGGCAAATCACGTCATCCACTACGACCGCTGGTGGAATCCAGCCGTTGAGAATCAGGCCACTGACCGCGCTTATCGGATTGGGCAATCTAGGTTTGTGCACGTGCACAAGCTGATTTGCACAGGGACGCTCGAGGAGAAAATCGACGCCATGCTTGAGAAAAAACAATTCCTCAATGACCAAATCATCACAAGCGAAAACTGGATCACCGAACTATCAACCGACGAACTAAAGGACTTAGTATATTTAGGATGATAGCAAAGGTGGCAGAGTTATTATTGGTGTCAGGCACCGTTCGTAATGTTTCCACTGTGATAGTGCAGGTAACGGCGACAGGCACCAAATTACAAAAAGCACCAAAAAACACATTGATAAAGGGCTAGGATTTTTGTTTATCCTAGCCCTTTTCATTTTGGCCGCGCAAGGGGTCCGAGGGAGTTCATTTTTTTCGAACGAAAGTTATTTGCACTGTTCGTTTATTTTTGCCGTGAGGGTATTGTAAAACTGTTGTGGTTCATCTAAGCGAAGATGTGCTTTGAACACTTTCTTCTTAAACCCGTACATAAACTTAGCTTCCACGGGATGATAGAATTCCAATTCAAACGTGGGTTTTTCCTTCATAAAATCAGGAAGGGTTGCATCGAAAACGTGTCTTGCTTCGTCTTTTGTTAATTTTTCAGGGCCTTGATAATAGTGAAAACTTTTAATTTCTTCAAGCGGAACGGTCAACTGTTTCACGACTCCGACCTGCAAGTGCAAATGCCGATCAGTAATCATAAACGGACATAACCGGATCGCTTGTATTTCTGCTAGAAAGAATAATAATGTATAAACGTTTATGACTAGCGCAATGATGGCCACAGTAGCATTCCACGAATGAAGGAGAAAGTGAAACCCAATCGATTCCAGTACAAGTGCGTGGATCATCATCACGTATAGAGCAATGGCACCCGTTTTCTTATGATAGGTGTAATTCCGTTCATCATTTTCCTTTGATAATGGTTTTTTCCTCCAAGAAAATAAACCGTAATAATACATCGTCATTTCGGAGAAAAAGATATCTCGCATTCGGGATGATTCCATGTGCTGACCCCATGCTTGCTCCATTCGATTTTGGAAGGTTGAGGCTTCGCTTACGTTCGCGCGGAAACTTTTGATGATGGCCGGAATTTTCACCATCAGCTTATAAACAACGTAAAGTTCCATCAGGAAAAAAGCTCCCTCGCCAGCAAATAAGATATATTTTACAAAGGAATATCCTGAAAGATAGCCTTGTGGAATAATCAATACCGCTGCACCATATCCCGCAATCATGACAGGCAACAAATATTTGAGCGAAAATCGCTTTCTTAAAATAAAAAAGTAAACGAGTAAGGGAATGGTAATCAAGAAGTCAAATAAGGAGCCCAAGACAACCCCTGTTGGAAGTGGTGCTTCCCACTTTAAACGATAAATCAATATATTTGAACTAATCACTAAGGAGAGTAATACACCGAACCACATCCACTTATTTTTCGATACAATTAACATTTTTACCTCCTAGGTACCGATGTACTTTATAGTATCATTTTAACATAAATATCCAGTTAGGGAGGCTAAAAAGCATCATAAAGATAGTAAAAATCGTTTATTTGGTGTGAAGGATGGTCTCTTTTTTCAAAAAATCTGTGGTCCAACTGTAAATGCCCTCAAAAAATAGGAACCTTTAAAGGCTCCTAGTGATCACTCTTTTATCCCCATTACACGAATTCGCTTATAATCTGCAACCCATTCGCTATTATGAAATAAGACTTCCCTTAAGTTTTTTTCAACTCTTGTTATAATTAGTTCTTTTACTTCCGTTGTTACGCCTTCAAACATACTAACCGCGAACATCTCTATCCAATTTCTCAACCCATTCTCACCGTTTAATGGTGTTGGCCTATCAAAATGCTGTGCTAAGGTTACTCTAAATCCGACTTGTTCCATTAACGATGAATATTCACCAATGCTAGGATAGTACCAGGGGAATTGTTCTGGTTTAAATTCAATCCCAAACTCCCCTAATTGTTGATGAATTTCATCTGTTATGACCTGAACGTTTCCTTTCCCGCCGAATTCTGCAACGAACCTTCCCCCTTTGATTAAGGCATCGTAAATCCCTTGGAGCGCCTGTTTTGGACTCTTAACCCAGTGCAGGGTGGCATTTGAGAATACTGCATCGAATTCGTTTTGATCCTTCAAGCTCACTGCATCCTCTACTTTAAAAATAATCCCTGGGTACTTTTGCTGAGCCTGCTTCACCATGTTCTCTGATTGATCAATTCCGACAACATTGATTCCTAATTGATTCAGCTTGTCAGCAAGATCCCCTGTTCCGCAACCAAGGTCAAGAATTTTTTCACCTTTCTGAGGGGCTAACAATCGGACTAAATCTTCACCAAAGTGCGAAACAAATGAGTGCTTTTCGTCATATAAATGGGCATTCCAATGATCATTCATACCGGTACCAACCCCTACTTTTTTCAAAAATTTAATTAAAACGAAATTCTTTCAAAAATAGACTAAACTCTTTCCATCTTTTAGCCGATATAATAAGTGTCAGGTACTTTACTCTCTTTTCGACAGTAGAAAAGAGACCTAACAGTCTTTTTGGGTGTTAGGTCTCTTATTCTAAACTAGTTTATTTAAAAGCGATTTACTATTCCAATATGACAATTTTTACGGTTCTTCTGCCCCAGGCATACGCGTCTGCCTTTGTTGGCTTTAACACGTCAATCTTGTGGCCCTTAATTGCACCGCCTGTATCACCAGCAACAGCGACACCATATCCTTCTACCCAAACTTTGCTTCCCATTGGGATAACGGATGGGTCAACTGCAATTAACTTCATATTCGGATTGGCTGCAATATCGTAGCCTGCTGACGTAATAGTACCACCATCAAACGGTGTGTATGCGGTTGCAGTGACATACATCTCTTTCCCTTTTATAGCAACGCCAATATTATCCTGTAAAGAGGATGATCCAGATCCGGATGTCCGAGCTCCCTGCTCCGTGCTGATTCTTGCTTGAAGATCTTTCATCTGGGATTCAATGCCGGCTTTATCTTGTTCTGCCAGTGTGACTTCCTGTGCGATCTGATTATATTTATCTTGCATAACCGTTAAGGACTGTTGTCTTTTTTGCATGTTTTGATCAAGCTCTTCCTGCTGTATAGCAAGCGCCTTTTGACCTTCTTCTAAAATTTGTTCTTGGCGGTCAATCTCTTCTTTGTCTTTTTCAATCTGTTTAAGGTCTTCCTTTTGCGCTGTCAAAATTTCTTTATCCGCATCCATAAGTGTTGATGCGGCGCTGGCCCGTTGAATAAAATCTGAGATACTGTCAGATTCAAATAATAGGTTAACAACAATATTGACATTACTATTTTGCTGCATTGCTACTGCCCGCTTTTTCATAATATCTTTGCGGCCAAGCATTTTGTCCTCAAGCACGACAATCTCTTCCTTTTTCTTTTCAATGAGTTGGTTTGTTTCATCGATTTTTGCTTGAGCTTTTGCCATTTCATCTTTGTTCTTAGTAATCTCATTGTAAATTGATTCTAATTCTTGTTGAATATTTTCTATTTCTTTATTAACAGATTGTTCTTCTTGTTTCTTTTGCTCTACTATTCTATTTTTTTGCTCCAGCTGCTGCTTAGCATTATGTAGGGCATCACTGTTTGTTTGTGCATATGTAACCATACTACCAGATGCACATAACATCATTGTAAGTAACACGAGAATGATACGCTTGCTTGTCAATTGCATACACTTTCTCCTTTCCTTAGTAATCTATTTATACCAGAACAATATAGCAGTTATGTTACAAAAATATTAAAAGTGTATCACAATTTGTCATAATAAAATGGAAAGTGTCTATTCTGTGGCATAACAGACTCAACTTTTGGCATAGTTTAAATAGTACTAAGGTTTCACCTTTTACCATGGTGCCAATAGCACTATAGGTGTCAGGCACCATTCGTGGACATTGTCCGCCCGGGGTGGACAGTAGGCGTTTATTTTGTGATGCGTTGAAATTGGAAATGGCTCCGGTTGTATCCGGAGCCATTCTTAGTCATTTTCTCGATTTATGGTTACTCGTTCTCCAGCTCCTTCCCCTCCGCTATGATGCGCACCTTCTGCCGCTTATTTGGACAAGTATTTCGATGGGGAGGAAATCCTAGGAAGGAAACCCTATTCCCTTCCTTAATGACAAAATTGGATAACAAATCAAATGCTTCTTCATTCGTTAGCTCACTTGCGCCTTCTTTAATTCTTATTAATCGTTTGTTGAGGTCAACATGGACGCTGCAACCATCGTAGTTCAAGGAAATATTTTTGTCATCTTCTAGAGGAATACAATGATAAGGAGAGTTCTTAGTTGATGTGAGTGATTGATTTGTAAGCTGGATTGCATCTGAAAAGCTCGGTTTGCATGTAATTTGTAATTCTTGGTCGTTGATTTGTTTCCCAATAAGGATTAACGAACTTTCATTCTTCAAATAAAATACCTCCAAATTATTACAATTATCGACGGTAATTATTCGACAATAGTTTTATTATTCCTGCTAGCAAATTTCTGATAGTGCAATTTTTTGTCGTGTTCGTTATTTTCACAATAGTAACTGTGCATAACTCACCTATTAATAAGGAGTACATGGTATAAGGGCTTTAACGGCTGCTGCCTAGTGGAGAGGCACCCGGTTAGGCGCAAAAAAGAAAAATCAGAAGATCCGGATATTGGAATGAGTATAAAGCAAATGGAATAAGAACTGAAATTGAAAAAGGCCCTTGTTGGACTTTATCTCATTGGATCGAGATGCAGGAGTTTTTTAGGGACGGTATAGTAGGCTTTATTAAGTTAGATACGAGGCATTAAGAAAAAAATGTAACAACGAAGAAGCCGCTGACACGAGTTCAGCGGCTTCTTAAAAAAAAACAGGGGGGTTTTTCTACTAGTTTCCCCCGCTCACTGATTTTTATACATAAAAATTTCGGGAAGGACGCTTGAATTGTGAATCTGACTCTTTTATTTGCGATTCCAATCCTTATATTTGCGATTCCTGCTCTTTTATTTGTGAAGGTCCCTCCTATGTTCATGAAGACACAAAATTTCGATCCCTATGCCCTCCTTTCTTTTTATAAAAAAAAGCCGGCAATTAGCCGGAAAATTGGAGGATATGACGGAGGGATGTTTGATTTTCTCTAACAACTGGTACCATTGCGGGGAAAAATTTATTTAAAAAAGCAACACGCGAAGTAGATCTGTGGCGTATTTTGGCGAATAGTACTCTATTCAAAGGTGAATTGGAAATTTGTTAGCAGATTCGTGTAAGTATCTGGAGTAGATTTGAATGGGGCCTCGTTCCTTGATTTCTAGCTTCTGCTCTCTTATGAGCCATTCCAACTGGCTGACACGTTTTTGCAGATTGTCGACATTTTTGTTTGCGTTCCCGACCATTTTTATTAAGCTTTCCAGCAGTTGCTCTAGGTTGCTGGCAGCGTCATCATTAATTTCCAATTGGCATTTCCTCCTTCTTTTGCTCAGGCAAAACATCGTGCGGCTTGGCACCTAGGAAGCGAACCGATTCAGCGACCACCTCTGTAACGTACACCCTTTTACCCTCTTTGCTCTCGTAATGGCGGGTTTGCAGTCTGCCGGTAATCCCAATAACCGAACCTTTTCGACAGTACTGGCACGTATTTTCCGCAGCCTTTCGCCAAAGTGTACAAAGCACGAAATCGGCCTCAATTTCACCATTATGGTTACGAAAGTGACGATTCACCGCCAACGTTATGTGTGCCACCGCCGTCCCTTCTATTGTCTTTTTTAATTCCGGATCCCGAGTCAACCGACCCACAAGCGTTACCTGATTGATCATCTTTTTCAACTCCTTTTTATGTGATGGTTTTATCATAGCCCCAAAGAACAACTACTGTAAAATAGCGATAAAGCGTTTTTCAGGGGGGTTTTTGTCAATAAAGCCGATCTTCCCTGGGGGTTCGTGTCAATAAACAGTTGCTTTTTTTTCCAAAAGCTGTTTATCTATATTTCGACAAATATTTTTCGACATTTGCTTCTGTCCGTCGTATGTTATAATTTAAAAAAGTAAACAGGAGGTAACCATGAAAACATTTAAGTTATACTCATTGGATGTGGTGGAAGATGACTCTTCAGTGGAAGTCCCATTAGTGGATGGCCTGATTTTGAATAAGGAAGACGATCAATCCACCTGGCTCCTTGAGGCTTATACTGACCTGTCCCTCTATGATTATTTTAAAAAAATTTCCGAGCAAAACCGCGATATTATTGTCGAAGCGGTTATAACGAAGAAGGAGAACGCCCCTGCCTTTTTTCAAACGAAGATTTGCTCGCTGCTTAAATTTGAAAAATATATTAACGTCTTGTTTGAAGGCCATTTGCGCCGTAATAAAAGTGATTATTCCGAGCTCTTACTCGACAGCCTGATGCAAAAAGGGCTTGAAGGAGAAGAACTTCTCAAGGAATTCAAGGAGAAAATGAAAAGCAAGCCGAAGATTAAAGTAAAAAATCCGTAATTTTTTTCCACGAGCATTCGTGCTTTCGAAAAAATACTTTGCGGGGATGGAGAAGGGCCGGACTAGGAACAGCGAACGCCTTGGCAAGGTCCAGATATTGTGCCGTAATCTTCATTTTCGATTAACCTAAACCAGCCCAAGGGCTGGTTTTTATTTTTACAAAATAGAGGGTATTTTTACATTTTCTGTTGATTTTTTGACAATTCCTAGCGATACTAGTAATGTTAGTCGAATATTGTTTTAAGGGGGAAGTAGGATGAAAGGGTTAATAGGACTTATAGTCAATATTATCATTGTTATTTATTTGTTTTTAGACGCACCTAAGCATAATAAAAGCCGCTGGCTTTGGGCTATTTTAGGATTAATCTTTGGCCCAATTGCGTTAGGGATTTACTTGATTCAAACCGGCCACAAGGTTCTTGGCTGGATTATTACCATCGTGTCAATTTTACTTTATCTTTTATTTATATTCCTTATTGTCATTGCAGTAGTCCTTTTTTCAACCAGCGGTGTTTTTTAACATGTCAGGCACCACCATTTAAGCAATTGGCACCGTCATTATATTAGAAAGGGTGTCAGGCACCATTTAATGAATTGGCATGGTCTTTATGTTAGAAAGGTGTTTGGCACCAAATATGTATTCTAGAAACTTTGAAAAGGGACAGGCTTGCGCCTGCCCTTTTTGGTTATTCGTCTTTATTGTCTCTGTCCTTGCGGTCGATGTCATCCTCGATGATCTCTTCCTGTGGGGTATTGTTGTCCTTCGCAGGGTCTTTGTCCGTATCCGTGTTTTTGTCCTCTGATTCTGGATAGTTGCGGTTGTTATTCAGGTTGTTGTTCAGGTTGTTGTCTCTCAAATTATTGTTACGATCCATGTTATCATTTAAATCATTATCTGCCGGTCTGTTGACATTATTATTTGTTGGCGGCGGCGGATTTTGATCATTATTGGTGTTACAACCAACCAGTAACACCGAAGATAGGACTGAACCCGCGAATAACAAAAATAACTTTTTCTTCAAGCGAAAAGCCCCTTTCACCCATTGATTGACCTTTCCAATTGGTCTTTTTTTAGCATCCCCACTGTTTAAAAAATATTTACAAGAAAAATTTTCCAACCATTCATAACAAACAGATTAAGGCGATGAAACTACCCCTTTTTAACGACCAGCATTACTTGCTCACCGCTTCCTCCCACACACAAAAAAACGACCGAGATAGCTCTCAGTCGTTTTCATCCAAATCCCATTATTCCTTTTTTTCCCCTAATGCAAAGGTAATTTCTGCTTCGCAGGCTACCTCGCCATCAACAGTCGCAACGGCTTTTCCTTTCCCAATTGGACCCCGGAGCCTTACCATTTCTACCTCAAGGCGAAGCTGATCGCCAGGCTTCACCTGCTTTTTAAAACGGCAATTGTCGATTCCTGCAAAAAATGCTAAGCGGCCGCGGTTTTCTTCTTTTTTCAAAACAGCGACAGCCCCGACCTGAGCAAGTGCCTCTACGATTAAAACACCAGGCATCACAGGATAATCTGGAAAATGCCCATTGAAAAATTCCTCGTTAGCGGAAACATTTTTAATGCCAACGGCTCTTTTTCCTTCTTCCACTTCCAAAATGCGGTCTACCAACAGAAATGGATAGCGATGGGGAATAATTTCTTTAATTTGATTGATATCAAGCATTGGTTTAGTACCTCCTACTAGTAACAGATATTTATTTTCTATTCTACTATTAATGGTACACAAAAGGGAAGGGCAAACATACCCTTCCCGATTATTTCTTCTCGACTAAATCCCGAATATGTGTCCAGGTTGACGATTTAAAAACATCTGCTACTTTCCCGTCGCCAAGCATTCCGTACCCTACAGCTGTACCCGCCACGAGGCTGACAAAGATTAAGACAACCAGAATAAGTAGACGAAGCCAAATTGGAATCAAGCGAATCCGTATCCGCTTGTTTTTGCCTCCTTCGGCATCTACCGTATCCTCTTTAACCGGTTTCTTTGCGTCCTTACTCTTTTTCTCCGTATCGTGCTTAGCCTTTTTATATTCTTCTCTCGTTCTTGCTTGTTGCTGGTTCAGATTATTTACAGACATTCATTAATTCCCCTTTAACCGAATTCCGTTCATACCATGAGTTAATACATATTATAACCGATTTATTATATAAAAATTGCTTTTAATATAGTTCAATATCTCTATTATAAAAAATTATTCATAAATACACATTAATTTTTTCAGAAAAAAGTCAACTCCTGCAAAAAAAGCTCAAAATTTGGCAAATGGGTCAAGTTTTTTCCATATATTTTCATTTGGATAAAAATAAAAAAGCCCAATGACCGAGGCTTGTCCAGCCTGTTTCATTAGACTTTTTGTGTTTAAGATGTCATACAACAGCGACTCAAGAAGAAAGTCAAATCCCATTTACCCGACGGAGTCAACATAATCCCTCTTAGGTCTTATTCAAAAAATTCCCTTAAACCCTTTTCCAAAATTAGCTAAGTCTTAGGATTCAAGTTCCTTTTTCAAAAATTCGCCTTAAGAATCAGAATGATTTTTTAAAAAAATTACCCTAACTTACGATTTGGAATTCTGTCGATGTTATCAAGCATGATGCCAGTACCGATCGCCACGCAATCCATTGGGTTTTCCGCAACCAATACAGGTACCTTAAGCTCGTCGGCAAGCAGCATGTCGATGCCGTGCAGCAATGCTCCGCCGCCAGTTAAAATCACACCGCGGTCGATGATGTCGGCAGAAAGCTCTGGAGGAGTACGCTCAAGAACACTTTTTGCAGCTTGAACGATTACGGCAACCGATTCGCGCAAAGCACCCTCGATTTCCTCAGATTGAACGGTAATTGTACGCGGAAGACCGCTAACCATATCACGGCCGCGGATCTCCATTTCCTCTGAACGAGACCCTGGGAATACCGTACCGATGTTGATTTTAATATTTTCAGCCGTGCGTTCACCGATCAACAGCTTGTACTCGCGCTTGATGTAGCTGAGGATCTCCATGTCGAACTTGTCGCCGGCCATTTTGAAAGAGGAAGAAGTTACGATATCGCCCATTGAAAGCACTGCAACATCTGTCGTTCCTCCCCCGATGTCCACTACCATGTTACCGCTTGGCTGGAAGATGTCCATACCGGCGCCAATTGCCGCCACTTTAGGCTCCTCTTCTAGATAAATCTTTTTGCCGCCGCTCTTTTCAGCAGCTTCCTTGATTGCCTTTTGCTCAACGCTCGTGATGTTCGTTGGACAGCAGATCAAGATACGCGGTTTTGATAAAAAGCCCTTAACGTTTAACTTATTAATAAAATGCTTTAACATTGCTTCTGTTACATCAAAGTCTGCGATCACGCCATCTTTCAACGGGCGGATTGCGACGATGTTCCCTGGTGTACGTCCGACCATGCGGCGTGCTTCCTCACCTACAGCTAGAACACGATTCGTATTTTTGTCTATTGCCACAACGGAAGGTTCATTCAACACAATTCCACGGCCTTTTACGTGAATCAGTACGTTAGCCGTTCCTAAATCAATTCCAATATCCCTTGCAAACATTCTCTTCTCTTTCCTCCCTTGGAACCAAAATCCACATACTTTTCCTAATTGTATATTGTATCATATTCATCATAATTTCCATAACGATTTTATAAAAATATGAAGACTTTTGTGGAAATGTGTCGGAATTGAGGGATTCCAAGAGATTAGTTTGCTTCTCGCTTTTAAAAAAAAGCTGGAAATCCTTTTTTCGGTGGATAGGCTTTCTATTCGAAAAGTGCTCTGGAAAATGTATGTTTAGCTGCATTGTTTTTCTGTTTAAAAAAGACCAGGAAAAATGCAGCTTATTTTACTATGACATTATGTTCAAGTTCTGCCGTTTTAACTTTAAATGGCCATTTGAAGAAGAAAAGGCTGCTTATTTAACAGCCTCACCCTCCTTTTCTTCTTTTTGATATTTCATTTTTGTCGCCTCTCCACCCCTGAGGTGACGGATCGATTTATGATAATCTAGAATTTCCTTTACCTCGTTTGCCAGCTCTGGATTAATTTCAGGAAGCCTCTCTGTCAAATCCTTATGGACCGTACTTTTGGATACGCCAAACTCCTTCGCTATCACGCGAACCGTTTTCCTCGTCTCCACGATATACTTTCCAATCTTGATAGTTCTCTCTTTGATGTAATCGTGCACACTCTCGCCCTCCCTAATATGGATGTGAGTAGTGTGAAATGAGACCCGCTTATCACTTCGACGAATACTGCATCCACATAGTGTTATTGGTGCCTGACACCATTAACACTATGCGACAGAAAGTAATATACTTTCTGATCATACAATGAATAATCATGTCCCCGACTGAATGCCCGCTAACTTCAAACGAATCTTCACCTCAAACACTCTCTTTGTAAAGGTTTGTAACCATTTTATTAGCTTGGATACGGGTTTATGCACAAAATCCACATTCGGGACAAGTCAATTCCGAGGTTATTTTGAAAATAGGACAATTTTGCTTTATTCGACAATCGGTAAAACGCCCGTTCTGACTGGGTTTCTCGTGGAAATATGGTCACAGCAACATTATTTCCTGAGAAATTTGTCGAGAGAAAAAAATATTTAAAACGCCGAAAATTATTATTTTTGCTGCAAAATTGGGCAAAAATTTTTTCCATAAGTGCTAATCATAACGTATACCACTTCAAATATTCCCCTTTTTCTGTTATCAAGTATTATATAATGGACATACGTTGATTAGAGAGGATACCAATTATGACACCTTTTACAGAAGCTGTGGTTGAAATCATTCGAAATATACCTGAAGGAAAGGTCATGACGTATGGCCAGATCGCCGGGCTCGCCGGAAGTCCCCGGGCTGCAAGGCAGGTCGTGCGCATCCTCCATTCTATGAGCCGGAAGCATCGCCTTCCTTGGCACCGGGTCATCAACGCAAAGGGGCAAATTGCCCTCCAGGAAGACGAATCCTACAATGAGCAGTGGATGTCACTAGAAGCGGAAGGTGTTCAGGTAGGGTTGAACGGAGTGATTGATTTGGAGAAATATCAGTGGCATCCTTAATATATAAAAAATAGCTAGGAGCGACCAACCATTCTGGATGGAAATCGTCTGCCTAGCTATTTCAGTAATGCAGAAGCCAATCTTAGCACCTTTCGAGTGCTTAAATTCGGTTCCGGGTGCTTATAGTTTCTCTTATCGACCGGGGTGGCTTTTTTTATTGGGTTCGGGCGTTTAGAACCTCCCTAAGCAACCGTCGTGAGTCTTTTTTATCATTTTCGGGCTCTTAGAACTCCTTTAAACGACCATTCTTACTCTTTTTTATCGGGTTCGGGCTCTTAGAACACCTCTAAGCGACCGAGCAGCAAAAAATCGAGCTGAGGGATTTGGTGCCTGACACCATTACAACTACCAGCATAGTATTATTGGTGCCTGACACCCAACTCTAACACCAAACCAATTCTATTTTATTTTTGTAAAGATGTTTTTGACTAATTTTACTGGGATTCCAGAGCCGCCGCGGCCTTGGACATCTTCCACCATCATGGCGACCATCAGATTCGGCTCATTCGTGTTGTAGGCGATGAACCAGCCATTTTCGACCCCAGTTTCGCCCTGCTTCTGTTTAATCTCCGCCGTACCCGTCTTGCCCGCCAAAGGATAATCGGCCATTTCAGCGGCATGGGCCGTCCCGCTCGCGTCGCCCACAACCTTCCGTAAATCCGCTGCAATCAATCCGGCATGTTCACCCGACACCACCGCTTCCTTTAGCACCTGCCCCTGCTTTTCGTCCGCCAATAGAACCGGTTTGATCATATTACCGCTATTGCCACTCACAAACGGCGTATAGGTCGAGAGCAAGTGAACGATACTCATTTGGACCTGCCCTTGCCCATAACCCGAATCAGCAAGCGCAATGTCATTGCCGAGGGAACCCGTCACCGATTTTTCAAGCGGAAACGTATACCCAAGCTCCTCCTCAAAGCCAAACTTCTTCAGCCCATCTACAAATGCATCTTTCCCTATTTTCAACGCGGCTTGGGCAAAATAAATATTGTCAGAAAGCACGAGGGCCTTCTCCAAATCCACCGATTCGGTCCCCGCATGCACCCTGGTCACAAAGTAGCCGCCCCACGACTTATCCTTTTGCCATTGCGCCCCGAGGATTGGCACCGCCTCACTAGGCTTAATCGCTCCATTAGCCAGCCCCACCGCAGCAGTTAACGGCTTCAACACCGAGCCCGGCGCATAGGTCTGTTTAAACCGTGTCGTCAAAGGCTGCTGCTTATCCTCCTGCATGGCCTTCCACTCTTCTGCAGAGAAACCAAGCGCCGCCTGATTCGGGTCAAACGATGGGCTGCTGGCAAGCGCCAGCGTCTCGCCGGTCACAGGATTCATCGCTGCCACCGTTCCGGCCTCACCCGCAAGCTCCTCAAACACCGCCGCCTGCACATCGGCATCAATCGTCAGCTTTACGTCCTTCCCATCGACCACCGGCTTTTCTGCAAGCACTACATCCTCCGAAGCCGCACCACCAGCTCCTGCCTTCTTCTTGATGACAATTTTCACACCGCTCGTGCCCTTCAGCTGCTCATCCAGCACCTGCTCAAGCCCTCGCTTTCCAATCACATCCCGGCTCGTGTAGCCCTTATCCTTTCGCTTAGCAAGCTCGTCCTCCGTAATCGCACCGACATAGCCCACAAGCTGTGCCGCTGCCTGACCGTAAGGGTAAATCCTCGCCCCTACCTTGCGCGTCTGTACAGGCTCAAGCGCTACCAGTTGAGCAATCCGCTCCTTATCGTCCATCGAAACCTTCTTCAACGGCACAAACATCCCCGGCTTTACCCAGCTCGCGCCGAGCACCTTATTAATCTGCTCCTTCGACATCTTCAACAGTGCAGAGAGCGGCTCTAAAACTGCCTCATCCGCCTTCCCGGCAACTACGCCTACCTCATACACCTGGCCATTCACCGCCAGCCCGTTACCATCTCGGTCAAGGATCTCCCCCCGTTTCGGCGTAACCGTGCTCATGCCAATCGTGTCGCCTTCCTTTAATTTTGGAAAAATATATTCCGTATTCCAGTCTACATACCAGTTCTTTTTATCGTCTCTTTTTTCCTCTTGCAATTTAGCTTTTTGGGTAAATTGAATAGCTCCTGCGATGCTGTTCATTTTTGCGGTAAAAGAATAGTGGACTTGCTCCTTTGCTTCCTTTTCCTTTTTTGGCTTTTTAAAGTCAATCTTGAGGTCAGTAATCTGAAGGTCTTCGTATACTTTTTGATAGCGGTTTGTAAATTCTTCTTTGGTGATGTTTTGTTTTGAATCTTTTGAAAGGTAATCATACATCTTATCAAACTTTTGCTTGTTCCAAAGTGCTATGTAGTCAGAAAATCGTTCCTCCGGCGTCGGTTCCTTACTGCAGCCAACAAGTGCAAAAGCTACTAGCAGGAAAAGAATCGTAACTAATTTTTTCAAATAAACCCCCTCCTTTTATTCCTATTATAAATCTTATATGCTATAAAAAGAAAAAAAATCCAGCTATTCACTGAATTTAGGTCTATTTATATATAAAAGAATCCACAAAGTACTAGCCTATTCTGTGGATTTAGGTAGCTGAACACGTAAATTTTCCCCTGAAACGGTTGCTTAAAAGCAGCATAAACGCCAAAACACGTAAATTTTTTTTCAAATTTTTATACCAAATGGTTTCTAGTGATTTATTTTAGAAACCTTAAATGTTTCGTCATATTTTGTTCATATACTTAGTGTAAGATATGTATATTCACACTTAAAACCCCCATTTGACGCATCCGGCATTTTCGCTGGATGTTTTTTTGCGTAAATTTACCCCAAAACAAAAAAAGAGGAAAAGTATTCCCCTTCCCCTTTGTTACGATATTAAGAATTTTGGTTTTCTTTGGACTTTGAAGATCCGTCTTGTTTGTCAGTTGACTGTTCGTCATCTGTAGACTTTTCAATGTCTTCAACCTTTTCTTGTTGTTTTTGGCCCGGAGCCTCTATTGATTTTTTTTCGTCAGAAACTTTTTCTTCTTGTAATGTGTTTAACGATTTTTCAAAGTAGCTTGTTGGGTTTACAGCTACGCCGTCTTTACGAATTTCAAAATGTACATGTGTTCCAGCTTTTTCATTGAACAAGCTTTGCCCAGCCTTGGCAAGGACGTGTCCCTGTTTTACTTGGTCGCCAACCTTAACTTTTATGTCTTTAACAGATTGATATTGTGTTACAATACCTTTGTCGTGTTCAATTTCAATAACGTTTCCGAGGGTTGCATCTTCTTCAACACGTATAACTTTACCGCTAAGTGATGCTGTAACATCAAACGTTTCGCCGTTTTTCATTGCCAGGTCGATACCAGTGCTTTGTAGGTAGCTATTGTTGTAAAACACTAATGCCGCTTCCTGGTCTTCTGCTTTTGCATTGAAATCATAGAATTTCATTTTCACGACAGCCTCATCGGCTTTGGCCACCGGCATTTTGAAGTTTTCGAATGTTTTGTTGACTTCAACGGCTGGTGTTTCGTTCTTTTTACCGGCAAGGTCCGTGGACTTGTAATCATACTTATCAGTATTGCTGCTCGCTTGATACCATAGAACCCCGGTTAAAATGATTGCTGCACTTGCGATATAGATGGCTGGAAATACCCAACGCTTTTTGAAAAAGCGTTTAACGCTGGAACTTTGAGAAGATCGTTTGTTTTCTTCCTCTCTCATTTTCATCACCTCAGCAATCATTCTGAACAGATAAGTAGAATTATATACACTAGTAAAAAAATTTTTTTAAAACTTATTTTTCGACAGTGTGAATGATTTTATGCATCAAAGGTGGAAAAATTTTTTCGCGGGTAAAAATAGATGCAGCCTTTAATTGAATATTGGGCATTTCCTATTTTATTCTTGCTTATGGAGCTGCAAATGGTTTGCATATATTTATCACATAGGAGGAACTTATTATGAAAATCGGTAAATGGGTATTGAGGGTGCTTCCTGTTTTATATATAGCGGCGATTTGGATTATGTCGAGCCTGCCATCCAATCAATTTGTTGAGCTGCCCAATTCAACAATCGACCACTACATTAAAGAATCCCTACATTTAATAGAGTTCGCGATTTTGTATGTCCTGCTCGTGCTCGCCTTTTTAACACGCCACAGTCCGTTCACGCCAGCGCTGAATTTGGCCTGCGCTGTGATTGCTGCCCTATACGGTGTGAGTGATGAAATCCACCAATCGTTCTATTCATACCGCTCCGCGTCATGGCTTGATCTGGTGAAAGACTTCACTGGAATTGCCGTTTGCTTCTATTTTGTGCGCGGGGCATTGTTTAAAGGAAAATTTACAGGGCTTGGGGGAATGCTTGGGCGGGTTCGTGGAATGTAGCCACTGCGGTTTTGCGGTGGTTTTATTTTTGAAAAAAATAAACTCTATCTCTGAATTTGCCTGTGAAAGGTAAATTCATTGATACTAAAATTTTTCCTGTTATTCTAATGGAATCGATATGGAGGAACGCTCGAAGCTCAGCGTTTGTAATCGTTGGTTTGATTAAAAGAAAATGATCGTTGATTGCCGGGATATGTGCTGTTTTAGACTTCATATTACATTTCGGACAGCGCCAGGTTCCGTACTGATAATTGACTGGTAAAAAATTAGATATTGGACATTTTACCCCGGTGAGGATTTCATTAGGAGATAGATTGAATTGTTTCAGTATATCAGGATTTTCAGGAGTGTGCTTCGAAAGCAAGAGCCGTTTTAGTTTTCGCAGCTCTTTAGCATCTAATTTATCTATTTTATAGTAATTTGCTATTTGATCTATTTTTTCTATTAAAACTTCACTATTGCAAATATGACTTGTAATTTGTTCATTTTGGGGGTCGGATAGGATTAGTGTTTTATCATTACAATTTACAAAAAGATAGGGAATAGGAATCTCGATATTATGATCCTTTAACCAGCCTCTTAGTTTCCTTGCTTGAAGTTTAGCTTGTAAAACAGGATTCTTGATTCTTTCTTCCTGTCCGTTCTTTTTACAGGTAGACTGATTAAATTCTTTTTCAAACTTTAATTCACCGCTCCTGTTTTTCACTTCAAGAACTAATGCAAAGGCCGTGCAAAGAACGAGGAAGTCAATTTGAAAATAGTAACCCCTATATTGAAGGCGAATACCGTGGTAAATTTGGTATTTGGAATCGAGCAACATGCTTAAGTGAAAGTAAAGGGATTTCTCTCCCCGTTGACCTGCCGTCCTGCTTTTATATTCGTTCATGACATCAGGCCAAACCGGATGTTGGTTAGGCAGTCTCCCGTTAAGAAGAGCTTCTAATTTTTGAACTCTTAATGATATGTTGCTGCATTCTTCTATCAATGACATCAGTCCTTTTTTTGAGTACTTTTTTCTCTTGTTTTGTGCCATTTTCCTGCAAAAATTGACAGCAAATTATGACTTTTTTGTGAAATCCCCGTGTCTTATCTAATATCTTGACCTTTTTTATTGAGGATTCTTTATCGAAGGTCCATTTAAATCACCCTATTGAATGGACTTTTCTATTTACTGCCCACTTTGAACATTTTACTTTCCGGTTCCGGGGATTTACTTTCCACTTTGGCATTTTACTGTCCACTTTCCACCATTTACTTTCCACTTTTCCTATTTTACTGTCCACTTCCAAAAATTCACCCTCATATCAGCTAAAAAACCAGGCGGGCAGCCTGGCTTAACAATCTTTCCCTTATTTCTGCGCCGTAATCGTCGCCATCATCGGCTCCGCCGAGGTAATCTCCACACCCTGGTAATAGTGCTTTACAATGTCCTTATAATTCGAACCTTCCTCGGCCATACCGTTCGCACCGTACTGGCTCATGCCGACGCCGTGGCCGAAGCCTTTTGTCGTGATCACAATATTTTCACCCTTACGCTCCCAGGCAAAGTCAGACGATTTCAGGTCAAGCTTTTCGCGGATATCTTTTCCAGACAGTACCTTCCCGTTAAAATCGACTTTTCCGACACGCTTTCCTGTGGTACGCTCAACAATTTTTCCAATCGTGGACCCCGAGCCAATCTTAACACCAAGCATTGCTTCAAACTCTTTAATCGACAACACCTTTTGATTTGAAAATTTCGGTGACTTTTTATCCCATGGACTCGATACACTTCTTAAATAAGGAATATTACCTGACCAGTAGTCTTCCGAGTTTTCTGTATAGCCATTCCCTGTGGAGAAGAAAAGGGCATCGATCGGCTTTCCATCGTAGGTCAAAATTTGTCCGCCCGTCGTCCGGACTGCTTCAAGAACTTTTTCCTTTTTCCAACTATAATCCTTGCCCCAATTTCTCCTCATTTCTTCATCATTCATGTATACCTGATGGATTTGGGTGTCAGTGACCTGTGCTCCCTTCGGTACACCCATCGTATCCTTACTTACTAATCTGTTTACGATATAGGTCCTTGCCGCTAACGCCTGAGCCTTTAATGCTTCTTCTTTAAAATCTGCCGGCATTTCCGCTGCTACAACCCCAACAAGATAATCTTCGAACGGGACTTTTTCAATTATTTTTTTTGAGGAGCGAAACACTGCTATTTCTACTTCCGTATCTGAATCAGCGGTAGAGGTAGGGGCCGATTTCGTTTCTTTAGCCGAGGCTTTTGTTAAATCTTCCCCTAATTTTCCCCTCGCCTGATGCTCGGCAGAAAACGGTAAAACGAGCATAGCGGGAATAATGAGGGTCAGAGCAATAAGGAATGATGCTAGTACGATGAGTGGTTTGATTTTTTCCATGATTGTGCCTCCAGTTTGTAAAATTCGCAGCCGGCACTAACAAGCCGAGATGCGTCTCCATTCATACATATGGAAGCGGACAAGCATTTATTACAGATTTTTTCTAACTATGCGACTGGAGTCAGTCACTGAAAACTTTGTATACAAGGTAGCAAAGATAAAAAGGGTGTCAGGCACCGTAAACGCAATATGCATAGTAAAAATAGGGTAAATGTTTAACCAACACGCGATAAGCAACGTGGCAATAAGGTAAACGGTGCCTGACACCCATTCCATAATATTCATGATGTTAAAGTAGGAAACGGTTCCTGACCGTCCCTGACACCACAATCCCACACCACACCGTACACCTACTATCACTACAACAAAAAATCCCGAAGGTTGGGTCGGTCTGATATCAGACCACCACACACACTTCGGGATTCTTTTAATATTATTTATGCATTCATATCAGAAATATAGTTTTGAGTTTCAACAAAGATTTCGGTAGCTTCTTTAACGCGTTCGATATCAGCGCCTAATCCTGCCAGCTTGCCGTGGAAGTTCACGTAACCGCGGTCTAAGTGTTTCAACTCCGTCACGCGTGTCACACCTTCAGAAACTAAGCCAGTCAAAATCAACGCAGCTGCTGCCCGTAAATCCGTTGCTGACACTTCAGCGCCTTGTAAATTCGAAGGGCCATTTAAAATAACCGAACGGCCTTCAATTTTAATATCCGCATTCATGCGGCGGAATTCCTCGACGTGCATAAAACGGTTCTCAAACACCGTTTCTGTAATCATCGAAGTCCCTTCTGCACGAAGCAATAACGCCATCATTTGCGACTGCATATCTGTTGGGAAGCCTGGATGCGGCATCGTTTTGATGTCGACCGCCTTCAACCGCTCAGGACCGATGACACGAACGCCATCCTCTTCCTCAACAATCGTAACACCCATCTCTTCCATTTTCGCAATCAAAGAAGATAAGTGTTCAGGAACCGCACCTTGTACCAATACATTTCCGCCGGTAATCGCCGCAGCAGTCATAAAGGTACCTGCCTCGATGCGGTCAGGAATAATGGCATGATCCGCGCCAAATAATACATCAACGCCCTCAATCCTCAAAGTACCCGTACCGGCACCTTTCACTCGAGCGCCCATTTTATTCAAGAAATTCGCCAAGTCTACAATCTCTGGTTCTTTTGCGACGTTTTCAATAATGGTCGTACCCTGTGCAAGGGTCGCCGCCATCATAATGTTTTCTGTTGCACCAACACTTGGGAAATCCAAGTAAATCTTTGCTCCCTTTAAGCGGCCGTCTACCTCCGCTTCAATAAAGCCATTTCCTACCTTCACCGTCGCACCCATGGCTTCAAAGCCCTTTAGGTGCTGGTCAATAGGACGGGATCCAATCGCACAGCCTCCAGGTAGAGCAACACGTGCCCGGCCATTACGTGCCAACAATGATCCCATGACAAGAACAGACGCGCGCATTTTTCGAACATATTCGAATGGCGCTTCATCTTTTAACTCTCTGGATGCATCGACAACAACTGTATTATCTTCAAATACCACTTGAGCATTTAAGTTACGTAAAACTTCATTTATTGTGTATACATCGGAGAGTGTAGGTACATCACGAATTACACTTTTTCCATCACTTGCTAATAATGTTGCAGCGATAACAGGCAACACGGCATTTTTTGCACCTTCCACTTTTACCGTTCCATAAAGCCTTTGTCCGCCGCGGACGATGATCTTTTCCAAGAGTATTCCCCTCCGCGTCCATTTTCTCTATATTAATATTCAATCGTAATGATTGGTGTGCCAACTACAATGGTAGTCTTTGCGCCCAATCCTTCGGAGCGTACGCCAATTTGCAAATTCATGTTATTTTTCCGTTGATCTATGAAGTCTGAAAACATCGACGATGATGCCGAAACAGACATGAATGTGTCCTCTTTTAACGCTTCGATTTTTTTTGCATCAAAACTAGACAGTAATTTGCTTACTGCTACAGGTAAAGCCGTATCCATCTTATCATTGAAAACGCCCATCATACAAGAAAAAACTGTTGGTTTTCCTCGAAATATGTCGGATAGCCTATTTTTCAATTCATTACTAGTGAAATAGGCTTTATCAGCCTTATTCCACCCTTTACCATTAACACTATATACTATATACGCATTTACAGGTTGTTTTGTGTGGGTTGCCATAATTTGCAGCATTTCTTTGTGGTGTTTAGTTGGAGATATTGCTGTTACTTCCCATTTTTGGCTGGTGTTCGTTACAGACCATTCCCAATCGGGAAACTTTTCCTGAAGCTTACGCGCATATTCCTGAATCTCCCGCTCACTCTTCATGCCGGTCACATGCTCCCGTGCATAAAAAGACCAATCCGTGAGCAAAATATCATCGGCTTGTAATACAGCGCCTATTTTTCCTAAATCGCTCGTGCTTTCTGGAAAAATCGACAAGCTGCCGCCCGCCTTCCTTTTCGCATTAACGGATGGTGAGCCAACGTCGCCTATATCCGACTTGTGAAAAAGTTCTTTGCCGGCTTCGGTGCCCTGTTCAGCTCGAAAAAAATCCAGACCTCCCGTTGCTTCAGTCGTTCGGTTCCCAATAACAACCAGAATCAAACTCAAAATCGAAATCATGTATAAAAATTGCTTAACATTTCTCTTCATCTCTTTACTCCCCCTTACTACCATTGTTGCCAGGCAGCGAGAGAGCAATACTTGGGAAATGTCGTCACTTTTAGACAAGTTTCAAAGCAGAGAATCAATATCTTTGGGTCACTTCCAAACTCGTGAATGAAACAGCTCAATTTTAGTTCCAAAAACCGCACTTTGTAACGTATGCCATTTTTTGGCCAAGGAAAATAGCATTAGAATATGTTACTTCTTTGTCATTTCCAAATTTGGGACAATCTTAGCTTTCCACATAAACTCGATTGTACTCAAAATTTCTGCAATTGGGAACATGTATGAAGACCTAAATTTTTTCCAATTTTATAAGAAGCCTGCCGAATGTCACCGCTAATTAAAAATTAATGGCAGTTGTTTCGACCATTGCAGGTAATCAAGGAAAAAGTTACTAACAGATGATCCAATGAAAATAGCTAATAATATGTACAGTAATCGCGCTTGAAACACATGGTTTGGCCGTAGAAGCTTATCTAAACGAACCGCTTGCAGCGCCCACCAGGAAATCGCAATAAACACCAAATGTGACAAGATGCTGATTAACGCCATTTGCCCGAAATCATTTATCATTCTGCCACCTCCTTGATACACACAAAGACTATTCTAACATATAGACGACGGAAAGGTGTAACAGTTTCTGAATTTTTCTATATTCGTCGTATTTGTGACAACTTTATGACAATTACACAGATTAAATAGTCATCGCGGAATTAATGAGTAATGTTAGCGGAATCTAGAGAACCCTCACAAAAAAAAGAAAAGATTAGAGCAAATGCCCTAACCTCTTCTTAAATATAAAACCCCTTTAATTTGACGCCGGCTCCCTTCCCCAAAGGAGCCAGCCATAGTTTAAACACCTAGAGAATGTTTCTCCCTATTTCAGCACAAGCCCTAGGTGGTAAACCCATAAATTAAAAATATCAATATTGTTTTTTACACGAGCTCAAGGTTTGAGGCCCTTGAATTAAAATTACCTATCTTTACACGAGCCCAAGGTTTGAGCCCATGAAAAAAACTAAACGTATTACCTAATTATCGCACAATCTCTAGGTTTGACCAGGGGCCCATGTTTCCTTTTACCAAAAGATTACTGCAGGTTGTTCAAGAAGTCGAGTGCGATGTTTGGCATGATGCCGAACAGGACGGAGCCGACGACCGCGACGAGCAGGACGACGACGATGCCGAATGGAATGTTCAGCTTACGTTCGTCGCTTGCCGGTCGGAAGAACATTTGTGTCATGACGCCGAAATAATAGAAGTATGACACGACGGTTGTTGCAATCATGATCGACGCGAGCACATAGTGCGGTGTTCCGTAAAAGGCGCCGACAAAGATGTTTAATTTTCCGATGAACCCGGCTGTGCCTGGGAAGCCTGCCAAGGAAACGAGTAAAATTCCCATAAGCACGGCAAGAACCGGTGAGCGGCGGTAAAGACCGGCAAAGTCAGCAATTCGTGCCTCATCCGACTGACCTGCCACCACTTGGATCACCGCAAAAGCGCCAAGGTTCATTAACATGTAGGCAAGCAGGTAGAACCAGATGGAATAGATCATATTCGAGCTCAATGTCGTTAGCGCTACCAGAATATATCCGGCATGGGCGATACTGGAATACGCGAACATCCGTTTAATATTTGTTTGCTTCAATGCGACAACGTTACCGATAATCATCGTAACAGCGGCAATGACAGCAAGATAATCGTGCATTTGGAATAGGATGCCCTCACCACTAACCCCCGGTGCAGCATTGTAAAATACCGCAATCAGGATGCGAATGATGATGACAAAACCGGCTGTTTTCGAAATGACGCTTAAGAAGGCGGTGACTGGTGTTGGTGCGCCTTGGTACACGTCAGGTGCCCACATATGGAACGGAGCCGCTGCCAATTTAAACGATAAACCTACGAGAATCATCAAGAAAGCAAGACCGAGCAGGTAGGCCTGTTGACCATCGGTAATCCCCGACAATATGTTTGCGATTTCGAATAGGTTGGTTGATCCGGATAAGCCGTACACATAGCTCATCCCAAACAACGTGATCGCTGTGGAAATGCCTCCGTTGATGACATATTTCATCGCCGATTCGTTAGACTTTAAATTGTGCTTGCGGATACCCGCTAATATATAGGAAGAAATTGATAACAATTCTAATCCAACAAATAACGTGATTAAGTCGCCGCTTGATGTCATAATCATCGCACCGAGCAAGGCTGTTAAGAACAAGTAATAAAACTCACCGCGATATTCCTCGAGTCCATCCTTTGCCTCATAGCTGATTGCTAAAAACATCACTAGCGCAGCACCGGCAAGCAGGATTAATTTAAAGGACTTCCCGAACGCATCAAGCGTGAAGGTATCATCTAAAATCGATGTAGCCTCTGTACCAAGCAGGCTGGTAACAGAGATGATGGCTGCAAAAATTCCAACAATTCCAATCCAGCCGAGGATTCGGCGATCTTGTTTTTTCGACATAAATAAATCTAACAATGTAAGTAGTGCTGTCACACCAAGGATGATGAACTCTGGTGTCATGACACTCCAGTTAAATGATTTCAATGTCTCTAAATCCATCCTTCATCACCCTCCTAACCCTAACATGATAGTTTCAAGTGTAGTTTGCAGCGGAGAGCTTAGAACACTTGGATAAACACCGATTAACACAATTAATGCCATAAGAACTACGACTGGCACGAATTCGACGCCTTTTAAGTCAAGAACGCCTGTAAATTCACGATGTGCTTTGCCATACGTGATCCCTAAGACTGCTCTCAGCAAGTAAGCGGCCGTCATGATTATGCCGATCGTACCGACAGCGGCAATCCACGGCAACTCCTTAAACAGCCCAAGGAAGGCCATAAATTCGCTGACAAATCCGGACATTCCAGGCAGTCCGAGTGACGCCATCCCGCCGGCAAGCAAGAAGCCTGCGGCAATCGGCATTCCTTTCGCCATTCCGCCAAGATTTTCGATAAGCGATGTATCGGTACGCTCGTACAAGACGCCAACCAGGAAGAACAATAAAGCGGAAATCAATCCGTGTGAAACCACTTGGAAAATTGCTCCTTGCACCCCGGCCTCATTCATTGCCGCAAGTCCGATCAGCACGATTCCCATATGTGAAATAGATGAATAAGCCAAAACCATTTTAAAGTCTGCTTGAATGAACGCCAGGAACGCTCCGTAGAGGAGGTTAATCACTCCAAGGACAGCGATAAGCACGCTAAGTGTCTCAAACTGCTCGGGAAAAATCCCCATTCCAAAACGAATTAAGCCGTACGCACCAATTTTTAATAGAATCCCAGAGTGAATCATAACTACAGATGGCGGTGCTTGAACGTGCACCTTCAGCATCCAGCTGTGCAATGGGAAAATCGGCAATTTTACACCGAATGCTATTAATAGGGCGATAAGAAGTCCAAGTTTTAGGTCGCTGGAAAGCGGTGCACTTGGATCGGCCATTATTTGTGTCAATAAATCAATGTTGGTTGTGCCTGTTTTGGCAAACAGAATCATAATCACGATTAGGAGCACTGCTGAGCCTAAACCGTTATAAATTAAGAAGCTGTATGCCGCTTTTTCTTTTTCAAAATAGCCCCATTTTCCAATTAAGAAGAACGTCGGGATGAGGGTAACCTCGAAAAAGATGAAGAACAAGATTAAGTTTTCCGCTGTAAACACGCCAAGCATACCAATTTCTAACAGAAGGAACAGCATGAAATAGCCTTTCCATTCTTTTTTCACAAATCTTGCAGCGGCAATCGCTGACAAGGTTGCGACGATGGCGGTGAGGACGACCAGCAAGAGCTGGAAGCCGCTGAGGCCAAGCTCATAGTAAACCGAGTAGATTGGCTCTTGGACATTCATGCCGCGGAATTGAATCCAGTCTTTTGATACGGCAAAGTCAGCGAGGTCCTTGCCCCATTGGAAATGGAGATAGGCCGCGAGCGCCAGAAATAATGGCGGCAAGGTCGCGAGAAAGCCAACCAGTTTGATTGCTTTTTCTTCCATCTTTGGCATGAAAGCTAAAACGATAATCCCTAGTAAAGGGGAGAATACTAGAATTGATAAAACCCATTGCAAATTCATCGTAAGTACCCCCCTGTTAACGCAAAGATGACAGCGAGCAGTGCGAGTCCGATGAAGGCAACTGCCCCGTAAGTTTGAACCTGTCCGGTCTGCATTTTCGAACCGGTTTTGCCAAGGCCTTGAACAATTCCGACAACGCCCTTTACAAGTCCTTCGACAACGAAGACGTCGATGAACCGTAGAAGATAGCTGATTGCTTTTGTCGCAGCCACCACTGTCATTTGATAAAACTCATCAACGTAATATTTGTTCAGTAAAATCGTGTGTAAGGTATCCCCCGTGCCGCTTAACCAGTTGCGGGCGATTGTACGCTTGTAGTACATCAAGTAAGCAAGGTAGATTCCCGCTAAGGACACAACGGTTGCTGCGATCATAATCCAAATCGGGCCTTCAATATGGCCATGTCCGAGAGCCGGGTTGCCGTCGACGAGCCAGTCGCCAAGGAAAGAGCCGAACCAAGGTGTGTTCACATAACCGGCAATGACTGCTAGGATGCCGAGCAGGATCATTGGGTAGGTCATGTTGTTTGGCGATTCGTGAACATGCTTTTGATTACCGCGAGCTTCACCGGTGAAAACCATGAAGAACAGGCGGAACATATAGAATGCTGTCATGAATGCTGCGATCAGTGCGAGCAAGAACAGAACTGGATGTCCGCCTTCCCATGCAGCAATTAGAATTTCATCTTTACTGAAGAATCCGGAAAGCCCCGGTACACCGCTGATTGCGAGTGTTCCGATTAAGAATAGCGGCCCGGTCAGCTTCAGCTTTTTCCAAAGTCCGCCCATTTCCTCGATATTCTGCGTATGTACCGCGTGAATCACGGAACCGGCAGCCAAGAATAATAGCGCCTTGAAGAATGCGTGTGTCATCAAGTGGAACACACCGGCAACATAACCAGCAGTACCAAGTGCGAGCATCATATAGCCAAGCTGGCTGACCGTTGAATAGGCAAGAACTCTTTTTATATCGGTTTGCACAATGCCAATGCTTGCCGCAAAGATGGCGGTAACCGCACCAATGATTGCGATTGTTAGCAGTGCCGTTTTGCTAGCTAAGAACAGTGGGAATAGTGCAGCGACTAAATACACCCCAGCGGCAACCATCGTTGCGGCGTGGATGAGGGCCGAAACAGGTGTCGGACCTTCCATCGCATCAGGAAGCCATGTGTGGAGCGGGAACTGACCTGACTTTCCGACTGCCCCGATAAAAATTAAGATTGCCGTTAATGTAATCATCGTTTGGGATACAGCCCCTGCTTCCACTGCAGAAAAGATTTCGCTGTATTCAAATGATTTTGTTTGCCAGAAGAGCAGGATCATGCCGATGAATAAGCCGACATCCCCGATACGAGTCATGATGAACGCCTTTTTCGCAGCAGCCTTTGCTTCTTCTTTGTAATAATAGAAACCGATTAATAGGAAGGAACCAACACCAACAAGCTCCCAGAAAATATAGGTTTGCAACAGGTTTGGCGAAATAACCAGCCCGAGCATTGCAAATGTAAATAATCCTAAATAGGCATAGAATACCGGAAACCGCTCATCCCCATGCATGTACCCCTTGGAGTAGGTATGTACTAAGAAACTTACGAGCGATACGATAAACAGCATCAATGCATTTAATTGATTCACTTCAAAGCCCGCTGTTAGATGCAGATCTCCTATCGTGAGCCAGTCAAACTTCGTACTGTAGGTTGGCTCTGAAAAGCGCTCAAATAACACCAAAATCGAATAGATAAGCGATGCCAACGTGAGAAGAATCCCCACATATGCACTCGCCTCCTTCAGTCGCTTACCGAATAGGAGAAGGATCAAAAACGATAATAGCGGGAAAAGCGGTATGAGCCATGCATTTTCCATCATTATCACTATCCCCTTTAATGGTGCCTGACACCCTTCGTGGACAAATCCACCTATTTGTTCGCGTGGAGTGGACACTCTTTTTTGAGGCAGAGTGTATCCGTCCGTGATGAACAAATTGTGGTAAGTGTCTTTTTGTAGTGCCTGACACCCAAAGTTGTCTGTCTAGTTTTTCATTGTGTTCATTTCGTCAATGTTAACGGTTTTCTTGCTGCGGTAAAGCGAAATCAAGATCGCGAGTCCGACAGCTGCTTCGGCTGCTGCCACACAGATGGCAAACAGGGCGAAGATTTGACCTGTAATCGATGGCGCCATGCCATATTTACTAAAGGTAACCAAGTTAATATTAACGGCATTCAGCATCAATTCTAAGGAGATCAACACAATTACGGTATTCTTTTTCGTCAAGGCACCGTATAACCCAATGCAGAATAATATCAGTGCGAGAGCCAGGAAGGCTGAAGCGGGAACTGAACTCATTCCTTATCCGCCTCCTTCTTCTCGTTTTTTGCCAAAATAATCGAACCAACCAAGGCCGCTAATAGTAAAACAGATGTTAGCTCAAACGGAATAATATATTTCGAGTAAAGTGCTTCCCCAATTTGGAGGGTATTGTTTTCATGCAGCTTTGTCGGGACTTGATCGATATTAAAGTTATAAATCCCGATGTAGACAGCAAAGGCAAAGCCAACAATCCCTAAGAATAAAAGTAACTTTCGCCATTTGCCCGTTTTTGGTTCACTTTCATCATCATGTTTCGTTAACATAATACCAAACAGCATGATAATCGTGATCGCACCTGAATAAATTAAGATTTGTACGGCTGCCACAAATTCTGCGGAAAGCAGCACATAAATTCCGGCAATTGCGACGAAAGTGAAGATGAGGGCAACGACCATATGAATCACTTTGTTAAGGTTCAATAGAAGCACGCCGCCGATGATCGCAACAAGTGCGAGTCCCATAAAAGCGAGGAATTCACCTGAAAATGTCATGCTTTATTCACCTGCCGTATGTTTTCGTCGTTTTCATCTAACCATTCAAGGTTTTTAAATAACATGTCCCGGCTGTATTCAGCGAGCTCGAAGTTATTGGTCATGATGATAGCTTCTGTTGGGCACACCTCTGTACACAGGTCACAGAGGATACATATTTCAAAGTTAATGTCGTAAGTGTCAATGATTTTCCCCTTTTTCGTTGGGTCCGGATGCTTTTTACCCGTTAATTGAATACAGTCCGTTGGGCAAATCTGTGCACACTGATTACAAACAATGCACTTCTCCGGATAAAACTTTTGAATCCCGCGAAAGCGGTCAGGAAGCGGAAGCGGCTCGTTTGGATAATCATACGTAACCTTCTCACGCGATAATTGTTTCAGGGTATATTTCAAGCCTTTAAATACTCCAAGCACGTTTTTCACCCCTTTTACATTTTAAAAATTGTTATTGGTGTCAGGCACCATTTTTACTGCTATCACAGTATAAAAGTGGTTATTAGTGTCAGGCACCCAATAATGATTTAAGGATGGCGGTTAGGAAAATGTTTGCCAAGGCGATTGGCAGCAGGATTTTCCAGCCAAATTCCATTAGGCTGTCAGCGCGGAAACGCGGAAGCGTACTACGCAGCCAAATATAGACAAAGACAACAGCACTAAATTTAAGTGCAAACCACACTGCGCCCGGAATAAAATCAAGAATCTCAAGCGGAGGCAGCCAGCCACCAAGGAATACAACCGTAATAAGTGCTGACATACCAAATAGGTACACATATTCTGAAAGCATAAAGAAAGCCCAGCGGAACCCTGAATACTCAACGTGGTAGCCGGCAACAAGTTCATTTTCCGACTCCGGCAGGTCAAATGGTGTCCGGTTTAATTCCGCAATCGATGCGATAAAAAAGACAACAAAGCCGATTGGCTGTAATAAGATAAACCAGCCGTGCTCCTGAGCCGCCACGATGTCATTTAGGTTTAGGCTTCCTGAGAGTAAAATAACCCCAAGAACGGACATAACAAGCGGGATTTCATAAGAAATCATCTGTGCCGCCGCACGCATTCCTCCTAAGAGAGCATACTTGTTATTTGACGCCCAGCCGCCCAGCACCATGCCAAAAACGGTTAATCCAGAAACGGCAATGTAATACAGTAAGCCGACACCAATATCGGCAAATTGAAACTTATCGGTAAACGGCAGCGTCGCCAGTACCATGAACGATGGTGCAAACGCAATAACCGGTGCCAGAATAAATAATGGCCGGTCGACTGCCTTCGGGATAATGTCCTCTTTCAGTAAAAGCTTCAAAACGTCAGCCACGGTTTGTAAAAGTCCCCAGCGGCCGCCGAGTTGATTTGGACCGTGACGCAGCTGCATGAAACCCATAACTTTCCGCTCTGCTAAAATTCCATAGGTAACGAAGCCTAATACGACTAAAAGCAAGACAACTCCAAGTAAAAAGAAGATCCCAAAATTAGCCCAGCCGGGACTCGAATGGAGCAACTCTTCCATCATTAGCCGTCCACCTCCCCAAGGACAATATCAATTGCCCCTAAAATAGCTATCAGATTTGCAATATTTTCGCCTACTAATAATTTCGGGAGAATTTGCAGATTATAGAATGATGGTCTTCTAAACTTTAAGCGATACGGCTCTTTTTTACCTTCACTGGCAATATAACAGCCAATTTCTCCACGTGGTGATTCGATTCTGACGTATGCTTCACCTTTTGGTGCCTTAATGATTTTCGGCACCTTAGCAAGAATGTCTCCCTCAGCAGGGAATTGTTCAACAGCCTGCTCAAGGATTTTCAGCGATTCTTCTATCTCATCAAGACGGAGACTATAGCGTGCCAAGCAATCGCCGTTCTCCGATGTGGGAACATCAAAGTCAAAACGGTTGTAAATTGAATACGGCTCATCTTTACGAAGATCCCATTTCACCCCTGTGCAGCGCAGATTTGGCCCGCTGAGTGAATAGTGGATAGCCTCTTCTTTTGTATATCTGCCAATTCCCTTTACCCTGTCTAAAAAGATTTCATTGCCGCTGACAAGCTGATGGTAGCCTGCAAGCTGTTCGCGCATATATGGGATAAAATCTCTTACCTTTTCAATCCAGCCTTCAGGTGCATCCCACTTCACGCCGCCAACACGCATATAGTTGAACGTCAAACGTGCACCCGATAATTCGTTCAGCATATTGAGAATCATTTCGCGGTCACGGAAGGCATAGATGAATGGGCTTGTTGCTCCAAGGTCAAGGATGTATGTGCCCCATGCAACAAGATGGCTGGCAATTCGTCCAAGCTCCATCGCAATTACGCGCAGGAAGTCCGCACGTTCCGGCACTTGAATCCCCATCATCGTTTCAACAGCATGACAAATCACGTAGTTGTTGGTCATCGCTGACAGATAATCCATCCGGTCCGTATAAGGAATAATTTGCGTGTATTGCAGGTTTTCCGCCAACTTTTCCGTTCCGCGGTGTAAATAACCGATGACAGGCGTTGCTTCGGTAATGATTTCGCCATCGATTTTAATGACAAGTCGGAATACTCCGTGTGTACTAGGATGCTGTGGACCGACATTTAGTAACATTTCTTCTGTTCTGATCATTGGTTACACCTCCACATCATACTGTTCATAGTCTTTACGCAGTGGATGGCCAACCCAATCTTCTCCAAGCAAAATCCGATGCAAATTCGGATGTCCTGTAAACTTTATTCCAAGTAAATCATATGCTTCACACTCAGGCCAGTTCGCTCCGGCCCAAATTGGCTGCAAGGACTCGATTGTTGGTTCATCGCGGTCAATCTTCACTTTTAATGACACCGATTGCCGGTTTTTGTATGAGTACAAGTGAACATACACTTCCATATGTGTTTCATAATCCGTTCCATGCAGCTCAGATAGATAGTCAAACCCGAGAAGCTCATTATATTTTAAAAATTGAGCTAACTTAAAATATGTATCACGCTTCGCCACAAGTGTCGGAACATCTTTGGATAGTTTATTAATATAAGAATCTTCTAAAACATCTAAACCTAGGTTTTCTGCAATCACTTTTACATACTTATCTAAGTATGGCTGATTTGGTGATGGCGCTGCGGTTTGGGTTTGGGCTTCGGCTACTGCTGTATCGCCGGCTTTTGTGGTTCCGGCCGCCTTCGCCTTCGCTGCTGCCGCTGCCTTTGCTTTGGCCTTTGCTGCCGCGATTGCTTTCGCCTTTTCATCATCGCCGCCTGCGGCTGCGTCCGATCCGGCTCCTGCTCCGGCTGCTTTTGCCTTGGCTGCTGCCGCTGCCTTCGCCTTCGCTGCCGCTGCTGCCTTTGCTTTGGCTGCCGCCGCTGCCTTCGCTTTTGCATCATCACCTGCTGGGGCATCGTCACCTGTGCCAGTTACTTGATCTGAGCCACCCGCTTGTTCCATTGCTTTCCGTTTTGCTGCTGCCGCTGCTTTTGCTTTCGCTACTGCTGCTGCTTTTTTCTTCGCTAAGTCGTCAGCATCGCTGCCTGCAACAGAATCGGTTTCTGTTGCCGGGGCCTCATCGCTCGCTGGGGGATTGCCTTCAGCCAGTTCCATTGCCTTCCGTTTCGCTGCTGCCGCTGCTTTTG
>NZ_JBALPG010000006.1:35000-106177 GCF_036965245.1 Neobacillus drentensis
GCTGCTTTTTTCTTCGCTAAGTCGTCAGCATCGCTTGCAGATGGGGTTTCCTCTGCTGCTGGTGTGGCTTCTGTCGCTTGCTCTGAAGCAGGTGCGGCCGATTCTGGGGCAGGTTCCTCGCTAATGCCTTCCCTTTTCTTCTTCGCTAGTGCCGCTGCCTTAGCTTTCGCTGCCGCCGCTGCCTTTTTCTTCGCCAAGTCAGCATCATCTCCAGCAGACGGGGCCTGTGGTGCATCCACGGCCGGCGTTTCAACCTTTTTCGGCTCGGCCGGCATCTCATCCTGCTTCGGCAAAGCTTCGCCTGCTTCCTTCGCCTTACGCTTTGCTAACGCCGCAGCTTTGGCCTTTTCAGCAGCTTCTCTCTTTAATTGTTCGAGATCTTTTTCCCCGCTCATTGATTAAATCACCTTCTTCCCTGTCTTCGCTTCATAACGAATTTTTCCTTTTAATTTATTAATTCCATAAATTAATGCAGCCGGGTTTGGCGGGCATCCAGGAATATATACATCAACAGGTACGATTTGGTCGACACCCTTCACAACGGAATAAGATTTGACATACGGACCTCCGGCAGTCGCACAAGACCCCATCGCAATGACCCATTTTGGCTCCGGCATTTGATCATACAAACGGCGTAATATTGGCGCCATTTTCTTTGTCACCGTACCAGATACAATCATACAATCCGATTGTCTTGGTGATGTCCGGAAAAACGATCCAAAACGGTCAAGGTCATAGTTCGCTCCCCCAACACCCATCATTTCAATCGCACAACAAGCCAGACCAAATGTCATTGGCCACAAGGAATTACTTCGTGCCCAACCCTTAATTTGCTCCAGCGTTGCAAAAAATACATTTCTTTCTAACTCTTTCATTTCCTCAGGTGTTAAATCTTCTAGTTTTAGATCCATCGTAGCACCTTCTTTTTCCAAGCATACGCTAGGCCAATTATCAGCATCGCTACGAAAATTAACATTTCGACGAGTGCAAAAATGCCTAGTTTATCATAAGCGACAGCCCATGGATATAAAAACACCGTTTCTACATCAAAAATAACAAACATTAGGGCAAAAATATAATAGCGGACATTGAACTGTACACGGGAATCGTGAAATGGCTCAATACCGCTCTCGTATGTGGTATTCTTCGCATCACTAGGCATATGCGGACGCAGAAGTTTCCCCAAATATAACGCCACCACAGGCAGCAGCACCCCAAGACATAGGAACACAAAAACTATCAGATAATTATTCTGATATACATTTAGAAGTTCCATGTCCATCCCCTCCAATGTTGTAAATTTTCATACTAATGAATATTGTAACCGAATTCATTATAGCATTGTTACAAACTTGTGTCGACAAGCCATTTACTTAAAATTGGAATTCTATTTACCGCTTAATTTTCCATTTTAAAGTTTGGGAAGCTCGCTCTCAAAAAAGACTTAAAAATGAAAATTTTGCAAGCCTCAGTAACAGAAGAGACGCAGGAATCCGATAGCTTTTGGCATTTGGAAATAGAATTACAATTTACACCATAACTGGGCTGTAGACATGGTGTCCCTTCTTGAACGTTTCCGTAATCTCTATGTGAGGCTTCTTGAAGCCGCCTCAGAGATAACGCAAGAGCGAACCATACTTATTCAACCTTGTTCTCGTGATCTAGAACGTCATTGAAAGATTACGTTCCTCGATTTGTTTTCTCAAGAACCCGCAATGCCCTATTCATTCGACAACAACCCCTATTAAATTACATAACAAGTCAATTGTCTGTGATAATTGTCATTAAATGTTCACATTTTATTATTAACATGGAAAAATACGATAACAGACTAAACTCCACTACCATCTTCAATATGTGTCAGCTACAAATATTACTTATATCACTATATTAATCATCGAATCTCATCAGCCCTCTTCCTAGCTATTTCCCCTATCATCATATGCATAAGAGTCCACTTCATGCCGTTTACACCAAAACTAGTCCTTTCCTATCATTAAAGTGTCAGAGCAAGACTAGTCAACTAAATTTTTTATAAAATCTGACCTTTTTCAGACACAAACCCTCTTAGATTTCCTTTATTTAATAAAATCTTATCAGGCATTTTCCACTGAACCCTTTTTTTCGGTCAAACATATTTCGGTCTTACTACCTTGATTGCCTTTTAGGATACTTTTTTTAAAAAAATCACTTACTTACTTTCCACTTGGTACAATTTACTGTCCACTTTCACAATTTTACTTTCCACTTTCACAATTTTACTTTCCACTTCCCACCATTTACTTTCCACTTTTGCAATATTACTTTCCACTCCATAACTACCCACATAAAAAGCCGGATATCTAGATTGGACATATTGAATATGCTAAAAACATACCACCTCATATCCAAACTCAAATTCCAACTCTTATCCCCCGAATTCTTTTACCAAAAACAAAAACCCCTCCAGACAACACAAATTGTGCTGTTCAGAGGGGTCCTGCTTTTTTTTAAATATCACTAAAATCTATGTTCCGATACGGCGAGGCGATTGATGGCGCGTCGCATCGCAAGCTCTGCACGTCGAAAATCGATATGGTCGAGTTTCTGTTCATGCAAACGCTGTTCTGCACGTTCCTTCGCTCTTAGGGCACGTTCCACATCAATATCAGATTCTTTCTCTGCCGATTGGGCAAGAATCGTCACTTGATCCGGACGAACTTCCAAAAATCCACCGCTGACCGCGATCAATTCCGTCTTGCCATCCTTCTTCAAACGAACAGCACCAATTTCGAGCGGAGCCACCATCGGAATGTGTCCAGGTAAAATTCCCAGCTCACCACTCTGAGCCTTCGTACTAACCATTTCCACATCTGAATCATACACCGGGCCATCGGGAGTAACAACACTGACTTTAATCGTCTTCATTTTTTACCCTCCTGGCGTACTTTACGCTTCTACACCCATGCGTTTTCCAGCCTCAACCACTTCTTCAATGCGACCGACCAAACGGAACGCATCTTCTGGAAGATGATCATATTTACCTTCAAGGATATCTTTAAACCCTTTAACGGTTTCTTTTACAGGTACATATGAACCTGGCTGGCCAGTAAACTGCTCAGCAACGTGGAAGTTTTGTGATAAGAAGAACTGGATACGGCGCGCACGGAGTACGACTAACTTATCATCATCAGAAAGTTCGTCCATACCAAGAATCGCGATAATATCCTGTAATTCACGGTAACGCTGCAATGTTTGCTGCACTTGGCGTGCTACATTGTAGTGCTCTTCGCCAACAATCTCTGGTGACAATGCACGAGAAGTTGATGCTAACGGATCCACCGCTGGGTAAATACCCATCTCAGAAAGCTTACGCTCAAGGTTTGTAGTCGCATCTAAGTGAGCGAAAGTTGTCGCCGGAGCCGGGTCAGTATAGTCATCGGCTGGAACGTAAATCGCTTGGATCGATGTAACAGAACCTTTATTAGTTGACGTGATACGTTCTTGTAATTTACCCATTTCAGTTGCAAGAGTTGGCTGGTAACCAACGGCAGATGGCATACGGCCAAGAAGGGCAGATACCTCAGAACCTGCTTGCGTGAAACGGAAGATGTTATCCATGAAGAACAACACGTCTTGTCCCTGGTCATCACGGAAATATTCAGCCATTGTCAAACCTGTCAAAGCAACACGCATACGTGCACCTGGGGGCTCATTCATTTGTCCGAATACCATCGCTGTTTTCTTGATAACGCCTGAATCCGTCATTTCATGAAAGAGGTCATTACCTTCACGTGTACGCTCACCAACTCCGGCGAATACTGAAATACCGCCGTGCTCTTGAGCAATGTTATTGATCAATTCCTGGATTAATACGGTTTTACCTACACCCGCACCACCGAATAGACCGATTTTTCCACCTTTAATATATGGAGCAAGCAAGTCTACTACTTTAATACCAGTTTCAAGAATTTCTACATCTGTAGAAAGATTTTCAAATGTTGGCGCTTCGCGGTGAATCGAATCACGGCGGGCACTTGCAGGTACATCCTCTACAAGGTCAATCGCTTCACCTAATACGTTAAATACACGACCAAGTGTCACATCACCAACCGGTACAGAAATTGGTGCACCAGTATCTTCAACTTCCAAGCCGCGAGTTAAACCATCAGTGGAAGCCATCGCAATCGTACGAACTGTATCATCACCTAAATGAAGGGCTACTTCAAGGGTTAAGTTGATATCAACTTCTGATGCAGAATGCGCTTTGCTAACCACTTTCAATGCGTTATAGATCTCAGGCAGCTGGCCGTTTTCAAACTTAACGTCAACAACCGGACCCATAATCTGAAGAACGCGTCCTTTGTTCATCGTTTTCCCTCCTAACATACTCTTTAGCTGAACCCACCTTTTTCATTTAAAAACGAACTCAGTGTGGTCCTCGCCATGTGCTCAAGTGAACAAAAATGAGTAGGGAACGGACAAAGCCTTCCCTCCTCAAAATCTAGTCAAACCCTTATTACCGGGTAAATTTTTTCAAAAAATAACTTTCTGATGTTGCCACCATCGTAAGAGTATCAATGGTGTCAGGCACCAAATGGTAAAAAAATACTATTCTAATGCTGCCGCACCGCCGACGATTTCGGCGATTTCTTGTGTAATCGCTGCTTGACGGGCACGGTTGTAAATTAGTGAATAATTTTTAATCATTTCTTTTGCATTATCTGTTGCGTTTCTCATGGCTGTCATCCGGGCAGCATGCTCACTTGCTTTACTGTCAAGTAAAGCTCCGAAAATTAAGCTCTCCGCATATTGTGGCAGGAGAACTTCCAAAATTTCTTCTGCAGATGGCTCAAATTCATAGGAAATGAGCTTGTGAGAAGTGGATAAATCCGATAGTGGAAGCAGCTTCTTCTCGGTCACTTCCTGCGAAATCGCACTTAAATAATGACTGTAATATACATATAGTTCATCGAATGCGCCATCAGCAAACATTCCCACCGTACTGCGCGTCACGTCCTGAATATCAACAAAGTTTGGCTGAGCTGGCAGCCCAATCATTTCAAGGACTACGTTCATGCCGCGCTTGGCAAAATAGTCACGGGCAACTCTTCCGACTGCAATAATCGCGAACTCATCATTCGATTTATGACGGCTTTGGATGGTTTGATGAACTTTACGAATGACGTTACTGTTAAACGCGCCAGCAAGTCCGCTGTCAGATGTCATGACAATATAACCGGTTTTCTTAACTGGACGAGACGTCAGCATTGGATGAATCACGCCGCCTGATCCGATTGCAATCGATGCCGTTACTTCCTGGATTTTTTCCATATAAGGAACAAATGCCTTTGCATTCATCACGGCACGATTCCATTTCGCAGCAGAAGTCATTTCCATTGCTTTCGTAATCTGACTCATCTTTTTCGTAGAATTAATACTATTTTTTATATCGCGTAATGATGCCATAGGTTCTCACCACCCTCATTCAAAGAATGTCTGGCATCCGCACCTCCCGCCTTCTTTTTTGAAAAAGGAACTCAGGGTTGAGCTTACGAAAGATGCTTCTGCCTAAACTTATGTCAGACCCTATACTTATTCGGAAACTGCAAACGTCTTTTTAAAGTCGTTGATTGCAGAAGCCATATCGTCATCGGAAGGAAGATCCTTCGTTTCTGTAATATGGTCTAACAACTCTTTGCGGTTGTGGTCTAACCAATTATGGAATTCAGATTCAAAACGACGAATATCCTCTAATGGAATATCATCAAGGAAGCCGCGTGTTAATGCATAAAGAATCGCAACTTGCTTTCCAACAGGAAGCGGCTTGTGAAGATCCTGTTTTAGGACCTCAACGGTACGTGCACCGCGGTTAAGTTTCGCTTGTGTTGCTTTATCTAAGTCAGAACCGAACTGAGCAAATGCTTCTAACTCCCGGTATGATGCAAGGTCAAGACGCAGTGTACCTGCAACCTTCCTCATCGCCTTGATTTGTGCGGATCCCCCTACACGAGATACGGAAAGACCTGCGTTAATCGCTGGGCGTACACCGGAGAAGAAAAGGTCTGATTGTAAGAAAATTTGTCCATCAGTGATGGAGATAACGTTTGTTGGGATATAAGCAGAAACGTCACCTGCTTGTGTTTCAATAAATGGCAATGCTGTGATTGAACCGGCACCAAGTGTGTCGTTCAATTTCGCTGCACGCTCTAATAAACGGGAGTGCAAGTAGAAAACATCCCCTGGATACGCTTCACGACCTGGAGGACGACGAAGCAATAATGAAAGCTCACGGTATGCAGCCGCTTGTTTTGACAAATCATCGTATACGATTAATACGTGTTTGCCATTGTACATAAATTCTTCACCCATCGCAACGCCCGCATATGGTGCTAAGAATAGCAATGGAGCTGGTTGTGATGCCGAAGCAGTTACAACGATTGAGTAGTCTAATGCGCCATATTTACGAAGTGTTTCAACAGCATTACGAACAGTTGATTCCTTCTGGCCGATGGCTACATAGATACAAATCATGTTTTGACCCTTTTGGTTCAAAATTGTATCGATGGCCACAGATGTTTTACCTGTTTGACGGTCACCAATGATTAACTCACGCTGGCCGCGTCCGATTGGCACAAGGGCGTCAATCGCTTTAATACCTGTTTGTAATGGCTCATGAACGGATTTACGAGCCATAACGCCTGAAGCAACTGCTTCAATTGGGCGCGTTTTGGTTGTGTTGATTGGACCCATACCATCGATTGGCTGTCCTAATGGGTTCACAACCCGTCCGATTAAGGCTTCACCAACGGGAACCTCCATGATGCGGCCTGTACGGCGTACTTCGTCACCTTCACGAATTTCGGTGTAAGGTCCAAGAATGATGATACCGACGTTATTTTCTTCAAGGTTTTGTGCCATACCCATAACGCCGTTCGAAAATTCAACAAGTTCTCCAGCCATGACATTGTCGAGGCCATGAACACGAGCGATACCGTCTCCAATTGAGATAACTGTACCGACATCAGTCACTTGAATTTCTGCCTGATAGTTTTCAATCTGCTTTTTTATCAGGGCACTGATTTCTTCAGCTTTGATGCTCATGAGTTTCACCCCTATCTACGAATCTTAGCTTAACAATTTACGTTCTAAACGATCGAGCTTGCCACGCAAGCTGCCGTCATATATACGGTTTCCAATACGAAGCTTTACGCCTCCAAGCAAATTGGAATCAACGATATTTTCAATTCTTAGTGATTTTTTGCCAATTTTAGCAGCAAATACAGAAGATAATGCGCTGCGCTCAGCATCTGTTAAGGCACGTGTACTTGTGACCTCAGCCTCAGCAATACCCATTTCTTCATTTGCCAGTGCTAAAAATTCATTTGCCACATCAACGATTTGGTCTTCACGGTGACGGTCGATTAAGATCATCAGTGTATTGCGTACATATACACTCACTGAAGCAAAAGCCTGTACGATAATCTCCTTTTTCTTTTCAATCGAAAGCTTAGAAGATTTCAAAACAGCTTTTAATTCAGGGTTGTACAGTACAACTTCCTTCACTACACGAAGTTCTTCTTCTATTACTCCAAGAAGCTGCTGTTCTCTCGCAATTTGTAAAAGAGCCAACGCGTAGCGTTTTGCTACCATAGAGCTACTCATCGGCCTTCTCCTGCCTCTTGAATATATTCGTTAATGAGTTTTTCTTGATCCGCTGCACTCAATTCCTTCTCAATTACTTTAGAGGCAATTAAGACAGAAAGCTGGGCAACCTGTTCACGAATAGCGGTAACCGCTTTTTCTTTTTGCTGCTCGATTTCAAGCTTAGCTGATTCTTTAATACGTTCAGCTTCGCCGCGGGCTGTAGCAATGATTTCCTCACGCTGCAAGTCGCCTTGCTTTTTCGCTGATTCGATCAAGCCTTGTGCATCTGTACGTGCTTCTTTTAAAAGAGCACGTTGTTCTTCTAAAAGTTTTTTCGCTTCTTGACGGCTGTTTTCTGCAGCGTTAATTTCATTTGCTACATGTGCTTCACGTTCTTTCATAATGCCCATTAACGGACCCCATGCGAACTTTTTCAGCAATAACATCAAGACGATAAACATAGCTAACTGGAATAGAATATCACCAGTATTAATACCGGTATGTTCTGCTGTACCTAATACAAGACTGCTTGTTAACACCTCGGGTTCACTCCCTTCAAGAGTCGTTCAAAACAAATATATCAATCAGATAATTTTCAAAAACATGATGGTGTCTGACACCCTAATTACCATTTCCCTGATGAGTAGGTGTAAAACGGTGCCTGACACCCTTTTCACTATTACAACAGTGAATACAAACATAAACGAATGGCGAAGGTTCTCATGAAATGATCTTCGCCATTTTTTGAACGTTTATTGGTTAAAATTATTTACCTTGAACCATGAACGCGATAACAACCGCGATGATAGGAATCGCCTCAACTAACGCAACCCCGATGAACATTGTTGTTTGAAGCATACCACGAGCTTCTGGTTGACGAGCAATACCCTCAACTGTACGAGATACGATAAGACCGTTACCAATACCAGCACCTAGTGCCGCTAAACCAATTGCTATTGCTGCTGCTAAAGAACCCATTTGTAATTTTCCTCCTTAAAATGTATAAAAAATTGTATTTTTTTGTTCATATAATGAACGATTATATTAATGGTCGCTGCTCACTTTGTGAGACAAGTAAACCATTGTTAACATAGTGAAAATAAATGCCTGGATGGCACCGACAAAGACTGAGAAGCCTTGCCATGCCAGCATCGGTACGATTGCGGCTAAATGTCCGCCCACACCGGTTGCCAGACTTCCTGCAAGCAAACCTAATAAAATTTCACCCGCATAAATGTTTCCGTAAAGACGGAGACCAAGCGTCAGAGTATTGGCAAACTCCTCGATCACTTTAATTGGGAACATAAACCAGAACGGTTTAAAGAATTCCTTCCCGTATGCAGACATACCTCTCATCTTTACCCCATAAAAATGGGATAAACCTACTACTAATATGGCAAGTGTTAACGTTACAGCTGGATCGGCAGTTGGTGATTTCCACCAAAGTTTACCGTCGATCACGACTGAAAATGGTAGTCCGAGCATATTGGCTACAAAGACATACATCATGATTGTAATCCCAAGAATATGGAATCGCCCGCCATCTTTCCAATCCATCGTGCTGTTAATAATATTCTTAACAAAATCCATTACCCATTCCATAAAATTTTGGATGCCTGTCGGCTTCATGGCAAGCTTGCGAGTAGATAGGACCGCAATTAAAAAGACAATGACAGAGGCAACAGTGATCATCAAAACGTTAGCCATGTTAAAATACAGCCCTAGAAATTCAACTATTGGTGCTTCGTGTTCCAACAATATTCACCTCGCTTCCACATTTTTTAATGTATTTTTAATTCTTTGTATAAAAAAAATCTATTATAATGACAATATAGGATGTCATTAACCCTATAACCACGCTAATAAGGTGAAAATGTTCCGGATACCTCATAGCAATTATCACGGCCAGTGCCGCCGACGCAAACCTTGAAAAAGATCCAAGTGACCGTACCTTTTTCCCTTGTGAAATCGATTCACCAAACTGATTCATTTTACGAACCATTAACCACAAATTAAAGAGGCTCAAGCTCGTCCCTAAAACCAATCCCAGAAAGATAGATTTGTACGACGTGAACCCCCAGCCGAGTACATAAAAAGACAATAAAAAAAACATCCATCTTCGCTGTCTTGAAAACTTAAATTGAAGTTCCGGCATGGTTGGTTAATCTCCTGAAAAGAAATGGCGGATCGATACAAGCATAGAATAAATACCTGCCGTAAGCCCGATGAACAATCCGATTATTAAGAAAATTGGTTCTGTGCCCCAATGATGGTCCAACCATCTTCCTGAAAAAATACCGATAAGAGTGGCTCCCACAAGCTGCGAGAGTATTGCGGACATTAGGGCCATCGCCTTAAATGAATTGCGGTCTTTTTGCATTCTATTCTCTCCTTATTTTTAAGAGAATCTGCAACGGACTTGAGGTATTTAGGGAAATTGATAGAGGTGTTTTTCACAGATATTTTTTTTCTGAAAATAATGAAAACCCTACCATTTATACCCTTTGTTAGCATACAATAGGCACCATTCAATGTCAATGAGTTTACGTGAATTAATCCACATGCAATTTCCCGAAATTTCATTGATTTAAAAAATTCAGTTTACACTATCATTGTATTGTAAATATTGAACGTTTCAGGTCTAAATTGTGTCTATTTTGTGAACATTTAAAAAAAGAAATGTAACCAAACCAAGGCAGGCCGGGAGGGGCGGACCACTGACAACCCTACACCTTACTCTTTCTTTTTTTCAATCACAATCATTCTCTCGATAAAGTCCTCTTTACCCGCCTTTTTCGCAAAAATCTTCACTAGATAAGAACCCTCGGCTGGCAGCTGTTCCGCAGAGAGCGTTTGGCGGATTAACCCCTTTTTCACATTTGTCAGCGTATCTAAAAAGCCAACAAAACGGTAATCCTCTGGGTTAAACAATGCAATCCCAAATTCCTCTGCCCCTCCAGGCAAATAAACCTCATACCGATACTCCCCAGGTCTATCCCCTTCTGCAAAATCAAACCCCATCACCCTTGGATATCCCGGCTCCTCGAGCACATACAAATACGGTATCTGAATCGTCTTCCTTCCTGCCTGCAAACTTAAAAAGCCGTCATGAATCTTTCCCTTAAACACTTTCGGGTCCACCATTAACTCCATCGTGATCTCCTTTGATTGCTTCGGCTCCAAGGTAAACGATAACGGAAACCGCCACGTGAGCCCATCCACCTGCTCCGGTATAGAAAATGAGTATCGCTGCACCATTTCACTCGTATTTTCAACATGTAAATCTGCTTTGTGACTGCCGCTCTCACCAGTAAACTTCCCAAACCGGATGCTGCTCGGTGACACGAGCGATGCTGCTTTGATCGCCTCATTCACTTGGATTCGGCCGGCGCCTTGCTCGAACGTACGGTAATAGGGGGATTCGATCGCGTCTTCGCTTATTTTCGCACTCCCTTCGCTAACCGTACGTTTCTCCGATAATCCCGCAGTGCCCTCGTTCTGTTTCACCAGCGGTTTCGCCGTATTCATCAACGCCGCCTTAATTTGCTCCGGTGTCCAATCCGGATGCGCCTGCTTGATTAACGCGCACGCCCCAGCCACATGCGGCGCCGCCATGCTCGTCCCCTGCAAGCTTAAGTACCCGCCCGGAATCGTCGAATTAATCGCTACACCCGGAGCAACAATATCCGGCTTGATTTCCCACGTTCCCGTTACCGGCCCCCTTGAGCTGAAATCCGCGAGCCGGTCCCTCTCTTCGCTCACCAATACCCTTGCTGTCACCCGGCGGTTTTTTAATTCTTTTTGCAAAATAACTCCGTCACCCTTCGCGAGTGAGCCGACAGGGATGGTCAGCTGAGTATCGAGGTTTCCCATGAAGCCACCGCTCATATTATTGTAAATCAGCACAGCTTTAGCCCCCGCTTCAAGGGCATTGGCTGCTTTTTCCGAAAACGTCAATGTTCCTCGCTTAATGAGGGCAATTTTCCCTTGAACATGTTTGACATCACTTTTCCTGCCCAGTCCCCCATCCACGACTTCTAAGGTGCGGTCGATCGCCCATTGACCAGAGCCTTCCATCGGCTGAAGACGAATTTTATCCTGCATTCCTTCTATTAATAAAGAAGGAATCTCCATCGTTGGTGTCGATGCGCCAACAGATATGGCTTTCGAGGCTGTCCCCGGCGAGCCGACCGTCCACACATTCGGTCCGGAATTTCCGGAAGCCGCCACCGCGACAATACCTTTATCGACAGCGCGGTTAAGGGCGAGGCTGATCGGCAGGTCCGGCCCGTTAATATCGTTCCCGAGCGACAGATTAACAATATCGACCTTATCTTTAATCGCCTGATCAATTGCTGCGAGCACCTGCTCCGTTGTCCCGCCGCCACCCGGCCCGAGTGCACGGTAGGCGACAATTTTCGCCTCTGGTGCAACGCCTTTAATTTTTCCATTGGCAGCAATGATGCCGGCAACATGAGTGCCATGGATAGTTGCTTTACCTTGGGCGAGTGTTTCCATCGGATCCCGATCGTTGTCGACCAGGTCATGGCCGCCGGCATAATTTCGCTTCAAATCCGGATGAGTGTAATCAACCCCGGTGTCGATGACCCCAACCGTCACCCCTTTTCCTGTCAGCCGTTCATTTTTTTGATCAAAATAACCGCGCACCTCTTCGCCGCCAATAATCTTGACACTCTCCTCGGTTTCCACCCTATACTGGGTAACCGGCGAGACGTTTAAGACACGTTTTTGCTCGGCAAGCTCAGCAATTGTCTGCGGGCTGCCTTGGATCGAAAAGCCATCAATCGCCTCTTGGAAAACACGACGAAGCCTCACATCTTTATACGGCCGGATAAGCTGTTTGATTTCCTGTTCGGATTGCGGTTTTTCCAGGATGACAATCGCGATTGTCTCCTGATTGGACTTAGAGATTGGCGGGTGGATAAGAGTTTTTGGAGTTTGCAGCGTGAGAAGGATGGCGAGCAGCAGCTTCATGTAATAAATTCCCCTTTTTTCATATCGTTTTCTTTTAAAGGGGAAAATATGCAATCGGGCAGAATAAAGTATTGAGTGTTCCGTTTTGCCCCGGTCGAGGGAAGGTTAAGTGAATGGAGTAAATTTTTCGCTACATCTCTATGCTCTACTGCCAGCGGCGAGTTCATAATTTTTGCCTTATTTTTTGGTTAAAAAGTTTGATTAATTATTTTCTTGAGGTTCTGCTCTTTTTCTCACTTTATTGGCTCATTTCCCTTGGGGATTTGGACTTCTTTTTTCACCTTATTGGCTCATTTTTCGTGGACATTGGCTGTTTTTTCATTTAACCCAGATTCTCGCAATACAAAAAAAGCCGAGCGGTCACACTCGACTTTTTCCAAAAACTTATTTTGTTCCAAACAACCGGTCGCCGGCATCGCCAAGGCCTGGCACGATGTAGCCGTGGTCGTTCAGTTTTTCATCCAAGGCAGCGATGTAGATATCGACGTCCGGATGTTCTGCCTTTACAGCCTCAACGCCTTCAGGTGCGGCAATTAAGCACATAAATTTGATATGTTTGGCTCCGCGCTTTTTCAAGGCATGGATCGCATCAATGGCAGAACCGCCTGTTGCCAGCATCGGATCGACAACAATGAAGTCGCGCTCTTCTACATCACTTGGAAGCTTAACATAGTATTCCACTGGTTTTAGTGTTTCCGGGTCACGGTATAATCCGACATGGCCTACCTTCGCAGCCGGAATTAATTTCAGCATTCCATCTACCATGCCAATTCCAGCCCGTAAAATCGGAACCAATCCTAATTTTTTCCCAGACAGAACCTTCGACTTTGTCTTACATACCGGTGTTTCAATCTCGATATCTTCAAGCGGCATATCCCTTGTGATTTCAAACGCCATCAATGTTGCCACTTCGTCTACGAGCTCGCGAAACTCTTTCGTTCCTGTGTTTTTATCACGTATGTAAGTAAGCTTGTGTTGGATCAATGGATGGTCGAAGACGTATACCTTTGCCACAATAATCGCCCCTTTTATAAAAATTAATCATGCATTCGTCTCATTTTACAGAAAAAAAAGCCGATGAGCAACTTCTAACCTTCTCCAATAAAGAATAAAAAATCTGCTATATCGTGCTATGTCATAGCCGGGATTTATCATGATTGGATTGGAGAATTAAGATTTTAATTTACATTTATATTTACCGTAATACTTTATAGCGCTTACGTCAAAAATTTTAACAATTTTTCCACATAAAAAAGCCTGCCGACAACTATGCCGGCAAGCTGGTTAAAAAGTCCGGAAAATTCTTAGTCAATCAGGGATATCCTCTTTTCTCCGCTTTTTACGAAGTTCTTGCAAACGGGTCATTATGGAATGGAACAAGCTGAACTTTTAACGACTTGCTCAAGCTCAAAACTTACTGCTTTTACTTGACATTGTTTTAAACACTTCTCCATTATTATCAGTTAAAATTGATTCATATTCAGTAATTTCTTTAAAGAAATCGAACCTGGATTATGTTGGGAGACGAATATTTTTCAAAAAAATCGACCCTATTTTTATTGAGGGTCGATTTTCTAAAATTAATATTCTGGATAGAGGATAAATTTGTTTGTTAATGCTTCAACACGTCCGCGTGCCTCTTCAAGTTTGGCTTCGTCTTCATGATTTTTTAACGTGAAAGCAATGATGGATGCGATTTCGTCCATTTCTTCTAAACCAAAGCCACGGCTGGTAACTGCTGCTGTTCCGATGCGGATACCACTTGTAACAAACGGGCTTTGCGGATCGAATGGAATCGTATTTTTGTTAACAGTAATGCCGATTTCATCCAATACTTTTTCTGCAACCTTACCGGTTAAGTTAAGTGTTTGGACATCGATCAACAGCAAGTGGTTATCGGTACCGCCGGACACAAGCTTTAATCCTTCTTTTTGCAGACTTTCCGCTAAGCGCTTGGCGTTGGTAATGATGTTGCTGGCATATTCTTTAAAGCTTGGCTGCAGTGCTTCACCGAAGGCAACGGCTTTCGCGGCGATCACGTGCATAAGCGGTCCACCTTGAATTCCAGGGAAGATAGATTTATCAATTTTCTTGCCGAATTCCTCTTTGCAAAGGATCATCCCGCCGCGTGGTCCTCTTAAAGTTTTATGTGTAGTCGTGGTGACAAAATCGGCGTATGGCACTGGGTTTTGGTGCAGGCCTGCGGCAACAAGTCCGGCGATGTGAGCCATATCCACCATTAGATATGCGCCAACTTCATCGGCAATCTCACGGAACTTCGCAAAGTCGATTTCACGCGGGTAGGCGCTGGCACCAGCCACGATCAACTTTGGCTTATGTGTGTGCGCTTTTTCGCGAACATCTTCATAGTTGATGCGGTGCGTCGTTTCATCAACACCATATTCAACGAAATTATATTGAATACCGCTGAAATTAACTGGGCTTCCGTGTGTTAAGTGGCCGCCATGGGAGAGGTTCATTCCTAGAACGGTATCGCCTTGCTCAAGGATGGTGAAGTAAACAGCCATATTAGCCTGTGCCCCTGAATGCGGCTGTACGTTCACATATTCTGCACCGAAAATTTCCTTCGCACGGTCGCGAGCAAGGTCTTCGACCACATCGACGTATTCACAACCGCCATAATAACGGCGGTTTGGATAGCCTTCCGCATACTTATTGGTCAAAACAGAACCCTGTGCCTCCATAACCGCTTCACTAACAAAGTTTTCTGAGGCAATAAGCTCGATTTTCGAGCGCTGACGGCCTAATTCTTTCTGAATCGCTTGAAAAACCTGCTCGTCCGCTTGAGACAAATGCTTCATGATAAATCCCCCTTTTATGTAGAAAATCACAAACAATTCGAAAATTCCCTCTTTATAATAGCACGTTTTCGGATGCCTGACACCCTTAATACTCCAACAATAGGAGAATTAGTGCCTGTCACCCTTTGCACTATGTGCAGCTTAGATTCTCTGTTTCTCTTTCGTAAACAGCTCTTGCGCCGCCAATAAGTTTTGGCCGTACTTTTGCCAAGGTGACATAGGCATGGCCAACACTTTTTTGGTTGACACGAACCGGCACGGCAACATGTTTCAGGTGCATGCCAATTAGCGTATGACCGATGTCAATCCCTGCATCTGCCTTCACGAATTCGACCAAGACAGGATCGTCCATTTTCGCAAAAGCATGCGTTGCCATTGCCCCGCCTGCTTTTCGGACAGGAACTACTGATACCTCTTCGAAACCGCGGGTAGCGGCAACGGATCGTTCTACGACCAATGCCCTGTTTAAATGTTCGCAGCATTGGAAGGCCAAATGAATGCATGTCTCTTCTTGAAGCTTCTTTAGTTGGCGAAAGATCATCTCGGCCACTTCAAGGGTGCCAGAGGTCCCGATTCGTTCGCCAATTACCTCGCTTGTGCTGCAGCCGACGACCAACAGCTGACCCGGCTTAAATGCAGCTTGCTCTTTGAATTCTGTTACGATTGTTTCTAGCTCTTTTTCCCATTCGTGAATCATCAGCCTCGACCTTTCTTTTAAAAGAGAACTATTGAATACTTTTTTGGCTTTTTAAAACGAAATCAGAGTCCATTAACCTTTAATGGATACCGCTTCCTCGGTTCCTGACGCTTTTCGGGCTCCAATAGGCCTTATTGGCGACCGTTTCCTTGGTTCCAGACGCTTTTTTAGGCTCCAATAACTACTATTGGATACCTTTCTCTAGCTTTTTTGTTCGGAGCGAGCTCCAATAACCGTTTTTAAAAGTTCCAATCGTAACACTATTAACTATCCGCAAATTTTTTAAAAGTGCTCATTTTCATATTCAGTAATTTTTCCCACACGACCTGCATGACGGCCTCCCTCAAATTCCCCTGTCAGCCAGATTTCAGCGATATCCCGAGCTAATCCTGGACCAATGACGCGCTCGCCCATAGCAAGCATGTTTGAATCGTTATGGGCACGCGTTGCTTTAGCGCTAAATGTATCGTGCACGAGGGCGCAGCGGATGCCTTTCACTTTGTTGGCGGCAATGCTCATGCCGATTCCCGTTCCACAAATCAAAATGCCTCTATCAAACTCGCCTTTCGCTACCTTTTCGGCAACAGGCAGCGCGTAATCCGGATAATCCACCGATGTTTCACACTCACAGCCGAAATCAACATACTCAATCTTTAATTCATCAAGTAAATTGGCGATTTCCTTACGAATATTGATACCGCCATGGTCTGATGCTAATGCCACTCTCATGTATAAATCCTCCTGTATTTTTTTTCAGAAATCTGCTTTCATTTTGACACACTGCAAAAAAAATATAAAGTGAAACTTCAATCGGCAGGGGTTCTTTTCAACCCCAGCAAATTGTTAGTACCGTTACTGCAAGAAAAGGTCCAAGCAAAATAATTGCCCCCTTTTTGAAGAGAGCATGAGTTAGCTAGAAATTTTTGACTAGCCGCAGAAACAATATCTTTCCAGTTGTACTTCCGCTTAGACTTTATGTTTCCAGCCAACAATCTGCGGCAGCCTTCATTTTTCAAAATCGCCTCGTGCCAAGTTCACCTACAATTTTAGTTTTTCAATCGCCTTATCAATTAATTCATATAATTCGCGATAGGTAGCCTCGTACATCCCAACGCTCCCGCCGTATGGGTCGACGACATCGTGATTAAATGGTTCGCCGGCGTATTCCTTTAAGGTAAAAACCTTCACGACAGCCTGAGGGAATTGCTGCTGGATTGCGAATTTGTGGGAAGTGGTCATCGTTAAAATCAGATCAGCCCATTCCACCTCGGCACTCGTTAACAAGCTTGAGCGATGATTGTGCGAAATCTGTTTATCGTCAAGCACCTTCTTCGCATGTGGTGACGCCTCACCACCATTTGCGGCATAAATTCCTGCCGATTTTACTTCAAACCCATCAATGTGTTTATTTTTTAAAATTGCTTCGGCTATTGGACTCCTACATGTATTTCCTGTACATACAAACAAAATGCGCTGCAATGTATTTGCCTCCCTTTCTTTTTATTATAGAACAATTTCAGTTAATTCCAACCGTGCTATTCGTCCACTTTTGAAAAAGTCACCATCGATTGAATACTTCTGTTCAAACAAATGGAGAATGGTTCCTTTTTCAAAAAGGCCCTCTTTCGAACAAAACGAAAGAAGGCCTTTTGATATAAAGGGTGCCTGACACCATTTATCACCTAACGATAGGTGGTAGCTTGTTTACCCAGTTGGTCCCAACCCGTTACGGCTACGTTTATCTCCATTGAAGCTTTGGAAAAGAGATTGAGAGATTGCTATCAAAAAAATAAAAAGCATAATCTATAATTTCCGCTGCCTCCGGTACCCCACCCCTATTGCTTTGTATAATTTTAACAGAATGGTTTATAAAAAATTTACCAATTTCTGTTCTATCATATTTAGGTGGGGTTTTTGATTTATTCTGAATAATTATCCCCAAAAAGGTGCGAGCAGCTTTAAGCCAAAGGCCAGTAATATCGCTCCACCAAGGGCCTCGCTATAGGTCCCGAGCCAGCTTTGCACCTTTTTTCCGAGCAGCAGCCCGACCCATGTTAGTACGGTTGCCACGATTCCAAAGCACAAAATCACCATAATGGTCTTTGCCCCATATATTCCTAAGGTTAGACCTACAGAAAAACTATCAAGGCTCACGCTTAAAGCAAACAACAATAAGCCGAATCCTACTGGTGTAATGACTTTTTCCTCGGCCTTTTTCAAGGTTGACCAAACCATTTGCACTCCCAAAACCATGAGAAGCAAGCCACCGATAAACGTGGCAAATATCCCAAATTTTTCTGATAAAAATTTGCCTGCGATTAAGCCTAAGAGCGGCATCCAGACATGGAATAAGCCAATAGTAATTCCGATATGAAATATTTTCTTCAGCCGCAGTCTGTACATTCCCATGCCAAGCCCGACCGAGAAGGCATCCATTCCTAGAGCAAATGCCATTATGACTAGTGTAACCACTTCGGTAACCATTCCGGACATCAATCCCCGCCTCCTTGGACTAACTAACCTAATCATATGCACGTCCAAATAGAATTAGAAGTCGACTGGTGAAATGACTGTTGGTGCCTGACACCATTAACCACCGATCTATAATGAATAGATTGAAAAAGGTGCCTGACACCATTAATCATCTTTCTATAGTAGATAGCTGATAAACAGTGTCAGGCACCCATGAAAGGGATCCATCAAATAGCGTTATTCAATTATGAGTTTATTTCCCGCTGCTTTTTGCAGGCGGTTCATGATGGCGTATCCCACGCCAGTATTCGGGAACATCTCGCTAAAAATAACGTCGACGTTTTCCTGATTGAACTTGCGTAATGTGTCATAAAGCCCGGTAGCAACCGTCTCAAGCTCTGCCCGTCTGCCACAGGCCAGCACAAGATCAGCTTGATATACAGAAGCATTCTCCTCCGTCGTCAACACTCCGACCTTGAGCCCTTCCGAACGCTTTTCTTCTACTAGACTCTGGAGAAACTCCGCGGTGCCTGACACCATAAATAACGGGGCATTCGGTGCGTAGTGGCGATATTTCATTCCCGGGGCTTTAGGCCGGGCTGCTTCATCCGTTAAAGCGGCATCCACATGAACTTCCCCGACAGCGGCCTCGAGCTGCTCCTTTGTCACACCGCCTGGTCTTAAGATGACCGGAATCGTTTCAGTGCAATCGACGACTGTGGATTCGACGCCAACCCCAGTTGTCCCCCCGTCAAGCACGCCAGCAATTTTCCCATTTAAATCGTCCAATACATGTTCGGCGTTCGTTGGGCTCGGTTTGCCCGAGCTGTTCGCACTCGGTGCCGCAATCGGCAAGCCGCAGGTTTTCAACAACGCCAGTGCCACCGGATGATCTGGCATGCGCACCGCTACCGTTGCGAGTCCTGCTGTTGCTTTTTCCGAAAGTACGCCTTCTTTCTTTTTTAAAATAATCGTCAGGGGACCCGGCCAAAAAGCGTCCATTAACGTTTCAGCCATCACAGGAACTTCAGCAACAAATCTAGTAAGCTGCTCCCGTTCCGCAATATGAATAATTAACGGATTATCTCCAGGCCTTCCCTTTGCAGCGTAAATTTTCGCTACCGCTGCGTCACTTTCGGCATTGCCGCCAAGGCCGTAAACAGTCTCCGTCGGCATGGCCACCACTTCATTTTTTCTTAAGAAATTTGCTGCATCCACAACTTGTGGATTATTTTCAAGATTATCCACATACTTATCCACTTTCCATACCATTGTGTTCATTGTTATCCACCTTTATCCTCAATGAGTCTTTTATCGAAATATGGCGAATTTAGACGGAAAGACTCATATTTTTTCGCTGAGTACGTTTGAAAGTATAAAAGATGGTGGGGATAAAAACAAGTTTTATCCACAAATTGTGCATAAGTTGTTTGAAATAGTGGATAACTTTGTGGATATATCCACAATTATAAAGAAAATTTTAAAAATAACGAGTTATCCACACTTAAAACGTGTCGAATATGCTTTGAGTGGTAAAAGTCGGCAGGCAAATCCTCCCGGCCCAACCTTTGAAAGCCCATTAATTCAAAAAACGGTAAAGCCACGCTTTTATTAGTCGCCAATAACAAGCTTTTCATCCCTTTTTCCTTTGCCAATTGCATCATTTGATCAAACAAAATGAAAATTTCCTTATCAGCTTGTCCAGATGAAACCACGAGTGACCGCAAGAGCCCATTTTCACCAAATGCCTCCAAGCCAAGCGTGCCTCGGAGCGTACCGTCCTCGTTCTCTAGCAGCAGAAAATAGTCGACGGTTTCGTCTGTTAGGCCATCTGTCCCTAGGTTTGCCCGTGAAAGAAACTCTTGTAATCTGCCCAAATCCTGTTCATTAGCCTTGCGAATCAATGCCTCCATCCCATCCACCTCTTTTTAAGATTACTCTATTACTATGAAAAAATAGGAAAAATAGAACAGGTAGATACGCGAATCTATTAAAAAATCCAGTTCATCCCTCATAAAGGCATTTTTCAGTGGATTCCTCGTCTTTTACCCGGTGGTAAATCCTCGTTTATCTGCGGGTTTCTCTTCTTTTACCAGAAGGATAATCCTCATGTATCAGGAATTTCTCGTCTTTTACCTAGAGGAAAATCTTCGTTTATCAGCGGATTTCAATCTCTCTAAGGCAAATTAGCCAGTATTTATCTGCTAAGGTTGCTGCTCTAATTTTATAAAGGAAATAGAAAAACCAGCCCCGATTTGGAACTGGTTGTTTATTAAAAAATTTTCTCCCACATTTCAACGACGAAAAACTTCACCTTCACCGGCTCTTCATCTTCAGCTGTGTACACAGGAGCAGTCTTTTTAGTTTGCTTCTTCGGCTTTTTCACTTCAGCGTCTTTCACAGTCACTGCTTGTTTTTCTTTAACCGGACTGTTTTTGCTATTTTTACCGTCTTCAATCTCTGCCTTTTCCACATCTGGCGTAGCGGCTTCCTTTCCCAACGGCTTCACATCTTTTTTCATCGGCACTACATCCTCATTCACCGGGTCTACATCGTCATTCTCCAGCTCGACTTCCTCTTTTACCGGCGCCATTTCCTTTTTCTCCAGTGCCACTTCCACTTTCGCCTTCTCTACTTCTACCTCCGGCTCCGACACAGCTTCATTCTTACTCACCGTTTTTGCCTTCGCCACCTGCTTTTCTTCTTCAAAACCCTCGCTTACCGCAACTCCATTTGAAAAATCAAGGAAACATAATGGCGGGTATAGCACACACCACCAATTTGCGCCTTCCCCACTTCCCAATGTTATCAAGATGGCTTGATACTCTCCTGCCGGATATAAAAACTGGCCATATAATTTCGTTGGAAACTGAACTTTACCGAACTCGACCTTCACCGACTGATCCGACCCTTGTTCGTACACTACTTTTTCGGCAATCGCCTGAATTTCTGGAAGCCTCGCATTCATGACCTTTTTCGCTTCCTGCATCGAGGTTAAATCCTGCACCCAAAGGGTAATTTGCGCATTGACCGCATCGCGTACCTTACGTTTAATCGCCTGATCCTTTTCAAAATCACTATTTGCCAGAATCCTGAGGCGAATCGCTTCCCCTGGAATCACAATCGATTCCTTTGCCGCAGCTTCCGTTTTTGGCATATATAAACTCAACATCGTTCCCAATGATAACACCACTAAATAACCCCAAACTACTAATTTACTTCTCATTATTAAGCACCGTCCCTTCGCTATCTACATTGTGGACAAAATGCCAGAATCCTAAACTAGTAAATTTTAATATTTTTAGTGGATAGTGAGAGAATCAGTGAAAAACGAATTTGGTAAAGACCAACATCTCGTATACAGGCTTGATTATGCTCGTGTCTTGCACAACATTTTTTCCATGACCGGGCTGAGAATTGAATCTAATAAGTTTTTAATAAAGAAAAAAGCCTCGGGCGTTATACCCCGAAGCCAATTTCAGCAAATACCATGCGATCCTTGCCATTTATATCATTAACGATCTCTACTTTTACATCCTCGAATGCCTGTTGAAAAAGCTCCGCTACCGCTTCGCCCTGACCGGCCCCAATTTCAAAACATACGAGCGCGGCCGGCGCAAGCACCTGTGGCAGTTCGACCATAAAACGGCGATAAAAATCCAGGCCATCCTCACCAGCAAACAAAGCTCGATGCGGCTCATGCTCTGTTACGACCTCGGACATCGTTATCTGGTCACCAAGCGGAATATACGGCGGATTGGAGATGACCACATCGAACGCCCCGCCGATAAACGGCTTTAATAAATCACCTTGCACAAATTCAACCTCAGCTTGATGTCGGCGAGCATTCTCCTTCGCCACCTTCAAAGATTCCTTAGCAATATCTGAAGCAAATACCGTCAGCGATGGCTCTTCAGTTTTAGTGCCTCTCACCTTTTCTACTACCTCCGCAGTAGTATTGGTATCAGGCACCCTTTGCACTACCTCTGTAGTAGTATTTGTATCAGGCACCGTACTCGACGACCATTCGAGTTGCATGCTAATGGCAATCGCTCCACTGCCTGTTCCGATATCAACAAGCTTGATTTTCCGTTTGCATTCACCGAAAATCCGCTTCATCCTTTTAAGCGCGCCGTCCACGAGCTCCTCCGTCTCCGGCCTCGGGATCAGCACTTCTTCATTGACAATAAACATCCGGCCGTAAAATCCCTCCGACCCGATGATATATTGTACCGGTACACCCTTTGCATGCTCGAATACTGCTCGCTCAAAATCTTCCCAAACAGCCGCAGGGAAATCATCCCGAACATTAGCAAACAACTGCGCCCGCGACCACCCGGTAAAGTGCCGCAGCAACAGCTCCCCCGCATTCTCATCGCGATTCGCTTCAATTAAAAAAGAAGAAGCCCATTTTAGAGCTTCGAATACTTTTTTACTCATTTGAGGCATCTTCCAGTCTTCTCGCCTGGTCATCCATCACCAACGCATCAATAATTTCATCCAGTTTACCCTCAATGATTTGATCCAATTTTTGAATCGTCAATCCGATTCGGTGATCAGTCACTCGGTTTTGCGGGAAATTGTACGTCCGAATCCGCTCTGAACGGTCTCCGGTACCAACAGCTGACTTACGTACTTGATCATATTCCGCCTGTGCTTCCTGCTGGAACTTATCATACACACGTGCACGTAAAACCTTCATCGCCTTGTCTTTGTTTTTATGCTGCGATTTCTCATCCTGACACGAAACCACAATGCCGGTTGGAATGTGCGTCAAACGAACAGCTGACATCGTCGTATTAACGGACTGTCCGCCGGCGCCGCTAGAGGCAAACGCATCAAAACGGATATCCTTATCATGAATTTCAATTTCCACTTCTTCAGCTTCCGGCAAACACGCAACCGTCGCCGTAGACGTGTGAATCCGGCCGCCAGACTCGGTTTCCGGCACACGCTGCACACGGTGAGCCCCATTCTCATACTTCAATTTGGAGTATGCACCCGCACCATTAATCATAAAAATAATCTCTTTAAAGCCGCCAAGACCAGTCGGGTTCGCATCAATAACGTCCGTTTTCCAGCCCTGCGCCTCTGCATAGCGGCTGTACATGCGGTAAAGCGTACCAGCAAAAAGCGCCGCCTCTTCCCCGCCGGCTGCCCCGCGGATTTCAAAGATTACGTTCTTGTCATCATTTGGATCCTTTGGAATCAGAAGAATCTTCATGCGCGCCTCTAGTTCTTCAATCTGCGCTTCTAATTCATTAACTTCTTCCTTCACCATTTCACGCATCTCAGCATCCAGCTTTTCATCGAGCATCGCCTTGGCATCCTGAAGCTGCTCGCGAGCCTCTTTATATTGGCGGTATGTTTGTACAGTTTCCTGTATATCAGATTGTTCTTTTGAATATTCACGAAGTTTTTTTGTATCATTAATAATTTCTGGGTCGCTTAAAAGTTCATTCAACTTTTCATAGCGATCCTCCACCGATTGTAGACGATCAAACACAGTCATTCACCTCAAGTTTTAGTCCATAACATTCTAATTATAGTATAGGTGAAAACCAGCGTCAAAACCAAATTACGGGAGAAATTTTTTGATGGGATATCATTGAGGAGTTTTATTTTTAAAAATTTGCCTTGATGCCGCTCACAGAGTAAGAAAACGGATCTACATACCATCTACTTTGGACAAAAATCACCTAACAGAATAGGCGGTGTAAGCTGAACTTCAACTCATTTAAAAAAATATGTTCATTTTTTGCTGTGCTCAGCATCTTTCCTATAAAAAAACATGCCCTAAAAATCAGAGCATGTTACCGTCGATCTTCCTGCACCCGCACTTCAATATTGTATCTCGGTAAGGCCTGAACTAGTTTCCGATGAAGCCGTGCTTCTGCATCGACCCTTCCTCGGTCAGAAAGCATACCTTTTTTATAAACAGACACCCACATCCGGTCGCCATTCACCCAGACAGAGTCGACCACAAACTCATTCGTATCAGCAATGACTTGTTTGGCTTTGTCGATATCGTTGCCCTGATTTCCGGCACCAGCCTCTCCGCCGCTTCCCGTCCTATTCAGATCAAGGAAGTTCGGATTTTGATTAGTAACATCATCCTCTACTAAATGCTGCTGACTCTTACCTCGTCCGCCGTTGGTCATATTATCTAGAATATTTTGGTCATTATTACGGTTCGACATATAATTAGGAGCAGTACGGTCTTTACGCAGGTCGTAGGCTTCCTCTTTTGCACTGCGATTATTTTGACATCCGCTTACGGCAAACAACATAATAAGCGAAAGAAACATCCACTTCTTCAGCATATTACACCCCCTATTACTATCATGCCCGACAGGAGGTCGACCTTGCCGTGAGAAATCTTTCCACGCCTTCGGTTATTGGGGAATTCCGCCGACTTTTCCCTTTTTTCCGCCAACAGTTCTGGTATTCCCGCCAAAATTAAAATAATCCCGCCAAACCTCACGATTATTCCACCAAATTTTAAAATAAACCCACCAAACTCCATGAATCCATTCCAACACAAAAAAACTGCCCAAGAAACCAACTCTCAGACAGTGTTTACGTTATTAAGGGTGTCAGGCACCAATAACTGATCTCGAACAGTGTTTACGTTATTAAGGGTGTCAGGCACCCTTTTCGAAGGCACCTATCGGGCATTGACAGGTGTGGTTTTTGGGACTTCGTGGTGATGGCGACAACGGGGCTCGTAGGCCTCGGCTGCGCCGACCAATATGACTGGGTCGTGGTAGGATGCGGGACGACCATCAATAAGGCGCTGTGTCCGGCTTGATGGCGATCCGCAAACCGTGCAGACTGCCTGAAGCTTCGTTACAGATTCAGCGATGGCCATCAACGCCGGCATTTGACCAAACGGCTCGCCACGGAAATCCGTGTCGAGACCGGCACACACGACGCGATGACCGCTGTCAGCCAGCTGCTGAACCACCCGGACAATCCCTTCATCAAAAAATTGAATCTCATCAATCGCAATAATATCCATATCTGCTTCAACATGATGCAAAATCTCAATCGAATGGGAAATTGGCGTCGCATGAAAAGAAGAACCATTATGGGAAACTACACATTGGTCACTATAGCGATTATCAATTTTTGGCTTAAACACAGCTATTTTTTGTTTCGCAAATTGAGCTCGTCTGACACGGCGAATCAATTCCTCGGATTTCCCAGAAAACATACTGCCGCAGATAACCTCAACCCATCCGCTTTGCTTCATTAAATACATAAAACGGCGTCTCCTTCCTTAAAACGAACCCTTTAAACGATCTTTTTTTTATTATTAAACCGCTAATTACGTTTGCATCAACGCTCAGCAGCCTTTAAGTATTTAATCTACTATACATCTATGTCAACACGCATTTTTCTCAATAAAAAACAGGCAAGTCAAAGTTCTTGCCTGTTCCTCCGCAATTATTGTTGCTTAAGGCCGTATTTTTTGTTGAAACGGTCAACACGTCCGCCAGCTTCAGCGAATTTTTGACGACCAGTATAGAATGGATGACATTCTGAACAAGTTTCAACACGGATCTCTTTCTTAACAGAACCAGTTTCAAACGTGTTACCACATGCACATGTCACCGTAACTGTTTTATAATTTGGATGAATTCCTGCTTTCATTCTTTTCATCTCCTTCCGCCCTGAATCATTCGAAACAGAGTTATCTAAAGTGCTTGTCTAATCAAGCACTGAATTACTTAAAACACACTGCATCCATTATAGCAAGGCCATCCTAATTTTGCAAGTTGGGATTTGCTGGTTTCTTTTTTAAAAAGGAACCTAGAATTGTGACTGAACTAGAGGCAGTCCCAGTAATCAGCCTATGAACGTCTTGACTTCAATTCCTCGCCAATCTGTGAGAAAAATTCTTCATTTGATTTCGTTTGCCGTAATTTTTTCAAGAAGCGCTCAGCAAAGTCTGGAGAGTCTGACATGGACTTCCGAATCACCCATAATTTATCCAAATGATCCTTCGGAATCAGCAATTCTTCCTTACGCGTTCCAGAACGGCGGATATCAAGCGCAGGGAAAATTCGACGCTCAGCCAGCTGACGATCAAGATGAAGTTCCATGTTGCCTGTCCCTTTAAATTCCTCATAAATAACATCGTCCATCCGGGATCCGGTATCAACTAACGCCGTTGCAAGGATCGTCAAGCTGCCGCCCTCCTCGATATTACGTGCGGCACCGAAGAAACGCTTTGGACGGTGGAAAGCTGCTGGGTCAATCCCCCCGGAAAGTGTCCGGCCGCTTGGTGGAATCACGAGGTTATACGCACGTGCAAGACGCGTAATACTATCCATCAAAATAACGACATCGCGTTTGTGCTCGACTAAGCGCATCGCCCGATCAAGCACGAGCTCGGCCACTTTAATATGGTTTTCAGGTACCTCATCAAACGTGGAGCTGACGACATCGCCAGCAACAGAACGCTCGATGTCGGTTACCTCTTCCGGACGTTCGTCGATAAGCAGCACGATTAACTCGACATCAGGATGATTCGTCGTAATGCTGTTGGCGATTTCTTTCAATAGCATCGTTTTACCTGCCTTAGGAGGAGCCACAATAAGACCCCTTTGGCCAAAACCGACCGGTGCCACTAAATCCATTATCCTTGTTGAAAGGAATTTTGGATTCGTCTCCAGCTTCATTTGTCTATCTGGATAAAGCGGTGTTAATGCCGGAAAATAGACGCGTTCTTTCGCAGATTCCGGATCTTCGCCGTTTACAGCTTCAACATGCAGCAGTCCGTAATAACGTTCATTTTCTTTTGGAGGACGAACCTTACCGGAAACCTTGTCCCCATTACGAAGATCGAAACGACGGATTTGCGATGCTGAAATGTAAATATCCTCTGAACTTGGCGAATAGTTAATTGGCCGCAAGAATCCGAATCCTTCCGATTGGATGATTTCGAGGACACCTTCCATGAAGAAGTACCCTTGCTGTTCGGCACGAGATTTTAAAATTGCAAAAATTAATTCTTTTTTCGTTAATTTGCTGTAATAGGTCACTTTAAATTCGCGGGCAAGCTCATAAAGTTCCTTCAGCTTCATATTTTCTAAACTTGAAATTGTTAAGTCCATTTGTACACCACACTTTAAAATTTTTCCATCAAACCGCTTATTTTTTAGGCAGCGGGAGATTGTGAGTAAAAAATAAAAATTAAGAGATTAGAGGAATTGAAATGGAAGTAGAAAAGAAATGAATAGAATTGCAGATATTATACATACTAAAAACAATTACTATTTTACCCTCTGAACAAAAAATTAATCAACTACATTTATTTATTTCACCCGTTGGAAATTTTTTCTGGCGGGGGGTTAATTCAACATCCTCTAGAAGTAACCGGAGTTTCGGTGCCTGATTAATACCAATAACACTATCTTCGTAATGCTATTGGTGCCTGACACCATTTGCACTATCTGCATGCAATTATTGGTGCCCGACACCATTTTTTTAAGGCTTTATTTGATTACTAAATTTGGTTTTTTCTTTAGGCTGTGGCGGCCTTCGATGAAGCGGACGGTGCCTGATTTGGCGCGCATGACGACGGAGTGTGTTGAGCCGTAAGAGCCTTTGAATTGCACACCGCGTAAAAGTTCACCGTCTGTAACACCGGTAGCTGCAAAAATAGCGTCATCGCCTTTCACAAGGTCGTCCATCCTTAATACACGACTCACATCCAAGCCCATTTTGACGCAGCGTTCAAGTTCAGCATCACTTTGCGGTAATAATTTTCCCATGATTTCCCCGCCGAGACATTTGAGGGCAACGGCCGAAAGCACACCCTCTGGCGCACCGCCTGAACCAAAGAGAATATCGACACCGGTGTTATCGAAAGCTGTATTGATGGCGCCGGCGACATCGCCGTCGTTGATGAGTTTAATCCGTGCTCCGGCTTCACGAAGCTGGGCAATGATATGTTCATGGCGCGGACGATTCAAGACGGTTGCCACAACATCCTCAATATCCTTGTTTTTCGCCTTCGCCACGGCTTTAAGGTTGTCCAAAACAGACGCATTAATATCGACACACCCAACTGCTTCAGGGCCAACAGCGATTTTTTCCATATACATATCCGGTGCATGCAGGAGATTGCCATGATCGGCAACAGCAAGAACGGCTAAGGCATTCCAGCCGCCCGAAGCTAAAATATTGGTGCCTTCAAGCGGATCAACTGCAACATCGACACGCGGGCCGTAGCCAGTACCAAGCTTTTCCCCAATATAGAGCATTGGTGCCTCATCCATTTCCCCTTCACCAATAACGACCGTTCCTTTCATTGGAACGGTGTCAAACACATCACGCATCGCAGAGGTTGCTGCACCGTCAGCTTCATCCTTCTTCCCGCGGCCCATCCAGCGGGCTGAAGCAAGGGCAGCCCCTTCTGTGACACGGACAAGTTCCATCGTTAAACTTCTTTCCATCAGTTTCCATCTCCCATTTTCACTTTTGCCTATCTAAGTAGAAATTACCATTTTTTCTTTTAGTAGTAATTCAGCAAATACGTAAGGTACGAAACCTATCATAAAAAGTCAGCAGTCCTTTTCGAGAAGCCTTCCAAAATACCTCGAAAAGGTTATGTGTTTTTCAGGTGTTCTACTTCTTCCTTTGTCAGTGTTTCCCGCCAAACGGTTGCACCAAGGCCGTTTAATTTTTCAACGAGATTGCTGTAGCCGCGGTCAATATGCTCAAGTCCGGTGACTTCAGTAATTCCTTCAGCAATGAGACCTGCGATGACGAGTGCTGCGCCAGCTCTCAGGTCGCTTGCCTTTACTTTAGCACCATTGAGCTGCACAGGTCCGTTAATGATCGCGGAACGTCCTTCAACCTTTATATTAGCATTCATTCTTCTTAGTTCATCAATATGTTTAAAACGGGCACCGTAAATAGTATCGGTAACAACGCTAGAGCCTGTAGCTTTTGTTAAAAGAGTCGTAAATGGCTGCTGCAGATCAGTAGGGAATCCAGGATGCACGAGCGTTTTAATATCAACCGCTTTCAATTTTGCCGAGCCGTCCACAAACACCTGATCATCCCCAGATTCAATGTACACGTCCATCTCACGGAGCTTAGCAATCAGCGATTCTAAGTGCTGAGGAATCACATTATCGATCAATACCCCTTCACCAACAGCGGCACCTAAAATCATGTACGTCCCTGCTTCAATTCGGTCAGGAATAATCGTGTGACGGCATCCGTGTAAAGTATCCACACCATCAATCCGTATCACATCGGTTCCAGCCCCTTTAATTTTTGCCCCCATATTCGTTAACAGTGTGGCAACATCAATGATTTCCGGCTCTTTTGCGGCATTTTCTATAATGGTCCGTCCTTTTGCCCGTACCGCAGCAAGCATAATATTGATCGTCGCACCAACGCTGACAACGTCAAGGTAAATGCGGGCACCGCGAAGTTCATCCGCACGCAAATAAATTGCACCTTGCTCGTTCGTTATTTGAGCGCCTAGTGCTTCGAAGCCTTTAATGTGCTGATCGATTGGCCTTGGTCCTAGATGACAGCCGCCCGGCAGACCAATGACCGCCTTTTTAAAGCGTCCGAGCATAGCCCCCATTAAATAATAGGACGCGCGCAGCATCTTTACTTTACCGTTTGGCAGCGGCATGGAAATCATCGTCGAGGGATCAACCGTCATTTCATCTTCCGTGATCTTGACTTTGCCGCCGATTTCTTCAAGCAGGTCTTTCAAGATTTCCACGTCAGAAATATGTGGCAGCCCTTCGATAGTCACTGGAGATTCTGCTAAAATGGTTGCTGGAATTAAGGCGACCGCGCTATTTTTTGCGCCGCTGATGCGAACCGTTCCCTTTAACGGATATCCGCCCGCAATTTTAAGTTTTTCCATTTTCGACTCCCTTCTAAGCCCTATGTATGTCATGATTGATGAATGGAATAGGACTTTAATTTTTTTCGTAAGCACAAGTCTAAGGCTCGAAAGACTTACCTGACGACGTTTACGCTTTTTTTAAAAGTCCCCTTGTATCAAACAAAGCTCTAGGTATATTTTTCCAACACTAAAAGCCAAATTCCGACAGCTTGTCTATTCTTTAGTTTACACGAAAATTCTATTTTCATGTATCCAAATTAAAAAAATTTGCACGAAAATGGAAAAAACGTGAAATTTCTATGCGTTTGTGTGAGCATTCCAGTCTTTTAGGAAGCCTTCCATACCTTTATCGGTCAATGGATGCTTGGTTAGCTGTTCAATAACTTTGTAAGGAATGGTTGCAATGTGAGCACCTGCCATAGCTACACGTGTTACATGGTCTGGATGTCGAACAGATGCAGCAATGATTTGGGCATCTAAGTTATGGATACGGAATAATTCTGCTATTTTCTTTACTAATAGTACACCATCTTCAGAAATATCATCTAAACGACCTAAGAATGGTGAAACATATGCTGCGCCTGCACGTGCTGCTAAAAGTGCTTGGTTAACCGTGAAGATTAGTGTTACATTGACTTTAACACCTTTTTTTGCAAGATAACGAGTGGTCTCTAAGCCTGCTACTGTCATTGGAACTTTGATGGTGACTTTTTCATCCCCGCCATTAATTTTGATTAGTTCTTCAGCTTCTGCAATCATCTCTTCAGCTGTTTCGGCATAAGGTGAAACTTCTGCAGATACAGATTCAACTTCAGGTACTGCTTGTAAAATTTCCTCGATTCGATCCTCGAATTTCACACCTTCTTTAGCAACTAAAGAAGGGTTTGTTGTTACACCAGATAAAACTCCCATTTTATAAGCCTTTTTAATATCAGCTAAATTTGCTGTATCAATAAAAAATTTCATGTTTTTCCCTCCAGATTTCGACTAAATTTTCAGTTTCTTATTTACACACTGAAACCGCCCTCTTGCAAAGGGCGGTTTTCATATTATCACAATTACAATAAATTTCCAAAAGGTGCCTGGCACCTTTTGGAATAAATATCCAATTTTCTGCATCGATTATTGTTCAGCGGCTGCCGAACAATTATAAATGGCGCTTTCGCTTTTCTTATTACGCTTTGTTTGATGAACCGAATTCGCGCATTTTGCCGATGACAGTTTCTTTGATGGCGTCACGAGCTGGGCCTAAATATTTACGTGGATCATATTCGTTTGGTTTTGCGGCTAAAACTTCACGGACAGCCTTTGCAGAAGTAATTTGATTTTCTGTGTTTACGTTGATTTTAGCTGTACCAAGGGAAATCGATTTTTGGATATCCTTTGTTGGGATTCCAGTACCGCCGTGAAGGACTAATGGTACACCGGTAAGGTTGCCGATTTCTTCCATTTCTTTGAAACCAAGTTTTGGTTCGCCTTTGTATGGGCCATGAACAGAACCTAATGCTGGAGCAAGGCAGTCAATGCCAGTTTGTTTTACAAGCTCGACACATTCATTTGCATCTGCATACTTAATGCCATCAGCTACAACATCGTCCTCTTGTCCGCCAACAGTTCCGAGTTCCGCTTCAACGGAAACACCTTTAGCGTGAGCATACTCAACCACTTTTAAAGTTGTTTCCACATTTTCTTTAAATGGGTGGTGGGAAGCATCAATCATAACAGATGTGAAGCCGGCATCAATGGCTTCTTTACATTTGTCAAAGCTTGAACCGTGGTCAAGGTGAATCGCCACAGGAACAGTAATTTTATAATCTTCTAATAATCCTTCTACCATTTTTACACAAGTTTTGAAACCACCGATATAGCGGCCTGCACCTTCAGAAACACCAAGAATTACTGGTGATTTTTCTTCCTCGGCAGCTTGAAGAATTGCCTGGGTAAATTCTAAGTTATTAATGTTAAATTGCCCAACAGCGTAGCCTTCCGCCTTCGCTTTATTAAGCATGTCTTTCATAGATACTAAAGGCATTTCTCTTCCTCCTTAAATTAGGTTGATATCATCTCGAAACAGGGTCTTCCATTAAAGGTTTTCCCTCTGATTTGACGTTTATGTATAAATCGAAAATGATATTCAGCCTGTAAAAAGTTCATATGTATCATAACAAAACGACGGAGGAAATTCCATTATTCAAACACAGTTTTTTAAACTGTCACAATGAAAGCGTCGCCATTTTTCTTTCAGCTTTTTGGGGATGATTTTTGGAAATATTACTGAGCTTTTTTAAAAGAAAATACTGCTAATTTGGCTGGCTTTAAAATTTATACCGACTGTTGAAACCTTTCAAACAATATTACGCTGACAAGTTAGAAATTTTAAAAATAGACTACCACTAGAAAACCTTAGCTTCCGGTATTAATTCGCTTTTTGCGGAATATGTTTGCGAACAGCTGCCCTGATATCATCAATGTCAAAAGGCTTTGCGAAATGGGTTATCGCACCAAGGTCTTTGGCTTCTTGAATCATATCCAATTCACCGTAGGCAGTCATGATAATGACACGAATATCTGGGTCAATGACTTTCATTCGTTTTAAAATTTCAATTCCATCCATTCCCGGTATTTTCATATCAAGCAGAACAAGGTCGGGATCATGCTTTGTGACAATGTCCAGTGCCTGAATGCCATTAGCTGCCTGAAATGTTTGATACCCCTCTTTTTGAAACACCTCATTTAGCAAAATTCGAATACCAAATTGATCGTCTACAATTAAAATTTTTTCTTTCATTAACTCCACCTCTTCCTTGATTTTATTAAATTAACTAACCCCTATACATATCATTTGTAAATATTCTACTTAGAGGAGTAAATTTCCTGCCTGTTTTTTGCTCCAATAGTGTTATTCTGTGGAAATTAGCAATTATTTTTGCCTGTTCAGGAAAAAGCTTATAATAGGGATGGTGATAAGGAGGGTTTTTTATGTTAAAAATGTTTACTACCCAATTAACAGGCGTGTTTAAAAAAATAAATGAAAAAGAGGAGTTTTCGTTTGAGGACGGGGCCCGTTTACTTGCCCAAGCTCCAGTTGGAGACGGGTCAATCTATATTTTTGGCACGAAGGAAATGAAGGCTGTCGAATATGAGGCACTAGAAGGTGCCGAGCCGTTTAAGGGGGCGAAGGTGCTGACATCGGCAGGTGTTGACGAACTTAGCGGATCCGACCGCGTCCTGATTTTTACTCGTACCTCCTTCGATAAGGACGCATTAGCGCTGGCGGTGCAGCTCCGAGAAAAAAGGGTTCCATTCGTTGCTGTTACTACGGTGATGGAGCCTGATGCTGACGATGATTTAGTGGAATTTGCTGATGTTCATATCGATTTACGGCTGACAAAAGGCCTACTGCCCGATGATTTTGGAAACCGTTATGGTTATCCGTCCTCGATGGCGGCTTTATTCGTTTATTATGGCCTGAAATTTATAATTGATGAGATGTTAGCGGAATATGAAGAGTAAAACGGCCCTGTAAATGGGGCCTTTTTTTATTCTACAGCTCATTTTTTGTTTATGGCTGATTTTTCCGATACTTTAGCTCATTCTCCTAAAGTTTCGGCTCATTATTTCCGATAATTGGCCCATTTCCCTAAGGTTCCTGCTCATTATTTCAGATTTTTGGCCTACTTTATAATAAACATTTATTATCATTTTTACCACAAAAAAAAGACCAATCCCCCCAAAAAGGAGAACTGGTCCACAACCAATTTACAATTTTTGACCGATCTAACTTACTTCTGTATCGTTGCCTTAATAAAATCTCTAAACAACGGCTGCGGGCGCGTTGGTCTTGAAACAAATTCCGGATGGAACTGGGAAGCCACGAACCATGGGTGATCCGTAAGCTCAATGATTTCAACCAAACGGCCGTCTGGGCTTGTACCAGAGAAAACAAAGCCGTGTGCTTCCATTTCTTGACGATAATGATTGTTAAATTCATAACGGTGACGATGACGCTCATACACTACTTCATCCTCATAGGCAGCATATGCCTTCGTTCCTTCAATCAAACGGCAAGGATATAGACCTAAACGAAGTGTGCCCCCTAAGTCCTCAACATCCTTCTGCTCTGGAAGTAAATCAATAATTGGATGTGCAGTCTCAGGCACAAATTCTGCTGAATGCGCATCTTTATACCCTAGAACATTTCGAGCGAATTCAATCGTTGCCAGCTGCATACCTAAACAAATACCAAGGAATGGTTTCTTCGTTTCACGCGCATAGCGGGTTGCTTCAATTTTCCCTTCTATCCCACGGTCACCAAAGCCTCCAGGAACAAGCACTCCATCCACATCATGAAGCAGCTCTGCTACATTTTCTCTTGTAACCTCTTCTGAATTAATCCACTTAATTTCCACATCATTATCAAAAGTATAACCGGCATGCTTCATCGCTTCAACTACAGAGATATAGGCATCTTGCAGCTCTACATATTTCCCGACAAGACCGATGCGCGTTTTGTTCGATAGGTTCAGAACACGGTCCACTAACGCCTTCCACTCGGTCATATCTGCTTTATTCGTATCTAATTTCAGATGGTCACAGACAATTTGGTCCATATTTTGCTCTTGAAGTGCAAGCGGGATCGAATAAAGGGTATCCGCATCCTGGCATTCGATGACTGCTTTCGCATCGATATCACAGAACAAGGCAAGTTTGTCCTTCATGTCTTGTGAAACCGGCATTTCTGTACGCACCACGATAATATTTGGCTGAATACCAAGGCTGCGCAACTCTTTTACACTGTGCTGTGTCGGTTTTGTCTTCATTTCCCCTGCAGCTTTGATGTACGGGATTAGCGTACAGTGAATATACATTACATTGTCACGGCCGATATCACTTTTAATTTGGCGAATGGCTTCTAAAAATGGCAGTGATTCGATATCACCAACCGTACCACCGATTTCCGTGATAACAACATCGGCATTTGTCTCCTTGCCGGCACGGAAAACGCGATCCTTAATTTCATTCGTAATGTGTGGAATAACCTGTACAGTTCCCCCTAAGTAATCGCCGCGGCGTTCTTTTCTGAGCACTGACGAATAAATTTTTCCAGTCGTTACGTTAGAATACTTGTTTAAATTGATATCAATAAAGCGCTCATAGTGACCTAAATCCAAGTCTGTTTCCGCACCATCATCGGTCACGAATACTTCACCATGCTGATATGGGCTCATCGTTCCCGGGTCGACGTTAATATATGGGTCGAATTTTTGTATTGTTACATTCAAGCCACGGTTTTTCAAGAGGCGCCCAAGAGAGGACGCGGTAATTCCTTTTCCGAGTGAGGAAACAACCCCACCGGTTACAAAAATATACTTTGTCATAAATATTCCCCTTTCAGTTACAGTTTGTACATTATTAGGTTGTTTAAGGACTTTTTGTAAAAATAATTTTCCCTATTGCTCCAAAAACGAAAAAACTCCTTTATACGGGAGTTTTTTAAAAATAAAAAGCGCTCCTTCTCGCTATTGCAAGGGAGCGCATATAAGTAAATAGTAATTCGTCCTTTTTTAAGGAGCCCAAAAAAGATAATACAAGGGCTAGAATAAAAAGTCAAGTAGTTTCCTCTTCAAGGGTAAATCGACACGGTCGATTCCGATCGAAAAAGAATTACAAGTCTTCCTCTTCTTTCTCGTCTTTCTCGTCGCCAAATTCTTCTTCTTCTTCTTCTTCTTCATCAAGAGCTTCGTCTTCATCCAGCTCAAATTCTTCATCTTCCTCAATGACGTCATCATCGTCATCTTCGTCAAATTCATCGACTTCGTCAAGATCGAGATCCTCTTCATCATCTAGAAGATCGTCTTCATCGGCAAAATCATCGAGTTCATCATAATCTTCATCTTCAATTTCATCGAAATCTTCTTCCTCGACAACCTTCTTCGCCTTTTTCTTCTTCGTTTTAACGGATGGAACCAATTCTTCCTCCGCCGAATCGACAGGATACCAAACGCGGAGTCCCCAACGGTTTTCTCCTAGTGAGCGGAAGCGGCCATCGATGTTGATGTCCGTATAAAATTGTGCCAAGCGGGATCTGATCTCTTGTTCAGAAATATCAGCAGCTGCTTGAATCTCTTTTACTAATTCATTAAATGAGATTGGCTGTTTGCTATTTTTTAAAAATTCATAAGCCATTTCGATGAGGGATAACTCTTGTAATTCCTCTTTTGAGTATTGTGCTAAACTCAATATTGGCACTTCCTTTCTCTATTTAACACTCTCTTATCGAGTAGTTAAGGGCATTTCTCCCATTTTGCATATTCTTCATTATAAACAAATTCTTGCTGTTTATGCTAGTTCTAGTTGGACAATCACTAGATTTTTTCCCTCGGCGATTCTTTTTCCTTCTGTGCCCTTAGTTTTTTTGTCTCCTTAATCGTAATGACAAGGAAAAAGATGGCCAGCAACAGGAAAGAGACGGCACCTAATTGAAGTTGATAGAGATAGTATAATGGCCAGGCAAAAATGATTAAAACAATAATTATGTGACTAGCTTTCATCTGTACTCACCTGCCTGTATTCCCTTAGAAGTTTGAACGATATTTTGATTATATAAGATAAATGATTATTTTAATATCTCCAAGAAAAATAAATTTACTAAAAAAATACAATGGCTTATAGGTAAAAGCCATTGTATATAAAAAATGTATACTAAATCAACTTTGAGAATTGTTCAGCTTCTGCGATACTGGTGAGGGTGCCTTACACCTTTTACCTTATTTTTACATATTACGACGATACTGCCCGCCGACTTCATATAGGGCCCTGGTAATTTGGCCGAGGCTTGCAACTTGAACGGTTTCCATTAGTTCAGCAAAAATATTTCCGCCGCTGACAGCCGCTTCTTTCAATCGTTTCAAAGCATCCGCCGCTTTGTGCGCATGTGCTTCCTGGAAGGCGCGCAAATTATGAATTTGCAGCTCCTTTTCCTCGGTCGTTGCCCGGGCCAGTTCCATATTATTCACGTCTTCCACTGAAGGAGGGTTCGGGTTTAAATATGTGTTGACCCCGATTATCGGCAATTCACCGGTATGCTTTTTCATTTCATAGTACATCGACTCATCCTGGATTTTGCCTCGCTGGTACTGAGTTTCCATCGAACCAAGCACCCCGCCTCGGTCGTTCAAGCGTTCGAATTCCTGGAGAACGGCTTCCTCAACAAGATCCGTTAGTTCTTCTACCACGAAAGAACCTTGAAGCGGATTTTCATTTTTCGTCAGCCCGTGCTCTTTTGTAATAATCATCTGAATCGCCATCGCCCGGCGCACCGATTCCTCAGTTGGCGTCGTAATCGCCTCGTCATAGGCATTCGTGTGCAGCGAATTACAGTTATCATGCAAGGCCATTAACGCCTGCAAGGTTGTGCGGATATCGTTGAAATCAATTTCCTGGGCGTGCAGTGAACGCCCCGATGTCTGCACATGATATTTCAGCTTTTGGCTGCGCTCGTTCGCATCATACTTATCACGCATCACCGTTGCCCAAATCCGGCGCGCTACTCGGCCTATTACCGTATACTCTGGATCTAATCCATTCGAGAAAAAGAACGACAGATTCGGTGCGAAATCATCGATGTTCATGCCGCGGCTTAAATAATACTCAACATAAGTAAACCCATTCGACAAAGTAAACGCCAGCTGCGAAATCGGGTTAGCTCCTGCTTCAGCAATATGGTAGCCAGAAATCGAAACAGAATAGTAGTTGCGCACTTGATGATCAATGAAATATTGCTGAATATCGCCCATCATCCTTAGAGCAAATTCTGTTGAAAAAATACAAGTGTTTTGGCCTTGATCTTCTTTCAAAATATCAGCCTGGACCGTGCCGCGAACCGTCCGTAAAGTATACGCCCGAACTTCCGCGAATTCTTCGACCGTCAATACGCGCCCAAGCTCGGCTTCTTTCTTTTGTACCTGCTGATCGATCGCTGTGTTCATGAACATCGCCAATATAATCGGTGCCGGACCATTAATGGTCATCGAAACTGATGTCGATGGGTGACACAGGTCAAAGCCGTTATACAATTTTTTCATGTCGTCGAGCGTACAAATGCTGACACCGCTCTCACCGACTTTTCCGTAAATGTCCGGGCGGTGATCCGGGTCTTCCCCATACAAGGTCACCGAGTCAAACGCCGTACTTAAGCGCTTCGCGGAATCGTCCTTCGATAAATAATGGAAACGACGGTTCGTCCGTTCCGGTGTCCCTTCACCGGCAAATTGCCGTTTCGGATCTTCGCCCTCACGCTTGAACGGGAATACCCCGGCCGTATACGGGAACGAGCCCGGAACGTTTTCCTGGTACACCCAGCGGAGGATTTCACCGTAATCCTTATATTTCGGCAAGGCCACTTTCGGAATATCGAGGCCCGATAAGCTTTTGGATTTTAACACTGTGATAATCTCTTTATCGCGGATTCTCGTAACGAATTGATCGCCGGCGTAGGCAGCCTTAGTTTGCGCCCACGAACCAAGAATTTTCCGTGATTCCGGTGTCAGCAGGGCTTCGGTTTGCTGCTGGACTGCCTCTAAAGCAGCAACGACTTCTGGCTGCTCTTTAACCGCAGCAATCGCACCTTCCAGCTGGAATAATTTCCGGGCAATATTTGCCTGCTCTTCCGCCTTCTTATGGTAGCCGCGCACCGTTTCCGAGATTTCCCGTAAATAATAGCGGCGGTCCGTTGGGATGATGACGTTTTGCTTTTCAACAACTGCATTTTTGCTAAAAGATGTCACCCAATCAGTCGCCATTTTCTCATTGATTTTTTCCACCAACGCCGCAAACAAAGCATTCGTACCCGGGTCATGGAACTGGCTGGCAATCGTGCCGTACACCGGCATTTCCTCGAGCTCCTGTTCAAACAGCATATGATTGCGCTGATACTGCTTTTGCACCTGGCGCTTTGCATCCTCCGAGCCCTTGCGCTCGAATTTATTGATGACAATTAGATCAGCAAAATCGAGCATATCAATTTTTTCAAGCTGTGACGGGGCTCCGAATTCACTGGTCATCACGTACATCGACACATCACAGATTTCCGTGATTTCCGCATCCCCTTGGCCAATACCGCTTGTTTCGACGATCACTAAGTCAAACCCCGCTGCCTTTGTAACGGCTACCGCATCTTTAATCGCAAGCGAAAGCTCATTTTTCGATCTCCGGGTCGCGAGGCTGCGCATATACACATTCGGTGAGAAAATCGCATTCATGCGAATTCGGTCCCCGAGCAGTGCACCGCCCGTTTTTTGCTTTGTCGGGTCGACCGATAGAATCGCTACTCGTTTCTCTGGAAATTCATTGATAAAGCGGCGGATTAATTCGTCCGTTAATGAACTTTTTCCAGCACCACCCGTTCCCGTGATTCCAACTACTGGAATCCCTTTCTCGAGTGACTTCACTTGTTCAAGCACCTGCTCAGCTGTTGCTGCAGCCTCATTCCTTTTATCCACATGAAGCTCTGCTAAGGTAATCAGCTTGGCAATGCTGTTAATGTCGCCTGAAGGGAGTTTTTCAATTTGCTCGGCTACATCTGTTGTGACAGTGGCAAAATCACATTCCCGAATCATCTGGTCAATCATGCCCTGCAAGCCAAGTATCCGCCCATCTTCAGGCGAAAAAATCCTGGCAATCCCGTATTGGTGCAGTTCATCCAATTCGCGTGGAATAATTACCCCGCCTCCGCCGCCATAAATGCGGATGTTCGGCGCCCCTTTTTCCTTTAACAGATCGTACATATATTTAAAGTATTCAACGTGCCCGCCTTGATAAGACGAAATCGCAATCCCCTGCACATCCTCCTGAATCGCAGCGTTCACGACCTCCTCCACTGAGCGGTTGTGACCAAGGTGAATGACCTCCGCCCCGCTCGCCTGGAGAATCCTGCGCATAATGTTGATTGAAGCATCATGGCCGTCAAACAAGCTCGACGCCGTCACAAAGCGGATATGATGCTTTGGCTGATAATTTCCCATCGTGCTCCCCCTTTTGTAAAAATGAACTCAGTTCACCGTTCGCTGCCTTTATTACTTTTCTGGAATTTTGTACAGTCAACGAGACCTTGTGGAAGCTCGGCCCCGTTCACCGTTTGCTGCTGTTTCGAAAATTGAAACTCGGTCATCGTTAACTGCTGTTCCAATAATTGAACCCGGCGGCAATTTGCTAGTGTTTCGGAACTTTTGCAGCCGCCGAGACCGCTCCACTAATCCCCGATAATAAAAGTTCAGTCTGCAATTCAATATATTCTTCCAGGGTAAATAATTTCCTGAGCGCCCAGCGGCGGAATCCCCACATTTGCCCCTGGACAAAAATGTTATGGGCAATGATTTGCACTTGTTTTTCTGACAGATGCAACTCCCCATTTTCGACACATCTCGAAAGCAGGTTCTCAAACATGCCGACCATTTCCATTTCTTTTTTTAATACATATGGTAGAGCGTCTTTCGAAAGCGACTTTACTTCCTGATACATCACCAGTACCTCCGCCTGCATCTCATCCATCACCTGAAAAAAGTTGGCAATCCCGAGCTTCAAGCTGTCCAATGTCCCTTTTTTCAAAGCGAGATCCTGCTGCAGGCGCTCACTGACATGGTCATAAATGCTGTCGCAAACAAGATAAAGCACGTCTTCCTTTGTGCGAATGTATTCATACAGCGTACCGATGCTAAATCCGGCTGCTTTGGCAATTTCCCTTGTCGTCGTCCGGTGAAACCCCTTTTGTTTAAAAAGTGCTACGGCCCCTTTGATCATTTGATCCCGCCTTTTTTGCACAAGGCGCTCATCCTTAACCGAAGCCTGTACTTCCCGCTTATTCATCCCGCTAACCGCCTTTATTCAAATTAGGCGATCCTTAATTGCCGCCTTTCTGTGTGTTTATGCCAGCTGGTTATTTCGTTAACATTCTTGAAATAACGAGGCGCTGAATTTCCTGTGTCCCCTCATAAATCTGGGTTATTTTGGCATCGCGCATAAAACGCTCAACAGGGTAATCCTTCGTATAACCATAACCGCCAAAAACTTGAACCGCCTCGGTCGTCACCTTCATCGCGGTGTCGCCTGCAAATAATTTTGACATCGCTGATTCTTTACCGTATGGTAAGCCGTTTGACTCGAGCCATGCCGCTTGATAGGTTAATAATCTGGCAGCCTCAATATTTGTGGCCATATCAGCAAGCTTGAAGCTGATGCCTTGGTTCGCAGCAATTGGTTTGCCAAACTGGTGGCGTTCCTTTGCATAGTCAACAGCTGCATCAAGGGCACCTTGGGCGATCCCAACAGCTTGGGCCGCGATGCCGTTGCGGCCGCCATCAAGAGTCATCATCGCAATTTTAAAGCCGTCGCCTTCTTCGCCGAGCCTGTTGGCAACAGGAACCTTGCAATCTTCAAAAATAATCTCAGTTGTCGGCGATGAACGAATACCGAGTTTCTTTTCTTTTTTACCAACAGAGAAGCCTGGGAAGTCGCTCTCGACAATAAATGCCGATGTTCCTCTTTGCTTACTGGATGGGTCTGTTAAGGCAAACACCACATAAATATCGGCCTCGCCGCCGTTAGTGATGAAAATTTTTGAACCGTTGAGGACGTAATGGTCGCCCTCTAGGCGTGCTGTCGTTCTCATCCCGCCTGCATCGGAGCCGCTGCCAGGTTCCGTTAAGCCGTATGCGCCAATTTTCGTTCCTTCTGCCATTGGGCGCAGATAGGTTTGCTTTTGCTCCTCGCTGCCGAATTTGTAAATCGGCCAGCCGGCAAGGGAGGTGTGTGCGGAAAGAAGTACGCCTGTTGACGCATCAACGCGGGACAGCTCCTCTACAGCAATACAATAAGCAAGATAATCGCTGCCAATGCCCCCATACTCTTCCGGCCACGGAATCCCTGTTAAGCCTAGCTCCGCCATTTTGTCAAAAATCTCCCGGTCAAAGCGTTCTTCCTCATCCCGCTCCGCCGCTGTCGGTGCCACTTCATTTCGCGCAAAATCTCGCACCATTTTGCGAATCATTTCATGCTCTTCGGATAATTTAAATTGCATTTTTTAGTCCTCCTCTTATTAAAAAAGCATTCTTTCAGCGATTTTTGGGGACATATTCTACAAAAATAAGCCCTTATTCTATAATCAATTTACTTACTACGGATTTTTTGACGTTTACTACCTATTTTTTGCTCTTTACTACCTATTTTTCATCACTCACGACGTTTTCCAGGCTTTTTATGACATATTTGAGATACTTTATGACATTCATTGGATAATATCGGAAAGTAAACGCTCTTCACTTCCAATTTAAAGATACTTACTTATCACAATCCGCTGGATCTCACTTGTACCTTCGTAGATCTCCGTTACCTTTGCATCGCGGAAGTAGCGTTCAACCGGGTAATCTTCCGTATAGCCATAGCCGCCGAATACTTGAATCGCTTCAGTAGTGACCTCAACCGCTGTCCTTGTGGCAAACAACTTTGCCATCGAGGCTTCCATGCCGCATTTCAAGCCTTGGCTCCGCAAATCCGCTGCACGATAGACTAATAGTTTTGCTGCCTCGACACTTGTCGCCATGTCAGCAAGCTTAAAGGCAATCCCTTGCTGTGCGGCAATCGGTTTGCCAAATTGCTGGCGCTCCTTCGCGTAGGCAGTTGCTGCCATTAGCGCGGCCTCGGCAATTCCGAGTGCCTGTGCCGCTATCCCGATGCGGCCGACATCAAGGTTCGCCATGGCAATTTTAAAGCCTTCACTTTCATTGCCCAAAAGGTTTCCCACTGGGACATGCATATCTTCAAATGTCAGCTGGACGGTTCTTGAGCCGTGCAAACCCATTTTCTTCTCATCCTTGCCGATAATAAGACCAGGTGTATTTTTTTCCACAATAAAAGCGGCAATGCCTTTTGTGCCTAATTTCGGATTGGTGGTCGCAAAAACGATATAAATATCGGCCTCGCCGCCATTCGTAATAAACATTTTTGAGCCATTGAGAACATAGTGGTCGCCCTTCTTGACAGCCCGGGTCTTCAAGCTCGCGGCATCAGAACCTGAGCTTGGCTCGGTTAAACAAAAGGCACCCAAATACTCCCCTGAGGCAAGCTTCGGTACATAGCTTTGCTTCTGTTCTTCTGTCCCGAAGTAAAGAATCGGGTTCGTACAAACCGATGTATGAACGGATAGAATAACACCAATAGTGGCACTTACTTTTGAAAGTTCATTAATCGCAATGATATAGGAGGTGAAGTCCATTTCGGCGCCGCCGTATTTTTCCGGAATTGGAATTCCCATCAGGCCAAGTTCACCCATTTTGCGGAGAATTTCACGCGGAAATTCTCCTTTTTCCATCTTCTCAATAAATGGGGCAATTTTGCTCTCGGCATAATCGCGCACCATTTTTCGCATCATTTCTTGTTCTTCAGTAAATGTAAGATTCACGTTGATTTCCCCTTCCCGAGGATTTTTTATAAAAAGATTACTGCCGCTTGCCGCACTATTATTCGTATTTGTAGAACCCGCGTCCTGTTTTCTTGCCGAGCCAGCCTGCTTTGACATACTTGCGCAGCAGCGGACATGGACGGTATTTGTCATCGCCGAAGCCTTCATGAAGCGTTTCCATAATATACAAGCATGTATCTAAGCCGATAAAATCAGCTAAGGTTAACGGCCCCATCGGGTGATTCATGCCGAGTTTCATCACCTCGTCAATCGCTTCCTTCGTGGCTACGCCCTCGTACAACGTATAAATCGCTTCATTGATCATTGGCATAAGTATGCGGTTGGACACGAATCCAGGGAAGTCATTGACTTCAACCGGCACCTTGCTCAAGGTTTTTGTCATATCTTCAATCACTTGGTACACTTCATCGGCTGTTGCCAGGCCGCGGATAATTTCTACGAGTTTCATCACCGGTACCGGATTCATAAAGTGCATGCCAATCACCTTTTCCGGACGCTTCGTCGCTGCAGCAATTTCGGTGATGGGCAGTGATGACGTATTGCTCGCTAATATCACATGTTCCGGAGCAATTTCATCTAATTGGGCAAAAATTTTCGCTTTAATTTCCATGTTTTCAACAGCCGCTTCGATGACAAGATCAACACCGCTTGCATCGTTCAGGTCGGTTGACACAGTCAGCCTTGCCAATACTTCCTGCTTCTGCTCCTCGGTCATCCGGCCTTTATCGACGCTACGCGATAGATTTTTGTTGATGACTCCGAAGCCGCGCTCGACGAATTCCGGCTTTAAGTCGTTTAATATAACCTTGTATCCCGCTTGGGCACAAACCTGAGCAATTCCTGAACCCATCTGCCCTGACCCGATTACCATTACATTTGAAACCTTCATGTTTTCCCCTCCAATTTTGGCGCCAAAAATAAATTTCAGCCCTTCTTTTTTTATAAAAATTCCTTTTAATTATGACTAGACTGGTAGATTGCCTATCTTTTTTCACATCTATTAGCAAAAATCATGATTTATCGGCAAATCAATTTTTCCCTACTACTTCGGTACCTCAATCATCACGGCATCTCCCTGGCCGCCGCCACTGCAAATTGCAGCAATACCGATTCCACCGCCGCGGCGCTTCAGTTCGTGCATCAATGTGATGATAATGCGCGCCCCGCTTGCACCAATCGGATGCCCTAATGCAACCGCACCGCCATTGACATTGACCTTTTCCGGGTCTAGTCCAGCTATTTTTCCGCTAACCAAAGCAACAGCGGCAAAGGCTTCGTTAATTTCAAACAAATCAATTTCATCTAAGCTTCTGCCAGTTTTTCGTAAAAGTTCATTAATGACAAGTCCCGGTGTTTGCGGGAAATCCTTTGCTTCTACGGCAATTGCAGCGTGGCCAAGAATCACGGCTTCCACCTCATGGCCTTCGCGAACAGCGCGTTCTTCGCTCATGAGCACAAGGGCGGCTGCACCGTCATTAACACCAGGGGCATTCCCCGCGGTAATCGTTCCTGATGAATTAAAGACGGGCGCTAGTTTGGCAAGCCGTTCTAAAGAAGTATCTTTCCGCGGCCCCTCGTCTTGCGCGACAACGACCGGTGCCCCTTTTCGCTGCGGTACCTCTACAGAAACAATCTCTTTAGCTAATTTCCCGCTCTCGATGGCCGAAAGTGCCCGGACATGACTTCTCAATGCCCACTCGTCCTGCGCCTCACGCGTAATCTCCATTTCCGCGGCTGTCGAGTTTCCGTAAGTCCCCATGTGAACACCGGTAAAGCTGCAGCTTAAGCCGTCATGGATCATTAGATCCTTAACGGAAGAATCACCCATTCTGAAGCCCCATCTTGCTTTTGGTAAAATATATGGGGCGTTGCTCATCGATTCCATCCCGCCTGCGACGATCACTTCTTCGTCGCCGGCGCGAATGATTTGATCGGCCAATGTAACAGAGCGCATCCCTGAGGCACAAACTTTATTAATCGTTTCTGTTTTGACTTCCCATGGAAGGCCGGCATAACGCGCTGCCTGGCGAGATGGGATTTGTCCCTGTCCCCCTTGTAGAACTGTTCCAAGAATGACTTCCTGTACTTCTTCTGGCTTTACATCTGCTCGTACCAATGCCTCTTTTACAGCGATTCCCCCAAGCTGTGAGGCGGTAAAGCTGCTCAATGCTCCCCCTAATTTTCCAAATGGTGTTCTAACACCGCTTAAAATAACTGTTTTTCCCATTCCAAACACTCTCCCTTTTCCCAATATTCAGTCATATAAATCTAAAAAAATCCTTACAATAAAACGGTGACTGAACGCTCGCTCATTATTTTATGAAAAATTTAACGCCAGCCTTACTGCCAACGCTCTATTAACAAAAAGAGGAAATGTAAGCGTTTTTATTCCTATAATCTATTTTATATAAAAAATAGCAGAAGTTGAAATGTTTTACACGAAATTCTTCAAATTCTTCGAAAATTCCCAACTCCTGCTATTCTATATTCCTGATAATTTCTTGGGACAGTGTCCCAACTTCTTTTACTGCCAACAATTAGCCAAAAGCCCGATTAAGAAGCAGCGGGTTCAGGTGCGCCGCAAACCGCTTTTTCAAGCAATTCAGCCACATCGTAGGTGGAAACCTTTTCTTCGACCTCTTTTGCCTTTGTTCCGTCTGAGAGCATCGTTAAGCAGTACGGACAGCCAGAACTGATTACCGAAGGATTAACGGCTAGAGCTTGCTCTGTTCGGCTTACGTTAATGCGATGGCCTGTTTCTTCCTCCATCCACATCAAACCGCCGCCGGCGCCACAGCACATTCCTTTTTCACGATTACGTTCAATTTCCACGAGCCTCACGCCTGGAATCGCTTTTAAAATCTCCCTCGGCGGATCGTAAACGTCATTGTAACGGCCTAAGTAACAAGAATCATGGAAGGTGATCGTTTCGTTTACGGCATGTTTCGGAACAAGTCGGCCATCCCTCACAAGCTCATAGAGAATTTCTGTGTGGTGATACACTTCCGCCTCTAAGCCGAAATCAGGGTATTCATTTTTGAAAATATTATAGGCATGCGGATCAATCGTGACGATTTTCTTCGCCTCAGCCTTTTGAAATTCTTCGATATTTTTTACAGCAAGTTCTTGGAACAAGAACTCGTTTCCAAGGCGGCGCGGTGTGTCACCGGAGTTCTTCTCTTTATTTCCAAGGATTGCAAACTTCACGCCCGCTTCATTCATCAGCTTCGCGAACGATAACGCAATCTTTTGGCTGCGGTTATCATAGGATCCCATCGAACCAACCCAGAATAAGTATTCAAATTCTTCGCCAGCCTTGTTCATTTCTTTTACAGTAGGAATATGAACATCCCCGCGGGCTTCACGCCAGCTCTCGCGCTCTTTGCGGTTTAAGCCCCACGGATTGCCTTGGCGCTCAATATTTGTCATCGCACGCTGGGCATCAGCGTCCATTTTTCCTTCTGTTAAAACAAGATAACGGCGCAGGTCGATAATTTTATCAACGTGCTCATTCATCACCGGACATTGGTCTTCACAGTTGCGGCACGTTGTACAAGCCCAGATTTCTTCTTCGGTAATGATATCACCGATTAGGCTTGGACTGTAAGCGAGAGCAGCGGCAGATTCCTGAGCACCTTGCCCTGCCGCTGCAAGGGCAATTTGATTTCCTTTCGTGTTAGCAAAAGCGAACGTCGGCACCCATGGCTGCTTCGAGGTAACCGAGGCACCATAATTGGTAAGATGGTCCCGCATTTTCACAATTAAGTCCATTGGTGACAGCATTTTACCTGTTCCGGTAGCCGGACACATATTGGTACAGCGGCCACATTCAACACAGGCATAAAAATCAATCATTTGGTGCTGGGTAAAGTCTTCAATTTTTCCAACCCCAAACGATTCTTGTGATTCATCTTCAAAATCAACCTTTTTCAACTTACCTGGGTTTTCTAATCGATTAAAGTAGACGTTTGCCGGTCCGGCAATTAAGTGGGCATGCTTGGACTGCGGTACGTAAACTAAGAAGGTTAACAAGAATAATAAATGCGCCCACCATGCCAGATAAAAAACGACAACGGCTGCAGTTTTACCAAGCCATGAAAATGCCATGGAAATGACGGAGGCGACAGGCTCTGTCCATGCAGGATCTTCGCCGTGCCAAATGATTGACATGCCGTTTCCAATTAAAACAGAAACCATCAAGCCGCCGATAAACAACAGCACTAGGCCTGATTTAAAATTACGCTTTAAACGGACTAATTTTTCCACATAACGGCGATAAAACGCCCAAATGACGGCAACTAAGATCATCAATGTGACGATTTCTTGGAAAAAAGTAAACCCGGAATACAGCGGACCTAGTGGCAGGTGTGCCCCTGGTTTAATCCCTTTGATAATAAAGTCAATGGCACCAAATTGAACTAAAATAAAGCCGTAAAAAAACATGACGTGGATGGCGCCGCTTTTTTTATCCTTTAGCAGCTTCTTCTGCCCAAACACATTCACCCAAATTTTTTGCAGACGCTCTTTAACATTGTTGTCAAACTCGACCTTTTTACCAAGCTTAATAAATTCAATCCTCGTTTTGACCACATAAACGAACAGACTGAGTGCGTAAGCGGTTACAGCCAAAAATGCAATGAGGTTGACCCATAAAAGACCATTCATGTAAAACGCCCCTTTCTTTGATTTCCTATCCCCTGTTTTTGTAAGTAGTAGAAAATAATAAATTTTCTGAACTTATACTTACCTCTATTATATAATGAATGAGCATTCAGTCAACCAATTTTTTGCATGATTTGTTCGACTTATAGAAATGACAGCCTTCGGAAACACTAACAAAACTGAATGGGGGAAAGATTGTCAATGAAATTTGTACTCATTTTAATCGGACTTGTCCTTCTCATCATTATATGGCTCGTCATTGATTTTAGATTAGGCCGCCGGAAGCATCTTTTGGCTGCAGGTAACACGGAAACCGCCATCCTCCACGGAAATTTTGAGATTTTTACGCACGGAAAGGAACTGTTCCGCAATTATTTTACTGACATTCACCATGCAAAAAAGCATATCCATGTCCTCTTTTACATTGTTAAAGATGATGCGGTCAGCCAGGAATTTTTTGCGATTTTAAAAGAAAAGGCACGTGAAGGTGTGGAAGTCCGGGTGCTGCTTGACCGGATCGGCAGCTGGAAGATTAACAAGGCGACGGTTGCGGTATTAAGGGAAGCGGGTATCCAATTTGCTTTTAGTAATCGGATTAAGCTTCCTTTTCTCTATTATTCATTGCAGGTCCGAAATCACCGTAAGATCTCGATTATTGACGGGGAAATTGGCTATCTCGGCGGCTTTAATATTGGAAAAGAATACATTGATGAAGACCCTAAGCTTAGCCCGTGGCGTGACTATCATTTAAAGATTACCGGTGAGAGCGTGAATTTTTTGCAAAGTGAGTTTTTGATTGATTGGAACGAGTATGCCGGGGAGGATCTCCAGAATCACCCGGATTATTTTCCTGAATTGCCTAAGGGGGCGATCCGCCACCAATTTATTCCAACAGAGGCCGGTCAGCTTGAAGAAAATTTTATCAGGCTTATCCGGAAAGCAGAACAGTCGATAATAATTGGCTCCCCATACTTTATTCCAAGTGCTGCGATTTTTGCGGAACTTCTGGAATCACGGCGGCGCGGTGTCAGTATCACGGTGCTTGTCCCTTTTACGGCGGATCACCTTCTTGTACAAGAGGCTTCGTTTCGATATTTACGGCGGCTTCTTAAGACAGGTGCTTTGGTTTATCAATATAAAAATGGTTTTTATCATGCCAAAACAATTGTGATAGATGACAAAATCTGCGATATCGGTACCGCCAATTTTGATAAACGGAGTTTATTTTTAAACAAAGAAATCAATTGCTTACTCTATGATCCATCCTTTATCGAGCGCTTGAAGGGCGTTATAAAAAAAGACATTCTCGACTCGGAGCTATTAACACTGGCAGTGCTGAATAAACCGAACCTGCTTAGGACCGTGAAAGAGCGCATCGCCGGTGCCCTTTCATACTTCCTATAAAACTCTTTTGTCCACACCAGGCGGACATTGTCCACGAAGGGTGTCAGGCACCATGTGAAAAATTCACAATGATGTCAAGCTCAAAATATGCTTCAAATATGCCTCAAATAGGAAGAGTCCCCGAACGTTTATCGGAGACTCTTTTCTATTCTTCAATTAAGTTTAGTACAGGAACGTCGCGCTCGTGGTCCGGGTCGGTTCTGGAATAAATTCGTGCCATTTTTGTCGTTTCATCCACATGTTGGATGATCACAAGGGTGCCATCATAGGTCACATTGATCATCTCAGCAGATTCGAGAATTTCCTTTGCTCTTCCTACATTCATGCGTTCTCCTCACTCCTCACTCAAAAATCTATCTTTAATATTTGTATTTTTTTGGGAGTTATTCATATTTTAAAAACTGTTTCCGTGAAAATCGGTATGCTAATCATTCATTAACGCCTTCTCAGGTTCACTTTTTTTGAATTACAATTCACTTAAAACAGTTTTCTTTCCGGTTCCGGCAATTACTGTCCGGTTTCACGGTTTTACTTTCCACTTTTCTACTTTTACTTTCCGGTTTCACGGATTTACTTTCCACTTTTCGTCATTTACTGTCCACTTCAAAAATTGACCCCCAAAAACAAATAGAAAAAGCCCCCTTTCCAATGAAAAAGGGGGCCTACATAATTTACATTTTTTCCGGAGCCGAAACGCCAATCAACGCCAAGGCATTCTTTAACGTGATTTGCACTGTCTTCACTAACCCAAGACGTGCCTTCGTCCGTTCAGGCTGCTCGCTGTCGAGTACCTTTTCCGCATTGTAAAAACTGTGGAATGTCGACGCTAACTCAAAAATATAGTTCGTAACCCGGTGCGGCACACGCTTCACTGCGGCCTCGCCAACAGCGGAAGGGAACTCACCCAATTTTTTCAATAAGTCAATTTCCTTTTCCGACGACACCACTAATGAAAAATCAGCATCGGCAGCAACTGTCACACCCTGTTCTTCGCCTGCACGCAAAATGCTGCAAATTCGAGCATGGGCATACTGCGCGTAATAAACCGGATTTTCATTCGACTCCGACACCGCCAGGTCCAAATCAAAGTCCATATGGGTATCCGAGCTGCGCATCGCAAAGAAATAACGGGTCGCATCAAGGCCAACCTCATCAACCAAATCCCTCATCGTCACAGCCTTTCCGGTCCGTTTACTCATCTTCATCTTCTCGCCGTTTTTATAAAGATGGACAAGCTGGATAATTTCCACCTCGAGCGCCTCGCGGGCAAATCCTAGAGCTTGAATCGCCGCCTTCATCCTTGGGATATAGCCATGGTGGTCAGCCCCCCAAATATTAATCAACTTTTCAAAACCGCGCGCAAGCTTGTCCTTGTGGTAAGCGATATCCGGCGTCAAATACGTATAAGAGCCGTCCTGCTTAATTAAAACGCGGTCCTTATCGTCACCAAAATGAGTCGAACGCAGCCAGGTCGCCCCGTCTTCCTCATACACATAGCCGCTCTCACGCAGCGCATCCAAAGCCTCATCGATTTTTCCATTTTTGTAAAGTGAGGTTTCCGAGTACCAGACATCAAAGCCGACACGGAAATCCTCTAAATCGCGCTTCAACTTCGCCATTTCGTATTTCAAACCGTACTCACGGAAAAATTCAAACCGCTCCGCGTCTGGGACCTCAACATACTTATCGCCAAACTCTTCCGCCAGCGCCTTCCCGATGCCGACAATATCAGCACCATGATAGCCATCCTCCGGCATATCCTTTTCCATGCCAAGCGCTTGGAAATAACGGGCCTCAACAGACAATGCCAGATTATTAATCTGATTGCCGGCATCATTAATATAATATTCTCTTGAAACGTCATAGCCCGCCTTGTCTAAAATATTGCACAGTGAATCGCCGACCGCAGCACCGCGGGCATGTCCAAGATGTAAGTCCCCCGTTGGATTGGCCGACACAAACTCGATCTGGATTTTCTGGCCTCCGCCCACGGTTGTCGAGCCGTACTTGTCCCCCGCTTCAAGAATGGTTGGAATCAAGTTGGTTAAATAATCATTATTCATATAAAAATTAATAAACCCTGGCCCCGCAAGCTCAATTTTTTCAATCGAAGCCTGCGAACGGTCGAAATTTTCCACCAAGCTTTCAGCAATCATCCGCGGTGCCTTCTTCGCCACCCTTGCTAGCTGCATTGCCATATTCGTCGAATAGTCACCGTGTGCCTTTTCCTTCGGAGTCTCTAAGATCACATCGGGAATCTGCTCCTCAGTCGCAAGCCCCGCCTTCAGCACCGCCGCGCGAATTTCTTCCTTTATTTTACTTTGAACCTGTTCTACAATATTCATTTTTGATCCTCCTGAAAGGTAATTTCTAAATGGTATGTACCGGCGGGCGAGCCCTGCATCGTGAAATCATAAAGAATGTCAATCAGACCATCCGAATGCTCGATTTTTTTTGCCATTGTTAACGTTTCAAACGTACCAAACGGCATCTCGTAGCTGCCGCGCATTTTTTTATGTAAACGAAACGGAAGCCGCATTTTCACCGCACCGCCCCTTAAGATCAGCGCCTCATCCTCGGCCACCTTCACAATCGTACGGACACTTCCTTCCTCCAGCACTTCCTCATACTGCAGAAATGAAGCACCCTCCTTTTGATGGTATCGGCCAAACACCGTCAATTCAAAAGTCTCTTGCTCATCTATCGTCGTTTTCACCTTAATTTTCACCGGAATTTCATGGTTTGCCAAACGCATTTGCACTTCCTTTTAGTATTTTTACACAAATTCTGCCCTTATTTTTGCAAAACACGATTTTATTTGCGAAAAAATGAAGTTTATTTGCGAAACTTCACGATTTATTTGCGAAACATCGGTATTTATTTTCGAAACAACCCTATTTATTTTCGAACCTTAGCCTTTGATTGCTCTCTTACTTTGTTCTAGCCTTATCATTAACTTGGGGGCGTTATCGCATACTTTCCCTATTATACATTGTTACGGTGCAAATCAAAAGATGCCCGCCCCCAATGGGACAGGCACCAACTTGAAAGATTATTTCACCCAACCTAGCAACATTTCACGAATTAATTTGCTCGCTGTGTTCGCAGTTTGCTCTGATGGATCGTAAATCGGCGCAACCTCAACAAGGTCACCGCCGACCACCTTTACCTCTGAACGGGCAATTTCATGAATCGAGGCAAGCAGTTCTTTCGACGTGATTCCTCCGCAATCGACCGTACCTGTTCCAGGCGCATGCGCGGGGTCAAGCACATCGATATCGATTGTTACATAAACCGGACGCCCGGCAAGCGTTGGCAGGATTTCTTTCAACGGCTCAAGCACATCAAATTTTGAAATATGCATACCATTTTGCTTCGCCCACTCAAATTCTTCCTTCATCCCGGAACGGATGCCGAAGGAATAAACGTTTTTCGGCCCGATTAATTCAGCGATTTTGCGAATCGGGGTCGAGTGTGACAATGGCTCGCCTTCATAATTCTCACGCAGATCGGTATGCGCATCAAAATGAATAATCGCTAAATCCGGATATTTTTTATAAACAGCCCGCATGACAGGCCATGATACTAGGTGCTCACCGCCCATGCCAAGCGGGAACTTTCCTGCCGCTAGAATTTGATCGACAAACCCTTCAATTAAATCAAGGCTGCGCTGAGCGTTTCCAAACGGCAGTGGAATATCGCCGGCGTCGAAATATTTAACCTCTTCCAATTCGCGGTCGAGATAGGCACTGTACTCCTCAAGACCAATTGACACCTCGCGGATTCGGGCCGGGCCAAAGCGCGAACCTGGGCGATAACTCACCGTCCAATCCATCGGCATCCCGTAAAGCACAACCTGACTCTCCTCAAAATTCGGGTGACTCTTAATAAAAACCTTCCCCGAATAAGCCTCATCAAAACGCATCAAACATCCCTCACTTTCTAGGTATTCCCCTAGAACCTTTTTATTTAACCAAATTTTCGCTTTTTCATCAGTTTCGGTCACGTAGATTCTCTCTAGGTGACCGGTGACTCGTTTTTTATCGATTTTGGTCACGTAGACCTATATTAACAGGAATACCTACCTAACTCCCGTTTAGTTTACTTCACTAAATCGCCAACAAACTTAGGCAATACGAATGCAGCTTTGTGAAGTTCTTTTGTGTAGTATTTTGTTTCGATTTCGTGGAAGCGGTCTTCGCTTACTTCTAATGGATCGTATTTCTTTGAACCGATCGTGAAAGCCCATAGGCCGCTTGGATACGTAGGAATGTTAGCTACATACAAACGGGTAATTGGGAAAATTTCTCGAACGTCGCGCTGAACATTGCGAATTAAATCCGCTTTAAACCAAGGGTTGTCCGATTGAGCAACAAAAATGCCGTCTTCTTTTAACGCCTTGGAAATTCCCGCATAGAAGCCTTTTGTAAACAGGTTTACCGCTGGGCCAACCGGTTCCGTTGAGTCAACCATAATAACATCATACTGATTGTCGCTTTCAGCGATATGCATAAAGCCATCGCCCACCTGCACGTCTACACGCTCGTTCTCAAGCCATCCAGCAATCTCAGGCAAAAACTTCTTTGAATACTCGATTACTTTTCCGTCAATATCTACAAGTGTCGCTTTTTTCACGCTTGGGTGCTTTAACACTTCACGAATAACGCCGCCGTCACCGCCGCCGACAACAAGCACATTCTCTGGATTTGGGTGCGTAAATAACGGTACATGTGCCACCATTTCATGGTAAACGAACTCATCTTTAACAGAAGTCATAACCATGTCATCTAAAAGCAGCATGTTACCCCACTCTTCTGTTTCAATCATATCAAGCTTTTGAAATTCCGTTTGCTCTGTATGTAATGTTTTATTTACTTTCATTGTAATTCCAAAGTTTTCAGTTTGCTTTTCTGTAAACCAAATTGTCATATTTCATCTTCCTTCCGTATTTTTATTCATTTTCCAGCTTCCGCGCTTAGCTACTAATGTGCTTCCGTGCATCTGCTTTGTTTTTAATTTTATCGTACCCAACCTATTGAATTACAAACAGAAAAAAAAGTCTAGCAAAATTTAAAGAATTTTTTCATGAATGTTTAAAAAGGCTCTATTTTTTCAATACTATTACTATCTATTTTTTTTAAAACTGGAAAATGAGAATATCTAGCTGCAGCGCTTTTGCCCCTCGAGATCGCTTCGGTCCTGTCAATGAAGTCAAAGAACGACTTCACCGCCTGGCCCTCCAGCGCTTGTCAAGGCGGATCAAAGCGCTTCCGCTTTTAATGTGAGGTGAACAAAATGGAAATCATGACTGATCAAGGGTTTCGAAAGACGGTTAAATATTTACGGGCATTTATTATCATCAGTTTGATAGGCATGATTTGTGTGCTCATTCTCTTCCTTGGCATCCTTGCTTATGCCAAAATTTTAGGTGCGCCGCCGCTCGCAGTTCCGCAATCGACACTGTTTTTTGCCGAAGATGGAACCTTAATCGGAGAGAGCCATAGCGGGCAAAAACGCTATTGGGTCAAACTCAAGGATATTTCGCCTGATTTAGTAAATGCGACCGTCTCCATTGAGGATAAAAATTTTTACGAACATCATGGTTTTGATTTTAAACGAATTGCCGGTGCCGTGATTGCTGATATTCAAGCCTTCGCCAAGGTGCAAGGAGCAAGTACCATTACTCAGCAGTATGCCAGAAATCTGTTTCTCGAGCACGACAAAACGTGGAAACGGAAGCTGACGGAGGCGTTTTATTCAATCCGCCTGGAAATGAGCTATTCGAAGCAGGACATTCTCGAAGGCTATTTAAATACCATCTACTATGGCAACGGTGCCTATGGTGTTGAAGCAGCAAGCCAATATTATTTTGGAAAAAAGTCCTCCGACTTAACCCTTGCCGAAGCAAGCATGCTCGCGGGAATTCCAAAGGGGCCGGGTACCTACTCACCGCTTGCTTCAATGGAAAAAGCAAAAAGCCGCCAGGCGATTATTTTACAAACCATGGTAAAAAACGGCTATATCAGCAAAGACACAGCAAAAACAGCCGCTAAAGAACCGCTCACATTAGTAGGCGTCCATACAACGCAAAAAGTAAAGGTGGCACCGTATTTTCAGGATGCGGTTAAAAATGCGCTGAAAAATCAATTACATTTAGATGACCGCACGATTGCCCTCGGCGGTTTAAAGATTTATACGACACTCAACCTAAAACAGCAGGAAGCTGCCGAAAGCCAGGTCAACAAATATGTGGCCAGCTCCTCGGAAATCCAGGTCGGCCTTGTGGCGATGGATCCGAAAAACGGCTATGTAAGAGCAATGGTCGGAGGCCGGGACTATGACAAAAGCCCTTTTAACCGCGCGGTTCAAGCAATTAGGCAGCCGGGTTCGACCATCAAGCCGCTCTTGTATTACGCCGCTCTTGAGCACGGCTTTACCCCATCCTCGACGATGCGGAGCGAGTTTACGACCTTCCATTTTGATGACGGCCAGGCCGATTATACACCGCATAACTTTAACAACAAGTATGCCGATGGTGAAGTCACTCTTGCCCAAGCATTGGCCGTATCCGATAATATTTTTGCTGTCAAAACGCATTTATTTTTAGGAGAAGAGACGTTAATCGAGACAGCGAAGAAATTTGGCCTTTCTACCAAAATGGCCAAGGTTCCGTCGCTATCCTTAGGAACTTCAGGTGTTCGTGTAATTGAAATGGCGGGTGCCTATAGCCTGTTAGCTAACGGTGGAAAACGGGTTAACCCGACGTTAATTACGAGAGTTGAAGACTATAATGGCAATGTTATTTTTGAAAAAGAAAATGTATCGAAAATAGTTTTGAACCCGGCAAAGGCCTTTGTGATGACGCAGATGCTGACTGGGATTTTCGATGCAAAATTAAACGGCTATGCTAAGGTAACCGGGAGCACGATTATGAAGGATCTTACCCGGCCATACGCAGGAAAGTCAGGCTCAACGGAAACAGACAGTTGGATGATTGGCTACTCACCGCAGCTTGTTACGGCGGTCTGGACTGGGTACGACATCGGAAAACCAATTGATTTAACTGCGGAAAAAACGTACGCGAAGAACATCTGGGCCAACTTTATGGAGGAAGCGTTACAGGGGAAACCCGTAAAGGCGTTTAAACCGCCAAAAGAGGGAGTTGTCGGCGTTTACGTGAACCCGGAAAATGGCAAGCTGGCAACCAAGGATTGCCCTGTCCGACGCTACACCTATTTCGTTGCTGGCACCGAACCGACTGAATATTGCACCGATCACTTAAAAAATTCGGACGAGTCCCCGGCAAAAAAGCGGGATCACAAAAAAGTACCGTGGTATAAGAAAATTATGCCTTGGGGGAACTAAAATTGAAAAGCTCCGGATTGCTCCGGAGCTTTTCTTGTCCTAGTTTTACAGTGTATTCACACTGATTATAATACTACCTATTTTTGAGAAAAACTACAAGCCATTCTCCACTTTATTTTTTTAAAAAAATATAATTCCTCAATTACGAAGTAGTAATGAATTTGTACTTTATTCCGCCAATAACCCTTTTTTCAGTTCTTCTGTGGAATTATTCCATAAGGCTTCATTATGTCCTCGCAGGAAAGCAGCTAGTACTTTTTTCGAGTTTGCATCCATATCCTCGACAATAATGTGGCGCTTCAGCGACTTATCCATGCGGTTGACGTGCTCCGGCAAGGATTTATAGCCGCGGCGTATTTCCCGGTCAACCGTCATAAAACAAGCAGTTACCCCGGCATAATACGGGCCTTCCGGCTTCCGATCAATCGTCACCCATACAAGCCAATACGGCTTTCCGTTCGGCACCTCATCTTTATTCTGCAAAAATTTGATCCCTTTTTCGACCACACTGCGGGCATGCATCGCGCCGACATCGATTTCCGCTTCCCCAGCTTCGACATCAATTATCACCGGAGAAACATTGTCAAGGCTGAGTGCTCCCTTGCCAAAGCCCTTGTGCCCATCGGTAGGGTCACTTTTTATTATATTAAAACCAAGTTTTTTCTTATTTTCATCCATTGATGGTGCAAGCCTCCTTTAAAAAAATAAACTGTTGGCGAAATACTCAAGCATTTTCCATACCCAAGGAACGATCACCTGGAAAATCGGCTGAATGGTGAAACGATCTAATGGTGTAATCACTAAAATAAGAAAAATTAAGACGCCGTATTGTTCATATTGTGTCATTTTTGCCCGGAGATGATTAGGAGCTAGATCCTCAACAATCCGATATCCGTCAAGCGGCGGAAGCGGAAGAAGGTTGAAAACAAATAATACAGTGTTGAGTCTGATAAATATATCGAGAAAATTGAAAAAATTTTCTGTTGGAATCACTCCAAACCGTTGCAGCCCGTAGGCAACGCAAAAGCCAATAAAGGCTAATACTAGGTTGCTGAGCGGCCCTGCGACGGAAACAAGAATCCCGGCTAAGCGCGGCTTTTTAAAAAAGAATCGATTGACTGGTACCGGACGGGCCCAGCCAAAACCAGCAATCAGAATTAAAATCGTTCCGAACGGGTCTAGGTGCTTGAGCGGATTTAACGTTAGCCGCCCTTGGTTTTTCGCCGTCATGTCGCCAAATTTATAGGCAACATAGGCATGGGCTAATTCGTGAAACGTAAACGCAAAAATCAGCGTGATGGCTACATAGGGAATCTCCCTTAACGGATAGGCAAGAAAATGTTCCAATAGCGTTTCTCCTCTCTAATAACGGAGTCATGACCGAACTCTACTTCTATTTTCCTTTTAGTATACATGAAACCGCTCGTAAAAAGAAAATCAAATGTGCTAGTCGCATTGTTGCACTTTTTAGCTGTTTATGGAACACTAACTAGTAGTTACGTTTAAAAAGGAGGACTAGCAAATGCCATATGTGACAGTAAAAATGCTTGAAGGACGTACAGATGATCAAAAGCGAGCTTTAGTGGAGAAAGTAACCGCCGCTGTCAGCGAAACAACCGGCGCCCCAACAGAAAACATCACCGTCTTCATCGAAGAAATGAGCAAGGACCACTACGCCGTAGGCGGCGTCCGCGCAAGCGACAAAAAATAATCATGGTGTCAGGCACCATTAACAACATCTAAAGATTAGATAGGGTGTCAGGCACCATGTGAAAAATTCACATGGTGCCTGACACCTTTTAAGTTTCTGAGCTAGAATTTTATTTCATTTTTTGGTTGGTCCAGCTTCATCTTTTCTAGTTCAAGCTTCATCTTTTCGGTTTCGATTAAATAGTTTTCTTGTTTCAGTTTTTCAAGCTCAAGCTCGTCTTTTAACATATTAGCCTTTAATTTTGACTGCTTCTGGAAATGGTCTGTTAAGATGGCGACAATCGGAATTCCAAATATCATAACGACAGAAATTACTCCAATGATCACAGCGCTCCGCCTCCCCAATTTACTCGATAGACAAATGATAACAAATTTTCAAAAAAATGAATATTGATTTAACTGAAAACAAAGCAATAAAAAACGCTTGGATCTTTTTCCTAGTAGTTGAACTGCCCCCCAGTTGTTAGACACAATCTAATAATGGAGATGAAGTTCATACTTTTTCTAAAATCCAAGCGTTTTTATTTTATTGAGTTTTCTCTCTCAACGTTTTAATATATTGGTACGCCTCATCGATTTCCGCCTCTGTATAGCGCTGGCTGCTTTTCAACGTAAATACTTTATTCGTAACTTCGTCTTTTGAGAGGTTATCAAAATATAAAACCGTTGAAACAAGCTCGAGGAATCTAGCATTTTGCTCATTCATATCGGAAAAGCAATCCGCCAAAGAGGGCATTTCGACTTCGTTCAAGCTCAAAAACTCTTTCCCCGAATCTGTCAGCGTGTAGCGATATTGAAAGTATCCGCCCTTTTTCTCTTTTACTTCATTCAGAAATCCCATATTACAAAGTTCTTCCACCCTTGTGGTCAATTCCTCCGAATAGGGCCCGTAAAAATGAAACTGGAACCGCTCGTGAAAGGGAAACTCAATCTTTTTCGCAATAAATATCATCTTTTGCAGCTTTTTTCTCCCGGTAATTTCACCTGAAACCAGAATCGCCTGCATCAGCTTCGCGTGATCTTTTAACAACGTTCGTCATCTCCTACTCCATTACATTAGGTGTCGGCACCATTTACAGTATCCACAGGTTAGAAAGGGTGTCAGGCACCAATATTACTATTTTCACCTGATTTATATCTCTAAAAGGGCACGTATTTGTTGTTTTATCTCTTTTTCGGTCGACTCATCTTCAAGAAAATCGGCCGGATAATAAAGCTTATGATCGGTTCTTCTTTTCCCCGAAATCGCATCGACAATTTCTGACTCACGCGATAGCTCTCGTAATTCCCCATTTTTCATTAGCAAATGAATCGGTAGTCTTTCCTCTTCCTCACCAGGACGATAAAAGTCATACGGCAAATCCGATGACGAATCGACGACCAAATAATATTCAGGGTCAATGCCGGCTTTTTTAAAAAGCGTCGTCAATTCAGTAAGCTTCTTGTATTCTTTCGCAGGGTCAAATTCGGCATACTTGAAGAGGTTGCGATTGACAAAGCGCCTACAAAGATCGCTTAAAACGGGATCAGCTTCTTCCTGCCAGATTTGAAAATAATATAAAATGACGGATTCATCCAATTTTAAATAGTCTTCTAATGTCACTTGCTCATGAAAGAGGGACGTAAAGTGGATTGGCTCATATTTAAACGTATAATTTTCCTTATACAACTGCTTGGCGCGGTGGAGGATTTTGGACAAAATCACCTCGGCGCTGCGGGAAACAGGATGGAAATATACTTGCCAATACATCTGGTAGCGGCTCATAATATAATCTTCTACCGCATGCATACCGCTCTTTTTGATGACGACCTGGTCTTCCCGAGGCCGCATCACACGCAAAATTCGCTCCATATCAAACTGGCCATAGCTGACGCCGGTAAAATATGCGTCCCGCTGCAAATAATCCATTCTGTCGGCGTCAATTTGACTAGAAATCATGCTAACAACTAGCTTTTTCTCCGATGTTTTGGCAATGACTTCTGCAACTTGCGAAGGAAAATCCGGGCTCACCTTTAAGAGCACCTTGTTCACTTCAGTATCACCTAAGATAATGGCACGGGTTAAGTCTTCGTGATCAAAATCAAACACTTTTTCAAAGGAATGGGAGAACGGACCATGTCCTAGGTCGTGAAGAAGCGCAGCACAAAGCGTCAGCAGGCGTTCATTATCGTTCCATTCCGGCCTTCCTGCAAATACATCATCAATGATACGGCGAACAATTTCATATACGCCGAGAGAATGGTTAAAGCGACTGTGCTCAGCACCGTGAAAGGTCAAAAAGGTCGTTCCAAGCTGCTTGATTCGGCGCAGCCGTTGAAACTCTTTCGTTCCGATTAAATCCCAAATCACCAGGTCACGCACATGGACATAGCGGTGGACGGGATCTTTAAACACTTTTTCTTCACTCAATTTTTCCGCCGAATAATGCATGGATTTCCCTCTTCCTCTTTACATTCCTAGCTTGCTAACTTACTGCTGATCGGCCAGTATTTAATATTCCTATTATATACCAAAAATCCGCAAATTTCCGCAGGATTTTTCGACATAAATGTCACATTTTGAGTGCCATACTAGGGTGATTGCTACCATAAACAACACCCGCAGGTTAGATATGGTGTCAGGCACCATTTACATCATCCAGGGATTAGAAAGGGTGTCAGGCACCAAAAAGGAGGCACAAAAAGGGCACCATTAATAACATAAAATAAAAAATCACCTTTAGTATATTAACAAAGGTGATTATTTGATAATTAAGAAAAGATCTATTAACTTCGATTACTGTCTAGCTCCAGCGCCCAGCGACTAGTGTACTTCGCTAAACGGACGCTTCCGCTTTTCGTATCTTTTTATTCACTTTCTCCATTAATTCCTCTTCCGTTAATGCGGCTACAGGGCGATTATTAACGAAGGCAAAGGTCTTTTTCCGGCCCGGTCCGCAATAGGACTGGCAGCCAATTTTGATTTCGGCATCCGGATCGATTTCTTTCAAGCGAGGGATCAATGTCTTTAAATTCACGGCCTGACAATCATCGCAAACACGAAATTCATTGGACATTTCATACAACCCTTTCTACAGTCAATCTATTATATAGTCATTATTTTATCCAACAAGCAATCAATATAAGCTATTGGAAAAACAACTGATCTTTCAACGGTCTAACTCCATAGGTATTTTACATTTTCTTTTTTCCCAATGCAAGTTGCAATCCTTAGCAGCTATTGTCAACCTGTCTAAATCTTTTAGTTAAAAAATCTACTATCCTTTCAATCATTTTGGTATAAAGCATGAAAAACTTGTCCATCATATGACTAGAGCTATATAAAATCGTCAGGAATTTGACTGGCAAAGTTAATCGTACATTATTTTAGGGAGTTGAAACATATGAAAGTACGTCAAGACGCATGGACAGATGAGAACGATCTGTTATTGGCTGAAACTGTTCTGAGGCATGTGAGGGAGGGCAGCACACAGCTGAATGCCTTTGAAGAAGTAGGAGACAAGCTAAACCGAACCTCTGCGGCCTGTGGTTTCAGATGGAACGCTGTTGTCCGGCACCGCTATGAAAAAGCATTACAGTTAGCCAAAAAGCAACGAAAACAAAGACAAAGAGTGTTAGGAAAAGACCAAGGCGGCAAGAAAAAGCTGCTTTACAATCCTCCAGTCACGGCTGCAGAAGAATTCGAAACACTGCCGCCGCTGCAGATCGAAATGCCGGTAGAAACCACGGATGAAATGCCGGACATGACAGCGGAAATGGCCGCTGAAACCTATGTGAAACCGGCCGTTCAAGCTCAAGCCCAAGTTCAAGTTCAAACATACAGGACAGCAGCCACCGGCGGGATTACCCTGGATTCTGTTATTTCTTACTTAGAAAACTTTCATCATGCCAATCTGCAAAATGAAGCATTAAAAAATGAGAATGAAAGATTGAAAAGGGAAGTAGCAGAATTACGAAGGCATAACGAAGAAATGGCGGCAAAAATTGCCGGGCTCGAGCAGAATTCCGAAACGATTCAAGAAGATTACGAGACCCTCATGAAAATTATGAACCGCGCCCGCAAGCTTGTGTTATTTGAAGAAGAAGAAAGACCTGCAACTAAATTCAAAATGGACCGCAACGGAAATTTAGAGAAGGTTGCAGAGTGATTTTTTGAAAAGTAATGGGAGAAGAGACAGGAGCAGCATCTTAAAATAGAAAATCCGTGGGTCATTTAAATGGTCCATGGCTTTTTTATATGAAAAGCAGAAGCTTCCTTTACGAGGTATTTTGACAAGAGCGCTTCGACTGCAAAGCTTATGCTCACGAAACATCCTTAGTGACTTATACGTAATAAAAAGGATAAACTTGAAAAAGTTTATCCTTTCTTATTAGCCATGTCAGCAATTTTCTCATTACGGTCAATGACCCTTTGATAATATCCGGGAAATAATCCAAGCTCGTATTCGTTCAGCTGCCCAGCATACAAAAAATCACTATTGGCATTTAACTGATTTAATAGCCGCAGCATCACATCAGCAATCGTGAAAGGCCTGCCGAGTAATTCTGACAGCGAGGCCATCACCTCCGGAACAATTTCCGGATAGGTAAATTTCGTTTGTTCCGCTTGTTTTGCCAGCTCGTAAAATTGCTTCACAAGCTCTGCACGTTTTTGGCCGCTGCCATTCACACCGAGATAAATCTGGACCGCGACCCCTTTTTTAAGGCGGCGCTGTGAGATGCCGGCAAACTTTTTCCCGTCAATACTAAGATCGTAGCTTCCCGGGCAATAGGAGCCGACGATTTCCCGTGCTTCGATTTGCTGCGGGAAATCGGCAAACATATTTTGAATCAGCTGCCACATCACATCATAGCCACGGTTGATATCGATCCCTTTTTCAGCTTCTGGAAAAATTAACGAGATATTAAGGACACCTTCATCAAGGACGACCGCTAAGCCGCCGGAATTCCGGACTATCACCTGATAGCCCTCTTGTTTTAAAAATTGGATTCCTTCCTGTAAATATGGCAGTCTCGTATCCTGGATGCCTAATACCACTGTATTGTGATGCACCCATGTCCGCGCTGTTGCCGGTGCTTCGCCTGCCCCGACCGATGCACATAAGGTATCATCGGTACCAAATGATTGTAATGCCTGAAAATGAATGCCGACCGCGGATTGGTCAATGATCCGCCATTCCGGCTGGCGTAGTAAACCCTCCATTGTTTGTGACTCCTTAATGGTTTGATAGGCATATTTTATCAAAATATGGGCGAATTAAACAGTCTGTGCCAATTTCCAACCCTTCTTATCGACCATCACACAGGTTTTTTCTCCTCTTCAGGCTTTATGAACCGCTCTTACCGACCGTCACACACAGGTTTTTTCCTCCTCTTCGTGCTTTATGAACCGACCTATCGACCATGACGACGATTTTCCACCACTAATGTGCTTTAAGACAAAAAAAGCCAGTCCGACACCCGGACTAGCTCCAAACCTTCCATTATAACCCTTGCGCTGCCGTAATTAATGCAAGCTTGTATACATCTTCTTCATTACAGCCGCGGGATAGGTCGTTCACCGGCGCGTTTAACCCTTGTAAAATCGGACCAACCGCCTCAAATCCACCTAAACGCTGCGCAATTTTATAACCGATGTTTCCTGCTTCAAGGCTAGGGAAAATGAACACGTTCGCATCCCCCTGCAGCGGTGAATCCGGCGCTTTACTCTTGGCAACCGATGGAACAAACGCTGCGTCAAACTGAAATTCGCCGTCCAACACGAGTGAAGCATCGCGTCGTTTTGCTTCAGCCACGGCTGCAATCACTCTTTCCGTTTCCTCAGACTTTGCCGATCCCTTCGTTGAAAAGCTCAACATTGCGATTCGCGGTTCGATATCAAACATCTCCGCTGTTTTCGCGCTTTCAATTGCAATTTCCGCTAAATCATTGCTGTCCGGCGCAATATTGATCGCACAATCGGCAAACACATATTTTTCATCTTCACGAACCATAATGAACACACCGGACGTCTTCTTCACGCCTGCTTTTGTCTTAATAATTTGCAGCGCAGGGCGAACGGTATCTGCCGTCGAATGTGCAGCCCCACTCACCAAACCATGTGCTTTATTTACATACACAAGCATCGTGCCGAAATAGTTTTCATCCAGCAATATTTTACGGGCATCCTCTTCCGTTGCTTTCCCTTTGCGGCGCTCGACAAACGCTGCAACCAATTCATCCATTCCAGCATAGCTCGCAGGATCATAGATTTCCGCAGACTCTAGCGAAACGCCAGCCTCTGCAGCCTTTGCCTGGACTTGCTCGATGTTGCCAATCAAAATCGGCGTGATTAATTTTTCCTCAGCCAAGCGGCTCGCTGCGCGGACAATCCGCTCATCTAATCCCTCTGGAAAAACAATTCTTAAATCACGTCCGGAAATTTTTTGCTTTAAACCTTCAAATAAATCACTCACGACAATTTCCTCCTTAATAAAACTACCCTTTCTAGCATACTTTACCAAGGTAAAATATCAAGTATCGTACGTCACAGATAGCGGTTTCATTAAAATGTTTTTGTTTTCAAAAAATTACACTCATACTTTTACTATTTACCTTTTTTCAAAAAATATCCACTCGCTGGCATTCAAGTGTTTAGAAAGGTGTCTCTTGGTCAAACTATGTTATAGTTATGGGTGAATGACTATTTAGGAGTGATTATAATGAGTGAAGCAGCACAAACGCTTGATGGCTGGTATTGCCTTCATGATTTCCGCACCGTAGATTGGACAACTTGGAAAATGCTTTCTAGCGATGAACGCCAAACCGCTATCCACGAGTTTTTAAGTCTCGTTGAAAAATGGAACCAGACTGGTGAACGTAAAGAAGGCAGCCATGCCTTATATTCAATCGTTGGTCAAAAAGCTGATTTTATGATGATGATCCTTCGTCCAACAATGGAAGAGCTAAACGAAATTGAAACCGAATTCAACAAAACTAAATTAGCAGAATTCACAATTCCTGCTCATTCCTATGTATCAGTGGTTGAGCTCAGCAACTATTTACCAGCTGATGAAGATCCTTATCAAAATCCGCAAATTTTAGCACGCCTATACCCATCGCTTCCTAAAACGAAGCATGTTTGCTTCTATCCAATGGATAAGCGCCGTCAAGGCAATGATAACTGGTACATGCTGCCGATGGATGAGCGCCGCAGAATGATGCGCAGCCACGGAATGATTGGCCGTACATATGCAGGAAAAGTAAAACAAATCATTACCGGCTCCGTTGGCTTTGACGATTACGAATGGGGCGTTACCTTGTTTGCTGATGATGTCCTGCAATTTAAAAAACTTGTGTATGAAATGCGCTTTGACGAAGTGAGTGCCCGCTATGGCGAATTTGGAGCTTTCTTTGTCGGCAATCTGTTAGAAGAAGAACTCGTAGCAAAATTCCTTCATGTATAAATAAGAAAAGTTACAATGAATAAGTTTCATTCGGACAATCAACAGCTAATTTCCTGCTTATCCTGTCCGAATAAGCTTTGCATTCGGACTATCAACTGGCAAATCCACATAAAGATCAGCTGCCATTATCGACGGATTCTTCTTTTTGCAAGATCGGGTGCTTTAGTGAAAATAAGGAAAAACCTTAATTTGATTGTCATTTAGTCCATATGAATATTAAAAATGGCGTGCTAAAACTGAAAGCAGTTTTACACGCCATTTTCTATGTCATTTACCTGTTTTGCACCTAAAAACGGAACCCTTCAGCTGATACTGGGAGCTTTTTTACTTTTTCAATCTAATCCTCAAGTCATATATTCGGACTTTCCCTCATACTTATAAAACAGCGAGTCTTTAGGATTACCCCCATCAACCAGAAGGAATATTTATTCCATGCCGCTGTAACCTTTTAGGTCATGGGGAGTATTAATAAAATGTTGTGCCATTTGTATTATTCATTTTTTAGGAGGGAAAAAGATGAGCCAATATTATAATCCACAAGGGTTTCAGCCCTATACTGGAGCACCCGGGCAGCCGGGCGCTCAACCGTTCACAGGCGGCGGACAGCAGAGGGTTATGCCTCCACAGCAACAACAAGCATTTCCGCAATTTCCGCCAGCAGGAGGGGGAGCTGTTTCACAGCCTCCTTCAGGCATGCTGCCAATTGAGCAGTCGTACATCGAAAATATCCTGCGCTTGAATAAAGGGAAGCTTGTCACTGTCTTTACTACCTTTGAAGGGAACAGTCAGTGGAATGCTAAAGAATTTAAAGGAATTATTGAAGCGGCAGGAAGAGATCACGTTATCCTTAGTGATCCGCAAACAGGCGTCCGCTACCTCATTCCGATGGTGGCTGTCGACTACATTGTTTTTTCTGAGGAAATCGAGTATGAATATCCATATGGAGCTGCACCACCCATGGCTACCTACCCGCCAAGATAAAAAAACATGCATAAACACCAATTGGCCGCCAATTGGTGTTTATTTTTTAAAACTGTTTAACTGCCCCGACAATCATAAGAACCCAAGCTGCTAAAAAACAAACGCCGCCAATCGGTGTAATCGCACCCAAGACGCCAACCTTGGTCAAACTCAACATGTACAAGCTCCCGCTGAACAAAATAATCCCTGCAAGCATTAACCATCCCGACCAGCTGAACAAAGAACTTACCCCAACTTTCCCAAGAAGAAGGCCAATGATTAAAATCCCTGTTGCATGAAACATTTGATAGGTAACGCCTGTTTTCCAAATATCCAAGTAATGCGCATCCAATCTATCCTTTAAGCCGTGCGCACCAAAGGCACCAAGTGCAACCGCCAAAAAGGCATTAATGGCGCCAACAATAATAAAAGCTTTCATTTACATTTCCCCCTTTTTAAAAATCAAATAATGAATCGCCGTTTGCTTGGTCCATCTCTATCTTTTTCGCCTGCGGCATCGTTGCCGGCTGCTGAAAAACTTGTTGATTCATCAGCGGCTGTTGAAATACTTGCTGTCCGGTAACATGTGCCGGTTGATTCAATAGAACTTCCGTTTTTGCTGCTGGTTTTTCTTGTAAAATCAATTCGCATAATATTTTAATAGAGTAAACTTTTTCCCGCAAGCTTTCTTGCTTAGCACTGCTTCTCGCCAGCTTTAATTCTTCTTCCATTTTCGTTAATAGTGTTTGGACAGGTATATTCACTGCAGCATTCCCTTTCTTTTTCTCATTTTACATTTACACACCTGATGAGATTCGACAATCTTCTCATGTTCCACGTGAAACAAGTCAAAATTTGTCACTATCAATAGGTCTCATAAATAATAGAACTTGTTTTCGTTTGATCATAATCGCCCAAAGAGCTTATTTCAGTTTGAAACAACGAAGATGATAAAATCTCCTTTACAATCCGGATGAGCGTTTCATTTTCAGGAGTTTTTAACATCACTAGGTCATACCGTTCCGTAATTAACGGAATAAAATCGATACCTATCATTTTTGCCGACTTTTCAATTCCTACACCGACATCAGCCTTGCCGGTAAGAACCGCTGAAGCGACACTTAAATGATTCGTCTCTTCGTGTTCATACCCGATAATCGTCTTCGAAGAAATATTATGGATTCGGAGCTGTTCATCAAGCAGGATTCTTGCCCCTGATCCTTTTTCACGATTGATCAAGGTAATGTGCGGCTGGTTTAAATCCGTCCAAGAAGTGATGTTGAGCGGGTTTCCCTTTTGGACATATAATCCAGCTTTTCTGGAAACAAGATTGAGTAGTATGTACGGATAACCTGTTAAAATTCTTTTAACATATGGCAGATTATAATCTCCTGTATCACCGTCAAACATATGCAAGCTCACGATGTCACATTCACCATTATATAAAGAGATGAGGCTATTTAAGCTGCCGGAATAAGACCTGAGCGTCTTATAGGTTGAACCTTTTTCGATATGTTTTCCTAAAATATCGAGGACGATATCTTGTCCACTAATGACAATATTGTGGGATTCCTTTGGTTCCGTCCTGCTCGGTTCAGCTGCCGGAACAGAAGATGAGGGCATTGGAGCAGACTTTTGATTTTTAATATATCGGTCTAAATCCTCTGCATCCATCCGCATTTGTCTTCCTACACGGAATACGGGAAGCTCCCCTTTTTTAATCAAATCATATATGGTAAGTTTCGATACTTTTAACAGCTGCGAAACTTCTTCAATCGTATAGGATATCTCCTTTGACATGTCCATCCCTCCACTTCATATTGTATCTCATTACTTTTTAAAAAGCATATTGCAAATATTTGTGATTTTTTTCATACCATAACTAATTATAATTAGTTATAATTAGTTATATCTAATTATAAGGAGAGAGATGATTTGAAAAAAGGCTATTTATTATTTTTATCGATGATGATGTTTTTACTAATCTTTACAGGATGTTCAGCTAATGAACAAAGTAAACAGCCGGCAGAGAAAAAGAAGGCAGCCCCTGAAAAGAACGTCGAATTAACGATTTCAGCAGCGGCTAGTTTGCAGGATGCCTTAACAGAAATAACGACAAATTTTAATAAAGAACATAGCAATATCAAAATCAACTATAATTTTGGCGCTTCCGGAGCGTTACAGCAGCAAATCTCTCAAGGTGCGCCAGTCGACCTCTTCTTCTCGGCAGCAGAAGATAAATTCGAGAAATTAGTGTCAGAAGGTCTGATTGAAAAGAAAAATGGCACAGACCTTGTCGGAAACAAATTGGTGCTAGTCGTGCCAAAAGACTCCACTAAAGGCATTAAAACATTTGAAGACCTTCCAAAAGCGAATAATATTTCGATTGGTACCCCTGAAGCTGTACCAGCAGGTCAATATGCCAAAGAGGCACTTGGAAACTTAACGATCTGGAGCGCAGTTGAAGGAAAAATCGTCTATGGCAAGGATGTACGTCAAGTGCTTACATATGTAGAAACTGGTAATGTCGACGCCGGCATGGTGTATAAAACTGATGCGTTAACATCATCAAAAGTAGAGATTGCAGCAACCGCTGAAGAAAAAACCCATACGCCCATTATCTATCCTGTCGGAATCATCAAGGCTAGTAGCCATCCAAAAGAAGCCATGTTATTCTATGAATATCTACAAACAAAAGAGGCAATGAAAGTTTTTGAAAAATACGGATTTAAAGGACTGTAAAAAATAAACATGACAGACCACTTTTGGGATCCTGTAAAACTATCGCTAGAGGTAGCCGTTGTTTCAGGATGCATTGTTTTAGTTTTAGGATTATTTATTGGAAAGTGGATGGCGAAGGCAAGATTCAAAGGAAAAGCAGTTATTGAAACCATTTTCCTTTTACCGTTAGTGTTACCGCCAACCGTTGTCGGTTTTTTGTTACTTGTGATTTTTGGAAAACAGAGCCCAATCGGCCAATTCATCGAATGGGTATTTCATCAGCCCGTCATTTTCACTTGGTGGGCTGCAGTGATTGCTGCTTTGATTGTTTCCTTTCCGCTCATGTATCAATCGGCAAAGGCCGGATTTGAAGGGGTTGATGGAGACGTCGAGGATGCGGCACGGGTTGATGGGGCGAATAAATTACAACTATTTATGTTTGTTTCTGTCCCACTTGCCTTGAAGTCGATTATCTCAGGAGGAATTCTAAGTTTTGCCCGAGCGTTAGGTGAGTTTGGCGCAACACTCATGTTTGCAGGCAATATACCCGGAAAAACGCAAACCCTCCCGACAGCCATCTATGTCGCTATCGACTCAGGCAACATGCAGATGGCCTGGTTATGGGCCTTGTGCATGATTGGGATCTCATTCCTGATGCTTGTCTGCGTTCAACTTTCTAAGGCAAAAAGCTAAATTTTTTATGCACTTACAGCAAACAAGTAAACCCGGACCAATGGTGGTACGGGTTTACTTTTACTTTTCGGATTCCTGAACCCGATTTGTCCATCACTGGCCTTGTGAAGGACACTTCTCACGATTTCTTGGACCGATTTGGCCTTCATTGACCTTATGAAGGACACTTCCCTCGATTCCTTGAACCGATTTGTCCTTCATAGACCTTATGAAGGACACTGCCCTCGATTTCTTGGACCGATTT
>NZ_JBALPG010000007.1:0-71355 GCF_036965245.1 Neobacillus drentensis
TCTTAAGGACAAAACTTCATGAAATCGAAAGAGAAATGTCTTTAATAGGTACTCTAAAGGACAAATCACGCAAAGACTGTAGGAGAAAAGTCTTTAAAAGAGGGTCAGTTCCCGTTTCGTTAAATCGGCGGGGACTGACCCTTTCGTCTAAATGTAAAAGATATAATCCTCTGGTAAAACTCTCTTTAAGAACTGCTGGGTTCTTTCTTCCTTTGGGTTGGTGAAAATCTCCTTAGGGGACCCTTCTTCAACGATGACGCCACCATCCATAAAGACCACACGGTTGGCTACATCCTTCGCAAACGACATTTCGTGGGTGACGACTAACATGGTGGTCCCTTCTTTGGCAATATTTTTCATCACCGTTAATACTTCCCCGACTATTTCCGGATCGAGGGCAGAGGTTGGTTCATCAAACAAAATGATATCCGGATTTAAGGCAACAGCTCTGGCAATCCCAACCCTTTGCTGCTGTCCTCCAGATAATTCAACAGGATAGGCATGATATTTTTCTGACAAACCGACTTTATCCAATGCCTTTTTGCCAATTTTGATTGCTTCAGGTTTCGGAACCTTTCTGCCAATAATCAGCCCCTCTGTTACATTTTCAAGTGCGGTCTTATTATTAAATAGATTGTAATTTTGAAATACAAACGCGACCTTCTGTCTGATATCGTGAATTTGCTTTTTGGAAGCTGTTTTCAAATTGACATCCGTGGATCCAAATATAGCATGCCCTTGATCTGCTTTTTCCAGAAAGTTAATACACCTGAGTAACGTGGTTTTACCGGAACCGCTTGGTCCAAGGATGACAACCACATCACCCTTGTCAATGCGTAAATCCACGCCTTTTAAAATCTCATTTTTTCCAAATGATTTATGAATATTTTTAATTTCTAACATCGTTCTGCCTCCAGTTTCAATCTTAGGCATTTGCTGCTTTATATTTCCGTAACCGTTTTTCATATAATTTAAATAAATATTCTACTAAACTACATAAAATCAAATAGACCAGAAAGATATCGATGTACGCCTCAACATAATTGTAGCCAACATTTGCTGCTACTTTTGCTCGCAGTGTAATTTCCTGCAAGGACATCGCATATCCCAAAGAGGTTGCCTTAATCAGATTGACGGTTGCTGTACATATATTTGGTAAGGCGACAACCAATGTCTGAGGGATAATAATTCTCCTAAATGCCTGCACATTGGTTAGTCCGACTGAATAAGCGGCTTCCAGCTGACCCTTGCTAACCGTGCTAAGCGCTGAACGAAATACCTCGATTAAGATAGCTGTCGTATTCAATGAGAAAACAATGAATGCATACCAAATCGGATTGATATCATAAACATTCGTTTCAATCTGAAACTTTTTAAATATCGAAGTTAATACCAGGGGGACACTGCTATAAATTATAAAAATTTGCACAATGACAGGTGTTCCTCTTACAAAAGATACATAAACCTGGGCAAAACGATGGAGCAAGGGAATTCGATTGATTCTTGTTAAGGCAAGTAAGAACCCTAGCGGAAGGGCAATTAGTAAGGCGACAATTGTTATTATGAGTGCGGTGGGTACTCCTGATAATGCTGTAAAAAATGTCTTTACTAAAAACTGATAATTTAAACTCTCAGACACTCCGCCACCCCCTTTATGTTGGTTTGATGACTTGTTTTCCTTTACTAAAACCTTTTTCTAGTTTTAGGAAAAACTGCTCAATCGCAATGGAAATCACCCAATAGATAATCGATAAGGCAAGATACGTTTCAAAGGCATGAGCATTAAAACGGCCATCGATAATCAGGCTTGCTTTCCCCATTACATCAATTAATCCGATTGTATATGCTAAAGAACCCTCTTTTATCAACTCAAGTAAACTGTTGCCGAAGTTTGGTAAGGCAACGACAAACGCCTGTGGAAAGATAATTCTCCTGTATGCTTGTGTGTTACTTAACCCTACACTAACGGCAGCCTCAAATTGCCCTCGATCAATCGATTGATAAGCTGAGCGGATCACTTCAGACATAGCAGCGGCAAACTGCAGGGAAAAGGTAATGACAATAAAGACGATTTTATCAACGTCGCTAAAGTTTAAGCCGAAATTTTCGGCGATTTTCGGAATCCCATAGTAAACAAGAAAGAGCAGGACAATCGAGGGCGTACATCTTAATGCGGTCGTATACCCATTGGCGATTTTCTGAGCAATCTTACTGTTTCCTAATTTCATTGCAGCTAAAATGAAACCTAAGATGGTTCCAAACAGGACTGATAGACCAGCAACTAGAAATGTCACTTTTATATAAGGGATTAACAGCGGGAATGACTCCCAGATATATTTGGCATCAAAGTATTTCTCCATAATTCACCTCCAGCATTTTCATAGATTGATTGTCTTTTTATAGGGAACTGAGGTTACGCCTTTCATAAGGATGTAACCTCAAGATTTAAGACGTTTCTTTGCTATGAAAATAGTACTTATCTTTTGACAGTATCCAATACCTCGAACAAATCTCTACCATAGAACTTTTTACTTAAATCGTTTGGTTTCTTTTCTTCTTTCAGCTTTTTAATGGCTTTATCAAAAGCATCGGCAAATTCCTGCTCCTTTTTGTTAAATAATGGCCAAGTTTTGATGACGGCGAATTCATTATAAACAACCTCATTTTTTAGATTATGATAGGGACCGTCATCAGCAATGACCTGCTTTTGAAATGGACCTTCAATCATTACACCGCCGTCAACCCGTCCTTCGTTTACCCATTGAACAACGTCCACTGTAAAGGAATCTCCAGCTTTCAATTTGACTTTATTATCCGGATTGGCCTTGTTATATTCGTCAATAATGGTATACTGCGCGTTGTTAGCAGCGATTGGCGCTAAGGTTAAGCCAGCGGAAGCGAAATCTGCCAGCGATTTAATGTTTTCATTTTTCTTCTTTAAGACAAGACCTGCGCTGCTCAGTCCAAGGAATTCTTTTGGAAAGATAAATTTCTCTGTCCTTTCCTGTGTCCAGAAGGCATTTTTCACGCCTGCCTGATACTTTCCTTGTTCAACCCCAAGTAATAAGTCATCACTTGATGTTCCAACGAATTCAAATTCGTATTCAGGAAGTAATTTATCGACCAATTTCATCATTTCTACATCATATCCAGTTGGATTTCCTTTATCATCGATATAGGAGATGGGTTTTGAAGCTTGGTCATAGGCGATCTTTACCTTTCTTACCTTTGAAGATTTATTTTTTGCGTCTGATGATTCACCAGACGTGGAACTGATGCCGCATCCTGCTAACAGAATGAATAACGATAAAGCTGTTACGATTACCTTGAAAAACTTTTTATTTCTCATCATACCAATCTCCTTTTTATAATTATTATTTTAAGTTTTCTTATCAAAATAGTTGGATTTAAAACTAAAAAAATTTTTATAGTTTTAGGGAGTAGGAATGGATGAAATTCCTACTCTAAATAAGAGAATTTCGACTTTGAGAATTGTCTTAGAATAATCTTCGGAAGCGATAGCTCGCACGAAGGAAAATATAGCTTTTTCGAGGAGCACCCAGCGGCGAAACAACTTCGCTCTTCTCCCTACGATAAGTCAACATCGATTCGCTCCACAAGGAAGGCTTCGGCAGCATAGGCATCGCACGAAGAAAAAGTGTTAGCTTTTTCGAGGAGTCCATCCGCCGCTCAAAGGAAGCTTACGCTTTTCTTATTTTCTCCTGTTCAATGGCTGAAAGTGCTAATTTTTTTATCGTCATATCATCCATTGGTGGATTGTGCAAACCTGCCCTTACATCGCGGTAGTAGCGTTGCAGGGGATTATTGCGCCCAAGACTTTTGGCCCCAACGATCCTCATTGCTTTATCAACAATGGTAATCGCCGAATTCGTAACCGTATGCTTGACAACTCCAAGTTCATTTTCGAGGTATTCTCTAAGAGATACGTCATCATATGCCGCTGCAACACTATAGGTAAGATGTCTAGCTCTAATTAATTCTAAATCAATTTCCCCTAACAGCTGTTGAACATTAGGTAATTGGCTGATCGGCCCGTTTAAACTATTGGGAGCATGGTGATTGGCAAAATGGACAGCATAATCGCGTGCCGCTTGGGCGATGCCAAGATAACAGGCAGGAATGTGCAGGATCCAGCCGTTTATTTTACTTCCGCTGGGCATGGACGGGAGTTCAACAAGATTGGAATCATCGACGGTTACATTATTGAGAACAAGATCGTGGCTTCCTGTGCCCCTCATGGCAATGACATCCCATGTCTCATCAATCGTTAGTCCTTCTAAATCTTTATGCAGGAGAAAAAAGCCAACCTTTTGCTTTTCTTCAATCCAGGCAGATGTTAGAAAATAAGTTAATACGGGAGACATGGTGGTAAATGTTTTCCGTCCTGATATCACCCAAGCACCATCTTTCTTAACCGCAGTTGTTCCTGGTCGTCCGCCTCTAGTTGGACTTCCTGTTTGTGCTTCACTTACGGCCCGATTCACTAAGGCACCGTTAAGAATTTCTTTTGCAAAAAAATTCAATTTCTCCTGATCCCAATGTTTTGTTTCAAAGAGCTCGCCGATCACCCCAAGATTCCAGCCAATCGAAAGTGCGGTGGTTCCGTCAAAACTAGCCAGTGTTTCTTGAAGGAGCACCATGTCATAGACCTTTAATCCTTCTCCGCCATAAGCAGCCGGAAGAGTAATACTTGAATAGCCCATCTCCACTAGCTCCTGAATATTTTCTTCTGGAAAAATGGCCAATTCATCAATGTCCGCCGACTTATTTTTAAATCTTGCTTCTTTCTCACGCAATTTTTGTAACCATGTCTTTTGCTTTTCTGTCTTTACGAATAAGGTAAGCACGATTTCCCTCCTAGTAACTTGTTAGTTTATTATCGATGCCAATTTGATAATCCCGATGTGTTTTATAGGAATAAATAATAACGAAGCATAATCGAACTGTCAAGGTATTTTATCGATTTTTATAAAAATTCTGATTAATCATTGGGACGATAGAGACAGAACGGATTGGCTTACAACAAAAAACCGTTTAAAGCGCTCGTCATGTTGAAATATTACAAAATTACAAACACAGTTGAACATTGCCTCAATAAATATTATGTATTGTTATAATAAAGTAAACAGCTTTTGTTAGGAAATCCCTCTTCACTGTTTGGTACAGAAGAAGAACAAATATTACCTATCTTGAACCAGCAATAATACCGAAAGGAACTTATATCTAATTGAATTTTTCACGTTAGAGGAGTACAGTTGAAAAGTGTAAAAAAGTAGAAAGAAGGTCTTTTTGTTGAGTAAGCTGCAACAAGGTACTACAGCCTTTCGTAAAGCCAATTTTGCCCTCTTTGCAGGGGGATTTATAACTTTTTCTATACTTTATGATGTCCAACCGTTAATGCCGATTTTTACAAAAGAGTTTAATGTCACAGCGGCAACGGGGAGTCTGACGTTGTCGGTAACGACGTTCGCACTTGCTGTGGCAATGCTTTTTACCAGTTCTTTATCTGAAGCGTGGGGAAGGAAACCAATTATGGCTGCTTCCTTATTCCTTTCCTCCCTCATTGTCATCTTAACTGCCTTCAGTCCCACATTTGGGTCGTTAATCAGCTTTCGCATTCTGCAAGGAATTGTTCTTGCGGGGCTGCCGGCCATCGCTATGGCCTATTTGAGTGAAGAAGTCGACCCAAAAAGTCTTGGTATTGCCATGGGGATTTATATTAGCGGGAACTCCATTGGCGGTATGGCAGGAAGAATTATTACCGGCTCTGTTACGGACCTTTTTTCTTGGCGTGTTGCAATGGGGAGTATTGGGGTGATTAGCCTCGTGCTTAGCTTGTGGTTTTGGTTTTATTTGCCGAGCTCCAGCTATTTTACACCAAAGTCATTGAAACTAAATACGTTAGTCAAATCAATGGTAGGTCATTTAAAAGACCCGGCATTATTATGTTTATTTGCTATTGCTTTTATCTTGATGGGAAGCTTTGTCACGTTGTATAACTATATTGGCTTTGAATTGATGGCACCTCCGTATCAATTGAGCCAAACAATAGTCGGCTGGATTTTCATAGTTTATATAACTGGCACCTTTAGTTCAACATGGATGGGGCGGCTTTCTGATACGCTCGGCCGCCGGAAGGTCTTATGGCTTGGCCTGGTCATTATGCTTACTGGAGCAGCATTGACACTTGTAGAGCCTTTGGTGTTAAAGATAATCGGTATCGCTATTTTTACCTTTGGATTTTTTGGCTCCCATTCGATCGCTTCAAGCTGGGTGGGGCGAAGAGCACAAACTGCGAAAGCGCAAGCTTCTTCGCTTTATTTATTTTTTTATTATTTTGGATCAAGCACGGCAGGTACTGCCGGAGGATTTTTCTGGTCGAATTTCGGCTGGGGTGGAGTAATTGGCTTTATTATTTGTTTACTGCTGTTAGCCTTTCCATTATCGATTAAACTTTCATCAGTGCCGGTAAAAAACTTGCAAACGAAATAAATGGTACACATGCAATTGAGAACTAGACCGTACTAAAGGAAAAATCCCATCTACTCGAGAAGATGGGATTTTTGTTGTTCATTGTATGGCTGGAAATTTTATTTTGACGGTGAACTCCTGGTCTTTATAGACGAAGTCTAAAAAGCCGTGGTGGTCATTTACGATATCCTTAATGATCTTCGTCCCAAGTCCCTCATGACCGTTCGCTTTTGTCGTTTTTCCGTATCTTTGGAACAATCCATCTAAGATGGGAGGTGGAATTGGCAGACTATTATTTTTACAAATTAATAGGAACAAACCGCTTCGTTTATAAAATTGAAGTGTGATTACAGCCTGTTGCTTATGTTCCTTTTGCCAGTCTTCACTAGCCTCGATGCTATTTGATAACAGATTTCCGAGCAGTTTCACCATAACGGTATCTGGGAGTGGTAATGTCGATAGCGGCAGGTCGAAGTCATAGACAACCGGAATTCCTGCTGTTTTGGCACGCCGATACATTTGATGTAAGCTCCCGGCAACGATTCCCCGTTCCCCTTTAATGGAAAGATTCGTTTCTTCATAGCTTTCGACTAACTCATCCAGATACGCTTTTGCCTCACCGTGTTTTCCGGTTTCAAGCATAAAGTGGATGGCGGAAACATGTTTGAGAAAATCATGCCGTTCACTGCGGACAATGCGAAATGTTTCATTAAAATGGGCTGTTTGTTCCTTAAAAAGATGATTCTCTCGGGTTAATGCTGCCAGCTTCTGTGCAACAGAAAGCCTAATACATTCAATTCCGATAAAGAGGATTAACAGTGCGAGATATACCCACGATGGCTTTAAGGCAGTATAAATCACGACAAGCAGCAGCTGCAAGCCAAATAACAGGGAGTTCCATTTTACCCCTGAAATAGAAATGTGAGTGATACTTTTTTTATAAAAATAATAGATAATCACGATTACGAGTAAACAAGTTAAATAGATAGGAATGTTCCATGGCAGCATTAGTGTAAGCCGATGAAGATGAACCGTGCCTAGTACTGCTAATGCCAACCAATATAAAATTATCGACTTCAAGTTCATTTCCTGCCTTTAAAAATAATTTTCTTGTAAAAAATCTACTTTTTCCTTTGTAATCATCGCTTGCTCCTCAATTCCTTCAAACGACACGATATAGGAATTCTTTGCATACAGGGAAAAGTTTTTTACATAGTGGATATTGATAATGAAGGATCGGTGCGAGCGGATAAAATCCCGTTCCCTTAATTCACCCTCTAATTCGTTAAGAGTTTGATAGGTTTTAATCGAACCAGACTTTGTATAAATCGTTGAGGAACGGCCGGATCTTTCAATAAAAATAATATCCTTCTTCTGAATGATATGAATATCGTTTTTTTGTTTTAAATAAAGCCTGCCGGCAATCTCAGCTGACTTTGTCTTCTCCTTCAAGCGTTCGATTGATTTAATTAAACGGTCTTTCAGATAAGGCTTCATAATATAGTCATGGACATTCAATTCAAAGGCATGAACGGCATAGCCGCTGTTGGCCGTCACAAAGACAACTGAAATACTAAGGGCGTGTGAATGAATAATGTCTGCCAGCTCGTATCCGGATAAATTTGGCATTTCAATATCAGCAATTAATAAATCAATTGATTCTTTTTTGATATGCTCATACGCTTCTTCTGCAGAGGTAGTCGAGAAAACTATCTCTACATCTGGTATTCCAGCGACAATCGCATTTAATTTATCTAAATCAATGAATCGATCATCGACAAGACCAACCTTCATCATAATCCGCCACACCTTTAACCATTCAGAATTTCCTTTAAAAGAATCTTCTTTATTTTACCATTATTAAAGAGGAATTTGGCATTTTCGCGACAGGAAATGGACGATTCGCGACATAAGTGCAGATTTCCTTTTCGATTATTTGTATGATGACATCAAGAAACAAAACAGATGGGGTGGAATGAAATGATTGAAATCCATGAGGTAACGAAGAAATTTCAAGATAAAAAGAAATTTGTCACGGCATTAAAGCATGTCTCTTTTTCTGTAAAAGAAGGGCAGGTGGTCGGTCTGCTTGGGGAGAACGGTGCTGGGAAAACGACGTTACTAAGAACGGTTGCCACACTTCTTACGCCGACAGAGGGGGCGGTAACGGTTGCAGGCTTTGACACGATCAAGAATGCAAATGAAGTGAAAAAAAGAATCGGGGTATTGTTTGGCGGAGAAACGGGGCTATATGATCGCTTGACCGCCAGAGAAAACTTAGAATACTTTGCAGCACTATATGGATTAAGTAAGCATGAAACGAAGGTGCGTATTGATGACCTGTCAAGGATGTTCGGTATGCGCGATTATTTGAACCGGAAAGTGGGCGGCTTCTCTAAAGGAATGCGTCAAAAGGTTGCGATTGCGAGAACACTGATCCATAATCCTGAGATAATTCTCTTTGATGAACCGACAACCGGTTTAGATATTACATCCTCCAATGTGTTCCGCCAGCTTGTGCATCAGCTAAAGCGTGATGGAAAAACGATTATTTTTTCAAGCCATATTATGGAGGAAGTATCGCTGCTTTGCGATTCTGTCGCTATGATGCATAAAGGTGAACTTGTCTATCACGGCAATCTTGAGTCATTGTACAAGTCAGAGGGCAGCCGTGATTTAAACTATATTTTCATGAGTAAGCTTGTAAGGGGGAACGAACACTATGCTTCTTAAAATCTATTTAAAAGAAATAAAAGACTGCTTCCGTGACCGCCGGACGTTATTGCTAACCGTGCTATTACCGGTAATTATGATGACCGGATTAACTTTTTTTTATGAAAAAATGATCTCTGATGGCGAAGGGGAAAGCTATAAGCTTGCCGTGAACGAATCGTTTGAACCCGAACTTGCAGGAATATTTACAAGTTATAAAAATATTGAACTCGTTCACTCGGCCAATCCGGCAAAAACGCTGCAGGATGGGAAAGTCCAGGCTGCACTAATCCTGGATCCTAATTTCAGTAGTAATATCGAAAACGGGGATAAGGCGACGGTCACGATTATTGGTGACTCCTTCAGCCAAAAATCGTCTAATTTGAAGAACATTGTACAAAATGTTCTGGGAGTTTACGAGAAATCAATTTTTTCAGAACGGATGAAAGCAAAAGGAACAGCTCCAAACTTAGTTGAGCCCATTACAATTGAACAAAAGGAAATTTCGGATCAAAATCCGAATGCCAACTTAATCGCGATGCTAATTCCGTTAATTCTAGCCATAGCTATTGGGGTTGGTTCAGGTCCGGCTGCTTCCGATTTATTTGCCGGTGAAAAAGAGAAGAAGACGATGGAAGCATTATTAATGACTCCGGTAAAGCGTTCAACCTTGCTGTTTTCGAAATGGCTGACAATTGCTACAGTTGGGTCAGTCACGGGGATTATTACCTTACTGGTCGTCGCTTTAGAGATTAACTTACTGACAGAAAATCTAAAAAAGGCTGTTTCTTTCGGTAACAATGTTGTCGTTATTATTGCGTTAGCTGTGTTGGTCTCTATCATTTATGCTATGTTTACTGCGTCACTTCTCATGCTCACAAGTATTATCGGCAAGACCGTAAAAGAATCACAAAGCTATAGCACACCGGTGATGATGTTAGCCATGTTCCCGACGATGATCCTTTCAAGTATCGGAATTAACGAATTATCCTTTCAGCATTTTGCTGTTCCGATTTTGAACCTGTTCAGCCTGCTGAAAGAACTAGTCTTCGGTATTATTGATTACGAACATATCCTAATCACCATCACAAGCAACCTGGTCAGTATGATCCTTCTGTTTATTGTGGGTAGGATTCTATTCCTGAAGGATAAATGGGTGATGAATTAAGGGGAAGAGGTCAGTCCTCAGTGGCTTTAAAGAGCTGGGGACTGACCTCTTCTATATAGATCGATTAATAGATTTAATTTTTCCGTCATCTCTTGGCTGTGGCGTAATATTTTCATCCCCAGGCATAAGTCTCCATTTCTTTTTAACCACGATCCGAAGCCAAGTTCCTGGAATCCAGGAAGTAATAAGCGCTAACATGACAAGGATCGCGAAAAATTCCTGATTAATAATTCCTGCGGCGTAGGCAACGGAAGAAAGGACAATTCCGGGGCCGCCGCGGTCATTGATCGCCACCCCTAAGTTAAAACTGGTTAAACGATCTTGTTTGATCGTACGTGAAGTGATAAAAACGGCCAATGTTTGAGTTAAGGTTGCAAACAAGAAATAGGCAAGGAAGAAGAGAGGGCTAAAATGTCTGACAAGGTCTAATTGTAAGCCTACTGTTGCAAAATAAATCGGTATAAACCAAGAGAATGAAATATTACTAACCCCTTGCTCCAGACGCTCCGATACTGCCTTTGGCAAAGCCACTTTCGCAATAATTCCCGCAAGCAGCGCTCCAAAAATCGTTTCTACGTGAAGGTTGCCGGCAAGAGATGCAAGCATAAACATGATAAACAAAAAATACCCAAGGTTAGATGACCTAAATAATAAGTTTTGTCTGATGATAGTTAACCGTTTAAAGAGAAAATAGCCGAGAACAAAAGTTCCGATAATAAATGCAAACGATATACCCACACTTTTCAGGGCTGTACCAGCAGTGAAAACACCGCCATTGCTGGCAATGGCTGTGGCGAACCCAAGAGTGACCCAAAGCAGAATATCATGGAAGCCTGCGCACGCAATTACAATTTTTGCAAACCTAGTATGCATAATGCCAAGATCATTAAATATTTTGGAAATAACAGGTATGGAGGTAATAGCAATTGAAATCGCGATTACTATTTTCATTGCTAAAGGATTATTAGCCGTTCCTAAATAGGGGGTAATATTAAAAATATCAGCGGCAAACCAGCCAACAATAAAGGCCGGAATGGTTGCACCTACCACTAAAGCAGAGGTAATTTTGATATCATCCTTATTAAATTTAGTTTGAAATTTTAGCCCTGAACAAAACATCAGCATTAACAAGCCAAATTGGTATAGAAGCCCGAATAACTTGTCTTCCGTAGTAAATCCAAGAAACAGCCATTTAAACGCATCCGGAAAAAAGTGCCCTAGTAAGGTAGGACCAAGAACTAAGCCCGCTGCAACTTCCCCAATGACGCGGGGAATGTATATTCTTTCTACCATATATCCCAATAAATGAGCCATAGCGAGTAAGCATCCCATCGCTAATAGAAAATGACTAATTTCAGCACTAGTTAAACTAAACATTTTTGCGATCACCTCCTTTTAGATAATTTAGGGTATGCAAAAGTTGTCCTAAGGTGGTGGGCAAATCATTTTTTTCTATAAAATAGGACAGTTGCCTAGCCTATATGTTATTTTGGATCATCCGAAATTTTCCAATGGAATGATATTGATAATAATTGAATATGAGCAATTGATAATCTGTACCATTTGGGGGATGAAAAATGTGCTGGAATTCGCCATTAAAATAGTCTCCATAAAAAATGACACTGTCATAGTATTGTATCGAAGCCCCCAGTTTACTTATTTTTACGATAGAATACTTAATGGGCCAGGAACGATTATGTGTGATTTGTGAACCAACGATAGCGACTGATCTATTTTCAATAGAAAATTTTGAACTTGAAAAAAACGGAACCTCAACCCCCAGTCCCCAATTTATATATTCTTCTTCCATTTTTTGAGTATGATTAAATTTCCTAGACTGATACCATTCTTTTATTTTTTTTGGATTAAAAAACCTGCTTATCCCATTGTACTCTCTCCTTCAGCTTAAAAATCATGTTACTGTATTTATTGCTTTTTATGTGTGGAGTGTAACGGCGTTGTCCCAGTTTAGCCGTATCTTTTTGGACAAATTCTGTATTGGCAATTCAATATATCCACTCTTGTAAAAAATGTAACTAAATGAATAAGATATTTACTCTTGCACAAGATAAAGAAAACTCGCCGATTGACGAGCCCCTAAGGGCGAAGACAGAGGCGTAGTTGCACTTATGCGTTAGGAAAGTATAAAATTGAAAAATTTATACTTTCCTATTAGCTAAAAAAAACTTGCCGATTGGCGAGCTGTTAGGCGAAGACAGATGTGTAGTTGCGCTTATGCTTGAAAGGAAAATTATACTTTCCTTTCGGCTAAAAAATAAAAAGGAGTGTTAGAGTTTGAAAAAGCTAATTTTGTTGCTAACCCTTTTAATTTCACTAGGATATGGTGCCTATTTTCAGAGCGGGCACGCCAAGGCAGGCCATCTATTGCTAACGCAAAATACCCCAATCTTAGAAAAACAAGCAAAAGAAATTGCTTTGGGTAAAGTAAAAGGGGAAGTTGTCATGGTAAAGCTAGAAGAGGATGATGGGCGGCAATATTACGAGGTCATCATAAAAAGCTCCGGCTCTATGTACGAGGTAGAAATTGATGCCAAGACAGGCCAGGTGCTGGAGGTTGAACAAGAAGGATCACATGATGGCGATGACGATCATTACGATGATTAAAAGAAATTTCCTAAAAGTTGCATGTCATTTCTGATATGCAACTTTACATATTTGTATTAAGGAGAAGATTGATGATAAAAAAATTTGTGTTTATCCTATTTTTTTTCATTTTCTATTTGAATTATGAAATGCCTTCTTTTGCTGAAACAACTATCACAAACATAAATAAGGAAGTAGAAGAGATTGATGGAAAGACAAAGCCCGATAATGTAAAAAATAATAGACTTAAAAAAGAAAATAAATCTGATGCAAAAGAACAGGCAAAAGAGAAAAAAGAGGAGAAAATAGTTGAATCAGAACTTGAACCAGAAAGTTTAGAAGACGATCTAAACTGTACCAAGGATATGCAGTATACAGAGGCACAAAAAAAGCGCCTTGATCAAATTTACCATCGGATTTATACCGATTATCAGGATTTGATAGAAACGTATGCGTGGGCTGGAGCTTTAACAGAGGAGCAAAAACTCGTTCGCCATAGTATGTTAAAGAACTACATATTGACCTTTGCAAAAAGAAATTATAAATGGTGCAGTGAATGGGAAGAAGATGAATGGGAAGAGGAATGGTTCAATATTGACCGAGATTAATAAGGCACTTTCATAAAACTGAATTTTTTATACCATTAAGCATTTCTTTACCGTTTAAGAATATATTTGTATTAAAAAGAAGTGATGAAAATGGTATATTTCGTTGTTGGCTTAGGGGGAACGGTAGGGACAATCGTACGGTATTTTTTAGATTATTTGCTTTCTCGCACCTTTCTTCCCCCTTCCTCTGGAATCTTAATTGTTAATCTATCAGGCTGTTTTATGATTGGCTTTTTCTTATCGTTGAATTCTGAACGTTTTTCTCCTTTGTTAAGAATCGGATTTGCAACAGGCTTTTTAGGCTCCTTTACAACCTTTTCTACTTTCAGTGTTAAAGTGTTGGAGCTTTTTAAAAATTGGGGGCTTCAAACAAGCGCCATTTATACGTTGCTTACGATAATAGGCGGTTATTGTTTTGTTCACCTGGGACATTCTCTTGCTGTGAAAATCGAGAAAGGATAAGTTTAAGCCTATGGTTAAATTACTTCTGATTATCGGGGCAGGAGGGTTTTTCGGAGCCATTTTTCGCTACATGCTTAGTAATTTTTTCACAAAATGGACAATCCTTTCGATTCCAACTGCTACATTTATTATTAATGTCTTGGGTTCTCTTGCTTTAGGATTCATTTATGGGGCAAAATATTTTTCGGAAGATCAACTCAATTTCCTCGCTGTCGGTTTTCTGGCCTCGTTTACAACCTTCTCAACCTTTAATTATGAGTTGCTTCAACTAAAAAAGGGTGGGAAAATTCCCCAATTTTTTATATATGGAGCTTTTATGTATGTGACTTGTATTCTGGCCTCTTTTTGGGGCTATTTGTGGGGGAGCAGCTAGAGCTGCGCTACTGTACAACTATATTAACATAAACAAATAGGAAGGATTAGTCTTCATGACTAACCCTTCCTATTGTTTTGAGTTTATCTGACTAAGTTAATGATTCTTTTCCTGACGGAACTGTTTTTTCTCGTTCATGTGGGATGATTAGATTAAGTATGACCGTAGCGATCGCCCCAACAGCTGTTCCGGAAGATAAGATATAGTTTGCGAAATCAGGTACGCTGTTTAAGATTTCCTTCGGAAGAACCATAGTACCTACTGTAAGTAGGATCGGAACTCCGATTACCATCATATTGCGGTCATCGATGACAACATGCTGAATGACTTTTAAACCGTTCATGACAATTGCTACACAAACGACACCAAAGATTCCATTAATCACTGGTTCAGGAACACAAGTAATGATTGCAGATAATTTAGGGATTAATCCTAAGCCTATCAAAATAATACCGGCAGCGATGATGGCCATTCTGCTTGCAACACCAGTAATCGCAATAATTCCAGCGTTTGAAGAATACCCTGTCATAGGTGTACCCCCGAAAAGAGATCCTACGAAACAGCCAATTCCTTCGCCGACTGATGCTCGGTTCAATCGTTTTTCATCTAATTCACTGTCAGTAACAGTTGATACCACGAACCAAGTTCCTGTTGTTTCAATTAAAATAACCAAATAAATAAATACCATTGTTAAAATCGCTTGTAAATTAAAAACTGGTTTTCCGAATGGGAAAAGGCTCGGAAATGATATCCATGATGCTTGTTTTACAGAGGAGAAATCAACGGTTCCAAAAAGTGATGCGGTAATCGTGCCTGCGATGATGGCTAGGATGACCGAAACTAAACGGAAAAATGTGCCATACCCCTTTGCTTTACGTCCAAGAAGAATACAGATAATTAAAACCGCTGCAGAAACAAATGCAATCAAAACATTGTGTCCTACATTTCCAGGCGCATGATAAATACTATTAAATGCATTCGGCATTAATGAGATCCCTACAATGACAATGACGGTTCCTCCGACAAGCGGCGGGATTATTTTTTGAACAGCTTTAGCAAACCATTTTAACGGATACCCAAGGATTGCAATAATTAAGGCCCCAGGAAGGAGGCTGCCGAAAACAGCACCTAATCCAAGTTTACCTCCTATTGCTGCTAACGCACCGATAGGGACATAGGATGGGCCTTGAACAACTGGCAGCCGCAAGCCGCCAATGGTTTGGATGAGTGTAGCTAGTCCTGCTGCCAAAAAACACATTTGAATGAAAAATGTTGTATTCATTGAATCCAATGAAAGTAAACCAGCAATAATGATTGGTGCGATATACAGATCCATCGCCAGTACATGCTGCATACCAAGCAAAAAAGCTCTTCCCCAACTGATTTTTTCATTGATGCCTGCTACAATGTTCGTGTTTTGCTCTTTTTGATCCACTTAATTATTCTCCTCTACTTTAAATTAATTTGAAATCAATAAACAATAAAAGAATAAAGATACTAGGGATAATAGCATTTCAATCATGTTGAAATCACAGTAAAACATAGATGTAGAAGCAATTTTCTTTGTGATGATTTGCGGGTTTTTTACTACTGCTGTATTAAAAACTTTAATTGAATTATAAAAAACAATTTAGAAGTTGTAAACAATAAATTACGTATATTTTTATATTATTTTTAATTAATGTTCGTGTTTTGTGTTGACTTTGTTAAAATAGCTTCATAAAATATAGGTAATATAAAGAATTCATCAATGAAGGGATGGTAAACATGCTTTTGGAAGATAACGTGTTACGCAGTGACTGGGTCGTTGCTTGTAAAAGAGAGGACGTAAAAGAAGAGCCATTACAGGTAACGATATTAAGCGAGAGGGTCGTTCTCTTCCGCAATGAAGAAGGGATCCACGCTTTTAAGGACTTATGTATTCACCGAGGTGCTGCTCTATCACTAGGCTGCGTAAAAGATGGGAATCTCGTATGTCCCTACCATGGATGGGAATATAATTCTGCAGGTACATGTACAAAGATCCCGCAGCTCCCTGAAGGAAGAGCCATTCCATTAAAAGCTAAAGCTATTAAATATACATGCAAAGAAGCATATGGATTTGTGTGGATTAATCTCAACAACAATAATCCTAAATTCTTTTCTTATCCTGAATATACAGATGATAACTTCCGTAATGTCTTATGGGGACCACAGGAAGTGAATGCCAATCCTCCAAGAATCGTTGAGAACTTCTTGGATGTAAGCCATCTTTCCTTTATACATGAAGGGTTTCTGGGGGTACAGGAGCATCCTGTCATTGGGGATTACGATGTTCATATGGAAGAAGATCGGATTTTTTCAGATGAAATCGCCATCTTTCAGCCAGACCCTGACGGCACCGGACAATCCAAAGATGTATTTTATACGTATGAAGTAATACGACCATTAACCGTTCGGTTCACAAAAAGAGATCCGGATACTGACAACAAGATGACCATTTTACTCACCATCCTGCCTATTGCAGAATGCAAGTCCATTGCCTATGGGATTTTGTCATTTAACTATGAAACGGGTACAACTGATCAGGAAATCATAGAGTTCCAGGATATGATTTTCGCTCAAGACAAGCCTATCGTCGAAAATCAGAAACCCGAGGACTTACCACTTGATTTGCAGGTAGAACTTTCGTTGAAATGTGACCGAATGAGCATTGCCTATCGACAATATTTAACTAAACTTGGTGTTACACTTGGCACTGTATAAGTTAAAGGGTCAGTCCCTCGTCGCAAAAAAGCGGTGAGGGACTGACCCTGATTTAGTTTAATCCCGCATTAATGAGCAGTAAGACCCCCCTTGAAAACTTCGAGGGAACTAACAAGAATAAATAGGGGGATGGAAAAAAGCACTGATTGAAGTATCACTTTATTCATATCTCAAAGCATCAATCGGGCTAAGCTTCGATGCTTTATTAGCCGGGAGGATCCCGAAAATAATCCCGATTAGAGCAGAAAAACTAACTCCAATTAAGACAATTAAGGGACTGACCGTCGCTGCAATAGGAGTTACTTGAGAAACAATGATGGTTCCGATTGACGCTAGTCCAATTCCAAGCAGTCCGCCTAATGAAGTTAAGGTGATCGCTTCGATAAGAAATTGTAATAGGATTTTCTTTCTAGTAGCACCAATTGCTTTTCGAAGTCCTATTTCTCTTGTTCTTTCTGTAACAGAAACAAGCATGATATTCATGACACCAATCCCGCCAACTAAGAGGGAAATTCCTGCGATACTGCCAATTAGTAATGTCAGTAACGAAATCATCTTGTTTAATTCTTTTTCGTAATCTTCAAAGCTGTTAGTAGAATACTTTCCATCTTCCAGTTCTTTTTTTTCTGTCAGTGTTGCAGCAGCCAGTTTACCGGTCTCAGAAACCTTTTCAGGATCACTTGCAATGACAGAGAGTTGTTCGATTTCACGGTTGCCGAACACCATTGATATAACTGAACGCGGCATAAGCATTTCACCGGTATCCTTATTCCGAAATTGTTCAGGAATCGGTGATTCGTAAACGCCTACGACTTTGTAAGGATTATTATTCAGGTCAATGATTTCGCCAATCGGGTTTTCAGTTTCCTTAAAAAATTTCTTCCTGGCAATGGTGTCAATAAGGACAACCCGATTCAATCCATCGTTATCTGCAGCGTAGAAAGCTCGCCCTTCAACAATTTGAATATTTTTAGCGGAGAAGAATTCCGCACCCACACCAGTAATTTGCATCTCACCTTGCTCGTCATTACGGACCATTGTACCAAAGCCTTGATTGGTAGCAATCACAGCTTTCACACCTGGAACCTTAGCTAGTGTTTGGATATCTTCCGACGTCAATTCAGGCTCTTGCCAAAAGGTTTCTGGCTCACCTTCTGGCGGGATGTATTCATAATAAATATCAATCGCGGCCTTATCCGTACTAAACAATTCATCCGTCATTTGTTTTCTTGTGCCTTGTCCGATCGCAACGATAATAATAACTGCGGCTACCCCGATAATGATACCGAGCATGGTTAAGATTGACCGTACTTTATGATTCCAGATAGACGAAAGGGCAATTTTGAAACTTTCCCAGATGTTCATGGTTTCACCCTCCGGTCATTGGTGATCAGGCCATCTTTTAGTGTAATGATTCTTTTGGCATATGCGGCTATTTCTTCTTCGTGTGTAACGATAATAACTGTCTTGCCTTCTTCATTAAGCTGAATAAATAGTTTCATTATTTGTTCGCTTGTTTTTGAATCAAGTGCTCCGGTAGGCTCATCAGCAAGAATGATCGTTGGGTTATTGACAAGTGCTCTAGCGATGGCGACACGCTGCTTCTGTCCGCCAGACAATTGATTGGGCAAATGCTTCATTCGGTCTTCTAATCCGACCTTTCCTAGCATTTTTTTGGCTCTATCCGTTCTTTCTCGTTTTGAAACACCGGCATAAATAAGAGGGGATGCGACGTTTTTGATAGCGTTGTCCCTTGGAAACATAAAGAATTGTTGAAAAACAAAGCCAATATGTTCATTTCTTAACCGTGCAAGGACACTCTCTTTTGCTGAATCAATTTTTTCGCCATTTAATTCGAATGTACCCGAAGTTGGATAATCTAAAAAGCCAATGATATTCATTAAGGTTGATTTACCTGAACCAGATGGACCCATGATCGCGACAAACTCGCCATCTTCTATCGTTAAATCAATTCCATGCAGCACAGGAACTTCTAGTGCCCCCTTACCATAAACCTTCGTAATCTCACTTAACTTCATCAAAGGAGGTCACTTCCATTCCATCATGCATTTGTTCATTTGGTGTTATAACGATAAGCTCACCCGGCTTTACTCCTTCAGTCACTTCGATGAATTCATCGTTCATTGCCCCAGTTTTTACTTCCCGTCTCTCAAGCTTTTTATCGACTAAAACATAAACTATCTTGCTTCCACCTTCATCAATTAGTGATGGATGGGGGATTACAAGCTTTTTGTCTGAGCCGCCCACTTTAATTTCTAAAGAAACATGGAAGCCTTGACGTAACTCTGAAGTATCATCTGTAATCGCGACTTTAAATGGATACATCGTCACATTGCCGCCGCCAGGACCACCGCCAGGACCGCCGCCGAAGTCTTCACCGCCGCCGCCTTCTGCATTTGGAAATTGTGAAACAGATTCAACAGCACCTTTCCATTCCCGATCTTTATAAACCTTCGGACGGATGATCACCGGCTGCCCTTTTTGAATCTTTACGGCATCAAATTCACTCATGGTACCAATTACCTTATATGGCTGGCTCGAAATAATATGGATGACAGGTTCAGCTGCTCCTGTCTCTGTCTTTGCTACGTTTTGATTTACCTTAACGATAATCCCATCAATTTTGCTAGCGATCGTCATTTCTTTTTTCTGTGCATTCAGTTCTTTTATACGGTCATCTGCTGAGGCAATTTCTGATTTTGTGCTTTCATATCCCATTTCCAGTTGAATCTTTTCAGTTGAAAGCTGGTTTATGTCTACTTGCGTAACAACTCCACCGTTTGCCTCTTCTGTTGCGGTACTTTGTGTGGTCGTATTCTTTTTCGCTTCTGCAATACGTTTTGCTAGTTCGGCAATTTGATTTTGTTCTGATTTTCCTTTACTTTGAAGTAATTCCTTTTCACGAACCGCTTTTTTTAGTTCACTATCTATTTTGGAAGAATCGTAAATTAGTAGAGGGTCACCAGCCTTGACAGCCTGATTTTCCTTCACTTTATACTCACTAATTACTCCTTTTTCCGGCTCCAAAAACACCTTTTGCTCACTTTCAGGGACAATTTTACCTGTAACAAGTATTGTCTCAGATAATTCTTGTTCACTAGCTTTTTGAACCGTTATCCCCATTTCCTTGGCATCAGTTCCTGCCACTTCTGCATCGCCTTTGGTAAAAAAGTAGATAGCAGTTCCTGCGATCACAAGTAATCCGACAATTGACACAATCCAAATCCAAACTTTTTTCTTCACATTATTCCTCCGTCTAGTCTATTATTTTGCTCTCTCATTAACTATCAAGTATAAAGGAAATGGTGAAATTTTCAAATATTTTCTATTATTTACAGTGGTTAATTGTTTGTTATATTAGAGGTAAGAGTTGGAATTTTCCAGATGCAGCCTCTTTAATAGCCTTATAGCATTTGTCGAAAAAATAATCGCTCATTTTAACCAATGAACGATTAACTAGAAGATACTTTATTGAAGAAAATATCTCTTTCTAGGTTTTAATGGATAGAAGAGGATGGATGGGCAGGTAATAGTAATCTCAGGGAAACCTTGAATCATACGGACTGCCTGCTCATCTTCAAAAGTATTTAAATCTACCAAGTTCAGCGCTCCTGTAGTGCAAGCTTCAACGCAAGCCGGAATCATTCCGATATCTTGTCTTGGGAAGCACATATGGCATTTGCTGACCTTTCGTGTTTCAGGATTAAAATGTGGTGCCTGATAGGGACAGGCAGAGATACATAACTGGCAGCCTGTGCAAAGATCCTCTTCAATTTGGACGATGCCATCTTTACGCTTCGTGAATGCCCTTTCTGGACAGACCCGGAAACATTCCGGGCTGTCACAATGATTACATGAAATAGATAGATATAATTCTGGTGCTACCTTTTTAACCCCTCTCCATTGGATACCGGTGGGAGTTTGATTTTCATTTTTACAGGCAATTTCACATGCTTTACAATTGATACAATCATCCGCATTGAAAATGAATCCGGCCCGTTTAAACATACTTCTCTCTCCATTTCCTAAGTTTCACAATGCTGTCATAAAAAAAAGTACTGGCGCTATTTTTATCTTTTTCTTCTTTTTGAGAGATTAATTGATTAATGGGGTTACTGCCAGCCTGAGAGGCAAGCACCACATTATTTGGCAATGTAGGATTAATTTTAGCGGTACCGACAATTAATCCATGTTCATTGTAAATCTCAATTTTTGTATTTTCATCAATTTCATGTTGGATCGCAGCACTATAGGAAAGTTCAATGATATTGTCAGTTTCTCCATGATCTAACCAAGACACCAATTCATATTGAGAATGGATTTTCAACAATGTTTGCGGTGATAAAAGTCTATAGGTTAATGGCTGTTGAAGATTTTCACCTAGGAACAGATCATTAGCATGTGTTTCTATCGCCGGAAGCAGTTTGAATTTCTCTGGATCAGACATAGAGTAAGTTATTTCTAATTTTTTTTGCGGCCCCTTTAGTAAATCCTCATAACTAGTAAGTCCATACTGACGCATAATCTCCGGAGATAGCTCTTCTTTTATCCAGTCAATTGGTTCTTTTTCATAAGGGAAGTTAGAAAAGTCCGGTGAGAGTTCATTTAGCTTTTTGGTTAATTCCCGAGCAATCTGTAAATCACTTTTTGCTTCGAAATATGGAGGAATTGCTTTTTGGTTTAGGGCCAGCCAATAATGCCAATAACCTACATTTAAATCTTCTTCTTCAAAATGAGAGGCTGCAGGTAAAACGATATCGGACTTTTTCGCTGTTTTTGTCAAATAAAGATCCACTGTCACGATAAGCTCTAATTGATTAAACAATTGCTGCCAAGAATTAAGGTTTTGATCCTGAGTAATAATATTTCTTGACGCCACCCAAAGGAATTTTAACGGCGGATCTGTTAAGTTGAGAGCATTTTTTGAAAAATTACTAATATCAACTTCTCTAGAGTTGGTGATAGTTGGATGAATAGGACCCTGGTGGTTTAACAGAAGGTGTGGAAAATAGTCAATATCAAAATGAATATAATATAAACCGCCATTTGGATTACTTAGATTACCTGTCATGGCTGCAAGACTGTTGATAGCACTGATGCTGTGGCCGCCTCTATCGTTACGCTGAAGACCTAAACCGTTCCAAGTGACAGCCGGTTTTAAATTACCGTAAAATTCAGCAAGTACCTCCATTGCCTCCATTGGGACACCTGTTCGTTTCGATACATCAAATAGGTCAATTTGATTTTGAATAAAGTGTTTATATTGTTCCCAGCCAATTGTTTGATCCCGAGTAGACTCTTCGAAATTAATCCCTTTTTCAATAATGATTTTGGCGATTCCGAGAGCCAGCCACCCATCTGTTCCGGGATTGATTTGGATATAGATATCCGCTTTTTCAGCTGTTCTTGTAAAAATAGGATCAATGACAACGAATTTTGCTCCTCTGCGCCTTGCCTCATAAATAAACTTCATTTGATGGACATTGGTAACGGCAGGATTCGCTCCCCAGATAACAATTAAGTTTGCACGTGCCATATCCTCGGGAACGGAGCTGTAATTATCTCCGAAGGATTGGTTAACTGCGAGTTTTCCCGTTAGAGCACAAGGATTCCCAGTTGGTTTCGTATGAGGACCGAAACTATTGAACATACCTTCTACAGCATAGTGCAGTAACCCAAGATTTCCTGAGAATTTGTTGTAGCCACTGGCAAGGTTAGACCTATAGCGCTGATTCAATTCGATGATTTTCCCAGCAATTATAGAGTAAGCTTCATCCCATGATATTCTCTTCCAGTTTCCAGACCCTCTAGGGCTTTGTATCATTGGATACTTAAGCCTTTGCGTATTATAGACAAATTGGGTGGAAGCATATCCCTTTGCACAAAGTCTTCCTTGTGTATAGCCATGTTTTGGATCACCGGTCACTTTCATGAGCCGGCCATTTTTAACATATGACAAAATGCCGCAGGTTCCATAACAATTACGGGGACAAGTGTTTCTGTATATGCCATCTTTCATTGTGAACAACCTTCATTCTTCATATTTTTCGCAGCTGTTTAATTTTGAAAGCTGCCATAATATCTAATCGAACATGTAAGTCATCCAATTTCACCTGAAGAATATCTTCAATTCTTTTCACACGATAACGTAATGTATTTCGATGAAGGAACGATTCTTTAGCCGTTTTACCCATATCGAATTGATTAGAGGCAAGAGCTTCAAGTGTTTCGATAAGATGTCCATCATTGTTCTGATCGTGTTCAAGCAAGCTTCCTAATGTATGGTTGTAATATTCAATCAAGTCTTGGAGATCATGTTTATATAAAATCCGTTCTAAGCCTAAATCAGTGAATAGTGGTGTTGTAATATTCAATAATATGCCTAATTCAAGAGCTACTTTTGCTTCTTGATAACTTCTAAAAAGCTCGGCAGGATTCGTGTATTTTTTTCCAATTCCGCAAACAACTTCAAAATCTGAATTTATTTTTACTGCTTTTTTTAGAATAGTCTTAGTAAACGCTTCTAGCTTGGCCCCGTTCTCAGCATGATCAGCATCAGCCAGTGGAATCAGGGTTATCACCTGACTTTGTTTGGCCATTGCAATCGGTTTGAAGTTATGCAAAATCAAATCTTGTTCAACAACTTGTAAAAGCATATTAACCATGTGCTTGTTCGTAAAAAAATGATTTACTTCTTTATATGAAAATACGATTACAATATGAGGGACGCTAAAATCCCATCCCCAAATTTCTCCGTATTCAATGATCTCTTCCTTTTTCTTAATGTTTCCATATAGTAGGTCAAATAGAAAGGCTTCTTTGAATTTCTGTTTTTCTTGCTTGATTTCCAGGCTTTTTTGCATTTGCAAAGCACATAAAGAAGCTGCATAAATAAGAGGATCTTCATAGAGACAAGTCTCTAACGGTGTGTTGTTACTACATAAAATGATATAGCCAAGTTTTTTATTATCGAATGTTATTGGACTAGCCAATCCATTTATTAAATTATTTATGGTTGAAATCTGGCAGCTGAAAACAGAAATGTTTGGATTGGATTCCTGATGCTGATCAGGCATGATAACTATTTCATCTATCGCTTCATTTCCGGCTGAGCAATAAAGAATCTGATAGAGTGGGTCCGCTACAAGGACTGAATGGGATAAAAGTGTGGAGAGTTTTTGAATAATCTGGTTAACGCCTTGGCTTGAAACGGTCATTAATTCTTGAATAAAGTCTGGAATAGCATATTGTTTTTGCATCGATTATTCACCTTTCTCCTATCTGGATGTTGTCTTCTATTATCTTAAAGCAAGTAGATAGACTGGACAATGAATGTCACAGAATCGTTAAATCCTTTTGTTTACCGGGCACAAAAATAGCATCTTTAATTCGTGAAGCAGGGCCATATGAACAGATCCGTTCTAAATCTATAATTTAAATAAATATATAGATGGCAAACTCTTAAGAGTAGGAATGATGAATGAATAATATAGTTAAATATCATAAAGATGAGTTGGGAGATGTAGCAAATGGAAATCCAAAATCAACTATTCACAACCGAACAAAACCAATTATTAAGTGCACGGAAAAAACTCTACCAGCTTTTACATCAACTATTATCAGAGCCTATTTCTTTTGAAAGATTTATAGAAATTAAAGAGCAGGGATATATAGATGGACTGATAGAATTAGATAACTCTGTGCAAATTTTATACGATTTTTTTTATTGTCAGGATATAGACGAATCCATACAAAAAGCTCGGGAGGACTTCTTCCGTTTATTTATTGGACCTGATTCCTTACCTGCACCACCATGGGAATCTGTTTATAGGAGTAAGGAAAGGGCGTTATTTGATTTCCCTACATTCGAAGTAAGAAATCTTTATAATCAATTTGGACTTGAAGTCAGAAAAAGAGAGAACCTTCATGATGAAGCAGATGATCATATCGTATTTGAAATTGAATTCATGATTGCATTAATAGAAAAAACACAAAAGGAAGAAGAGAGGGATGTAATCATTAAGTTATTGGAAGGTCAGAAAATGTTACTTAGTGAACATCTATCAAAATGGGTTCCTCAATTTTCATTAGACATTCGGAATAATGCATCAACAAGTCTTTTTATTGGAATTGGATATTTGTTAGATTTCTTTACCAAATTTGATTGTGAACTTGTTGATGATTTATTTGTTTCTATTAATAACTGTTGAAACACAATTCTATGATAAAAGATATGTAAGTAATTTTTTGTGATGTTAGGAGGAATAAATATGAGTAAAAGTTTATTTGATCGTATCAATGAAAGAAGTCTGTCACGCAGGAGTTTTATTAAATGGTCAAGTGCAGTTACAGCACCAGTTATTATTGGAGGAATAGCAAGTGAAACAAAAATCGTTGATAAAGTAAATGCTGCTGGAACGGTTAAAGCATCTAATGAACAAATTCTTTCAACATGCTCGACAATTAATTGTGGTGGCAGATGTTTAATAAGGGCTCATATCAATGATGGAGTTATTACACGTTTAAGTACAGATATTAAAGAAGATACATTTGAATTACCTCAACTTCGTGCATGTATAAGAGGACGAGGATATAGGCAGTTTGTCTATAATCCTGATAGATTAAAGTATCCAATGAAAAGAGTGGGAAAACGTGGTGAAGGGAAGTTTGAAAGGATTTCTTGGGAAGAAGCCATTGAATACATTGCAAAGGAACTAACAAGATTAACAGATAAACATGGGCCTGCTAGCCGCTATAGTAATTATTCTACTGGGCATTCGGGTAGTATCATCGGAGCTGGCAATATGATTCAAAAAATTTTTGCTCTAACTGGAGGGTACTTGGGGTACCACAACTCATATAGTTCTGCTCAAACCTCAACGGCAACTCCTTATACCTATGGAACGACACAAACAGGTAATACATTAAATACATTATCTGATTCAAAATTGATAATTTTGTGGGGACATAACCCAGTAGAAACTCGCTGGGGAGTAACAGACTACTATGTTAAAAAAGCTAAAGAAACAGGTGTGAAAGTAGTAGTTATTGACCCCAGACAATCTAATACTGCTGTTGGTTTAGCGGATGAGTGGATACCAATTTTACCAACTACAGATAATGCAATGATGGATGCCATGCAATATGTTATTATTTCTGAAAAATTATATGATAAGAATTTTATAGATAAATATTGTGTTGGTTTTGATGAAGAAAATATGCCGGAAGGGGTTCCGCAAGGTGAATCATTAGTTGGTTATATTCTAGGTGATAAAGATGGAGTAGCAAAAACTCCAGAATGGGCGGAGAAAATATGTAAAGTTCCGGCAGAAACCATTCGAAAACTTGCTAGGGAATACGCAACAAATAAACCATCCGCATTACTGCAGGGATGGGGTCCGCAAAGACAAGCATTCGGTGAACAGTTTGTTCGAGGCGGAACGGTTCTTGCAGCTATTACGGGAAATGTAGGTATTAGAGGTGGATGGGCATCTGGTTCTGGTTATATAAGTTTAGTAAAAACAACATCAGTACCAAAAGGAACGAATCCACTAGGTAATTTAACCATTCCGTGCTTCCTATGGACAGATGCCATTGTTAGAGGAACAGAGATGGGTGAAAAAGATGGAGTTAAGGGGCTTCCAGAGGGTCAAGAAACACTGCCATCAAATATTAAAGCTATTTTTAACCTAGCAGGAAATGCTCTTATTAATCAACATTCTGACTGTAATAAAACTGCTGAAATTTTAAGAAATGAAAATCTTGCTGAATTAATTGTTGTCAGTGAAATCTTCATGACTCCAAGCGCAAAGTTTGCTGATATTTTACTTCCGTCAAATACTTTTATGGAAAGATGGGATATTGGTACTACTTGGGCACCATCGCAACACGCTATCTTATCTCAAAAGTGTATTGAAAATATGTACGAGTCAAAGTCAGATTATGAATGGTTGACTATGTTGGCCAAAAAGTTAGGTATCGAAAAGGAGTTTACCGAAGGAAAGTCAGAGTTGGATTGGGTCAAATGGTCCATTGAAGAATCCCGAAAGAAAGATCCTCATTTCCCTACTTTTGAGGAGTTTAAGAAACAAGGTATCTACCAGGTTTCATTGGAGAATAACGCAGTAATTGCATTTGAAAAGCAAATAAAAGATCCTGAAAATAATAAGTTTGAAACTCCATCAGGAAAAATAGAAATTTTTTCAAAGGCTCTTTGGGATATGAATAATCCAGAAGAAATACCGGCCATACCAAAATATGTAGCATCTTGGGAGGGACCGGAAGATCCGCTAACTAAAAAATACCCACTGCAACTTATCGGTTGGCATTATAAACGTCGCTGTCATTCCACGTTTGACAATAATAAATGGCTGGAAGAAGCCGGCCCACAAGTCATGTGGATGAACGAACGGGATGCGAAACAAAGGAAAATTAAAGATGGGGAGCGAGTGAGAGTATATAATGACCGCGGGGAAGTACAGATGCCTGTGAAAATTACAAATAGAATCATTCCTGGAACAGTTGCGATACCGCAAGGAGCATGGTGGTCCCCTGATGATAAAGGTATTGATCAGCGTGGCAATATAAATACACTAACTAGTCAGCGGCCATCACCTTTAGCAAAGGGAAATCCACAACATACTAATTTAGTCGAGGTAAGGAAAGCGTAGATAGACGAAAGGAGTGAATATTGGTGGTTCAATTAGGATTTTTTATTAACAATGAATATTGCAACGGTTGTAAAGCTTGTGTAATAGCCTGTAAGGATAAAAATGACCTTGAAGTAGGTGTGAATTTTCGTAGAGTATATGAGAATTCCGAGGGAGATTATGTTGAGAGAGATGAAGCGTTCATTCAAAATATTCAAACCTTTTTCACCTCTATATCTTGTAATCATTGCGAAAACCCAGCATGTGTCAAGGGCTGTCCAACAGGTGCAATGCATAAGCGTGAAGAAGACGGTGTAGTTTTAGTTGATCAGAATAAATGTGTTGGATGTAAATATTGTATTTGGAATTGTCCATATGGCGGACCACAGTATAATGAAAAAATTGGGAAAATGACAAAATGTGATTTCTGTATTGATCTTATCGACAAGGGAGAAAATCCTGCATGTGTAGGGGCATGTCCTATGCGCGCTTTGGATTATGGTCCAATCGATGAATTAAGAAAAAAATATGGAAATGTTAGAGATATAAAGGGGTTACCAAGTTCTTCAATTACTGAACCTAATATTGTAATTAATGCTAATAAATATGCGAAGTAATCTTTGGAGGGATTCTAATGCATGAATGGCCATTATTAATTTTTACAGTTTTAATCCCTGCTTCTGTTGGTGCTATTCTGTTTCTATGGTTTACCCATGGGAACATTGCCAAGAGCAACGGCGATACAATAAAAATAATGAAAATACCGCTTCTAGTAATTGCAATTCTTTCTATAATAGGTTTAATCGGTTCATTCTTTCATCTCGGCTATCCGCTGAATGCTTTAAACGCTATTAGAGGGTTTGGCCGGTCTTGGATGAGTAATGAGATTGTCGCTACCGGAGCATTCATTGCTTTAGCATGCTTAACTGCCGGCCTTACGATTGTCCAAAAGAAAATCAATCCAATCCTCATGTTGATTACTGGGCTGGTCGGAGTTATTGATATCTATTGCATGGCAACAGCCTATGCTGTTACACGTGTTAACGGCTGGAATCATCTGAACACATATTTCGTATTTTATGGTACCGCTTTTTCCTTGGGGCCAATCCTTGCTGCAAGCCTTTTGGCACCATCTCTCAAGGGTGAAGCAATCCAAAAAGTTATAAAATGGGCATTTGCATTTAGTATCATAGGGATTGCTGTCCAACTAATTGGTTCCGCCATGTTCAATGCTTATATACCTGAAATTCAGACAATCTCGGGGGAAACCGCTGCTAATAAAATGGTGCCATATTCCGGTATGATCGGGGTACGATGGGTTATCGAAATTGCCGGGCTCCTGCTGCTGGCTTATTTATCACTTAATACTAAGAAAAATATGAAATACGCCTTCATCTATGCTGCACTGATCTTCTTTGTACTTGCAGAAGGCGTGAGCAGATATGTGTTTTACGTATTAGGTTCATAAGATATGGGGCAGAGGCTAACCGCTTCTGCCCTTGAATAAAGTGGGGGTGGCATTAGTGGGATTTGTTGAAATGTGGGTGGAAAGTCTTGTTTATAATTACGAAATTTTCACATCAGCTTGTGTGCGCAATAAAAGCCCCCGATCCACCTGCGAAAAATGTTTAGCTGCCTGCCAAGAAGGTGCCATAATCTTATCACAGGAAAAGCCAATTATTGATAATCAAAAGTGCACAGAGTGCGGAAAATGTATGGTAGACTGCCCAGTTCAAGCTGTGGCTGGCATACTGCCAAAGCGGTCCTTTTTTCAAAAAATATTAATTGCCACAAATGAAAAACCTCCTTCATCAAAGGAACTGCTAATCTACCATGCTAAAGGAGTCAACACAATAGCCTGTGAAGAAAAAGAATTCAGTCAAGCGTGGAAGGATTCAGTAGAAGAAGTCAATTTATTATTAGATCAACTTGGTAAGGCGCCTTTTATGACAGAGACGGAAACAAGTTTTGGGAACTCTTATTCAAGAAGAGAGCTATTCTCTCTTTTGAAGAAAGAAAGCCAGTCATTAGTAAGGCAGGTAACACCGGCTAAATGGCGATTTAACCACTTGGTTCTAGATGTGAATCAATATTATCCTGATCATCAATTCTTTGATGTGACCATTGCGCATGAAAAGTGTACTCTCTGTAAGGCTTGTAAAGTGACGTGTCCTAAAACTTGCTTTAGATTAGAAGACAATGGTTTTACGATAAACCTTCAGTCCTGTTCTGGGTGTATGCTTTGTCAGGAGCTTTGCCCTGAAAAGGCTATTACCGTAATAAGTTCAATTTCAACAGCGGTTACGAAATGTTTGGAGGTCTATCAGAAAACGTGCAGCCTATGCAAAAATAGCTTTCAAACTTTGCATGACCAAGATGAAAAATGTCCGGTTTGCGCGAGTCGGAGGGCTGATTACTTAAATAGCCAAACATGTTAAAGATGAAAAGAGATGAATTGTAATGTTATCAAACATCGGGATTCCAGGTTTAATCATTGTTTTGGTCCTGGCACTAATCATATTCGGCCCTAAGAAACTACCGGAATTAGGAAGGGCAGTTGGTCAATCCTTGAAAGAATTCAAATCATCCACTAAAGGTTTGATGGATGAGGAAAAGGAAGAGAAGGCGTAATCACAAAGCTGCAATTGGAAAATATGTTTCGCGGGTAGATATGGTGTGAGGTACCACGAAGGTTATTTCGTGGTGCCTTACACCATTTTTTTGATAGCTTTTTATTTGATTTACTTACAAAAAGTACTATAGTGTTTAATATACAATTGACAAACTAAGAAACGATTGTTTGAACAACAAAGGAGAAATGAACATGTTAAATGAAATTTTATCAACCTTTGCTTCCATGTTTGATTGGCATATGTGGGCAGAAGTGTTGACCTCACCACAATCCTGGGGCTTAATTTTATCCTTAGCCGTACTAGAATGTATTTTATCTGCAGATAATGCCTTAGTTTTATCTGCTTTTGTAAAGCCACTACCAAAACAACAGCAAAAGAAAGCATTAATATATGGGCTATGGGGGGCGTATTTATTCCGCTTCATTTTCATTGGACTCGGAACATTTCTTATTAAACTATGGTTCATTAAGTTAATTGGAGCGCTCTATTTACTCTGGCTGTCCTTTAAATTCTTTAGGGACAAATTTAAAAGCAATGACGATGGTGAAGAGGAAACAACGCGTGAGCCAAAGGGCTGGTTAACGAAAACCTTTGGTTTTTTCTGGGCGACAGTTATTAGTGTCGAACTGATGGATCTGGCCTTTTCCGTAGATAGTATTCTTACCGCACTTGCGGTTTCGGAGGAAGTTTGGGTGCTATTACTTGGCGGGATGATTGGAATTCTATTAATGCGGGGAGTTGCTACATTTTTTATCAGCTTAATGAACAGAGTTCCTGAGCTTGAAACGACTGCATATGTACTAATTACATTTATTGCGGTTAAAATGGGACTGACGCTCGTAGATATCGAGATTCCAAATGAGATATTTATTATCGTCATGATCCTTGCTTTCCTGATTACATTTATTATCCATGCGATTCGAAAGTCAAAGGCAGAAAAATATTCTCATTGATTAGAGTGCCGTTCCTCATCACATTAATGTGGTGAGGAACTGGTCCGGTCGAAAGAATTTACCATATTGTCATAGGTACATTTGTAACCCTTGTTAGTCTGTGGATTGAACCCTGTTAAAGCTTAAGCACCGCTGATTTTAGTTTTGCTTCACTCTTCATAGGTTCGTAGATAACTTTGACTATTAAACAAAATTAGTCGAATTTAATTTAGATTTAAACTAAGGATAATTGGAGGGACTTTTAGTGCTTAAACTTGGTGTAATCGGTCTTGGGGATATTGCGCAAAAGGCGTATCTACCTGTTTACAGTAAAATACAAGATGTTGATTTTCATTTTTATACAAGGAATCAAGAGAAGCTCCAATCCATTGGCAGCCAATACCGTTTTGAAAATCTCCACACTAGCTTGGAGTCATTGCTTGACAGTGGTATTAAGGGAGCATTCATTCATTCGTCGACAGCATCTCATGAGGAAATCGTCCATGAGTTGTTAAAACACAACATCCATGTGTTTGTTGATAAACCCATTACGGACAATTATGAAGGGGCAAAAAAACTTGTTGAACTAGCGGATGAGGAAGGTCTAATTCTCATGACCGGTTTTAATAGAAGATATGCGCCTTCCTATGTGAAACTGAAGGAAGTTGCAGATCCGAATATGGTGATCGTCCAGAAAAATCGTAAAGGGCTCCCTGGTGAGCCGAGAACATTTATTTATGATGATTTTATTCATATTGTCGATACGATGAGATATTTATTTCCGCATCCAATTGAGGAGTTAATTGTGAGGGGAAGAATGGAGGGTGACACTCTTTACCATGTCGTCGTGCAATTTATTTCAAGCGGGGAAACAGCAATCGGGATCATGAACAGAGATAATGGAACAAACGAGGAAATAGCTGAGGTTATGGGACCAGGGGAAAAAAGAACGGTTTATAATGTATCAAAGTTAGTAATCTCAAAGGATATGGAAATGACTGAAGTTCGGGGAAGCGACTGGGAGCCGACCCTATTGAAGCGGGGATTTGAGCAAATGGTTACTGATTTTATTGATGCTGTTAGAACAAACGGTAAGCCAAAATTCTCGGCATTGGATGCACTAGCAACACATGAAATCTGTGAAAAAATTATCTTAAGTTTAGAAAAATAGTTGTAATGATGAAACGTTGTACCAAACTAATATAGCTGTGGTAAGGAAAAGGAATCCCTCAAACAGAAGTCTGAAGGATTCCTTTTTTATATTTGAATATTACGTTAACGGGCTGTTGAGAAAATAGGTCAAGTTGTGGAAATCTAACATAACTATTACCCAGAAAAAAAGAAGCTAGAATAGGCTTTTTTTACCGGGTAATTTTACCTCATAAAAATGTTTGCGTTTACATATTGTATTATTACAGATTAGTGGTATGATAATGATACAAGTTTAATATTGATCACATGTTACTGATACGATCAGGCATGGTGGTAAAATGAATGGATTTCTACATCCGTTTATTTGTACCTCCATGCCTTTTTTGTTGTTTTTTACATCTTTTGGGAATCATAAACAAAAAAGCAAAGGAGTAATAGTAATGCGGTTTAATTTTTTTAAAAAGGAATCAGTTGATTTTTATATACCAGTCAGTGGCAAGATTATTCCTCTTGAGGAAGTTCCAGATCCCGTTTTCAGTCAAAAGATGATGGGAGAAGGGATCGCGGTGATGCCGGAAAAAGGTGATATTGTTTCACCAGCAAAGGGGACCGTTATTCTTGTGGCAGCTACTAAGCATGCAGTTGGTCTTCGTGCCGATGATGGGTCGGAAATTCTTATCCATGTCGGGTTAGAAACAGTCGCCCTGGAAGGAAAGGGTTTCAATGTTGCTGTTAAAGAGGGGGACAAAGTTTCTGAAGGGCAACTACTAATAGAGGTTGATTGGGAATATATTAGTACAAACGCCAAAAGTACTATTACTCCAATTGTCATTACCAACAGTCAAGAAGGTAAAAAGCAATATGCCTTCACCGAGGATAAGGAAGGGACTGCCGGCAAGACGCTTCTTTTCACAGCTACTGCTAAGTAATTCAATGAGTGAAGTGCTGCTTTTGACTTGCAGCAGCACTTCACTTTTAGAAAAATTACTTTAAGGAGGTGATGGATAACATAGTAAGACTGATTCAAAAGCTGCTAATCGTCATTCTTTTGTAGAAATTATTCATTTTCATTGGTAGTGTTTTCAGATGTTTAGTAGTTTGATTAAAATTTATAGGGGGTAAAAACATGAAGAAATATTTTCAAAGACTTGGCCGCTCATTGATGCTGCCTGTAGCCGTATTACCGGCTGCCGCTATTTTGATGGGGATTGGGTACTGGATCGACCCTTCTGGCTGGGGAGCAGATAGCCCATTAGCTGCCTTCTTAATTAAAGCCGGGGCTTCTATTATTGACAACATCCCTATCCTATTTGCAGTTGGGGTAGCATTGGGAATGGCCAAAGAAAAGGATGGCTCATCTGCGCTAAGTGGTTTGGTCGCCTATTTGGTCGTCACAACTTTGCTTTCAACAAACTCGGTTGCATTGCTGCAAGGCATTGATGCAGCAAAAGTAGATCCTGCGTTTGCGAAAATCGGAAATGCCTTTGTTGGTCTCCTTTCAGGTATAGTTGCTTCGATGATGTATAATCGTTTCAGTAATGTGAAATTACCGGATGCCCTGGCCTTCTTTAGCGGCAAACGGCTTGTGCCAATAATGACAGCGGTTTCGATGTTGGTGGTTGCTGCAGTATTATTCTTTGTATGGCCTGTTGTTTATACAGGGTTAGTTTCTTTCGGTACAGGAATGAGTAAATTAGGTGCTATCGGTGCTGGCTTATATGGCTTCTTCAATCGACTATTAATTCCAACTGGTTTACACCATGCATTAAACTCCGTATTCTGGTTTGATGTTGCCGGAATCAATGATATAGGTAACTTCTTGTCTGGTAAAGGTGAAAAAGGGGTTACAGGTATGTATCAAGCAGGTTACTTCCCAATCATGATGTTTGGATTACCTGCAGCAGCATTAGCGATGGTTCATACTGCAAAAACGAAAAAGAAAAAGCAAGTAGCTTCCTTAATGCTTGCAGCTGGTTTCGCTTCCTTCTTGACTGGGGTCACAGAACCAATTGAATTTGCTTTCATGTTCTTAGCGCCAATGCTTTATCTTGTGCATGCCGTTTTAACTGGTCTTTCCTTAGCGATTGCAGCGGCATTCCATTGGACAGCAGGATTTGCCTTTAGTGCAGGATTCATCGACTTTTTCTTAAGTTTAAAAAATCCAATGGCAAATCAACCATATATGTTACTCGTTCAAGGATTAGTTTTTGCGGTTATTTACTACTTCTTGTTCCGTTTCATCATTACGAAATTCAACTTAAAAACTCCTGGTCGTGAAGACGATGATGATGAGGTTGAAGAGGTTTCTCTTGCAAAAGGTGAAAGCAAATTTGCTGCAATGGCCGCTCAAATTTACGAAGGCTTAGGCGGGGATGCGAATGTAACAGCTGTTGATAATTGTGTTACACGTCTAAGAATGGAAGTAAAAGATATGAATGCTGTCGACCAAAAGAAAATTAAAGCGACAGGCGTACCGGGAATCAATATCGTCGGTCCGCAAAGCATTCAGGTTATTGTTGGTACTAATGTGCAATTTGTTGCTGATGAAATTATCAAAATCCGCAAGAAAAAGTAGAATTATCATAGCATGTAATTGATGCAAAAACGCTTGGACAGCATATTGTCCAGGCGTTTTTTAGCCGATAGGAAAGTTTATACTTCCCTATCAGGCATAAGCGCAACAACGCCTCTGTCTTCTCCTAACGGCTCGCCAATCGGCGAGTTCTCTTTATCGTTTTCTTAATCTTTCGATGTGAAGAGTTAAGTAGCCTAGTTCATGCTCAGGCAGGTGGATACCGTGATTTACTGAAAGGTCTTTGGAAACCTTTTTTGCACAGTTGTAGGCCAGTGTGAATTTATTGTTGATCATTTTCAGCATCTCATCATCGATGGTATTCGGCTCCCCGTTGCTAATCCTTGAAAGAGCAAAACGGAGATGGGTCATTAAGCGCTGATAAGAAAGATCGTCTTCGTTTATTTCAATATGTAAGTAATCCTTAATCGTCTGAACCATATCACCAATGATCGCTGTTTGCCGAAGCGTTTGCTTCATGTCCCCGCCTTGTAGATTAGCGGTGTGAAGATGAAGGGCGATAAAGGCTGCTTCATCCACAGGCATCTTGATGCTTGTCTTTTTCTCAATATGCCTAAGCGCCCACAGTCCGATATCAAATTCTTTCTTATAAAGAATTTTTATTTCAGGAAGAAGCTTATTCTTTAGATTGATTCCATCACGTACACGTTCAATGGCAAAGGATAAGTGGTCAGTAAGGGCAATGTGAATATGGTCGTTTAATTTGCTTCCAAGGGATTCTTCGGCGTAGGTAATAATTTCTTCTGAGAGGGCAAAATGCTCTTCAGGTATTTGAAGAAGCAGCTGCTGAAATTTTTCATTTTCCTTCATGACAAATAATTTTTCAATTTTACTCGGGTTAATAATATCGTTTTTCTTTTTCTGAAAGGCAATTCCCGCCCCAATGGCAATTTTTTCTTCATTATTATCTGTAACGACAACGGCGTTGTTATTTAATATTTTTTTTATTTTCACATGAAACCACCTCCTTGTTTTTTTCGGACATACAGAGGATTAATGATTAGCGATTTTATGGGAATGATTTCAGTCATACGAAGTCAGTACAAAATCATTCTTTTATCATTTAAACTTTCGACATTATACCACTTTTTCCTTCTTTTATAGAAGCTAATCAAGAAAAAGCTGTCGAAGGCGCGGTTTTAATGTCTTTTTTTAAAAAAATGGTATAATTTAGATTTGGAATTGTAGTTGTTTTAAATATACGCGAATAGGTGTAAACGATGAAAGAACATTATTATGATAAATTATTAAACATAAAAACGAAGGGAGATCAAAATTGGGGAGGGGCCGCCAATAAGTCCTTGCATTATCATCCCTATGAACCGACACCTTATAGTGCACTGGAGGAATTATTTCGTCATTATGAAGTGAAAAGCAGTGATCGGGTAGTTGATTTTGGGTGCGGGAAAGGGCGATTGAATTTTTATATTCACTATTTTTTTCATACAACTGTTGCTGGGGTGGAGATGAATGAGACTCTTTTTCAAGCGGCAATTAGGAATCTTGACAATTACGTGAGAAAAATTAAAAAAGGCCGGGATCAGATTAAGTTTTATTGCTGCCTGGCAGAGAAGTATGAGATTGACGAAAGGGATAATCGCTTCTATTTCTTTAATCCCTTTTCGATTCAGGTGTTTAGGAAGATTGTTAATAATATCTTATTATCAATGGAAACATCGAAACGGGATATTGAACTGGTGTTATATTATCCATCTGAAGAATATATTTATTTTCTCGAAAACCAGACTTCGTTTGAACTAAAAAGGGAAGTCATTTTGCCTCATTTATATGAGCATAATCCAAATGAGAGATTTTTAATTTATCAGCTCCAATTTTAGCGGGAGGGAGGGGTTTTGATATGGAGAGTATTACGGTTGTTTCACTGTTAGATGTAATAAGTGAGTTGTTTTCAGAGGAGATTTCGATTGCGGTTTCGAATACGAAAGAATATATTTATTATCGCCCGAGTAAGCGAATTGATTTAAAAATCATGCCGGGTGACCCTTTGAAGGAAGGAACGATTGCCTATAAGGCGATTCATTCGAAGCAAAAAATCTCTGAATTTATTAATCGTGATTTGTTTGGGGTTCCCTATCATGGGATGGCGGTACCGTTTTTTCACGAAGGAAATTTGGAAGGCTGTGTGACGGCGATCTTCCCAGCCTTAACGAGCGGAAAACTGGTGGTGACTATCAAAACTCAAGATGGCTGGATACCTGTTCCTTTTTCACAAGTGATTTATCTGGAAGCAAAGGATAAAAAGACATATGTCTCGACTAAGGAACATAGTGGTACGCATAAAAACTCGTTGCAGGAATTTGAGTTCCTTTTACCAAAGGATTATTTTATCCGCTGCCACCGCTCGTTTATCGTGAATGTCAATCATATTAAAGAGATTTTCCCTGATTCTCATTCGACCTTTATCCTTTCAATGGATAATGGGGATCGAGTGCCTGTAAGCCAATCTTATTCCAGTTATTTTCGCAAACTTTTAGGATTTTAGAAAAATTCTGTTTAAGACCGTGATAATGCTGTTTTATCTGAATTTTCCGTAATGTATCCCAGAAATCCCTAGTTGATAAACTTTATCGGTTAAAATTATCTTAATATTTCACTTGGGGAGTGGGATGAAAGATGGAAAAAAAATTTGAACGGATTCGGGATCAACGTCTTTGGGATCGTATAGTGACTCCTGAAGAGGCAGCATCATGGATTGAAGATGGAATGACATTGGGGTTAAGCGGATTTACACGTGCCGGCGATGTGAAAGCGGTACCATTTGCTTTGGTGAAACGCGCTGAGACAGAAACCTTTAAAGTAAATGTCTATACGGGAGCTTCTTTAGGCTCCGATGTGGATAAGTTGTTTGCCGAGGCTGGGATTCTTAGAAAAAGACTTCCATTCCAGGCAGATCCGACAATGCGCAGCAAAATCAATAATGGGGAAATGATGTTTGTTGACCAGCACTTATCGCATACAGCTGAATTAGTAAGAGCAGGCGTAATGGAACCTGTAGATTTCGCTATTTTGGAAGCGTTCTCAGTGACGGAAGATGGGATGGTGATTCCGACCACCTCGGTTGGAAATTCTTTATCATTTGCCTTGAATGCCAAATCAATCATTATCGAAATCAATTTAGCACATCAAGTTAATCTTGAGGGGTTACATGATTTATATGATCCTGGGAAGCAAGGGGAGAGGGACCCAATTCCGTTGAAAAAGTCTGATGATCGAATTGGAACGATGGGGATTCCAATTGATATAGAGAAGGTAAGAGGGATTGTGTTTACGAATCAGCTTGACTCACCATCAACGATTGTTCCACCTGATGAAGAGACTGTGATTATGGCGAATCATCTAATTGAATTTTTACGTACGGAAGTGAAGGTTGGCCGGCTGACGGAAAGCCTTGCCCCGCTGCAGTCGGGGATTGGCTCGGTTGCAAATGCGGTTCTCCATGGCATGTTAGATTCAGAGTTTACAGACTTAGAGGTTTATTCTGAAGTATTACAGGATGCAGTTTTTGATTTAATCGATGCCGGTAAGGTTCGTTTCGCATCCTGCTGCTCGATTACCCTTTCCGATGGAAGAATGAAAGAGGTTTATGGGAATTTTGAAAAATACCGTGATCGCTTAATCATGCGGCCGCAGGAGATATCTAATCATCCGGAAATCATCCGCCGATTAGGCTTAATCTCGATAAATACAGCGCTGGAGTTAGATATCTATGGCAATGTCAATTCCACTCATGTTTCAGGGACGAAAATGATGAACGGAATCGGGGGTTCAGGTGATTTTGCCCGCAATGCCCGCCTAGCCATATTCGTGACGAAATCGATTGCCAAAGATGGTAAGATTTCGAGCATTGTCCCGTTTGTTTCACACGTAGATCATACCGAGCATGATGTTGATGTAATTGTTACTGAACAAGGGTATGCCGACTTGCGCGGCTTGGCACCAAGACAGAGAGTTGAATTAATTATCGAACGATGTGTCCACCCAATGTACCGTAAGCAGCTTCGTGAATATTACCAGGAGGCGCTTGAGGGGGGCGGACAAACCCCGCATGTGCTGGAGAAGGCTTTTTCTTGGCACACTAATTATGCTGCTAATGGAACCATGCTGCAGCCGGTTGGGGAAACGGTTTAAATCCCATATCTGATTAAAATATCACAATAATAAACTACAACAAACGCTTTGAACCATCAAATCAAAGCGTTTTTCCTTTTCCAATGATATAATTGTTGTATATTTATGGGAGAAATAGTATTAAGGGTGTCAGGCACCATTTACACTATAAAGGAGAAGGTAATGGTTGGAAGTGAACAGGAAATGGTTGGGAATGAACAGGAAATGGTTAGAAGTAAACAGGTAATGGATGTAGGAAAACGGATTGATTTGCTGGATTATTTACGAGGGTTTGCACTGATTGGGATTATTTTGGTGAATATTATCCCGTTGCTGTCGGTGAAGCTGCCATCACCCCACACCATAGAGGCTTTTTACTGGAGGTTTTTATATTTATTTGTGGAAGGGCGCTTCTATACGATATTTACCTTTTTGTTTGGGGTCGGATTTTATATTTTTATCACACGGGCCAATGCAAAAGGAAGGAATGGATATGTATTATTCCTAAGGCGTATTATCGCTTTATTTATTATGGGCTTGGTCCATGTCCGATTCCATCCAGGCGAGGCGTTAACGGTTTACGCAATTTGCGGGCTAATTATTTTGCCATTTTACAAAGCGAATAGGGTAGTTAATCTTGTGTTTGGAACTGCCATGTTAATCGTTATGGGGATTTTTTCATTCAAACTCTTTATGGTTATTCCTCTGATGTTATTGGGAATTGCAGCAGGTCAATATCATGTGTTTGAGGAGCTATCCAAAAAACGTAATAAGGTAATCCTTTTTACAAGTATCATGTTTGGTTTAAGTATTTTAGGCCTTATTTATCAATATCAATATGCCCCGGGTGTATTTCGTAATGGTGCGGAAATAGACTTCAAGAAGATGCAGCAATTTTTAAGCATTGGGATTTCAATCGGACCGATTATCTCGGCTTTTTATGTTGGGCTCCTTGTGTTACTGTTGCAATCTTCATTTTTTCAAAAAGTGTTATCCCCATTAAAAAGCTACGGACGGATGGCGCTAACAAACTATATTTCGCAAACAGCCCTAATCTATCTGGCTGGTAATATGCTAAATTTATTCAACAATATTACCTTTATACAATCTCTTTACCTATGTTTAACGATTTATATCATCCAGTTTATGTTTAGCACAATCTGGCTGCATTTCTTTCAATACGGTCCATTGGAATGGATATGGAGAATGGTTACCTATTTAGAAATACCGCCACTTAGAAAAAGAACAAAAACTATAAGTTGTGACTAATAAGCTAAAAATAGGGGTGTCAGGCACCAATGGAAATGGACAAATGTCCTTTCAGGGTGCCTGACACCCTTTTTGTCTAGTTCCAGCGCCTAGGGGCTCGGGGCAAGTACCTAGCAAGGAGCTTCTTCTTTTTCGATTTATCTAGATTATTGTGGAATTAACGGGAATCGGGTACAAACCTAGAGCCTGTATCTATAGCGGCACATATAAATAAAGTACACAGTAACAAGAGTGATAAATGGAAGGGCGGGACATGAGCGGAGTAACTATTCAAGGAGGCAGAGCTGTCTCATGATAACATCGTAGATTACTTGCATTGGATAGATGAACGCATAACCAGAGCGAACAGGGAAAAGGAGAATGAACAATGTATGAGTTTAGCGATTTAATGGGGAAAAATATAGAAATTGAGATTTCTGGCGGGTATTTTTACTCTGGAATACTAGTTGATTCTGGATTAGATATTATTGTTTTATATGTGGGGAAAACGGGGTCCTTTCTATATATTCCGTCGGTTCATATTCAGCGGATAAAAGAATCGAAAAAAGAGGAAAACAGTACTTACTATGAACCCCCTTCAGAAAAGCCGCTCGAATCGGAGTCACAGGTGATTTCATTTCGAAGAATATTAACCAATGCTAAGGGGAGATTTGTTGAAGTGTATGTAACAGGGAATAAGGCGATTCACGGCTATTTAACGAGTATTATGAATGACTATTTTGTCTTTTACTCCCCGGTATATAAAACAGTGTTTATTTCGATGAACCATGTTAAATGGCTGATCCCATATCCTGAAAATGCAACGCCGTATTCCTTAGATAGTAAATTTCTTCCTGTAAATCCAGCAAAGATTCCATTAGCTAGAAGCTTCGACGAGCAATGTAAAAAGTTAGAGAATCAGCTGGTCGTCATCGATGGTGGTGACAGCAGTGAAAAAATAGGATTACTGAAAAAAGCTGTTAATAAAAGGTTGACATTAATCACGGCAGAAAGGGAAACTGTGTATCGAAATTTAGAGCATGTCAAGACCATCTATTTGGGGAATTAATCTTGAAAAAAGGTGATTTGTATGATTAGAAAATAGCAGCAAAAAAATAATCCACAATTAATGGCTGACAAAGAATGGATAATTATTTCGATATATTGAAAAAAGAAGTAGAAGAAGCATTGTAGAAAAAGAGATTATACGAAGCATAACAAAACAAAAAGCTTGGTCCTTACATATGGACCAAGCTTTTGTACGGCAAAAGAACATCCACACACAGAAAAAAGTGTCCTATTGTGGTACCAGACACCATTCTAAAAATACTTCTTTCCTTTACTGAAAAATTCTGTAAAATGGAAATTGATAGTATTATTGATGTGTTTGGAGAGATCTCTATGGCGAAGTGTTTCCCGATTTTTGGAAAAGAAAATGAAACGGTTGTCTATAATCCTGATGAATTAATTGATCTTTTTCTTAACTGTACTGCTGATGGAATCTGTATTGTCGATATGGAGAATCGGTTTATTCGGATAAATCAAATGTATACCAGAATATTTGGCTATACAGAAGAAGATGTTTTGGGAAGAAGATTCGACGAATTTCCAATGTCTGAATTGGTGATAGAGATTGTAAATGCAGTAAAACAAGGCAAAACCTTTCATAATATTAATATGCAGCGCTGCCATAAGGATGGCACCATTCTTGATATAGCTGTTTCTTATTCTCCTTTCCGAAATTCGCAGGGAGAAATAATTGCCATCTTCGCCCTTTATCGTGATATTACAGAGCGAGTAAATATGGAAAGAGAATTGAAAAGAACGCGTGAATTGTATCGATTAATTACGGAAAATACAGCAGATATGATAAAGCTTTATTCATATGATAAGAAGATTATCTATGCTTCTCCCTCACATGAAAAAGGGATTGGGTATACGCCGGAACAATTATTCGACAAAACAGTATATGATCTTATTTTACCTGAGGATAAGGAACATTTCGATAGCGCTTATCAAAACCTAATCGAAACGGGTGAGCCTCAGCTGTTTCAGACAAAAATTAGAACTGAGAGCAATGAAGTAATTGTTTCCGAGACAACTATGTCTCCTATTTATAATGAAAAAAATGAGCTTGAATCCTTTGTGACGGTTGGCAGAAATATTACTGATAGGGTAAAAAATGATGATGCGCTGCGTAATTTAGACCGTCTTTCAATTATCGGGCAATTAGCTGCTGGGGTTGCGCATGAAATACGAAACCCTTTGACTTCATTAAAAGGGTTTTCCAAACTTTTGAAAGGTACAACTGATAAAGAAAAGCAAGAAGATTATTTATTGATTATCACGAATGAACTAGACCGGATTGATATAATTGTCAATGAATTTATGTCGCTCGCTAAACCTCAAGCCATTCAATTTGAGGTGGAAAGTCTAAATTCAATCTTGGAAAGCACGGTTAAAATTCTTCATCCACAAGCATTACTACATAATGTGCAAATTATAAACCACTACCATACAGATGAGATCGATTTACTTTGCAGCCCGCACCAATTGAAACAAGTCTTTGTAAATGTTTTAAAAAATGCTATTGAATCTATGCAGCACGGCGGTATCGTCCATATTGATGTCCAAAAAATAGAGGGGAAAAGAGTATTAATTAGTTTTTCCGATGAAGGAATTGGAATCGACACGGAGCTCATGGACTTTTTGGGAACACCATTTTACACCACCAAGGACAAAGGAATTGGACTTGGTCTAACGGTCAGCAACAAAATCATTCAAGAACATAACGGCACAATGAAAATTGAAAGCCAACTCGGCAAGGGCACCACCGTAAAGGTAGAATTGAAATATATATAACATGGATATCGTAATAAGGGTGTCAGGCACCATTCGAGGTCATTTGTCCTTTTGTGGTGCCTGACACCCTTATTTGGTGTAACGGTTCGCATAGCTGGAGGCGACGAAGGCATTCGGTTTGATTTTCGGCTCTACTCCCATGGATTCGATTCTTGTTACCATTTCTTTTACAAATTCACTTGTTTTGTTACGCTTGCCAGCCCCGATATCGATATGACCTTCCATCGTGAAGGTTGCCCCTTGATAAAGATGTGGAAGGATAATATTGATTAACTCATTTTTTCTTTCCTCGGTGAACATGGAAACAATCTCTTCTGTTAATGAAAGTTCAAGTGAGATCCGCTCATGTAAATGGGTCATTTTTCTGGGAACATTCACTTTTCTAATGCAAGCCCATACACCTTTTCCTTCATTTTGAATCACAATTCCAGTGATAAACGTGGTCTGGGATTTATGAACCTGTGAATCTGTTCCTACCATAAGGCGGTAATGTCCTTTTGGATTACCTTTCATAAAGGTAACAATCCGTTCAAAGACCTGTTCGAACGACAGTCCATTCTCTTGAAGATTTTGAAATGAATGGTGATAAGCCGGGGAATTCCTCATAGATAAGCACCACAACTTTCCCTTTGGGATAGAAAATAACATTTTCGCTCTTACGATATTTTATGGAAACGGGATAATTGGCGTGCAGCAGCTAAAAATTCGTTTTTGGGTTTAGTACTTTTAGAGGTTCAATCTAGTTGAACCGGAGGGTGTTCTTTGTCTTATTAAAATCTAGGTAGGGGTAAAAGTATATTGATAAGGAAGTCCGATGTATGAGAATTTTAGAAAAACTTAATCCACATTTAACAACCGACGATTTGTGGGAATTGGATTTCTTGTTAGAGATATTAAAGGATTGTCCAGATGTGCCTGCGGAGTGGACATAAGTTTTACCGGTTAGCTCTATTCCAATTGGCCCTTTACTTAAGAACATACTATAGTGGCCACATTATGGTTATGTTCGGTAGAGGATTTTTGCTTAATCGCCCGGGAGTTGAGAATCCCAATCCCTTTCTGTTTACTGGCATGACATCCGTAAAGGCAAAAGCACTTGTTAAAACAATCTTTCTTATTTTGCTCAATATTTCACAATATATCCATAGACTATTAAAATGAAAGCGCTTATATTTATAGTGTAGATAGAAAATATATTAGGAAGTAACATTACACCACCATAGGAGGGTGAATGAACTATGCCAATGACAACCTTTAAAGCTGCTGCCCATTTACAGAAGGGTGTTCAAGTTAAAGCTAAATCTCGTAATTTCGAGATAACCATTGATGAGCCAAAGGAATTAGGCGGAACGGATACTGGTATGAATCCTGTAGAGTTGACTTTAGCAGCATTAGGTGCTTGCCAAGCGATCGTAGCTCGTGTGTATGCTAGAAAGTTCAAAATAGAATTTGATGATCTATGGATTGATGTGGAAGGGGATCTTGACACAGATGGCTTTATGAATAAATCTGATGTTCGTCGCGGTTATTCTGATATTCGTTTTAACTTTCATATTGCAACGGATGCACCTAGAGAAAAAGTTGAAGAGTTTGTAGCGTTTATTGAAAAGACATGTCCGGTTGGAGATACCATCGCGAACCCAGTGAACCTAAAATTAAATGAGATTATTTTAGAACCAAGAAAGGCCTATGTGTAAAAATAAAAAACTAATTTCCGATTTTTGGGGTCAGTTCCCCCGCTACTTTACCACAACGGGGAACTGACCCCTTTTATCCCTTCTTGTGCCTGTCGCCGATAGTCAGGCGCCTTACGCTTTTCTTAACAAATCATTGTTTGCGTTAGACTAGAAAAAGGTTAATTATATAACAAAATACAAAAAAGAGATAAATTTCATAAAAGGCATTGTGTAGGTGTTAAAACATGGTATCATGGAGATAAAGTAAAATAATAGATCTCATGTAACTGATACGATCAGGCATGGAGATAATAATGGAGGATTTACACCCTTTATTATTTCTCCATGCCTTTTTTGTATAAATTTTTTTATTTAATGGGTTGGGTTTCTGGGTACAAATTTATTAAAGGAGGATAAGAAATGAGAAAAAGAATTGTATCAGTATTTTGTGTCTTTGCTCTGTTGATTAGTATGGTGATAACGGGTATTCCACCTACTAAGGTTCATGCTGCCAATAATCAAAATCTAGCGCTAAATAAGCCAACATTTGACTCAGACCATGAAGTAGACTATGTGTCTTCTAAATATGCTGTGGATGGTAATCTTAATACGAAGTGGTCGTCTGCACCCGGATGGATGAACCCAAATGCAGACAGTTCCTGGTGGTATGTGGACCTGGGGGCGGTATCCGAATTAGATCAGGTTGTCATTCACTGGGGAGATGCACCAGCTGCCAAGTGGAAACTATTGATTTCGAATGATGGGAAGACATGGGAGAATGCCTTTAAGGACAATAGAGTTCTTGAAAGTAAGGATTATAGTGATAAAGAAGAAGTTATTAAACTTGATAAATCTCAAGCAAGGTTTGTTAAGTTTCAAGGTATTGAAAGAACACCGGTTAGAGGGCAGCTTTTCGGCTATGCTTTTTATGAATTCGAAGTCTATGGTTATAGTAAAATAAATGAAATTGTAAACAGCATTACCTCTATACCCGATTTAACTGCCGATTCCAATAAAATAACTATGCCGGAGGTGCCGGAAGGTTATAAAATTAGTTTATTTGGCAGCGATAAGCTACCTGTCATTGATCTTGGCGGCGAAATCCATAAACCGCTTGTGGATACGCCAGTCAATCTATTATTTAAAGTGGAAGATAAAGAGAATCCTTCAATTTGTGGCATTACGAAAAATATAGCTGTAAATGTACCAGGTCAATATAAAGCAAATGAAAGTGCTAATCCGGAACCTAAAGTGATACCATCTTTAAGGGAATGGTTTGGGCATGAAGGAGAGTTTAAATTAACCGATTCCTCTAGAATTGTCGTGAATACTTCCTATAAAAATGAGCTACAAACGGCAGCAGAAGAAACAGCAAAGGATTTAAAAGAAGTGAATGGCTTTCAGCTAAATGTTGTTTATGGAACTCCTGTTAAGGGGGATCTTTATCTAACATTGGAGAAAGACCTTAGCTATTTAACAAGTGGAGGATATATCTTCGATGTAAACGATTACATAACGATAACATCTGCTCAAGTGGATGGAGTATTCTATGGGACCCGGACAGCATTGCAAATTTTAAAGCAGAATCAAACAACCATTCCAAAAGGAATCAGTAGAGATTATCCCGCAAATGAAGAGAGAGGGTTCATGCTGGATGTTGCTAGAAAGTTTTACACGACCGAATTTTTACGTGATTATGTAAAACTATTATCTTGGTATAAAATGTCCAATTTCCAGATTCACTTGAATGATGATGTGTGGAGTCCATTTGCGGATGGTACGACGTATGCTTTTAGACTTGAAAGTGAGCGCTTTCCTGGGCTCGCGAGTCCGGAGCATTATTCAAAAGAAGAATTTCGCAGCCTCCAACAATTAGGAATGAACTATGGGGTAAATGTTATTCCAGAGTTTGATACACCCGGACATTCTGGGGCTTTCATTAATTATGACAAAGAGCTGGCAAATGGACATGGAGGAATGGATGTTACAAAACCAAAGACCATCCAATTCGTCGAGGGTTTATTCAGTGAATACATCGATGGCCCGAACCCTACCTTTATCGGTCCCGACGTTCATATAGGAACGGATGAATATCACACGCCGACACAGAAGGACGTGGAAGATTTCAGGGCGTATATGGACCATCTGATAAAATTTATTAACGCAAAAGGGAAACATCCACTAATATGGGGCGGGCTCACTGAATATAAGGGAACCACCCCTGTTGATACAAACACTACGATGAATGTTTGGAGTACTGGTTTTTCTAAACCGGAGGAAATGCTAGACCAGGGATATAATATTATTAACACTGATGACGCGAATCTTTATATTGTTCCTAAAGCAGGTTATTACCATGATTACCTTGATGTAAAGAATTTATATGAAAATTGGGAAGCGAATAAGTTTCATGATTCCACATTACCATATGGGCACCCGCAGTTAAAGGGAGCGATGTTTGCTCTTTGGAATGATGTTTCTTATCCAAAGGGCATTACCATGGCTGATTCTCACGATCGGATTTTACCATCGGTACAAGTCCTGGCAGAGAAAATGTGGAACGGGGGCGACACAAAACAGGATTTTACGAAATTTAGCGGTTTGGCTTCCGTGATTGGTGAGGCACCAAATACGAGCTTATCCCACCATATAAATACGAATAATAAAGATGGAAACATCATTCAATATGCGTTTGATGATAATCTTCAGGATACGTCAGGAAACAATTATCACGGTAGTCCAAAGAATACCGAATTCACGGAAGGAAAAATGAATAAAGGATTAAAGCTTAAAGGCGGAAGTAGTTATGTTGAAACCGGTTTAAAAAACCAGGGTTTCGGCTGGACAACCTCCTTCTGGATCAAACCTGACCAAGACAACCCTGAAAATGCCATCTTATTAGATTCGAAGAATAGTCAACTAAAGATCTCAAAGAATAAGATTGTTCTCTCAAGTGAAAATTACAGCCAAGAATTTAATTATAAACTTCCTTATGATCAGTGGACAAATATATTATTAAAGGGTGACAACACAAAAACCACCTTATATATTAACGGGAATGAATATACGGAACAGAAGCAAACTACCTTTGTTTTACCACTTGAAAAAATAGGAAGTTTATCTAACGCATTTAAAGGGAGTATTGATAATTTACGTATCAACAACCGTACCATCAACATTTTAGGAGATGTCAATTACGCCTTAAATAAACAAGCATATGCGAGAGATTCAGAGGTGGATTGGGTTGGACCGGAATTTGCAGTTGATGGAAAAAGCGGTACCAAGTGGGCTTCAGATTATCAAAAGCCAGACGCGGATTCTGCTTGGTGGTCTGTTGATTTAGGGGAAGAAAAGGAGATTAGCAAAGTCTCTATCCAATGGGAAACGGCCTATGCAGAAACGTATAAGGTCCTAGTTTCAAATGATAATAAAAATTGGGTGAATGTTCTTCCGAATGATGGGGTGTTTCACGGGAAAGAGGGGCTTCAAGAATCTACTTTTGACCCGACTAAAGCACGATATGTAAAGTTTCAAGGAATCAAAAGAGCAACGGGCTGGGGCTACTGTTTCTTTGAGTTTGAAGTGTACGGGAAAACAAATGATTATAGTAAGTATAAAGCATTAGTGGAAGATGGTTTACAACTATATCATCTTGACAGAGGAGACGATGCTATTAGGGCGGAGGTCATGACATTATTAACGATGTATCCTTATGAATTAGATTCGAATGTTCCTGCCTTAATGAATAAGTTAGAGCAGCTCCGTCAATCAATTCCTGTGCAGGATGAAAAAAACAAGAAGAATCTTCAAGAAACAATTGAATTGGCTGAAAGTATTTATAAGGGTGGAGTTATTGGGAATAAATCAGGACAATTTAATGAAGCTGATAAAGCTGTGTTCGCTTCCAGCATTGGAGAAGCAAAGAAGATTTATGCTCAATTACCATTAACAAATGAAGCAGTTCAAAAGGCAATATCTTCATTAAACATGGCCATCTCTGAATTTAAATCAAAAATAATCGCCGATAAACAAGAGAAACTACAAGTTTTAAAATCAGATAAATTTGGAAAATATTTAGCGGACATGAGTGGAATCACGCTTTATTATTCTAGCAAAGATACTCCAGATTTTAGTCAGTGTATTGACGAATGTATTGCAGAATGGCAGCCGTTCTATCAAGAAACGATCAAGACTACAGACGGGTTCAAAGCAAAAGATTTTGGAACAATCACAAGGAAAGATGGCCAAAAACAAACAACCTATAAAGGATACCCTTTGTATTACTACCAAAAAGATTACGTTCCAGGAGATACTAAAGGCCATGGTCTAAATAACACTTGGTTTGTGGTGAATAAGGATCTGCCATGATTACCTAAATCATTGTGAGTTTAAATTGAAAAGGGAGAAGTGTTGACCACTAAGCAGCACAGTTTTTGGAGTAGATAATCCAAAAAGACATCAAATCCATATTTCATATCACAACATGTTAAAGGACAAGGATAATCTCCAAGTCCTTTTTCGTGTTAATTACATCGTTTGTTTTTTCTAATCATAACTAATGATAGTTATTAATGTATAGGATAAAAGTCCGATGGAATTTTATATGTTTTCTATTAAAATGGAATTAGTTTGTGAATATTCATACTATTAATAATTATTAGAAAATGGAGGTTTGTGAATGAAGAAAAAGAGAGTGGTTGCCGGTATTTTAGCAGTAGGATTAATTACTGCAGTTCCTTGGACAGCAGGATTTGCAGAGGGTCCAAAATGGACAAACGTCAATGTATACGAAGAGCAGGATGGTAGTAAGTTTAATAGTGAAAACTATGACTTTGTAAAATTCTCAAAAATCGGAGCAAAATTATTAGAGATTGAGAAGCAATCAAACCGGGTCAAAGTTGAAGTTCGCGGTACGTCAGCGGATGGGCATCCTCTATATGTCGTGACGATTGCTGACCCCACAACGCAAGGAAAGTTTGGAAAAATCCAGGCTTTAAGAAAGCAAATGTTTAAAAACCCGGGAAAAGCTCAAGATTGGATTGCAGGTAATCCGGATTTTAAAGTTCCAATCATGATCAATGGTTCTATCCATGGCACGGAATTCGCCGGGACCGACGCTCTCCTCCAGTTAATTGAACGTTTTGCAACAGAAAATGACCAAGAGACGAAAAATATCCTCGCCAACAACATCCTTATATTCAACGTCGTGCAAAACCCGGACGGACGTGTCGATGCCACTCGTTTTAATGGCGAAGGAATTGACTTGAACCGTGATTTTATTACACAATCCCAGCCAGAAACAAGAGAAACTGTTGACCTAATTAAAGAATGGAACCCAATGGTATTTCTTGATACGCATGGATACGTGAAAAACTACGCGCCAAACCTACAGGGATTAATTGAACCATGTACACCGCCGCATAATCCAAACTACGAGTATGATTTATATAACAAGTGGGCTTATAAACAGGCTGAAGCGATGGAAGCTCAGATAATGAGCCAAAAGGATAAATTTTCATCAAATAGTTTATATCAAAATATGAAAGGCGTTTACGTTCCACAGCGTAATGATCAGGACGGATGGGATGATTATCCGCCAATCTTCACTCCAATGTATGCGATGTACCATGGCGCATATGGACATACTTTAGAAACACCAACGAATGATTGGGACGGAGTCCGCTGGATGTATAACGCCATTATCGGTGCACTTAATTTTGCGACAGAGAACAAGCAGGCTATGATTACTGACCAAATTGAAATGTTTAAACGTGGGATTAATTTTGATCATCCGTTCCACAAGGATGGATTCTTCCCTAAAGCCTATATCCTTCCAGTCGATGAAAAAGACCCTACTGTAACGCATAAAGCTGTCAATCATTTAATTAATAATGACATTGAAGTGGTTCAAGCACCGAAAGCATTTGTCGTGGATGGAAAATCATATCCTAAAGGAACGTTTATCGTTAAGATGGATCAGGCCAAGGCAGGTTTAGCCAACACCATGCTTTGGGACGGAGAAGACATCTCAAACGATACTGCTGCGATGTATGATATTTCAGCATGGAGTTTACCGGAGCTTTGGGGCTTTAAAGCAGTGGCTTCAGAAAGTTCTATTGATGTGACAACAACAAAAGTAAACAAAATTGCTGAGCAAGGATCGGTTTCCGGCAAAGGTCCATACTTAATTTCGAATAGCTCTGTCAAATCTATCGAGCTAGTAAATACGCTGCTTAAACAAAGTGTCGTAGTAAAACGTGATGCAAAGGGCAACTATTACACAGAAGCAGCAGGCAATACTATATCAGGTGCTGTGAAAGCATCTGGATTGCAGGTTGAAAGCATCTCTAAAGTACCGGCTGATGCAACGGTATTATCAAGTTTAAAAGTAGCTATTTTAAAGGACGGCGGAATGGGGAAAGTCCAGTCCCACAGCGGGACAAAGTTAGCCCTGAAACGACTTGGCTTCGACGTGACCGAAGTGTCACCGGTTGAAGTAGCAGAAAACGGAGTTAACGGTTTTGAAGTCTTTGTTTATAGCGGTACAGCTAGCTTGATATCCTCAAACTTAAGCGAGGCAAACAAGGAATTTGGTTTACGAGACAAGGCACAAGAAGCTAAGTTGAAAGCGAACATTACGAACTTTGTTGGCAACGGCGGCAAATATATTGCAGTAGGATCAAGTGCGTCACAGGCCACGAAAACCCTCGGACTAACGGATGACACCATTAATGTTGGAGGATCTAATAGTAACGGAATTGTGAAGGTTAACTATGAAGGCACTGGTTTAACTGCCGGTTATGGCCGGGAGGATCTTGGGTTTGTCTATCGTCCAGCATGGTATACCAATACTGGAAACGATAAAGTAGTCGCAACCTATGAAAACAGTAACGATTTCTTCGTGGCTGGCCATTGGAAAAATAACGCTTCTGCCAAAGGTCAGGCTGTTATGGTTAAAGAGCAGGATAAAGACGTAACCTTGATTGGTTTAGAGGCGGGCTTCCGTGACCATACGGACTACCTGTTCCGATTGCTATCCAATGCGATTTTTGAAAAATAATAGACTGGCCTTGTACCTGAAGTTTATCAGCAAATCGTTTTGTCAGCCTATTAAAATTCTGAAAAGAATAATGATAGAAAGAGCCTGATTCAGCGATGAATCAGGCTTTTTTGGTGTAACGATTAGTTTGTTTTTAAAAAGTGTTAACAGAGGCATAGTAGAAAAGCTATCAAACTCAAAGTCTCTAATGAAAAAGAGTTGACCTTGTAAGGCCAACTCCTTTATACCGGTTATTTAATTGTAATGGTTACAGAGTTAAAGTTATTCCCATTGCTTAATGGATTGTAATTTTTCTCAATGTTTCCGGCGGCGTCCACAGCGAAATAATTAATGGTTGTTGTTTTATCGATTTTTAACGTTTCTGCAAATTCGCGGGTCCCGCTTAATTTGATTTTAGCTGATTGGAAGGTAGGGCGGCTGCCGTCGAGTGTATAATAGACGGTGGCTGGCTCACTTGTTTCAATCTTAACATCAACAGGGCCTGTGTATTTACCGTTTCCAGGCGTTGCTTTTGATGAAGGTCTCTGATGGTCTTTCGCATTATTATAGGCTACTTTAATCAAACTGATCAAACCATTGGAAAATTCCATTGCTTCTTCGTGACCTTCTGCAAATGATGGCTGGAAGCCAACTGCCTGCCATCTTTTCGTATCCTTATTCCATAAATCAGCTCCTACTTCGAAGTTCCAAGCGTAAATCCCTTTTTCATACCAAAGATAGTCTGCGGAGTTGCCTGCAGCGGAGTACAGTACATCAGGAATTGGGCCAGTACGGCTTGGGAGAATAACCGTTCCGCGGTGATCCTGAATGTCATTTAAGATAACATCTGATGCTGCCCAATAGAAGGCTTCTTCCCCAGCAGATGGACGTGGCAGGGTTGTACGTTTTGCATCGTAAGCACCTGGTGACCACATGAAGTAGCCTCCATAGCTATGAATATTCATAGCAAATTTGATGTTCGGATTTTGATCAGCAAGCCAGACAAGGTTTCTTGCTTCTGGTTCAGAGTTTTCAGATGGACCGGCGTAAGTTTCGCTTCGGCAATTTGTTATCGATGCGCCGATATAGCCATCAAATGCGGAACCGACAGAGTGGTTACGATTAAGGTCAACTCCCCAAGAATTACGGTATCCTGGATCAGCTTCGGCAGGACTGCAGTGGTTTGTCATATTTTTGCGCTGCATATTGTAATCATAAAAGCTGTAATTGGCACCATCAGGGTTTACAGATGGAACTAGGAAGATATCCAGGTTATCAACAAGTTTTCTCGTCTCACTATCATGGTTGTAGTTTCGCAGCAGTCGTTCCGCCGTTTCAATGGTCACGAGAGGTGTCACCCATTCACGGGCATGCTCTTGAGCGTAACCAAGGACACCCGGCTTGGAACCGTCACGATGCTTTCCGATTCGGATTGCCTTAACCGTGAACGGATCACGGGAAACATCCGCAGGTGCGTTTAGGTTGTCCGTTAATTTCGCGGTCGCTGGTGCAACAACACCAGCTCCAGCATTGCCGCGATATGTAGTCGCGGAAACAAGTTGGCCAGCCTTTGCATTTAGTTCGCTGACCACTTGTGCGGCAGTACTTGTGGCTTTGCCTAACGAATCAGTAGCTAAATCTACTAAAATCTTTTTACCATCCACAGTTACTTTTAGTGGTGCATTATTGGTTCCAGGATTTTTGAATTCTACCGATATATCATTACCGCCCTGATACCCCCATGCTTTTGAGGAAACAACGACAGCGAGATTGGTCGTGCCGCCAATGGTTGCCTGGGCAAGACGTCTGTATCCGTTTGTTTTGTTTGGCATGTCAATGATTTCTACTAAGTTAGGGAATTCTTTTGCTAGCTTTTGGACACGTTCATATAATTCATTTGGTGCCATATAGTGGTCAACAAAATCCGTGACATAATCTGTTTTTGGATGTTTCGGTTCCTGCCCCAGCCATTCAGTAACGGAGCTAGTAGCTGTTCCGCCAAGATTACTTTCGATTTTGACAGATGAAGGAATGGCGCTAACTGGCAGAAGCAAATAGTGATATAAATATTCACCGTAATCTACTAATCTAGAAAGTGTGGCGGATTTTTCCTCGCCGTTCTCAGTCCAAGTTGCTTTAAGGGCTGTGCTTGCTGTTGCTCCGGCGCTCGATTTCACTTCGAGATAAAGGAATGTGGCGGATTGATTGGTAAAATGATTTGCTCGGAGAACTTTAAGAGTATCCTCTGACGCAGTCAGACTCGCTTGGAGCTGAACAGCAGATTGCCGCTCTGTCACTCGTGCATTCCATTGGTTTTCTGTGATCAGAGTATCCTTTACATAGATGCCAAAAGTCTTTAACATGGCAATTTCTGATGGTGTGACAACGGCATCCACTTCATAGACACCATCATGTTCTTCGATTCGGTGGGTAAGGTCAATGTCAAGCTCGAGAAGCTTGTCCTTTGCCTTATCATCCGGTACTACTAGTTGAACAATTGAGACAGATTCTTCCTTAGGAATCGGCTGGTCAGACTGTTCGACCGCTGTAACCGGAATACTAAGGCCTGGGTAAAATGTGGAGATCCCTAGTCCGGTTACTGTAGTCATAACCAATAGATTCCTTTTCCATTTCTGTTTTTTCGTTTTTGCCAAAAACTGCACCCCCAAATTACAACAAATTTTAATACAAGTTTATTGTAAATTGAATATTCATAATATTGTGTCGTAAAATCAGGGGCAGATTAAATTTTGCTCTACAAAAATTTTATTGGGAAAATATAATACTTTATTTTTGTATATTAAAGCATAGATTGTTTCACCTATTTAAAAAGTCCTGTTCCACTCTATTACTCTATTAAGTTTTGAAGTTTAAAACTACTAGATTTTATTCCATAATACTTTCCAAAAATAGTAAATAGGTAATTGGCTGTTTTTTTTGTTTAATTTTGTTGCTTTCTGTGTAGTTTTGTAAAAGGAAAGTTGTTATATATTACTTGCGGGATTCTAGCATTCTATTGTGACAAAAACCATTAAATGCCTATCAACCTTTGTTCCAGTTCAACATTAAATAAAGAAACGAACTTTTTTATGAATAGGATGATGGAGAATGGCAAAAAGGAACCGAGGAAAAACAATCAGCAGCCTGCCTTCAAATGGGCGGGGGACATGCCCGCTTTGTGAAGAACAGGAATAAAGCTCTTGTACCCACATAAAACAGAAACAAACCAAACCATCAAAGTCTGCAAAAACTGCCGCCATAAATGACTTAATCTGTCCGTTACAACCTGTGTCAGCCTGTGGCGGACACAGGTCTTTTAGTGGTGCCTGACACCAGTATCATTGATAAAATTTTCATGAGTTTTCAGGTGACATGCAGGGTGTAGAGCGAGCGAGACAGACGAATCCATGTTTTTGGAGAATGGGCTCGCTCATAGAGCTGGCATCGACCATTAGCAATTGATAGCCTGCTGCTGCAGCATCACGGGCACGGATTCCAAGCAGCGAGCTATAAAAACCTTTTTTCCGGAACTCCAATAAGGTTGAACCTCCCCATAAGCTTGCGAAAGGTGTGCCTTTATGCAAGTACATCCATGCTGCGCTGACGGCTTTCCCATTCACATAGGCCGCATATATAGATAAGTGGACCGCATCATTTTGCAAATCCTTTAAAAGTCGCTCGCCCAGTTCTTGGTGACTTGATCCCCACACTTCATCCTCAAGACTCATGATATCCCATATTCCCTGTTCATTTGTGATTTGCTTTATTTCTGGCTGAGCAGGAATGTGAAGCAAATGCTCACTCTCAGTTAAATCAATTACCATCAGAGCTTCTTGGTCTTCGATGGAAAAGCCTCGAGATCGCAATTTTTCCACTATGTCATTCGGCTGGTCGTAATCGAAAACCTTCCATTCAAATGATTGTTTTAATTGAGCAAAATAAGCTATCTGTTCATCAATTACAGTATCAGCGTTTGTCTCATTTATTTCCGAATAGATTACAAATCCGGGTTCGTTTGTAGACGAAAACTGCCGTATAACTGTATTGGTTCTTTCTCTAAGATAGTTTGGGTAGGTTATTTCAATTCGCAAATGCTTATTAAAAAGCTCAAGTATCTTTTCTTTATTCATTTTCAGCCTCCTAAACGGTAATTGAATTCTTAAGCTTCCTGAAAAGGGCTTTACTAATAATCATGATAGTCTAATTCCTTAGAAAAATGTGGAAAAGTTTTGCTGGAAAAGGGGATTTTTTTCAAGAGTATTTATGGTGAAAGATTAATAAAACGTTTGATTGAAGAAATTTATTTCCAGTATTATTGTTATATTGTTAACTAAAATAATTTTTAGGTTGACAATAGCATGTTCTACCATTTATTTTAGATTTATAACAATCAATAATATTTTAGGGTGGGAGAACAAAGATGAATAAATTTAGGGCAATTGATTTAACACTTGCGGGAATGTTTGTGGCACTGATGGCAATTGGTGCGAACATTGCTACTATTGCTCCGTTTTTGCATGTTGGCGGGGTTCCGATTACACTGCAAACCTTTTTTGCTATTTTAGCAGGAGCCATTTTGGGCAGCCGCTTAGGATCTATTGCAATGATTGTTTATATGTTAGTAGGCATAGTAGGGGTTCCAGTCTTTGCTGATTTTATCGGAGGGCCATCCATCATCTTCCGGCCTACCTTCGGCTTTATTATTTCTTATATTTTCACTGCTTTTATCATTGGAAAAATTGTCGAGAAGAAGAAAAGTATGGCTGCCTTTATCATAGCTGCTTTAATCGGAATGGCCGTAAACTACCTTTTCGGGACAAATTGGATGTACTTTGCTTATAAATTTTGGGCAGCCGCACCAGAAGGATTTACATACAAAATGGCATGGTTATGGATGGTTGCACCGCTGCCAAAGGATATCGTCCTAGCCGTCTTAGCAGGAATAATGGCTCATCGCCTGGAGAGAACCGTCCTATCAAAAGGACAATTCAAACATTTAAAGCGTGTTTCCTAATGGTGTCAGGCACCACAAAAAGACACTGTCCGTGTGGGGTGGACACTAAATTTGGTGGTGACACTATAATAATAAGAAGCGGTTGGACCGCTTCTTTTATTAGCTGATAGGAAAGGATAATTTTCGTATCGGCATAAGTGCAACTAAGCCTATGTCTTCGCCTTAAGACTCGCCAATCGGCGAGTTTTCTTTATGTTCACTGACTTGATTTAACAAGGACATTTAGGCATTTTTTAATTCATGAAAGTAATGGAACATCTATTCGCTGGAAAGTTCATATATTGTCATATTTCTGAGAATTTGTTAATTTATATCAGTAAATAAAAATTTAGGGTAGAAGGGGATGAGTAGATGAAAATAATCGAAAGTTTCGTAAATGGTACAAATACATTACTTTGGTCATATGTTCTAATTATATTATTAATAGGGTCAGGGATATATTTTACTTTCCGTACAAAGTTTGTCCAGTTCCGAATGGTGGGAGAAATGTTTCGCCTAATGGGTGAAGGGGCAACGGGTGATAAGAAAGGGATATCATCCTTCCAAGCTTTTTGTATCAGTACGGCTTCACGCGTAGGAACAGGGAATCTTGCAGGTGTAGCGATTGCCATCACGACTGGTGGACCAGGAGCCGTATTCTGGATGTGGTTAATTGCTTTGATTGGCTCGGCTTCCGCTTTCGTAGAAAGCACACTAGCGCAAATTTTTAAGGTGAAAGATGGTGACACCTTCCGAGGCGGCCCCGCTTATTATATGGAGAAGGCGTTAAATGCCCGCTGGATGGGCGTCACATTTGCGGTCTTGATTTCGCTTACATTTGGACTGGCCTTTAACTCTGTACAAGCCAACACAATTACAAGCTCGTTAAACAATTCATTTGGGTTCAATAAAACGGTAATTGCGATTGTTCTGTCAGTTATTACGGCAGTCATCATTTTTGGAGGACTTAAGCGGATTGCTAAAGTGGCTGAGTGGATGGTTCCAATCATGGCAGGTGCCTATATTTTAATAGCTTTATATATTATGGTAACGAATATATCTGAACTTCCTGGCGTTTTTAAGTTGATTTTTGAAAGTGCCTTTGGCATTAAAGAAGTGGCTGGGGGAGCAATTGGTGCTGCAATGATGAATGGAATTAAGCGCGGACTGTTTTCAAACGAAGCAGGTATGGGTAGTGCTCCGAATGCAGCTGCAACGGCAAATGTCAGCCACCCTGTTAAACAAGGATTAATTCAATCTCTTGGGGTATTTGTCGACACCCTCGTTATTTGTAGCTCAACTGCATTTATTATTCTTTTATCAGGACTTTATACGTCTAAAGAGAGCAACGGTATTATCTTAACGCAAAATGCCCTTGAGGGGTCATTAGGGTCATGGGCCGGTATTTTCCTTGCTTTCATCGTATTATTATTTGCCTTCAGTTCTGTTGTAGGGAATTACTATTACGGTGAATCAAATATTGAATTTATTAAGAATAGCAAGGTTGTCCTAAACTTATACCGTGTGGCTGTTGTTGGAATGGTTGCATTCGGTTCATTAGCAGAGTTGAGCTTTGTCTGGAGCATTGCCGATTTATTTATGGGACTAATGGCAATTATTAACTTGATCGCGATTATTCTACTAGGAAAAATCGCCTTCGCCGCTCTTGCCGATTATAAAAAGCAAAAGGCAAGCGGCCAAAACCCAGTATTCTACACCTCCAACATAGAAGGACTTAAAAACGTAGAAGCATGGGAAACAACCCCAATAAAAGAAGACCAAATGAAAAAACTAGGCTAATATTGTGTTAATAGTGGTAAGGGTGTTAGGCACCACTTATGGACAGTGTCCTTGTGAGAAGGACAGTTGCACAAAAGCATCATCCATTGGATGATGCTTTTGTGCTGTTGTTTTGTTCGACTGCTCGATGCCGATTGTGTTTGATGAAGAAAAGGGCAGTCATGATAATGGATATAATCCCGAATAGAACGGACATGAGCTGCAAGCCGATAAGATCTAAAAGGAAACCGGTAAAGAGCAGGACAACCTGGAAGGTAATGCGGTCTAGCATGTTACGGAAGGAAAAAAAACGGCCGTGAAAATCCTTTGGTACCTTTGTTTGAAAAATAGTGGATGCAGTCGGGAAAAAACAGCCTACGGAAAAACCAAAAAATAAAAAAGCCAAGATGGTCAATAATGGCATGTTTGCAAAATAAAGCAGCATCTGAGCAATGCCGATTATTATGGCGCTAGTAAACAAAATAATGTAAGGTGAAAGCTTAAAACTGATTTGTTTGATGAAAAAAGCCCCGAGCATAAAAGCGAGCCCTTCTGCTGTGTAGATCCATCCTTTAATGGCAGAACTATCCTGAATTTCGCTAATATTAATGACCATAAGATTGAAGCCCCCCAGAAATATAGTAGGTATGAGCGTCATCAATAGTGTCATGAAAACAATCGGAAGTCCCTTGATAATCGGAAAAACATCCATAAAACTAGTTTTTTCTAGAGTGCTTTGCATAGCCGGCTTGATTCCTGGCTTTTCATCAATCTGTAAAAACCAGGTTAAGATAAACAGACCGATATATGCCACAAGCGAACCGACATAAAGCAATGACAAAGGTATGATCACCAACAGAATTCCGGCAACTGCCGTTCCAATGATCCTTGATAGCGTTGAGACATTCATATGAACCCCGTTTAGCTGAAGCAAATCCTTATCTGCGACAATCAGTGGCAGTGCTGCTTGCAATGCCGGAAAATAGAACGCGGCTGAAATCTGAACCAAGACTAGGAATACGGCCATCCACCAAATGGAACCTGTAGCAATGGCAATGAGCATAAAGATGACACTAAATGCCCGCATGAACCCAGCCATGAGCATTACCGTTTTCTTACTCATTTGATCAGTTAGCCTGCCAGCAGAAGGTCCAACGGCAATCCCAGCCAGCAGGCCACCAGCTAAAAGAAGCGATTTCAAGAAATCTGAAGGCAGCTTCTCCTGCATGAATTCCAAGTTACCGATAATACCCAGCCACAATCCGAGACCAGCAATAAATTCCCCTGTTAATAAAATCCAAACATTTCTATTTCTCCACATACTCACTAAGCCCTCAATTCTCAAACAATTCTTAATAATACCAAAGATACAATAATATTCAAATTAATGAAAGAAAAAGGCAATTGAAAAAAATTAAAATAATATTGTTTTTTATTTCCAAATATAATATACTACATTACAACACTAATGCACTATATAAGAGGGTGAGGAATACTTGATTTTTAATTTGGACGGAACGAAACCGATTTATATCCAATTATCAGAGTGGCTGGAGAATGAGATTTTGAACGGTAATTTTGAAAGTGATCAAAAGATATACTCCCAGTATCAGCTTGCAGAGATTTTTAATATTAACCCGGCAACGGCAGCAAAGGGGCTGAATATTTTGGCGGATGAGCAGATTTTATATAAAAAGCGCGGGCTTGGGATGTTTGTATCAAATAGTGCCAAAGAAATGATCCTAGCAAAGCGGAAAAATCAAACCTTGAAACGGCTAGTACAGGGAATTGTCCTAGAAGCGGGACGGCTGCAGGTAAGTAAAGAGGAATTAATCGAAATGATCAAAACGGCTGATATAAGGGAGGCAGAGAAATGAGTGTAATCGAGTGCAATGGATTGACGAAAGTGTATGGTGGAACAAAAGCGTTAAACAATCTTTCCTTCAAAATAGAAGAAAATAAAATTACCGGTCTCATCGGCAGGAATGGTGCAGGGAAAACAACACTGCTAAAAATTATCGCCGGGTTGTTAAAAGAAACCGCCGGTGAACTAAAGGTTTTTTCTGAAAAGCCGTTTAACAGTCTCCAGGTTTCAGCCAATGTCATTTTTCTTCATGATCAAATGAATCTTCCCACAGCCTTAAATCTTAAGGAATTATTAGAGACAGCAGCCAGTTTTTATCCGAATTGGGATCGTGAATTGGCGGATCGCCTTTTTGATTATTTCTCCTTAAACCCACTTCAGTATTATAACGGACTTTCAAAAGGGATGAAAAGTACGTTTAACATGATTTTAGGCTTATCTGCCCGTGTTCCGTTAACGATGCTCGATGAACCGACTACAGGGATGGATGCGGCAGTAAGAAAGGATTTCTATCGTGCCTTACTCAAGGAATACATTGCCTATCCTCGTACCATCATTATTTCTAGTCACCATTTAAATGAAATCGAGGACTTACTAGAAGATATTCTACTTGTAAACGAGGGAAAAGAAATTCTTCATATGCCAGTTGCCGATTTGAAGGAATGGGCAATTGGGATTCAAGGGAAAACCACTGTTATTAATGAATGGACACAGAACACGGAGGTCATTTATACAAAAAGCATCGGCATTGATCAGTCGTACGTTGTTGTCAGGAATCATTTTTCCGAAACAGAACGGCAGCGTGCTCGTAATGCCGGAATCGACATCACACCGGTTACCTCAAGTGACCTATGTGTCTATTTAACTAGCAAAACGAAAGGGGGAATTGATGATGTCTTTAACAAAGGTTAGTCTGATCGAAGTGGTGAAAAAACAATATGTTTATAAGCTAAAGGCATACAGCCAAGTATTTATATCACTAATTTTCCTCCAATTATTAGCCGTTTTATTCTCAATGAACGGTGTGGGGAGTATGGGCAGCACCGTCGGGAGTGTTGAAGTGCAAGCCAGTTATTTTTCGTCTGATTTTGTTGCGGCCTTTACGATGCTGTGGGGGTTTATTACTGCTATCCTTATTACCACAAAGGCGTATCGAAACGATGACTTTGTATTTGTGGCCAATCGTGTCAGCAGTAATCTATCAAATGCAGTTTTTTTACTAACTACAAGTGTCGTTGGCGGGATTACAGCGATGTTGTCGTCCTATTTATTTAAAGTGATTATCTATTACTTTTTTAAAAGCACACCGATTTTGGATGCGCCTATAGAATTGCTCTTGGGCATATTCTCTACTATTCTATACGTCTTCCTCTTTTGTGCATTAGGTTATTTGGTTGGAACGCTTGTCCAGATTAGTAAAGTATTCACTGTCTTGTTACCGGCGGCCTTTTTCGGGGCATTAATTCTCGAAGGACTTAGCGGAAAAGCGGGGACGGTCGCAAGTGTATTTGAATTTTTCTTTACGGAGTCCTCGCTTGTTTTATTTATTGTGAAAATAATCGTGGCTGCAGGATTGTTATTTTCTGGCGCATTTGTGTTGTCCAATAGATTGGAGGTCAGAGGATGATGGTGATTGTACCACTGCTAATAACTGCTATTATCGTCATCGCTTTGGCAGTTTTAACAGCTAAAGCCGTGAATAAAAACGTATACAGTAAAGGGAAATTTTCCTACAGTCAACGCGTTTGCTGGATATTTAGCGGATACGTGGCGATCTTATTGATCTGTGTCGTTTTGGACACAGTCCACCCCGTAAAAATAATAAACGGATGGAAAAAGGTAGATACCGCGGAGCTCGAAAAAGAAAGCATGGATTTATACGATTCAGCGCTTGCGGGAAAAGTTGCTAACGAAGGCGGTGAATTTCTACGAAAAAAGTGGAACTTCGACTACAACGGGGAACAGCTTAACATAGCCACAATCCAAGATGATTACTTAAACACATCAGTCTTTGTGGAAAGAAAGAATCATAATGATGGAAAAATCGAAGCTGCCTATTATCAAACAAGATCAAGCGTGAATGGGATGGATATTACAGAGCTCGCCACTCCTCCGGGTCTGGAATTAGCGGAAGATGGGCTGTTTCTTAGGAATCCAAAGAAAAGTAAAATTAAATTCTCAGAGTTTACAAACGTTTTCTCCGTAAAGCAATTTACTGGAGAGGAATTCTTCGAACGTGACTCCCATTATGCCGAGGGCCAAAGCATCTTGTACCTGCGAATCCCAAAAGACCTAGAACTAATCGACAAAACCAATATTATCACGAATTAAATAGTCATGCTAAACTGGGAGGAACCTTATACAACTAAGCTTAGTAATAAAATAAATCATAATCCGGCTACGGAAATAACCGTCTCAAGCAAGGTCCATGTCCCAAATGATGAATGCCGCGGAAATCGGGAGATTTTGCTATCTTTATTGAGGGAGGTTAGTTTAACTAGAAAAATTATAAGCTCAGTGAATTTATTTTCTGAGCTTTCCTTCTAAAATGATTTTATATAATATTTTCGAGTCTTTCTTAGAAAGAAAAGTGTTTTTATCTATGCTATCGATTTTAACCCTTATTCCATTGTCTGGGGAAAGTATCCAAATTGCATAATTATCGTTTATTTTATAGTCAGGGTATGTGCTCTTATCGTTAGCGTCTGTCCATCTTGTATCCTTGAAAATCTTTAAAATAGTATTAATTTCTTCTTTGTCTTTTATGACCATTACTTGCTGGTATTGTCCCTCATTTTCTGTATGTTTTTGAACGATAAGTTTATTTTCTGACGTAATATTAACTTGTTCCTCTTTCTCCAGATTACTACATCCAACTAACGAAATTATTGCACTAAAAATTAATAATAATGCACGTCTTTTTCCCATAGAACACCTTCCCTTTTATAGCTTTTTCTATTTAGACGAGTAAATTTCTTTGGGGTCGCAATTATTTTTAAGTCTTTTACATTTACCTTATTTTAAATAGATTGTGAATAGATGTACTTAAGCTAACGGGTGCTTGAATTGAAAATAAAAGTTAATTTTTTACCAATATTTATATAGGGAGGTGATATAATGATTTGGTTATATATGCTGATGCCTGTCTTTGTATTGGTTGGAGTAGCTGTTTATTTTGATAAAAAATCGGGGATGACTGTGGCGATTTAAAAGCATTCTAGCGTTTTGTTTTGAAGGATTTTTAACTTGAAAATGACTTATTAGACTACTCCTTCATAAAATGTAAAGTTCGGACTATATCAATTCTTTTCTAAAAAGGTTTAAATTCGATATATTTATGGTAGACACCCTTCAAGTAGGAGAGATATTGATGGATACATACGAAGTTACAACATTAAAAAAGGGGATACAGATAATCGATTTACTGCGAAAGAATCACGCCATGACCTTAACGGAAATAATGGGGGAATTAGCTTTAAATAAAACGTCTGTTTTTCGAATGTTATATACACTAGAAAAAATGAATTATGTGCTGAAATATCAAAAATATTATCAATTAAATCCCCATATATTTCGTGATGAGCAATTACATTGGCATAAAGGAATTCAGTGGACATCACTTGTCACTCCTTATCAATTAGCTCGTCAGGAACAGATCACAACATATATCGGAATTTTACAAGACTGTGAAATGATAACGAAAAATGTGGTCGAGGCGCCATATAAAAAGCCACAACTTTCCAAAATTGAATCACGTACGCCTCTTCATACTAGCGCATTAGGAAAGGTTGTATTAGCAAATTTATCAATGGCAAAACAACGTGAAATATTAAATTGTATTGCATTAGAAACATTCACAAAGAACACTTTTCAAGATTTTGACTTACTCATTCCACATTTACATGTTATTAGATCTCAAGGTTATGCAATTGACAATGAAGAGACCAAAATTGGGTTTCGCTGCATTGCAGCACCGTTTTTCCAAGATGATAAAGTGATTGGTGCTATTGCATTCCATGGCACAACGGACCAGATTAAGAAACACTCTATTAAAGCTTTAGCAAAAAGGATTATCCAAGGAAGTGATCATCTAGCATTAGAAATCAAGCACTTTGTCTCATAAAATGAAAGCGAATGATAAGGAATCTATAGTGAATATCCTTCTTACTCTGACCATCCCCATTTTTGACAAGAAAAACGATTTTGTTTCGATATATGAAACTAGATTGATGAAAGTTGGGAATTTCCTCTTAGTTAATTAAGATTAAGCTAAAGAGTCTAGGAGGGAAAACTATGAAATATACAATGTTAAAAAACTCAGAATTAGATGTCTCAGTAATTGGACTTGGCACCAATGCAGTTGGTGGGCATAACTTATTTCAAAATTTAAATGAACAAAATGGAAAAGAACTTGTTAGAAAAGCATTAAACATTGGGGTTACATTTATTGATACAGCTGATATATATGGGTTTGGTCGATCTGAAGAGTTAATTGGCGAAGTATTAAAGGATTTCAAACGAGATGACTTTGTGATTGCAACAAAGGGAGGACAACATTGGTTTGAAGATGGTTCTGTAAAAAAAGATAATCGTCCTGAATATTTACGTGAGGCTGTTGAGATAAGTTTACAACGATTGCAATTAGATTATGTAGACTTATATTATTTGCATTTACCGGATAATGAAACACCACTTACAGAATCTATTGGTGAATTAGCACGCCTAAAACAAGAAGGAAAAATTCGTGCCATTGGAATTTCAAATGTTTCTCTTAAGCAATTAAAAGAGGCAAACGTTCATAGCGATATCTCTGTCTTACAATCCCCATATCATATGTTAGATCGTTCAGCCGAAAAGGAATTATTACCGTATTGTGTTGAAAACAATATTTCCTTTATTCCATATGGTCCATTAGCATTTGGATTATTAGGTGGTACGTTCACAAAAGAATCGAGGCTTGATACTCAAGATTGGCGTCAATCGATTCCTCTATTCAATGGCGAACACTTCAATCAGACGCTTGAAACAGTCAAGAAGTTAAACCAAATTGCTACTCAAAAGGATACCACTCTCCCTAATTTAGCACTAGCTTGGTTACTTGCCCAAGAAGGTGTTGATTCCGTTATTCCAGGAGGAAAACGAAAAGAGCGTATACTTGAAAATAGTTATGCAAGTGAAATTATTTTATCAGAGGAAGAATTAGACATCATTAACGATATTCTGAGTAACAACTAAGCAGTATAAAAAACGGGGCTTCTCATTCCTTTAAACAATGCGATTCTTCAAAAGGAGAATCGCTCTTTTTCTTTTTCTATAAAAAAAGTTTGTGAAATAATTTACTTAAACTATCGGGTGCTATTATTAAAAAGTGATAGCGGTTACTGGGGAGGTGATCAAAGGTATGACGTTTTATAAGAATATAAAACAAAAATTAGAAAGTTTCCAAAACGATATTGATACAATGAATATTGAAGATTTTTATATTATTAAATACGACAATAGTGAAAAACTTATATTGGCCGGTAGCTTTGATTTTAGTTATTATCATAATTTAGAAATTATTTTTACCAATGTTTCCTTTATTCTATTGCCTGGTTCAGTATTTAAAATCAATAAGATTCGGTTGGCTAAAAATGATGAAATAAAAAAGCTTCAAGAGTTTTCTTACGGATATAATGAAGGTTTTACCTTTTGCCTTGAAGATACTTACTATGACAACAAATTCTATATTTCAGCTAATGGCTTCGAATTTAAAGTTCAAACAGTATATTATTATAAGAGAGCGAATTTGAAAGAAAATGAAAAAATTGCGGACTGGGTAAAATGAGAAAAGGTTTTCCTTATACAACAAACGGGGTGCGATGCTTCAATAAAGAAGGATCGTTTTTTTCTTGTTCAAGTAACGGTTAGAACCTTAAGAGGATATGGCGAAATAGCGAGAATTTACAAAAAAGTAAAGACGTATACGACAAGCAAATGGTACAATTTCCCTGGATAAATATGAAAGGAGGCGTTGTTTTATGAAAATAACGATAATATTTTACGGGGTAGCATTTAATTAAAGGGTAAGCGTATCATTTCCCCTATAAACTGCGTGAACCCTATTTCAAATAGGAGGTTCATATTTTGAATAATACAGAACAAATTAATCCAATTACTTTTACGATTGACAAAGTGACGTTTCAATTACAAGAGGATCATAATTTTCTCTGGTTAAAGAATTTAGGGGATGTTTTTTGTGTATTTGATCAACAGGATTCAGGAAATATTGGTTTTGGTTTAGAAAAAAATAACAAAAGGTATTTTGTTAAATATGCTGGAGCTAAACCAATGGACTTCTCTGGTAACCCTAAAGATGCAGTTGACCGTTTGATAAAGGCTATATCAGTATATCAAAAGTTAGAGCATCCATATTTAATTAAATTGGTAGATCATTTTTCAATAGAAACTGGTTATGCAGCAATATTTGAATGGTTTGAAGGCGAATGCTTACATTCTCATTGGTCATTTGGTGGCAGAGCTAAGTATACAAACCCTGAGTCTCCGTTTTATCGTTTTAAGAATCTTGAAATAGAAAAACGCTTAGATACCCTAGATATAATTTTTTCGTTCCACGCATTTGTAGAATCTCAAGGATTTGTTGCAGTAGATTTTTATGATGGAAGTATTTTATATGACTTCAAGAATAATAAAACAAAAATATGTGATATAGACTTTTATCGTAATTCACCCACTATAAATGATTTAGGGAACAATTTTTGGGGGGCAAACAGATCAAAATCCCCAGAGGAGTACAAGCTTGGATCCCCAATTGATTCAATTACAAATATTTTTAATCTTGGAGCTATTGCGTTTGGATTATTAGGTGGTGAAATGGATCATTCATTCTCAAAGTGGGAAGCTGGTCAGAAGCTTTATGAAGTAGCAATAAGGGCTGTTGAAGAAGATCGGGATAAAAGGTATTCAACAGTTATAGAGTTTTATGAGGCTTGGAAGTTTGCTTTAAAATAATAAATCAGGTAATAAATGGCGATTTCTACGAAAGGAGAGATCGCCATAATGCCTATTTAAAAAATCAGGTGTCTAATTAGTATGATTTTTAATAAATTTATTCTAAGTTTATTTATCCTTGTGAAAGCCTTCACTTAAAGTAACGGGTGCATTACTTCAACAATTAGGTAATGCCATTTTCTTCTTCAAGTAACGGGCAGTTAGTTCAATAAGAAAATAACTATACAAAATTTAAAGCGTATTTTAATATCCTTATTTAGCGATGTAGTTTTTATGGAATTTGAAGCTGTTGTTTTGGATTAAAGTTTGATCAAATTGATATTAATAACCTTGATAAATGAATAAACAAAAAGAGGATGCTTTGAAAAAAGATTGATCCAAAACATCCTCTTATTTAATACGACCGATGAACTTTTTTATAAAAAATATGCAGCCACATTAATTAAAAACATTATGCATTATTCGAACTTAACATCATTCTCCTTTTAATTCCTTTTTCTTTCTATTTCTTTCATAAATGATTCTCCCTCAATATCTAAATTTGGTAGTAATTTATCTAACCACTTTGGCAAGTACCAAGAAGCTTTTCCCATTATGATCATTACTGCTGGTACAATAGCCATTCTTACTACAAAAGCATCAAATATAACGCCAAATGTAAGTGAAAAGCCCATTGCTTTAATTATTGGATCTGGAGCTAACATGAATCCAGTAAATACTGAAATCATAATCAACCCTGCAGCTGTTACTACTCCACCACTATCTTTCATTCCGGCTAAAACAGCTTTACGTGCATCACCGGTATGTGTATATACTTCACGTATTCTACTAACTAGAAAAACCTCATAGTCCATTGCTAACCCAAATAAAATCCCTATCACAATGACTGGTAAGAAGCTTAATATAGGATAGGCAATGGGAAATCCAAATAAATCAATTAAATTTCCATCTTGTATAACAAATACAGTGAATCCTAATGTTGCACCTAAAGATAGTACAAATCCTAGTACTGCTTTTAATGGAACTAGAATAGACCTGAATACTAGTACTAATAAGATGAATGAAAATCCAATAATTAACAAAGCGAATATTGGTAATGCATCACTCAGTTTTTGTGATATATCAATGTTTACCGCCGTAGTACCTGTAACCATTAATTTTATATGATTGGATTTTTCCAAGGTCTTTGCCTTTTCTCTAATATCGTTTACAAGATCTTTTGTTTCTGAATCGGCAGCTCCTGTCTCTGGAGTTATAGAAATAAGATACAATTCTCCTGAAGGTCCAGGAATTGCTGGGCTAACATTTTTAACATTTGATAACCCACTTAGCTTTTCTATAGTATCACTTAATGCTACTTGTGGATTGGTTGTTTCGCTTGAGGTTTTAGCCGCTACAATTAATGTTGAAAGATGGCCTGGGCCATAGGCTTTGGTAAGTAAATCATATGCTCTTCTTTCTGTTGTCTCTTCACTTTTCGAACCGTTATCTGGTAATGCGAGTTCCATATGGGAAATAGGGATAGCAATTATAGTTAGAAGTGCAATTCCAATAATTGCTACCTTCCACGGGCGTTTTGCTACGAAATTTCCCCATCTATCGGGTGTAGTTTGTTTTTTATCACTTTTAATGATTTTGCTTATAAAACTATTCTTTCTATCTGGCCCAACTTTATGTCCCATCAGACCTAAAAAAGCTGGAACCACAATTATTGCAATAAATATTGCGAATAATACGCAAAGGGCAGCAGAAAGACCCATCATTGTTAAAAATGGTATTTTTGCAACAGATAAGCCTAAGAGCGCAATGATGACGGTTATCCCAGCAAACACTACAGCACTACCGGCTGTTCCATTTGCAATTGCTACAGACTCTTGGACAGAATATCCTTCTTTCCTTTGCTGTCTAAAACGGGTCATAATAAAGAGAGCATAATCAATGCCTACTGCCAATCCCAACATTGCTGCCAACGTTATTGAAACTGAGGTAATATCCAAATAATTTGTGCCAATCATAATTAAAAAAATTCCTATAGCAAGTCCAATAACCGCCGTAATAATTGGCAACCCAGCCGCTAATAAAGAAATAAAAGTAATTGCCAATATAACGAAAGCAACAACTACCCCAATTACTTCTGTTATTCCTCCTATTTTCATTTCAGAAAATGAAACATCACCAGATAGTTCTGTTTGAATGCCAGCATCACGAATATTTTCAATGTTTTCTATAATATTTTCCTTTGATTTTTCCGATACCTTGTCTGCTGCTACATTATAAGTAACAATTGCATAACCAATATTCTTATCTTTATTTAAATTCCCTAACTCTAATGGGCTTGCTACAGAAACAATATGACTATCTTTTTCTTTTATCACTTTCAATGTATCCGTAATTATATTATTAATCTCTTCAGAATCTAAGGTTTTATTTTCAGGTGCATTAAATACTAACTGTACTTGACTTGTATTAGAGGGAAATTCCTTTTTAATGAGGTGAAGGGCTTTTTCTGATTCTGATCCAGGTATAGACATGTCCTCAGAGAAATTTGACCCCAGGTTCATTGCAATAATTGCTATCACAAGGAGAATTAATATTGAGCCTCCAATTATTTTTTTACTATTGTTTGCCGCCAATTTTCCTAATTTATAAAGATACTTTGCCATTAACAGCTTCCTTTCATCCTAATTTTACATACAACACATTAAAACAACTAGTTATTGCTTAAACAAAAAGTTATTAATTGTACACCTTGTTGATTTAATGGCATAGACATAGTATATTAAGGCTAATTGAAGGTAACAATAAGCAAAATATAAACAGGTGTTATTAAATAATCATTTATTAATGTTTTGTCCATTTAAAAACATATTAAAGTGAATTGGTTACTAAGGGAGGGGAAAAACGTGGTTGGTACACCTGGAAACCGAAGAACACTGTATAGTAAAAAGGTAATTATAGAGGCTTTTTTACTGCTGCTACAAGAAAAAAACTTAAATAAAATTACTGTTACGAATATTTGTAAAGTAGCAGATATTAATCGCGGAACTTTTTATTCTTATTATAATGATCCCTTTGATTTAATGAGAAGTATTGAAGAAGAATTGATAGAGAAAATGATGAGTACTATTAATATTTCAGGAGAAGAAAATATACTAAATGAACTTTTAAAATTGATACTTATAAATAAGGATCTCTGTAAAATCATTTTTAATGAAAAAAATAGCTCTCATGTACTAAATACAGTTTTGAATTCTGCTCATGATATAACAATTGCAGAAATTAAAAAAAAGTTACCAAATGCTAATGAGACTCATTTAGAATATTTTTTCACTTATTCGACAGGCGGGATCATTACAGTAATTCGAAAATGGATAAATGATGATATGAATATTCCAACTGAAGAAGTTGTACAAATCTTAGAAAGTATGAACGTCATGTCATCACAATAAACGATTTGTTATTTTGAATAATTATCATTAATATGTTCAGAGATTTTCTATAAAAAAGACCTAATTTGCGTAAAATTATTCTATATCGAATTAGCTTAATAGATGGTAAATTTTTTAAGTGGATGTGAAGAGTTTCACTTAAACTACCATGAAAATAAGTTT
>NZ_JBALPG010000008.1:0-122594 GCF_036965245.1 Neobacillus drentensis
TTTTCAAAGAACAATTTTTCAACGACAGGATGTTATTTTATCATCTCGTTCCTCTAATGTCAAACATTATTTTAAAATAATGTTTTTTGAATCAGCGAGACTATTATCTTATCAAAAACAACTATTTCTGTCAACTGATGAAAGAATTTTTTAGTTAAGAATCATCCTAATTGATTCATTTCCCTCATCAGGATTTCTATATTACTATTATACTCTAATAAAGTCAACTACTATTTTCAGAGAAAAATTAAATAAGAAATTACGGTAAAACCTAACCTTCTTTTAAATAAACAAAACGGAGGATACCGTCTTAAGCAGCGGTATCCTCCGTTTTATTTTTAAAGAATCTTTAAAATTTCCTCAACGATTTCTATTATTTTGCAACCTATCGTCAATACCAAGTCCGAAAAGAAGTTCAATAAGCGAATTTTTGGTAGTATCTTCGTAATTGGCTTACCTAAAGTCTATAGGCTTCTTTAACAGACGTTGCGAACACACATTTAAAGTTAATTTCCTTTGCACAGTTATCGATTTGTGTTTTTGAAACTGGACAAGTTGAATTGATAATAACTAACTTTTTAAATCTTGCATTTGTATACAAATTTAACACAAATTTTGTATCATCGATTAAAAACGGCTCAACTGCCTCTAATTCACTAGCATCCACAATTAATTTATAAATAGAAGGATTGATCGTATTTACAATTGTTTGAAACTCACTGAAGTATAATTTTGTATCTTCCTCTTTAAAGAAGCCACTTGCTCTTACGAACAAAGTTTTCTTCTCCTTTTCTAAATTAAATTCATACAATTTACCCATGTACTCTTTCCCCTAAATGTGAGTTTATTCATAATGGGTGTTATTAAACATTAATTGACTTATTTCTATAAACACTCATTTTGTATTAAAAGTTTGCAGCTCATTTTCCTTAACTAAGAAAATAATTTCAAATTATTTGTTACTATATTTGAAGAATACCACAATATAAGAACTGTTGCAGTGTAATATTTTATAAAAATCTCTCACTTTATCTAAAGGTTAGTTGATAAATTTCTTTAGCTTTTCCTTTGTCTCCCGATCAGCAAAGCTTGCTTCTACACTAGTAAGATAAATTTGTCGATAGTCCTCTTCACTTAAAGAGAATTCATTAAAGACAATGGTACATTCCTTCGCCATCGTTGTATCGGATACTGTTCTGTTGTCGGTATTAACCGTAACTTTTATGCCATCTTGATGAAACTGATAGATGGGATGTTCGTTAAAATGGTTCACTGCTTTTGTTTGGACGTTGCTTGTCGGGCACATTTCCAGCACCACTTGTTTTTCCTTCACAATCTCATATGCCTCTGTACAATCCTTAATAAAAACGCCGTGCCCAATTCTTTCAGCACCTAACAATTCAACGGCTTCAAGGACATTTTTTCCGACTCCCGTTTCCCCTGCATGGATCGTGACATGGTAGCCATAATCTCTAGCTAATCCGATTGGTTCAACGAAATGACCGCAAAAGCCTTCCTCTTCAGATGCACATAAGTCGATGGCCACTACCCCTTTTCCAAGGAATTCCTTCCCCTTTTCTACGACCTCAAACGCACCTTTAATCGACATCGTTCTCATACAGGAGAGAATGATATTTCCTTTTATATCGAATTTCGCTTCTGCATCCTTCATCCCATCTATGACACTTTCGATGACTTCTTCGACACGCAGCCCCTTTGCAACGTGCAGTAAAGGAGCAAATCTAACCTCCATATATTTCACATTTTCCTGTGCAGCATCCTCAAAAAGTTCAAAGGCGATTCTTCTTAGATTTTCCTTTGACTGCATAACTGAATTAGGAATCGCAAACCGTTTTAAATATTCATCGAGCGATTCACATTCTAATGGAGCAATCAATTCTTTTTCTAACTCATCTATCTCTATCGACGGTAACCGAATCCCTTCTCTCTTGGCGATATCAATAATCGTTTTAGGTCTAAGACTTCCGTCTAAATGGCAGTGAAGTTCAATTTTAGGTAATGCAGAAAAATTCATGGTTGACCTCCTTTAAAAAATTTTATAAAAAAAAATTCCTGATTACGAAGAAAATACAAGTATATGTACCTTCTTCGTAATCAGGAATTATTGGTTCCTGGTAGAGACCTCCAAACCATATCATTGGAGTTATACGAATTTAATTATTTCATTGTTTTGTAAAAGGATAATAAAATTTTGTTTTATTGTCAAGCAGATTCATTTTCCAGAATCAGTTATTTCATTCTTTAGGGGATTGGCCTAAGGTCAACATGAAGACTCCCCTATAGCACATAAATAGGATATATTATACAATTATTTAAGATTAAACGAAAAAGAATGGTGAATCCAATGTTTAAACTTTTGTTAATTGAAGATGATAAAACACTATTTAAAGAAATCAAGGATCGATTAACCGGGTGGTCTTATGATGTGTATGGGATTACTGATTTTAGCCAGGTTATGCAGGAATTTACGGTGATAAAACCTGATTTAGTTGTGATTGATATACAATTGCCGAAATTTGATGGCTTTCATTGGTGCCGGATGATCCGCTCCCATTCGAATGTTCCAATTCTATTTTTGTCATCACGTGATCATCCTACTGATATGGTGATGTCAATGCAGCTTGGTGCGGACGATTTTATTCAAAAACCGTTTCATTTTGATGTGCTGATTGCGAAAATACAGGCCATCCTTCGCCGTGTCTATAATTACAATACCGAGCAAATTACACTCAAAACATGGTGTGGTGCCACGGTAGATTATGAGAAAAATACGGTTAGTAATGCTTTGGGTATGGTTGAACTAACAAAGAATGAAACGTTTATCTTAAAAAAGCTGATTGAGCAAAAAAATAAGATTGTCAGCCGCGAAGACTTGATTAAAAGCCTGTGGGAGGATGAGCGCTTTGTCAGTGATAACACCTTAACGGTCAATGTTAATCGTTTGCGAAAAAGATTGGACGAGCTTGGATTAGGACGGTATATTGAAACGAAGATTGGTCAGGGTTACATCGCAATTGAAGAGGAAAATAGTTATGATTAAGAAATATTTAGTTGAAAGGCGCAGCTGGATTTTTCTATTCTTATTGATTCAACTATTTATTCTTTTTGTGGCATATCTCGATAAGGCGCTTCCCTTGATGCCATTCTTCTATATTATCTTCCTATCAATGCTCGTTTTTAGTTTCTTTTTGATTTTCCGCTATCATAAGGAAACAAAGTTTTACAAAAGTTTAGAGGAATGGGAGAACAATCTTGATTTAACCAATATAGCGCATCCAGAAAGCCCCTTTGAAAAAATGATCGAAAGAAGTATCGTAAAGCAAACAGAATGGCTTAAACAGGAAGCATCACAAAACTTTCTGATATTAGAACAGGAGAAGGATGACCTATTAGCCTGGATTCACGAAGTCAAGACACCGTTAACTGCGATGCATTTAATGATTGACCGCGTAGACGATGAACGGATGAAGGCCCAATTAACTCATGAATGGTTACGAATTCATCTGCTGCTTGACACCCAGCTTCACCAAAAACGGATCCCCTTTATGGAGAATGATTTATATATTGAAAAAACCGATTTAAAAGCGTTACTTTTTAAAGAGATTAAAACGTTACAATCCTGGTGTATGCAAAAGGGCATTGGCTTTGATGTAGATTTAGAGGAACCTACTGTCATAACCGATGCCAAGTGGCTTTCTTTTATCCTCAGACAGCTGTTGACAAACGCGGTGAAATACAGTGAATCATCCGACATCATAATTAAAAGCTATCAAAAAGACGGGCAGACAGTCCTCGAAGTACAGGATTATGGACGCGGCATCGATCCTAAGGACCTGCCGCGCATTTTTGAGAAGGGCTTTACCTCAACGACAGCTCATCATGACAACGCCGCAACAGGCATGGGATTGTATTTAACAAAAAGAATTGCCAAGGCATTATTAATCCATATTAATGTAAACTCAGACCTTGGAAGAGGAACAAATTTTACGTTAACCTTTCCAAAAAGGAATGAATTCGTTCATATTGCAGGCATGTGACAACAATGTCACATGCCTTTATGATTTGTTCGTTCAATCGAAGGATTAGAATCATCCTGCCAATTATACTAAGGTTAACGAAATAAAGGAGCGTGTCAGTATGCATATTTTAGAAGCCAATAAACTTCATAAAAGCTATGGCAATAAATTAAATAAACAAGAAGTATTAAAAGGGATTGATATTACAGTTGAAAAAGGGGAATTTGTCAGCATCATGGGTGCCTCGGGTTCCGGGAAGACAACCTTGCTCAATGTTCTTTCCTCGATTGATAAGGTGAGTAGCGGGACCATCAAAATTGAAGGAAAAGAAATGACAGCGATGAAGGAAAAGCAGCTGGCTGAATTTCGAAAGCATCACCTGGGCTTTATTTTTCAAGATTATAACCTTCTAGATACATTAACAGTAAAAGAAAATATCCTGCTTCCGTTATCGATTACAAAGGTATCGAAAAGAGACGCAGATGAAAAATTTAATGCGGTGGCAGCGGAATTGGGTATTCAAGAAATCAAGGATAAGTATCCAAATGAAATTTCCGGTGGTCAAAAACAGCGTACCTCTGCTGCACGTGCGTTTATTCACGGACCAAGCATTATTTTCGCTGATGAGCCAACCGGTGCACTTGATTCAAAATCGGCATCCGATTTACTAAACAAATTAAGCGAATTAAATCAAAACCGAAAAGCAACGATTGTGATGGTTACGCATGATCCGGTGGCAGCAAGCTTCAGCAGCAGGGTTATTTTTATCAAAGATGGACAGATTTACACGCAATTAAATAAAGGCGAACAATCAAGACAGACGTTCTTTAAAGACATCATGAAAACCCAAAGTGTATTAGGCGGTGTCCCAAATGAGCGTTAACCACCTCATCTTTCGCAACCTGAAAAAGAATTTAAAAAATTACTACCTTTATGTGTTTGCACTGATATTTAGTGTTGCCCTTTATTTCGCCTTTGTCACCCTGCAATATGATCCGGCAATGAATGATACAAAAGACTCCATTAAAGGAGCCGCAGCGATTAAGGCAGCATCCGTTTTACTTGTCGGGATTGTTTCCATCTTTCTGTTATACGCCAATAACATTTTTATTAAACGGCGAAGTAAGGAAATTGGGTTATTTCAATTAATCGGGATGACAAAAAGTAAGATTTTCAGGATCCTGACTGCCGAGAATTTCTTCCTTTATTTTGGTTCATTAATCATCGGAATCTTTATCGGTTTTTCCATTTCTAGATTAATTCTAATGATTCTATTTAAAATTACAGGTATGGACGCGGTTGCTTCCCTAAACTTCTCTTCAGAAGCATTGATTCAAACAGTTGTGGTGTTTTGTGCCATTTATCTGTTTATCATGCTGATGAATTATGTGTTTATTAAAAGACAGAGTATCCTTTCGTTATTTAGAGTAGTTTCTTCAACGGAAGGTAAAGTGAAAAAGATGTCCATCTTTGAAATCATCATCGGGATTATTGGTGTGATTTCGATTATTTCAGGCTACTATATTTCATCGAAACTGTTTGGCGGCGATTTTACAACCATGTATGAACTTTTTGGAGCGATGATCTTTATTCTGGGGTCTGTCATTATCGGAACTTATCTTTTTTATAAAGGGTCAGTAAGTTTTATCTTTAACCTCATTCGGAAAAAGAAGGATGGTTATTTAAATATTAATCAGGTATTATCACTTTCCTCAATTATGTTTCGGATGAAATCGAATGCCTTATTATTAACGATTATTACAACGGTATCAGCCCTAGCGATTGGTTTATTGTCTTTAAGTTATATCTCATATTATTCAGCAGAAAAAATGGCTGAAAATCAGGTCGCAGGCGATTTTTCATTGATAAAAACGGAAGATGCTGATCAGTTCAAAAAGGAATTAGCTGCGAATGACATTCCGTTCAATGAAAATAAGATTGACGTTATTCAGGTGGATGCGAATCTTAAGGAGATTTTAGGAAACCTAAATGGGTTAATGGTCGATCCTAAGGCTATGACGACCCCGGTTATTAGTGATAAGGCTGTTAAGAATATCGACGTGGCTCCGGGAGAGACGATTTTCACCGGTTATAATGATTTGCTGCAGAAATTTATGAGTCTAAAGGATTCAGGTAACATCGAGATGAAGGGGCAAAACGAAGTGATTCCCCTCAAATACTTAGGTTTAAAAAAGGATTTCGTCGTATCAGGTTACTTTACAAACGGCGGGCAGCCGATTGCCATTGTCGATGAAACGGTATTCGAGCGTCTAAAGGAGGACGTAAATCCCGCCATTCAGAAGGAATCCTCCATCTTTATCGGGATTACATTAAAAGATGAAGCAGACCTAGAAAAAGCAAATGATCTTTTAATAAAGATGAATGTTAGTGACGATAATTACTTTTCTTCTCGCTTGGAAATCAGCAATATGCAGAAAAAAACAATGGGCCTCATCATGTTTATCGTTGGCTTTTTAGGGTTAACCTTTCTCATCACATCCGGATGTATTCTTTATTTTAAACAAATGGGTGAGGGTGAAGAGGAAAAGCCGAATTATACCATATTAAGAAAACTCGGTTTCACCCAAGGAGACCTGCTTAAAGGTATTCACGCAAAACAAATCTTTAATTTTGGAATTCCTTTAGTTGTAGGGCTCTTTCATAGCTATTTCGCCGTTCAATCAGGATGGTTTTTATTCGGATCCGAAGTGTGGACACCAATGATTATCGTTATGGTCATCTATACCGGATTGTACTCAATATTTGGATTATTATCCGTCATCTATTACAAAAAGGTCATCAATGAAGCACTTTAATAGTTGATGTTGTTTAAGGGATACCGGCCATTCGCCGGTATCCCTTTTTAGTTCAAAAAAGTACTTGTCCTTAGTTTGTTTACGCATTAACTTATTAGGAGCCAGGCACTTAGTTACGGCTAATGTCAGGGCTATTTAAATAGGTTAATATAACTAAAAATTCAGAGTATTTATGTTGACTAGAAGGTTTTTCCAAAATATAATATTTGTAAATAATATACTTTTCTATCAGGAGCTGGGGTTTTAATAAGTAGAAGGGGAAGAAAAAAGGGGAGCAACTGGGGAACAAAGCCGGGCGTTATTGCTTTCAATCGCAGCTAAAGAATTTGCTCATAAAGGCTTTTATGAAACAAGCCAGGTTAAGCCAGCCTGCCTTTTATTTATACTTTGATAGTAAAGAATCACTATTTGGGGAATTGGTCGATTTGTTTCGTGAAGAACTGTTTGATCATTTACATGCTAAATAAATTGCAAATGCAAGCTTCTTTTAAGTTTAAAAAACAATCACAGTTTTACATACATTTCTTCATAAGACATTTTTGTACCTAGGGGATGATAATGAGTGGATTCCAAGCTAGATGCACGGGTAGAGAAGCTTGATGAGGAATGGATTAATCTAATGTTCCTGGCAAAACAAATCGGATTAACTCCAGCTGAAGTCAAAGAGTTCCTGAGGCAGCAGCAAGGCTGAGGTTTCAGGTTGAAAAAGCAAAAGGAGGCCTGACCCCAGTGTGTTAAATCGTTACACATCGGGGGTCAGGCCACTGTTCTCTTTCCTTAGATTGAATAACTTAGAACACTTTTTACGAATTCTGTTCGTTTATGTTAAACTATACCACGACTTGTATCTAAACGAAAAAATATATTGGAGTGGTTATATGGTTAAAGCTAAAGGGAAAAGTGGAATAGGCAGTGGAACAGGCAAGAAGGGCTGGAATCGTTGGCAAGCCGGTGCTAACAAAGCAAAAAGTGCCAAGCCATATGTCAGCAAAGGAGTAAAAAAATCGGCTGACGAAAAAAACAACGGCAACAATAATTAGGGGAAGAAGGGCCGTATGGATGAAAAAGAGAGTAGCATTTATGGGGCCGCCATTTTAGTCAGCTTCCTGCTATTATTCGGCATCTATAAATTAATGAATTCGAGAACATTCCAGTTATTCGGCGGACTAACCGATCAGGTGGAGACAAATCAAAAGGTGGTTGCGTTAACATTTGACGACGGGCCGACCAACAATGTCAATCAAATTCTGCCACTCTTGGATCAATACCATGCAAAGGGGACCTTTTTTCTGATTGGCAAAGAGATAAAGGACAAGCCGGAGGAAGCACAGAAAATAGTCGATGCGGGTCATCAAGTTGGTAATCATACCTATTCACATAAGCGGATGATTTTTAAAACACCTTTCTATTATAAAGAAGAAATTGAAAAAACAGATCAATTGATTCGTGATGCAGGGTATAAGGATGCAATTGATGTTCGTCCGCCAAACGGAAAAAAACTAATTGGCTTACCTTATTACCTCAATAAGCATGATCGAGACACCATTATATGGAATCTTGAGCCGGACACCTTTCACACCACTGCAACAGACAAAGTGAAATATGTAAAGTCGCAAGTAAAACCGGGATCGATTATTTTATTGCATTCTATGTATGACAAAACCGGGGAAGAACTCAAAACCATTGAAGGCATTTTAAAAGTACTATCCGAGGATGGGTATACCTTTGTAACAGTAAATGAACTCCAGAAATTAGGAGAACATAAATGAATCAATGAAAAACAGAACTGTAGCAGCTGCTATTCACCTAACGGAAGTCTTAATTATATAGTTAATTGTTAGGAATAAACCTAATTCCTAGACAATTTCCAATAATGTCGTGAATTTTGAAAAATAGGTCATAAGTTTCCGATTTCATGTCGAAACGCCTGAAAATATGTAATAAACCATTGAAAATAGGTCGTAATTGGAGGGAAGTGCGACGTAGAAGAAGGAGGCGTCGAGTTTTGGCTCAAAATCAATTCAAACACCGAAGTAGAAAGGCTCTATTTCGATGTTTGCGTTAAAAAATTCGTGAAACCCCTACGTAGAAAGAAGCTACTTCGACTTTGTAGCTTAAAATCCAAGGGAACCTCCAAGTATAGTAATTCTAGATACATCTTTTAAGTCGTATTTGGCCAATATTACGAAATAATAAAAGGGACAGGTAGACTCTTTTAATTAAAATCCAACACCCCCCCTCAATTGTTGTATTACCACATTTACAACTAACTCCACCACCGTATTTAACTATTTATTGGTGCCTGACACCCTTTACCACTATCCCACTATATTAATCTATTTATTGGTGTCAGGCACCCTCACCTCAAATATACTTCCTGATTGAAGTTTACAAAAGAACGGTGAAAACTTGGTGAAAGAATGGCTAGAGATAAAAAAATTTAATAGAAATAAAAAGAAGCAGCCGCTTAAAAACGACTGCTTCAATAAATCTATTTTGGTGTCACCCTTTGTATAAGTGTGCTGGTTCCTGTGTTTCTTGTTTCCGTATGAAATGGACGAGCCCGTAGACTAGCGGAGTAGTCAGGATGGCTGCTATGAATTTAAATATATATTGAGTTAGAATCAGGCTTCCTAGGACAGCGATTGGCATTGTTCCATAGAAAGCAATAGTTATAAAGATGGTAGTATCAATCAACTGGCTTAGCATGGTGGACGCATTATTGCGTAGCCAGAGCTTTTTTTGTCCATGGACGCTTTTTAATTTATTGAATACAAACACATCCAAGTTTTGGCTGATTGCATAAGAAATTAAACTCGCAAGAATCACGCGAAAACTTCCATTCAAGACGGTTTCGAATGCTCCTTGTCCTTTAAATACAGGTGCAGCCGGCAGATGAATGGTAATCGTAATGAAGATTAGTGCAAGGATTTGAGTGATCAACCCAGCCTGAACAGTTCTCCGTCCTTCTTTTTTTCCATAAACCTCGACAATCACATCAATAAGTGGATACGTAAAGATATACACAATGACAGCGGCTGGCAGGATCACAAAATCTCCAATGCTAAACAGCTTAACTGCAACGATGTTTGCTAGGATTAACAGCCCCACGAAAATTCCATTTAAATAAAATATCATTTCTTTATTCCTTCCCTTATCGATTATCGACTTTTTCTGGATAGAGGTCATGGTTCATCAATCGGAAGCTTGCCATCTCCTCGTACTTGGTGCCAGGTTTCCCGTAGTTGCACCATGGGTCAATGGAAATGCCGCCTCTTGGTGTGAATTTCCCCCAAACCTCAATATAGCGTGGATCAAGCAATTTAATTAAATCGTTCATAATGATATTGACACAATCCTCATGGAAATCGCCGTGATTTCGAAAGCTGAAAAGATATAATTTTAAAGATTTGCTTTCAACAATTTTTTGATCAGGGACATACGAAATATACATCGTTGCAAAATCCGGCTGACGTGTCAGCGGGCAAAGACTAGTAAACTCCGGGCAATTAAATTTCACGAAATAATCACGTTCCGGGTGCAGATTATCGACTGCCTCCAATACCTCTGGTGCATATTCAAATGAATAGGTAGTACCTTGGTTCCCTAATAATGTTAAATCCTTTAATCCTTCTTCATGGCTGCGGCCAGACATAGAAAAACCCCCTTGTAAAAATGTGTCCCCACACTTTTTCAAGAGAGTTTCTTCTGAACATTCTATGTAAACTTTAGGGATAAAAAACCAAAAAGCCACGTCCGATATGGACATGGCGTAGAGTCATGTATCCATAGTTTTTTATAGAGGGTATCAGCTATGAACCTCTCCCGTTCAAGTACGGGTATTCTTTTTTCTTCTCTCCTATAATAAAGAACCGTTTCAAAAACGTCAAACATATTTTTTCGGGCGGTCGCCATTCAAGACACCTTCACTTTAAACGACATATTCCTGGTATTTTTCAAAATCATCTTGGTTACATTCCACCGTTAACTTAGTGCCATTGTCTTCGTAGCTTGTTGAAAGCACGTTTGCATTCTCATTCAGGTAATGAACTAAACGGCCATCATCAAACGGGATTAACATTTCACAATGAATCGGATTTTTAAAAATTTGCCCGCTGATGATGTCGACTAATTCCTCTATACCTACATCTTGTTTTGCGGAAAGATAGACACATCGACCCTTCACTACAGGAAACTCAACATCGGCTAAGTCGGACTTATTATAAGCATAAATAACAGGGATATGATCAATTCCGATTTCTTTTAAAGTATGATTGGTTACATTGATCAGATTTTCATAATGCGAACTTGAAAAATCAACCACATGGATGAGCAAATCCGCAGTTGCCGCTTCCTCTAAGGTCGAACGAAAAGCTTTCACGAGATGATGCGGCAGTTTGTCAACAAAGCCAACTGTATCCGATAGCAAAAATGGCTGGTGGTTGGCAAGCTTTATTTTTCTGACAGAGGTGTCGAGCGTTGCGAAAAGCATATCTTTCTCAAACACATGTTTAGATGGCGATTGATGTGACCTACGCAGCAGCGCATTCATGATTGTTGATTTGCCGGCATTGGTGTAGCCCACTAAGGAAATGAGCGGAATACCGTTTTTTTTTCGTTGGCTTCGACGGGTTTCCCGCTGTAAGACAAGTATTTCTAATTCCTTATTCAGGTCGGCAATCTTCGCCTCAATTTTCCTCCGGTCAAGTTCTAATTTGGTTTCGCCAGCACCTCTATTTTTCAAGCCCGCTCCACCGCCTTGGCGGCCTAACGATTCCCGTGAGCCAATGATTCTTGGGAGCATATATTTGAGGCGTGCCACCTCTACTTGCAGCTGGGCTTCTCTCGTTTTGGCACGTTCGGCAAAAATATCTAGAATCAACAGCGTACGATCAATGACTTTTCGATCAAGCTCTTCTTCAAGATTTCGAATTTGCGTCGCCGATAACTCATCGTTACATACGACTACACCCGCATCTGTCTCTTCAAGGAGCCGTTTCGCTTCCTCGATTTTTCCGGTACCCATATAATGTGATTTATTGATGCGGTTTAAATTTTGCGTGATTTCAGCAACAACTTCTATATGACAGGCGGCAGCCAGGTTTTCTAATTCCGTCATGGAATAAGGAAAATCAGCCTGATGATTGATATTGACACCAACAATAAGCGCTTTTTGTTTTTCTCGCATTGGTCAGTTCCTCCATTTCTTTTTGAAAAAATAACAAAAAAACACAGACGACCTGTCTGTGCAAAGTAAATGGATGAATGTATGACAAATAACCCCCAAAAGGGCTTGAAGATGATCTGGCTAGATTGTTAATGCCGAATGAAAAGACCTAATTTCCTTCCCATGACTTAATGCAAGGAATAGGTAAAGGCAGTTACCAACTCTAGTATTTATTTTTAAAGACAGCAAAAAAGAGAGCCGACTCGCCCCCTTTTTTCACATACCGTAAAATAAAGGTTTCCTTAAAAAAGGCAGACCAATCCCATTTACTCTGCACAGCCGGCAGAGATTTGAACGTATTCAATTAACGGTTCAAATTTTGGAATCGTAATCTGCAAAAATACACTAGGAAAACCTCCATTTCTCTATAAGTACCTTAATCATAACACCTTATAAAATGGAAATCAATGGGATAATAGTTATTAATTTTCTAATTAAAGTTTATGTTTTATTATTCCAAACAATCCGATATAAATCATGCCGTCTGTCGCGTGATTGCCGCAATGAGCTGGAATTTCGGAACGCCTTAATAATTCTAAGTCAACATCACCAATTACAACTGTATCAATATTAGCGTCGCATTCACCAACAATTCCATCCCTTGCAAACTCAAAGTCTGAAGGTGAAAATATTCCTGATTGGGCGTACTGAATACCCATGTTCTCGACATGTGTTAAGTTGCCTACCGTCCCGGCAATACAGGTATAAACGTTATTCTCACTCGCCCTTGCCTGGGCACAGTAACGGACCCGGAGGTAGCCCTGGTGATCCTCTGTATAAAATGGGATAAAAATGATGTTTGCACCGTTATCAACTGCAATACTGGCGAGCTCAGGAAATTCGATATCATATGAAATTTGAATCGCTATCTTTCCACAATCCGTATCAAACACGTTAATTTCATTTCCATCTGTAATCCCCCACCACTTGCGCTCATTTTAGGTGGAGTGGATTTTGTACTGTTTCTCAATCGTCCCGTTTCGGCGAAAGAGAAAACCGACATTGTACACATCTCCATTCTCCTCAACAAAATGGGATCCGCCAACAATGTTGATATTAAAGCGGACAGCCAGCTGTGTAAATAATTCAATGTATTAATCCGTATAGGTTGCCAGCCGGCGGACAGCCCGGTCCGGCCGCTTTTCTTCAAGAAATGACATTAACTGTGTCGTAAATATCTAAGGGGAATACAACAAAATCTGATCTAAAATCAGCTGCAACATCGACATAATATTCGACCTGCCTGCTAAAATCCTGAAGCGAATCAATTTTTTTCATCATGTACTGGACGGCACAGATTTGAATTTTGACAAAGCCTTTTTATTTGATGCTTTCATAACCAATTGAAGAGTTTAAGCTTTTTTATCACTTAATACCTCATCCCAGATCTCACTAATTTTTGTAGCATGGAACTTTCTAAAAAACGTTGAAAGGGATATGGTTGATAAATTTTATAAGCGGTAAGCGCTCCTCCTGGTCCTGCTTGAGTAAAGGTTGCCCCACTTGCAACAAATAACCCAGTCCCAATTGCACCTCCAATAGCAATCATCGTCATATGACGAGAGCGTAAACCCCGACTTAACTTTCCACCCGTAGCAGCCACTGTTTCAACATTGGAATTTATCTCTATCTTACTCATCACTTGACCTCCATCTCACTATATTTACAGTTCAGTTAAATATGTCTCTGATCGTGTCTCCTATCCAGATCTTACCGAATTAAAACCTTTCCAACTCAAGGAAGCTTTCTCCCTCTTTAAAAAATTATTCAATTGTTCAGACTTCGAATAAATTTATTAATGACCCTCTTACAAAACTTGCTTCAGAAACCTACGAGTTCGCTCATGTTTCGGTTGGGTAAAAAAGACTTTTGGGTTTTCTTCCTCGACAACCTGTCCGTCTGCTAGCATGACCACACGATCTGCAACTTCCCGGGCAAACCCCATTTCATGTGTTACGACAATCATGGTCATTCCTTCACATGCTAACTCTTTCATTGTTTGAAGCACTTCTCCGACAAGCTCTGGATCTAGAGCCGATGTAGGTTCATCAAACAGCATGACATTCGGTTCCATCGCTAAAGCTCTAGCAATGGCAACCCTCTGTTTTTGTCCACCTGAAAGCCGATCCGGATATTCATGTGCTTTATCTTCTAAACCGACTTTTTTTAATAGATTCATTGCCATTTCAGTTGCATCATGTTTCTTTATCTTTTTTACATGAATAGGTGACTCAATGACATTTTCAAGTACATTCATATGAGGAAATAAATTAAAATGCTGAAAAACCATACCCACTTTCTCCCTCACCTTATTTATATCCGTCTTCTTCTGCTCAATTAGTTCCCCATTTATTTCAATTTCCCCTCCATCCTTTAATTCCAGAAAGCTAAGACATCTAAGTAAGGTACTCTTCCCTGATCCACTTGCACCAATCAATACAACCACTTCAGATTTGTTGATTTCTAAGGAAATATTCTTTAAAACTTGGATACCATCAAACGTTTTGCACAAGTTTCTTACTTTGATCAACATGGCCCCTCCTTTTTACCTTATTACCACTTAGTCTACTTTCTACTTTGTGAACAATAACAGTGAATATAAGGACTAGAACTAAGTAATAAAGTCCGACAACAAAATAAGTTTCAAATGGCATATAGTTCTCTGCCTGTACAGAAAGAGCTTGACTAAACAACTCGGTTGCAGCAATATAGGCAACAAGTGATGAATCCTTTAGTCCGATAATAAATTGATTCCCTAGTGGTGGGATCGCCCTTCGAAACGCTTGAGGAAGAATAATTCGTCTCATTGATAGTGAGTATGGCATACCAAGAGAACGGGCTGCCTCCATTTGACCGCGATCAATTGATTGAATAGCGCCTCGAAAAATTTCAGCGATGTACGCTCCCGAATGAATTCCAAGAGCAACTGCCCCCGCCATAAAGCTGTTTAGTACTAGCACAGTAGAAATCCCATAATACAAGAACATAATTTGGACAATTAATGGGGTTCCGCGAATTAAGAAAATATAGATATCAGCAATTTTTTGTAAAATGATTAGGTTTGATACCTTAAAAAAAGCAAAAACTAAACCAATTACAACTGCAATTAGCAAGGAAACCACCGTAAGCTCTACAGTCGTTACCGTTGCCTGCAAAAAAGCACTACCGTGTATCTGAAAAATCGAATAAATTTTTTCAATAAAATTCACGATTGTAGCCCTCCTAAGGAGAAATAGAAAATCCTTATTTTAATTTTCTTGTTATTTCAGCACGTTTTCACCAAACCACTTCTTACTAATCTTTTCGTAGGTTCCGTCTTCTACCATCTCTTTTATCGCATTATTAATTTTTTTCAAAAGGATGGGATTATCCTTATTAACTGCTATTGAGATATTTTCTTTTTGTAACAAATCACCAACAGTTTTAATTTGTAATCCTTCTTGTTTAATAGCGGAAACTCCTACGATTCTATCTGTTATAACTGCATCTACACGTCCCGGTACAAGATCCTGCAGAGCATATACATCACTTGGATAATTTTTGATATCGTTCGTGTATTTTTCTGCGGTTTGCTTGTACGTGCTTGCCTGCATTATTCCAATTCGTTTATTTTTTAAATCATCTTCGCTTTTAATTGTATTATTAGAATTTGATACAAATATTTGGGCACCAGAGATATAATAAGGATTTGTAAAATCCACTTGCTTCGATCTTTCTGGCGTATCGGTCATACTGCCGATAATAGCATCATATTTTTTCCCTTTTAACCCTTGAATGATTGTTTCCCATGGATTAGTTACAGGGTTTGCTTTTAGACCTATACGCTTAGAAATTTCCTCTCCAATTTCTACATCAAACCCAACCAATTTTCCTTTGTCTTTATAATTTAGCGGTTTTAATAAACCGCTCATTGCATAGGTTAGTTTACCTTTATTTGTAAGGTACTCCTTTTCAGATGGTTGATTTGAAGATCCCCCCGTTTTCGAACCACAACCACTTAACACGAAAAGAAGAAGCAAACTGACTAATGTAATAAGCTTCGGTATATATTTAAATTTCATTTGATCTCCACTCCCTATATTTTTTTATTTATTCAAATATGACATTTTACATACTTAATGTCTGATCCAATCGTGTATTAACACGTTTTGCCCACCATGCCGTTATAATCGGTACTAAGATAGCAGTAATGATGGCGCTTGCTGCAATGATAATCGTGGCAGAGGCAGCAACAGGGGCATAGACTGGGTTGGCTGCAGCTACGATAGTCGGCACACTTGCTGCACTTCCTGCAGTTGACGCCGCGGCTAATCCTGCTATCCCATTTCCTCCAGCAAATTTGTCCATAAAAAATAGAATCGTTCCTGTAAAAAGAATGACTGATAAACCAACAATCAATCCAATCCATCCCGCATCAATTACATCCTTAAAATTAAGACCTGATCCCAGTGCAAATGCAAAGAATGGAACTAATGCTGGGACAGCTTTACTTAATAAAGCGCGTATGTCTTTATCTAGATTTCCAAGTATCATCCCGATCACTAGAGGTAAAACTGCCCCTATCAGTGTTTGCCATGGTATAGCGGAAAGCCCGACGATTCCAAGTGTTGCCATAGTTATGAACGGTCCTCCTTCTATTGTCATAATTGGATAGGCAGCAATTTCTTCCTTTTTTCCATACTGGTGCATTAAAGCTAAAAATAATCCTCCATTAGTATCATTCATTGCTGCTACAATTGCTAAAACCGACAATCCTCCAAGAACAGATCCTTCTCCAATAATTTTAAAAGCAATCCACGCGACAACAACCGAGGCTCCAACTTTTCCAAATAGAAGAGCTCCTCCTCTTTTCAATATTTTTGGAGTTGCCTTTACATCAATCGTTGTTCCCACACAGACAAAAAAGATAGCTAACATTGGCAATACACCATTAAAAAGTGCCCCTGTGTAAGAACCAAAAAAGTCTCCCAATGAAGGTATAAAAGTGTGAAGGGTTACTCCTAATAAAAGAGGTACGAGCATCATACCACCTGGTACCTTTTCGATTGTCTTTTTAATTTGCATACTACTTCTCCCCTTTACGGTTTATTGAATCAACAAACTGTTCTATTCGATTCAGCCCTTCTACCAACATGTCCATATCATTTGCGTAAGAAATCCTTATATATCCTTCACCAGCTTCTGAAAAAACATCTCCTGGCACTACAGCTACTCCCGCTTTTTCAAGCAATTCTATTGTGAATTCTTCTGATTTTCTATTCGTATGTTTTATTGATGGAAAAATATAAAATGCCCCTTCCGGCTTTTCAACTTCCATTCCAATGGAAAGCAATCGTTTCAATACGTAATCTCTTCTTTTCCGGTATTCATCTTTCATCATTTTCGTGTCATCTCTCCCTCGGGTTAGTGCCTCGATAGCTGCGTATTGGCTAATCGAGCTTGCACAAGTGGCGTTATAAAGATGAACTTTTAGCATTTCTTCTATAATGTAAGATGGTGCAAAAACAAAGCCGATTCTCCAACCTGTCATCGAATGAGATTTGGACAGGCCATTTATAACAATTGTTTTGTCCCTCATTTCAGGAATTGAGGCAATGGATGTATGTGGTTTTTCATAGGTTAATTCGCTGTAAATTTCATCAGAAATAACAAAGATTTCTTTTTCCTTAAGTAACTCAGCAATTTCTTCTAATTCCTTTTGATCTAAAATACTTCCTACTGGGTTACAAGGATATGGGAGAACAATACACCGTGTTTTATCGGTCAACTGATCACGAACCAATTCGGCATTTAACTTGAAGCCATTTTTTGATGTATCTATAAATACTGGAGTTGCTCCACACAATTCTATAATCGGAGCATAGCCAGGATAAATAGGTGCAGGAAGAATCACTTCATTCCCTTCTTCAAGAATGGTTCTGAACGTGATGTCAATTGCTTGGCTTGCACCGACAGTGATAATGACTTCATCGATCGGCTGATAAAGTAACTTGTATTTTTGTAAAATATAATCACAGGCAGCTTCTCGGAGCTCTATTAATCCTGCATTATGTGTATACGTAGTTTTATTTTCATCAATTGCCATTTTCCCTGTTGCTTTTATATGCTCAGGAGTTAGAAAATCTGGTTGACCGATTGTAAGATTGATAACATCTGGATACTGTGCCACCAGATTAGCAATTTTCCTGATACCAGAAAATTGCATTTCCCTTACTCTTTTATTTAATAAGTGACGCATCGGTCATCTCTCCTTTTTTAGGTATAAATTAATTGAAGATTCAGTCTATTTAATTTAATTGTATTTTTTGAGTGGTTGTAATGTATTCCAACCACCCTCATGTTATCCTAGGATTTTTGTTTTCTTATTTCAATAAACGGATAATGACTTCGTTTGTTAATTTTGGAACAATTTCTGTCGAGAACTTAAGCTCCATTCGTTCATATTTTTTATGTGCATCATATCCGTATGGTCCAATATTAATAGCAGGTACATTAATATCCCGTATATCCTGATAATTGACAAAATGTTTCGTACCCCAGCCAGGATTGTTATTACAAACTGCTTGTATCCCTTCCTCATCATCACTTAGTGCGACACAGCTCATATCACAGACGTAAGGAAAAAAGTTTCTTGTTACGATTGGATGAGAATAGTTCGGCTGAACATGCTCAACCGCTTGCTGCAATGCATCTAGAAGATGCTTTTCTTTTTCATTTTTCCCCGTAACCTCAACTCGCGGAGAATAAAGCGAAGAATAGAAAATAATAATGGCTGGGCTTTTATCTGCCATCCAGTTCCATTCTTCTTCAACAACACGTGCGGCAAACATACGAGTGTCCAAACTTTTATCTAGCAAAAGTTTTTCCTTAAAGGCTTTCATATGTTGAATAAATCGATCGCCATGTTCTTTTTCTAGTAATAGTTTCATGTCTTCGTATATAATTACTCTTTTTTTCCATGGCAATTCATTATACGTCTCACCACTTCGTTCACAAAACTTTTGATAGTTGTCACTTAGCGTTTGAAGTGCCCTGTCAAATGCGGTTTCCGCCTGTTCCTTTAGCTTTACTAAGACTTCTTTCGGAGACCATGACTGAATAAAGAAATTGTAATAGACATATGCAGAAAGAGCCGTTTGTATCGTGTAAGTCGGTTTTAAATCGGTTTGCTTTAACGATACGGGCGGTGCCGGAAATTCTCCTAATGAATCATCAACTAAATCAGGATTATAACTAATTTGCCTTGTCAGTTCGGCAGCAATATAGTTCGGATCAAGCCCTTCAAAGGAAGAACCCGCATGTGTTTCTGATCCAGTGATGAAAAAAGAAGGGAGAAGTTTTCCGATTGTACCTTTGTAAATATACCGATTTTCATCTCCTTCATAACGAGGAGCGACGAAATCAGAGTTAATAAGCGCAACATAATCAAAATGATGTTCTTCACGCAAATTCTTCAAATCTCGTAATCCTGATAAAACACCGTGCGAGCTATCTTCCTCGTCGCACTCAGCAAGTAATATAAGGTTCCCAGCGAGTTCTTCTGGATGTTCAGAGTAGTATTTTAGTAAATAAAGATGACTTGCTACACCACTTTTCATGTCAACAGACCCACGACCAAAATGCCACTCACCGGATTCCAATTGCTTTCTTACCAACTCCGGCAGTGGTTCATCGTGTAATGCTTTCATTAGTTCCTCTGGGTAACAAGCCTTATCTTGTAAATGATTGTAGTCATCCGTACCAACTGTATCCGTATGTCCCATTAGGATGACCGTTTTATTGTTATTCTTTTTCGTTCCTTTTACAAAAGCCAAAACGTTATAGCGTTCAATTTCATCATTTACTGTTCGGGACAGCATAAGATAGGAGGGGTTATTTTGAAAATAAGGGAAAGAAGCTATTTTATTATATAAAAAATTTGAAATCGTAATTTCCCCTGTAGTGTTGACTATACTTTCTACTGCTACTAATTCATTTGTAAACTTTAATACTTCTTCACGACATGAAAGCATCGAAATCATTGTCCAGCACTCCTTTTCTATATTTCTCATTTTTTTATTTTCCTCTACACCATTAAATACAAAACCTAAGTGATTTAGTATATTTTGGATCATCGAAGATTGATTCATCGACAAGGTGGACTATTTTACATGAGGATCCAACCCCAATTTTTAATAAAAATAGAATTAAAACCAGAAACAAGAAAGCCCTTTCATTTTTGAAGAACTATCAAACTATTATGCTAGTTCTCCCCCATCAATGGGAAAATGCTGACCAGTGATATATGCAGCCTCTTTAGATGCTAAAAATGCATACAAATTTGCTACCTCTTCAGGAAGTGCATGCCGTTTTAATGGTATTTTTTCATCTACTTTTTTCAGCATTTCTGGTGTATACTCAGCTTTTTGCATAGGTGTAAGTACATATCCGGGACAAATGGTATTTACTCGAATCATTGGAGCAAGCTCAAGTGCCATTGTCCGAGCCAACAGATTAACCCCGGCCTTAGAAGCATTGTAATCAGCATAATAAGGGTGTCCTACCAATCCATTAGTTGAAGCCGTCATTAGAATGACTCCCTCTCCTTGGGATAACATGCGTTTCGCAGCCTCTTGAGAAGTATAAAAAATTCCATCAAGATTAATCCCAAGTACTTTTCTCCATTGCTCCGGAGTGATGTCAATAAAATTAGCTCTTACACTTACCCCAGCGTTAGCAATTAAAATATCTACTCCATTAGTCAGAGAATCAATCTCTTCAAAAGCATGTTTAACTTCATTTGGGTTACTCACATCCACAATCACTCCATGTGCAATAAGTGGATATTCCTTAAGGGTACTATGAAGTTGATCTACATTATTATCTAATATGGTGACTGTAGATCCTTCTTTTGCAAATCGAATGGCAGTAGCTAATCCTATCCCGCTTGCTCCTCCTGTTATAACAACTCGTTTATTACGCAGACTGTCTGAATATTTTTCGCTACCCAATTTATTACCTCCTTATTAAATTAATTTGGATAAAAACCTCACTTTTTCTTCTGAAAATGAAATAGGATAAGGAGGCAATCAAACCCGAGCTTGATTGCCTACCAAAACTTTTAAATTAATTCTGGTAACATTGATTTCTTTTGATAAGATCTCCAAGTAATACACCATTCTTTGGGATTATCAAGGAAATCTTGCTTATCCAATTTATGAATTGTGCTGTTATAAGGGGTATTGTGAACAATCTCAGGATTCTCATAGGCTTCCTTCGAAATTTGTTCAAGTGCGGCAATATATTCATCTAAATCCGCCTTTGAATAGGATTCAGTCGGCTTAAGTGTAAATGGTTGCGGCACAATGTATGGGTGATGACTCGTCCAAACCTGATCCAAATTAAGAATTTATTTTTTCTGTCTTATTTGCTTTTTTCAAATATGACCGCCATGTAATGCACCACTTTTCCGGATTTTCGAAATAATCTTGGTCATCCACACGATGAATCGTGCTATTATGTGGAGCATTTTTCACCTTCTCTGGATTTGTGTAAGCTTCGTGTGAGATATGTGTTAATGACGCGATGTACTCATCTAAATCAGCTTTTGAAAGTGATTCAGTCGGTTCCAACGTAAAAGGCTCAGGTACAACAAATGGATGATGACTTGACCAATAATGATGGGCGAAATCAGCCATACGGCGGGAAATATCATCTGTTGTTACACCTGTATCCTTCGTTAACTGCTCCCAGCTATAACGAACTTGCTCAAGTCTTTTTCCTTTGATGTATGGTGCATCAGCGCCTTGAATATTTAGTATTTTATGGTATAAATAATTGTTATTTAACACAGCAATTTTCGCTACATCCTTAAGACCTTCGGCACCAAGGGCTCTAATCCAGGCATAGGCACGAAGCACGGTTTGGGGAACCCCTTGAAACGACCGGACTTTCCCAATGCTATGTTTCAAGTTATCATTCAAACGATAGTTCTCACCTTGTTTTTCAACTAACGGCCCTGGCATAAATTCCTTTAATTTGTCCACGACACCCAATGCTCCAGTTGCCGGTCCGCCACTTGCATGGGGCGTTGAAAATGTCTTATGAAGGTTAAAGAAGCACATGTCAAAGCCTGCCTCTTTAGCTCTTGTGATGCCTAATAAACCGTTCGCATTCGCTTGGTCATAATAGCAAATCCCCCCAGCATCATGGACGATTTTTGTAAACTCTTTTATTCTTGGGTTATAGATTCCTGTATCTTCAGGATTCGCCACGACAAAGCCGGCAGTTCTTTCGGAAACAGCGGCTTTTAGCTTCTCAATATCTGGGAAACCATCTTGATCTGGATATAAAGTAATAATTTTATATCCCTTTACGGCAGCAGTTGCCGCTTGTGATGGATGAGAAAAAATCGTCGTGATGATTTCATTCCGCTGCTCCCCCTCACCATTTGCTTCATGATAAGCCCGTACAATAGACGCCATCGTAAATAGTGATTGTGTCCCGCTTCCTGGTTGAAAGGTAAAGTAGTCCATACCTGAAATTTCTCGCATGCATAAATCTAATTTGTACATAACTTCAAGCATTCCTTGAACAGTACTTTCATCTTGCAATGGATGCAGCTCAGACATTTTCGGTGATGAGGCAAACATTTCATTAATTTTAGGAGAGTATTTCATCGTACATGTCCCTTGCCCAATTTCTACGTTAAAGGCGGCTCCTAATGTTTCTTGCGATAGTCGTAAATAATGGCGCAACACTCTATTTTGAGAGATTTCAGGTAAATTTGGTGTCTTTTTTCTAACCATTTCCATTGGAATGGCCGAAACTCCATCCCCTACATTGTTTGTAATTTCTTCTTCTACAGGCGGGAGAGTGACTCCTCGTTCGCCGCTTTTATGGAGTTCAAAAATAATAGGCTCATCCCATTTTGCCTGGTGATAATTTCTGACTTTATGATCCCGATTAATTTTTTGCATGTACACCATTCCTTTCCTCATTATTTCCAATTGAATCCACACATTCTTGAATGGTACCTACTAAACGATCGATATCTTCTTTTGAATGAATTTCTGTTATACAAAATAATGAACACTGCCCTAATTCTGGGAACTCTTCCGATAAGTCTTTGCCGCCAAAAATGCCATGGTCTAATAGATATTGATTAATTTCCTTGACAGATTTCCCTGTATGGGAAAAGTCCACTACGAACTCTTTAAAATTCGTGGATTCAAATCGGGATGCCACAACGTTCGGAATGTTTCCTAACTGTCCCATTACGTATTGTGATTTTTGCATGATTGACTTACCAAGTTCATACATGCCATTTGGACCTAGCAAGGAAAGATATACCCCTGCAGTAATCCCCCATAATGCGGTTTGGGTTCCTACCGATTCTTTCCCTTTTTCTCTTAATGCAAAAGATGTTCGATCATAGAATACATCTCCAAACCCATACTCTCCCTCAACCACTGTAGGGGCAATCCCAAAAAGCCGAGAAGGATATTCTTGAATAAAGGTTACATCATCGTGTGTGGCGATAAAGCCGGACTGACCTCCGCCATAATTCATATGCATTCCAAGCGGCTGTAAGTCTCCACATACAATATCAGCCCCGTAATGGCTAGGAGGCTCAAGGACACCTAAGGAACTCGGATCAACACCGACGATCGTAATCGCTTCAAAACTTTTTGCTAGTTTACTAATCTTTTGACCTTTTGTTTCAATAAAACCCAAATAGGAAGGGTTTTCAAAATAGACGGCAGCTGTATTTAATGACAACTTGTCTTCAAGATCGTTCAAATTTATTTGGCCTGAATCCTCTTCAAAGTCAACGAGAATGCATTCAATCTGCGGCGAGCAATAATTTTTGATTATTTTCAAACGATCAGGTGCAATTGTTTTCGGTAAAAGTACCTCTTTTCGTCCCGTAATCCGACTTGCCATCCGTATTGAGGTTGCTGCAGCCTGTGCCCAATCAAATGTCGGTACATTGACAACATCCATATCTACTAATTCTGCCATCAAACTTTGATACTCAAATAATGCCTGATATCTTCCATGATCTTCATACGGGTCTCCAGCATAAGCCGTTAAAAATTCTGCCCGCTGATTCACTTCATCGCATACAGCCGGAACATAATGGTTCCAACAACCAGCCCCTAAAAAGTTTAAATATTCTTCCGTATTAATGTTTTTGTTTAAAATTCCTTCTATATATCTTCTAAGCTCATATTCTGATAATGCCTTTGGAATATTCATATCCTTCTTATAATGCAATTCTTCCGGTATACCATCGAATAACTCATCAATCGTTTTTGCACCAATCTCCCTTAACATTTCCTCCTGAACTTCCGGAACTGTATTCGGAATATATGGATGCGCAGTTTTCTTTTGTTTATTCATCACTTTTCTCCTCCAAACTCGTTTTAGGCTAAACCTCCGCCATCTACTGTTAATACTGTACCTGTGACCCACGACGCCATATCACTTGCCAGAAATAACACTCCTTTTGCAATATCTTGAGGCGTTCCAATCCTTTCAAGCGGCCGTCCTACTGCTGACGATGCAAGAAACGATTCTTCGTCAAATTGCAATTGCTTGGCTTCATCTCTTAATAACGGTGTATCTGTGTCACCAGGACAGATGCAATTGACACGTATATTCTGTTTTCCATGATCGATTGCCATTGCTTTCGTTAAATTGACTACACCCGCTTTCGCCGCACAATAAGAAGCTGCTACATCTCCACCTTTCAGCCCCCAGCCGGAACCCGTATTAACAACACTTCCTCCACCGTTTTTAGCCATTAGTGGGATGATATATTTTGATAATAAAAAGGCTCCTTTTAATGAAACATTGAGCACTAAATCCCAATCCTCTTCCGTGTGGTCAACAACTGTTTTTCTTCGAATAACCCCGGCATTATTAAATAAAACATCGATTCTTCCAAATTCCTTTTCTATTTTAAGTGCTGTTATTTCACATTCAATCGATGAAGTGACATCACATTTAAAAAATCCTGCTTTCCAGCCCTTGTCATTCATCTCGTTCGCAAGATGAATTCCCCGCTCTTCATTAATGTCTATCAATGCTACATAGGCACCTGCTTCCGCAAACAATTCGGCCGTTGCCAAACCGATCCCAGAAGCGGCACCTGTAATCGCAACCACTTTATTTTTTATTCCTACTAATTCTTCATAATTCAAGGTAAACACCAACCTTTCTTTGCTTTGTTTTTGCAAAAATACTTCTGTTTTCTTTCAATTAATTACTTGCAAATATTGTACCAATATTAAGATTTATCTAAAAATGAAGGAAATATAACTTTTATAAAACCATTGGTCGATTTCTCTGTTTAGAAATTGTGTCAAAAATGACATATAGATTGCCAATTATGTCACCACTTTCAATTAATTTAATTGACTATTCGGAATTATAAAAATAAAATTAAAGTAACACGTTCGAAAATAATAACGTTCAAATAGGTGGAGGGATTATGTTTGCTGCTCCTCAATTCGATTTCAAAAGTGATCCAAGCTTTTTCAAGGCTCCTTCACGTTGATATTGCTTGTTTTAATCCCGATGGAAAACTAATTGCAGCAACTGAGGAATATGTACGACGTAAAGGAAGGAAAGTCTATGTTCCATTTTTTAATACATTGTATGGACATCACATTACCTTTCTACATCAACCTGGAAAGATGAAGACTTGTGAGGGCTGCCATTTTATTAATAACTGCCCTTCTAAAGCTGAGCTCGTTCAAGATATGATTATTAATGGAAAAAAATATGGCTATTTATCCTTTGTCAGCTTCTCTCAGGAAAACGAGAAAATACTCATAGAAAACAAAGAATATTATGTTGAATGGCTCTCCCGTTTAAAAGAAATCATTATTTCAATTTTACGAGAAATTGACGAATTCAAGGGTAGTGAGCATAGTGCTCAAATAGACACAAACTATATTTTTGGGAATAGCCAGTCCTTTATACAAATCAATAACCTAATAAAGAGCATTAGAAATAGTACCTCCTCTATTTTAATAACTGGTGAAACCGGAACCGGAAAAAGTTTGTTAGCTCAGTATATCCATCAACACAGTCCTGTAAGCAAGGGTGCCTTTGTCGAATTAAACTGTGCGACCATTCCAGAGAATCTATTTGAAAGTGAATTATTTGGATATGAAGAGGGTGCTTTTACGAATGCAAGAAGGAAGGGAAAACAAGGATATTTCGAACTAGCGGATAAGGGAACATTATTTTTAGATGAAATTGCTGATTTACCAATTAGTTTACAGCCAAAATTATTAAAGGTATTACAGGATGGAATCATCCAGCGTCTTGGAGGAACTACTTCAAAGAAAGTAAGTATCCGTCTTATAACGGCAACGAATCAGTCCTTAGATGAATTAATGAAGGAAAACTTATTTCGTTCCGATCTATTTTATCGATTGAATGTCATACCCATTACGATTCCACCATTAAGAAAAAGGATGGGCGACTTAGAACTATTAGTAGTGCACTTTATGGAAAAATTACAGGAACGAACGGGAAAGTATATCCATTCCTGTACTGAAGAGTACATGAGTATTTTATCTTCCTACCATTGGCCGGGAAATTTACGTGAGCTTGAAAATGTGATTGAATACAGTATGAATATAGAAACAGAAACCGTTTTAACAAAAAACTCGCTTCCCCCATACCTTTTAAATAAACGAATTAGTAATCAAATAACAGAGCAAGAGCAAGCACCGGCACTGGTTGAAGCTGAAAGAGAAGTCATTCTCCGAAAGCTGCAGTACTACGGTAATAGTCATAATGGAAAACAAATGGCAGCAAAGGACCTAGGTATTAGCATTCGTACATTATATAGAAAAATTGACAAACTTCAGATTCGGACTTAAGTCTTCTTAATAAGTAAAAAAGCGAAGAGCGTGCTCCTCGCTTTTTATCGTTAAATAACCCTATTTAGCATTTTTCGCGGCCAAGTTTAACCGCTGTTGTGTGTTCACTATTAATTGGTGAAATCCGGAATTTCAGAGTGAAATCTTCAAATTTACATCGGTATTTTTCTAGTTGGTTTTGTCCGCAGGAATTACTGCCGAGTCCATTTTGCTTGTAATCAAGATTTAAGACAACGTAGTCCCTCGGTTTCAAATCAACGGTATGTTTTGCTAGTTCAAGATCGCTAATTTCATAGTTGGAAGCACTAAAATCAAATGTCTGATTGGCGATAAAAATGAGGCCATTCGTTTCATTGTCGGTAAAGCTAACCCAATCACAATCAGAACGGTTGCCGTTTTCTTGCGGTTTCACATAATTGGTAAATAACTCATCAACTGTTTTTCTATATACACCTAAATGATTCGCTTCTTTCGAGTCAACATAACTTTCACCAGGTCCTCTGCCGCGCCACTCCGTTTGAGCAAAATCTTTGTTTAATTGCAGATGCAGACCAAGACGTGGAACCATTACAGGCGCGTTTTCTTTCATGCCTGATGCTACTCCATCAATCTTACAAACAATGTCACCGTCCGGATAGATGCTGTAATGATATTGAAGTTGATAATACCAAGAACTGTTTGTTGATCCGTACATTGCATCTGTATGCCATTCAAACACTCCGTCTTTTAATTCATAGTGTACATCTTCAACAATTTCATGACCTAAATGCATGAAATATTGTGTCCGGTAATCATTGAGTAAGTACATATCATTATCAATCGGCGCACGCCAGAAATTGAACTGCGGTCCCTTCTCAATCTGAACTTTTCCGTTACGGGTTACTTGTTTTAGAGCCCCTTTGACACAATCGAAGGTTACGGTGAAATCAGTGCCGGAAACCGTTAGAAAGGCGCCTTCTTTTGTTACTTGGAGATCACCATCAGCATGTACTTTTGGCAGCTTTTCCTTACCAGGGAGTACAAAGGAAGCATTTGCTAGTTCATGGCCTTTAGATGCCCATGGTGTATCTTGTTTTAGTGTATAGGAAAATACGAAATAATAATTGGCGCCGCTTATTTTTTCCTCATCTTTTCCTACAGGCAGTTGAAGCTCTGCTGTTTCACGTCCAACTAGCTTTGGAATATCAACAGTAAAGGATTCTAGCAATTTATCATCCTCATAACGTGAGCAAGTCAATTCTAAATGGTCCAGTGAGAGGAAATCATAGCGATTAATAAGTCGGAAAAGTCCCTTTTCAAGATCAATACGTTCTGTTTGAACTGGCTCAATGACTTTCTTGTATTCAAATAAACTTGGTGACGGCGTACCATCAGGCATGATTAATCCATCGATACAGAAGTTTCCATTTGTCGGATCGTCGCCAAAATCGCCGCCGTAACGATAGTAAACAGTACCATCTCCCGAAAGTGTTTCGATACCGTGATCAAACCATTCCCAAATAAATCCGCCTTGAAGTTTATCATGCTTGTAAAATAAGTCCTGATATTCTTTCAGATTACCAGGCCCATTTCCCATCGCATGGGCATACTCACAGAGAATATGTGGTTTTTTTGTTCTTTCAATTACCTTCTCCATTGTCAGTCGGTCATCTTGACGCTCTAGCCATGTATACATCGTGCTATATACGTCGGTTACTTCGGCTTCTCGATCTCCTTCATAATGAACAAGACGTGTTGGATCCATCTCCTTCGCCCGTTTGGCCATAGCTCGGAAGTTATGACCAAAGGCCGATTCATTACCAAGCGACCACATGATAATACAAGGATGGTTTTTGTCGCGCTCGATCATCCGTTCAAGCCGGGAAACATAAGCGGTTTCCCAGGCAGGATCATCGCTGATCCAATCATATTTTCCTGTTAGCTCAAAGCCGTGACATTCTAAATCCGTTTCATCAATCACATACATTCCGTATTGATCACAAAGATCATAGAGGGAATGAGAGTTTGGATAATGGGCAGTACGAATGGCGTTGATGTTATTTTGCTTCATTGTCTTAATGTCGCGCTCAATTTCCGCTTTCGTCACCACTCGTCCCGTCTTCGGGTTGTAGTCATGACGGTTTACACCCTTGAATTTGATTGCGACACCATTTACAAGGAATGTTTCTCCAGCTAGAACGATAGAGCGGAAGCCTACATGCTGGTGAATAACTTCAATTATCCTATCATTCTCTTTAACTGTCATATATAGATGATATAAATTAGGTTCTTCTGCACTCCATTTCAATGGCGCTGACACATGTTTGCCGAAAGACTCGTCTGCCTTTTTTTCCTCAATAAAAACTTGCTTTCCGTCTGGGTCGATTAATTCATAAGCAATCGTTTGGCCACGTTGTTCCGTGAGCTTAACCGAAACTGATAAGATTGCATCCTGCCATTCACTATCAAACTCCGTGCTTACAGTATAGTCATTAAGACCTGCTGTTGGTTTTGTATATAGTTCGACATCACGGAAGATCCCACTTAGCCACCACATATCCTGATCTTCTAAATAGGTGCCATCTGACCACTGGAACACGCGGACAGTCAGGGTGTTTGTACCTTGACGGCATAGGCCGGTAATATCGAATTCAGCTTGAATCCGCGCACCTTTACTATAGCCGGCAAACTCGCCGTTTACAAACAGTTCGTAGGCCGAATCAACCCCATTAAAACGAAGGATTAGTTGTTCTCTATCAAGATTTCGATCTAATTCAAATTCACGACGGTAAATGCCTGTCGGATTATCTGTTGGCACATGAGGCGGTATAATTGGAAAGTTATACCACAGATCAGAATAATGCATCTTCCCATAGCCCTGTAGCTGCCAGTTGCCAGGAACGGCAATATCGTCCCAATCCTTTGTATTCAACTCATCTTGATAAAAGCCATCCGGCCAATATTCAGGTGCTTCAAGGAAGGTAAATTTCCATGTTCCGTTAAGGTTTTGATAATAGTGAGTATTGCTCGCTTCTTGCGTTTCTGCAGTTGTCCGGGAAGGAAAGCTGTTAAAGTGAGCACGGGCGCTCATGCGGTTTAAACCGTCTGTATGAATATCTTCCCATCTTTTTAATTTTTTCATCATTATTTCCCCTTTACATTTGTTGTTGGAGTTTTTTTTCATAACGGCGATAACAAATCGCCGCAAATCCTAAAAAGATAACGATACCAAGAACATTATAGAGCAAGACAAATATTGGGTTGGCTCCATCCCCGGCCACTTTTCCGGTTTCAATATATTCCATAATCACACTTGGTTCCGGGAATGTAGAAACCAGGAATGAAAGGAAAAAGATAGCAAGGATAAGGAATCCAACGAAAATCCCCAATGTTCGTCCGCCCATTTTAAAGCTACGTTCCAAACTGTCTTTTTTCATACGCATATTGATATATGCAATTAACAAAAAGAGTACTGGAATGATAGCAGTTGAAGCTGTCATGTTAATCAATGTTTGTAAAAACGTATTCATTGATCCGATACCTATTGCAGGAATAAGAAGCAACACGGTTACAATTGCAGCTTGTAAGTAAAGCGCATTGACAGGGTTTCCTTCATGATTGGTTTTGGCAACCCATTTACCAAAGATGCCTTCAGGAATTTCTGAGAATAAAATTTTCACTGGTGCCGCTGTCCAAATAACAAGCGATCCAAGACTTGCAATCATCATGGTTAGTCCGACAACATTTGTAATCTTGTTGCCAATGCCGTAATGAGAACCAATGATTTTAAAAGCATCAAATAAACCATTCGAATAGTTGTTTGCTAGTACTTTTGATGGAACGACTAAACCAACAGCTACACAGCCTAAGCTATAAATTAGCCCAATTGCAATAGTGGAAAATAACATCGTTTTGATGAAAGATTTATTCCCGCCTTTCACGTCTTTCACATAGACACCAACGCTTTCTGCCCCACCTACTGCCTGGAAGATCCATGCCATTGTCATGAAAAAAGTCCAGTTAAATTTTGGTGTAATGGAAGAAGCACTAAATGTTTGTGCTGGTTCTTTTCCAAAGATTAGAACAACGCCAAATGCTAAAACAATAAATCCTAAACCAAGTATCAAACGTGCAATACCTGAAATGTTTGTTACTTTTGAAATCCAGCCGACTCCACGAGTGGAAACATAGGTTGACAACCAGAAGAGAACAATAGAAACAAGTGAAATAATAATCGTACCCTTATTACCTTCAAAAACATTTCGACCTAAAAAAGTGTAGGAAGCATAAATGATGATTTGTGGTAATAGCGCTGTAAAATAAAATAAGTTTACAAAGAAATAGGACCATGAACCAAGGAATGCCCATTTGTCTCCAAGAGAAGTTCGGATCCAGCTATAAACCCCAGATTCTGAGTTTTGATTCGCTGAAGCAAACTCCCCTATCATCAGGGCGAATGGGAAGAAGTAAAATACTGTTGCAACGATATACGCTGGTATTGACGCTAACCCGATACTGATGCTGTTGTTGATAATACTGTTAAAAGCAAAAACGGCAGTAAACGTCATTAACAACAAAGCGGTAGAACTTATTTTTTTTCTTGACTGCTCCAATTTTGTCATCTCCTTCAAATTGTGGACAATCGGTGAAATGTTGCAGAGTAATGGCAAACCATAAACACACCAAAGATTTACACCCAAGTTTAATTGATATAAAATCGTTGTTATATAATGTGTTTACGGTTTCATTTTACGGATATGATGTAAGGGTTTCCATATACTTGTGTTGCAACAATATGTCATTATGTTGAAAAACGGAGTGATCGTATGTTTGATTCAATTGGTATTTTCCAAACTGATGAAAAGACTGGTGAAGAGCTATTTATTTATGAATGTGGGTACGAGGATGTTAAACCGAGGGATCCATACCAATATGAACAGTTAGATTATTATTTACTCCATTATGTGACCAGTGGAGAAGGATTATTTTTTATAAATGGTGATGTACACAAGCTTGGTGCCGGAGATATGTTTTTAATCCCTCCACATACGGATAATAATTATTATCCCCTTATAGGAAATCCTTGGAGCTACCGATGGTTGGGATTTAAAGGAACAAAATGTAGTTCTCTTTTAAAACAATGTGGCTTTAGTAATGATAAATTTACGATCTCTTACAATAAAGATGAAACTGTAGAGAAACTATTTGAAGAAATTTATAACAGTTGTGATAGAGGAAAATTATATGCCGCTCTTGGGAATCTTTATATTTTATTTAATATTTTGATGGTTGAGCATGAAAATGAGCTGCGCTATTCATTTAATGAGGCAGAAAAATATGTCAAATGGGCATTGGATATTATTCATGGACGTTATAATCTGCATAGCTTATCGGTTGCATCTGTTGCGGATGAAATCAATGTTGATCGTACCTATTTATTTAAGTTGTTTAAATTATATGTGAAGTATAGTCCTCAAGCTTATATCATTCACTATCGGCTTAATAAGGCATGTGATTTGCTTCGAAAAAGCAGTTTTTCCGTAAGTGAAATAAGCGAGTTAACTGGTTTCAACACCGCTTCTCACTTTTCCAAGCTATTTACAAAACATAAAGGCATGTCCCCAATTACTTATCGGATGCAATTCATCAAAAACATTGATAATTAGAATGCTGCAAGATTAAAGGCCTTGCAGCATTCTACACATTGTAGCCTATTGGAGACATTTTGGGCTTGTAATCTTTGATTTTTGTCTTTAATATTGTCTTTTATTTTGTTTTAGCAATGTGATTAGCCAGGATTAAAAAGGTACTGGATGTCCAGGTAAATGCCGGGTCGCGTAGGCCTTGGCCGGTTAGCGCATTATAGTTTTCTGCCATTCCTGATTTAGATGCCATCGAACAGAATTTCCTTGCGATTTCAAGAGCTAATTCTTCTTGTCCAGACGAAATGAGACCGTCGACAAGCAGCATGGTGGTTGGTGCCCAAATCGGCCCCCGCCAATAGCCATCCTCCCGGTAGTACGGACTGTCCGGGAGCTCCGTTGCCAGGCCATATTCTGTTAAAAATCCCTTTTGCGTAATACCCTCAACCAATTTCTCTAAAATTTCTACTGGCAGCCTTTTTCCGAGAATCAGAGGAACATATAAAACTAAACTATCTGATTCAATAACTTCATGGGTGCCGGAACGTTTTGCTACAAATTGCTGTCCATTCCAAAAATGGTCGATCATTCTCGTTAACAATGCTTGAGATTCCCGTAGCCATTTATCGGCTTCATCTACCTTACCAAGCTTGAGAGCGATTTCCGACAATACTTCCATTTGCAGCACTAAGAACGAGGATAGGTCAGGACTTTCAATTGGCGTTCCTTTGTGAAAAATCGTGCTATTATCCCAGCCGCTGTCATTTCCGTGATTGTATTGCGGAATCCCGTCATTGTCACTGTCTTGGAATGTCAGCCACCACTTCGTCCATTTTATCAACAGCTGATAAACCTCTTGCAACTTATCCGCGTTAATAAATTCGTTTTGCTCCCACATACGTCTTAGTGTCCAGCCATGGATTGGCGGTTTCGTGAAGTTCCACAATGCAAACCTGTTATTGATGAAGTCTGGCAGCATTCCCGACTCATCCTGGGCATCAAAAAAGATCATAAACTGATCCCAAGCCAGTTTTGGGGAATTTTTTGCTAACGCCAGGGCATTGAAGCAGTGATCCCAGCTCCAAATGTTTGTCATCCAATTTTTCGACATATACATGGCTGGCCTTGTTAGTTTTCCTTCAGGAGAAACAACACAGGACCAAGTAATATAAGAAGCTAGTTCTTTCCCTCTGATAAACTCATTAGGAGTTTCAAGCGTATTCTCCTGCCACAACTTGTATTCTTTTTTAACAATTTCATGGCCTTCTGAAAAAGTAGCATAGGAACGAGGCTGGTAAACGGTCGTAAATTCTTCTAGCACACATTCCATTTCCGCCGATTGCGGCTCTGGCAGAAAATCAGCAATGATTTTCTCACAACGCTGTTCTTTGAAAGGGGCATCCATTTCAATCCGCCCTTTTACAGCCGTAACCATATAGCGCATTTCCTGAAGCGAATGATTGACTTCCCACCGATTCTCTTTCACAAAGACAGCGTAATCATATGCACCGGTAACACCCGTCAACCTTACCCCTACTCCATGACTTCTTATTTGTAAAACACGAGCCTCCGTAATGCAAAATTCTGCAAAACCTTCAGGAGCTTCAAGCCGGAGAATGCTCGGACTTAACACCGAATTATAAGATAAGTATTTTCCCTCGCTAATAAGATCAATCTGAAACACTGCCCCAAAATCGTTATCACCGTTCCGGATATTGCGAATATAAAGTGTCCCTTCGCTGCCCTCATGATGATTTGGTGAAATCGTTATAAAAGAACCGTAACGGCTGAAGGGAATTTTTTTAATATCAAACATATGATCACTTCTCTTTCAACATTCATTTGTTATCTCACCTTGACTACTCGTTTGAAATTCCGGATCCGTTTCGAAAAATTTCGGTCTGATTACATTAGCAAAATACACATATCCGAGGAGGATGAGCAAGCTAGCCAGCAAAAATGGAAGTGTATAGTTTTTACCTGCTAAGATCGTTCCTATCATAAAGGCTGCTAATGCAGAACCAATGCTGCGGAACACCGCTCGAACCCCGGCATACAAATCGCGTTCTTCATCTTTGAACGAGGACATCGATAAGCTGTCGACCAGATTTGTCAGCATCGTAAAAACCCCTCCTCTTATTAGTAAAAGTCCCGAAAAGAAAAAGGCCGGAATGTTCAAAAATAAAATAAGGCAGAGAATACTATTTATCATATAAATGTAAAAAAGTGTCTTTTTCATCCCAAATCGGTCTATCATCGACGGCGAAAAAACAGAACCAATGAACAATGCCAGGCCATTTAAAGCCAACAGGATCGACACAGCCTCATTCGAGAAATCAAAGCGAAACTTGATAAATAAGTTTAAATAAGGCTGTAAGCAGGACACTGCTCCGCCAGTAATCAGGGAGAATACCGCAAAAAATAGTAATTTTTGCTGAAGTTTGCGGGAATTCTTTCCCTTTGTTCGATAAAACACCTTCCGTTTTGATGCGGTTCCCTCTTTCATTTCCATTTTTGTCTGACGTAAAGGTTCCCTCCCCTTCTCAGACGGAAGCAGCCCTCCCCTTGCACAAGCTAATAATAGAAATAATATCGAGGTGGCTATTAATGTGTTTTGGTAGCCCCTCCCAGAAAGCTCAATCCAATTCGGCAAAAACCCCCCAAGCAATGTTCCCACTCCGGTAAAAGCGGTAAAGACGGCAAATAAAAAGCTGTATGCCTGAGTTTCTTCCCTTTTTGAACGGCTATAATGGAACAAAAGCTGTATTTCCGTCGTTTCTACAAGGGTCAGACCAATCGATACGATAAATTGAGCCCCCAAAAATAAGGCAAAGCTTTCCGCAAAAGCAAAAATGCTGCATCCAATGGCAATACTCATGATCCCTGAAACCAGCAGCTTTTTTCGGCCGGTTTTTTTGGCCAGAATGCTCACAGGGATTGCAAAGATTCCCATCACTAAAATTCCCATTGATGTGATAAAGCCTATTTGCTTTTCGGAGATACCCATTTCAATGAAATGAAGATTCAAAATCAAGGTGAACATTCCAATGCTCAGCCCGTACAGTGATTCAGTGGCCAAAAAACGTTTCACACCTGACGGCAAAGATAGAAATTGTAATGACTGTATCATAGAGTGTTTCAACCTTTCATGTTTGTAGAAAAGTGGAAGAGTACGTTTCAAAAATGCTTTCTTTTAAAGGCTGTTTTCGTAAACTTTGTTGCTATTTAACCAAAAAGAGGCGTGGTTGATTTCCGCTCCAGGATGCTCGCTTTCCGCGGGGCGGGCGGTGAGCCTCCTCGGCGCCTTGCGCCTGTGGGGTCTCACCTGTCCCGCTGCTCCCGCAGGAGTCTCGCACCTTCCGCTCCAATCAACTTTTTTTCAAAACCTATTTAAAAACAACAATCTTTTAGAAAACAGCCCTTTTAAAACAAAATGGATGAACCTAGATTCACCCATTCGATATGTTATTTCAAACCTGTTGTTTGTACACCTTCAACAATTTTCTTTTGTGCCAAGAAAAATAGAACGAGCGGAACAATACTAATTAAGAAAGTTACGGCCATGATTCCATTCGTATTTACATCATGAACACCTTTAAATTGTGCTAAACCGAGGGTCAACGTATATTTACTTTGGTCATTTAAGAAAATCAATGGTCCTAAATAATCATTCCAGCTTCCTAATATATTGAATACCGCAATTAAAACAATCACTGGCCATACTAATGGTAAATAAATTTTATAATAAATTTGGAACACATTCGCTCCATCTATTCTTGCAGCTTCATCCAATTCCTTTGGAATCGACATGATGAATTGACGCAATAAGAAGATATAAAAGGCGGAACCGAACCATGAAGGAATAATTAACGCCTTCAACGTATTAATCCAGCCAAATAAATTAAATTCCATATATTGTGGAATCATGGTTACATCCCATGGGATCATCATTGTCGCCAGCAAAATAATAAATAGGACATCACGCCCTTTAAATTTAAACCGGGCAAACCCATAAGCAACGAGAGTAGAAGAAATGATCTGTCCAATTGTTGTTAGCGCTGTTACAATCAAACTATTAACTAAGAAAACATTAAATGGCTGACTGTTCCATGCCTTTGCAAAGTTTTCGAAATGCCATTCGGAAGGAAAAAGTTTTGGCGGATATTGAGCAAGCTCTTCCGGACCTTTTAATGATGTCATAACCATCCAAAAAAATGGCAGCAGAAATAAAAGCGAAAGGGCAATTAACAAGCCATACACAAAACTTTTTTGTAATCTTTTTTTACCTTTCATGCTGCGGGCACCTCCATTTCTCTCTTTATTTATCATTTTTCACTTCATTTTCGTAATACACCCACGTACTAGACGATTTAAATACGAGCAAGGTTAGGGCTAATACAATTAGAAACATAATCCATGCATTTGCAGATGAATATCCCATTTTAAAATATTTAAATGCATTTTCGTATACATACATCGCATAGAAATAGGTTGACTGAAGTGGTCCCCCACCTGTTAATACTAACGCAAGAGTTAGCTGCTGAAACGCACCAATAATCGTCATAATCAAATTAAAAAGAATGGTTGGTGATAATAAGGGAACGGTAATTTTGAAGAACTGAAAGATTTTCCCCGCTCCATCAATTTCCGCTGCTTCGTATAAATCTTGGGGTATATTTTTCAATCCAGCTAAAAAGATCAGCATCAGGGTCCCTTGGCCCCACAAACTAGCAATAACCATCGCAACGAGTGCCCAGCTTGTGCTATTTAACCAATTCGGCCCTTCAATGCCAATTAAGGAAAGTAAATAGTTCAATATTCCGTATTCCCCATCGAAAACACTTCCCCAGATCATCGCTAAAGCAACGCCGGAAATGACAGACGGAACGTAGAAAAACGTACGGAATAAGGAGCTTCCCTTTACCTTTTGATTTAATAAAATCGCAAGTAATAAGGCCAGAATAATGTTTAAGGGAACAAAGAAAAGAGCAAACTTCACAGTGACCCATAAGGAGTGCCAAAACATCGGGTCATTTGTAAACATCGTAGTATAGTTGGAAAATCCAATAAACTTCTTCTCTCCGACAATCGGCCAATCAAAAAAACTAATAACAAATGAAAATAGTAACGGTCCAAGTGTGAATACAACAAATCCGATGATCCACGGTGCAACGAATAAATATGGAATAAGTTTACTCCATTGTTTTTTCCTCTTCATTTGAATTGATGAAGGTGTTATACTTGCGCTCAAGCCCGATTTCATAAAAACCTCCTCCTGCCATTTTCTAAGGGCTCTACACCACTAAGGAATGTAGAGCCCCAACACCTTTTACTTATCTAAATATTTCTCAGAATCTTTCACTGCTTTATCAAACAGCGGCTTCCCGTCTTGTCCGAGCATGACAGCATTAATCGCCGCAGACAGGTTGCGATTTATTTCGTTCCAATTTTTATTCAGTAAAAACGCAGGTGTGTTTGTGGCATTTTCTAACATTGTATAAAATGGCTTATATAATGGATCTTCGTTTACTTTCGTTTCTTCGACGATACTCTTACGAACCGGCAGATCGGCAGTTCTCATCTTGATTGCTTGTTCTGAAGAGTAAAATTTCACAAACTTCCATGCTAAGTCTTTTTGCTTTGAATCCTTAGCAATGGAAATAGAAGAGGATGAGATTAATCCTTTTACAGGTTTGGAACCGAATGAAGGGATCATAGCAGTTCCGAAATCAACTTTCGCATCTTTATAGCCTTGAATTGGCCAAATGCCGTTTATTAACATACCAAGTTTATTGGCTTTAAAAATCTCACTTGCACTTTGTTGATTTTTTCCACCAGTTGAAATTGCCATTCCATCTTTCACCATATCTCCATACATTTGAAGCGCTTCTACCGTTTCAGGGCTATTCATTGCTCCATCAATTTTCTTTCCATCATCGCTGATAAAGCTGCCGCCATTACTCCAAACCAAACCTTGTAAATCATACGTATCAGGCTCAGACGTTACAGCAAAGCCATATTGTTTTTTGCTTTTATCTGTTAACTTCTTCGCAATCTCTTTAAATTCATCCCATGTCCAACCTTCTTTTGGATAAGGAATCTGGTATTGATCAAAAAGCTTTTTATTGTAATATACGACCATTGTTGAAAAACCTGCCGGCATTCCATATAATTTGCCGTCCACTTTTGAATAGTTAAACAAGCCCTCGTAAAAATCGTCCATTTTAATATCAGGATCTTTCTGTACATATCCATCTAGTGGTTCAAGCGATTTGTTATACGTAGTAAAATCCCACATATACATAACATCAGGTGGATTTTTTGCTCCGAATGAGGCGGCGATCTTTTGATCAAATCCATCTCCGTAAGCCTCAACCTGCACCTTTACATCTTTATTTTCTTTTTCAAAGGCTTTAGCAATATCCTGCTGAATTTTCAATGTATCCCCTGTATCCCAGGTTGCAAAGCGGAGGACGGTTTTCCCATCCTTTTTCCCATCTCCGGATGAATTGTTTGAACTGCATGCGCTCATGACAAGGACAACTGCTGCTATAAGCAGCGAAAACCACATTTTCCTTTTCTTCATAGGACCCCTCTTTTCGTCTATTTTTTCATTATTAAAAAATTTAACCGCTTTCATTTTATCTTGTATGAAAGCGGTTAAACACTTCTATTTGTTTTATAATTCGTGCATTTTTACCTTACTTTTATTTTTTATCGTCATTTTGTTAGCTATTTGTCGTCTTTTTGTTGGATTCGATAATTAGATGGCGGATACCCGGTGCACCGTTTAAACCACTTACTAAAATATTTGGCATCTTGAATTCCAATCTGCTCACCAATCTCTTGAATGTTCACGCTGGAGTCTATTAATAACTGTTTGGTAAGCTGGAGTCGTTTCTTTTCGATAAATGAATGAATGCTGTCACCCATTTTTTTCTTAAATAAGGTGCTTAAGTGACTCCTGCTCATTCCAACCTCATCGGCAATGTCTGATACTGTCATCGGGTTTGATAAATTTCTTACAATATACTCCACCGCATGTAGAATTACAGTTGGATAATGATGCAAGTGCCCATCCCTTCGCTGGGCTTGATGGAACCCCCTCACGGATTTCATCCATTCTCCCTTTCCAGATAAAGGACCTGCATGAATCCAATTCAAGTCTGGTTGTGCTACCCTTGTTTCTGTTAAATGTGCTAAAAATTCTGTATGAAAAGACTCTTCAATAAAGAAATAGGTTAAATTTGTTCCGAATGTTAAAGTGACAAATTTAGTTGACGGAGGAAAAATCTCCTGACCGGAGGGAGGCATATTTTGAACGAAATAGGCAAAATACGAATCATTCATCCATCTCCATTTATCACTGAAGAGCTCGTCCAACCGTTGTTCGAAGTCATTTTTATATCCACTAAGCCATAATAGAAAGCATTCTTGGAATCCGGAAAAATCCGTATCCGCCTTTTTCGGCGTTCCTTCAATTTCTTTTTTAAACGCAGTTAAAAAATGCTCTAGCTCTTGATCATCAAATACTGTTTTTAATAAATATCCGGAGGCGCCTAGCTTTAATCCTTCTTGTGCATACTCAAAATCCTTATGGCAGCTGAGCAAGAGGATTTTCGTATTAGGTGCGTGGGCTTTTATTTTCCTTGAAAATTCTAGTCCATTCTCCTCTGGCATGACGATATCAGTTATGACAATATCAGGTTGATGGTTTAAAAATTCCTCCCAGCCCCGTTTTCCATTCGGAGCATCCGCGACCACGGTCATCCCAAACTTTTCCCATTCGACTGTTGCTCTTAACCCTCTGCGAACAATCGTATCATCATCGACAATTAATACTTTAATGATTCCCGTTTTCATCATATTGATCTACCCACCTTGCCGGCCAAGTTATTGTAATGGTCGTTCCTTTACCGACCACTGAATCAGTATTGATCAAAAAGTCCTTCACATAATGGATATAAAACTTCTGATTTACATTGTATAATCCGATTCCACCCCGTACTTTCTCATTTGGCCTCGTAAATAATGTTTTTAGCTTTTCCTGAGGTATTCCTTTCCCATTATCCTTAATGATGAGCTGAAAATAGTTATTACTCTCAGTAAACTCTAGATCAATATTTCCTTTACCATCCTCAAAAGCATGGAAAAAAATATTTTCAAGCATTGGCTGTAACGTCATCCTTGGAATCAACCCTCGTTCAAGCTTCTCGTTCATTTTCAAGGATACGTGAAAGTTAGGCCCATATCTTAACTCTTGAATGGCAAAGAAATGCTGAATCGACTGTAGCTCTTCTTTTAAAGAAATCAATTCAATATTAAAATTTAAATTTCCCTCTAGAACCTTTGTCAAATGCAAAAGCATTTTTCCAATTTCCTCATTCCCATCCAATCGAGCTTTCCACTGAATCGTATTTAACGTGTTAAACAGAAGATGAGGATTAATTTGATAGTGAACCGCTTTCATTTCAGCTTCTCGCTTTGTTGATTCTTTTTCCCTTACTTCCTCCATTAATTGCCTTATTTTCCCGACCATCCGATTAAAATGCAAACCAAGCTTCCCGATTTCATCCTTTGTATTGACGGTCAGCTTTGCATCAAATATCCCCTTGCTCACTTCATCAATGGCAAATTTCAGCTTCAAAATTCCTTTTGTAAACTGATTGGAAAAAACATAAGAAAGGATGAGAGCTAGTAAAAAAGCAATCAAGATCCCGATCGAAACCATTTTGAGTATCACTCGAGAAGATTGATAAAACTCGTCTCGGGGTACGCGAATTTCAAATTCCCAATTATTGATTCTTGTGTGCTCCATCCAAATAATATCATCGTCCCGATTTTCCTCGACACTTTTAGTATGATAGAGCAGTTGACCTACTTCATTTCTAATTGTAATTCTTGAATGGAGATCCTTCTCCAATACCGACATTAATTCGTATAAATCGTCTATATTTGTTTCAATTAATAGATAACTATTGTTTAATGCACCGTAGGAGAATTTCAATGGAACAATTAAACCAAGGACATGATGGGAAGTATTGTTTTTATAATAGGACGGTTGGTAAATACCAATTTCTGAGTTTCCACTCCAATAAATTCGCTTCCAGATATCCTGTTTCTTAAATTGTTCCACATTAAAGTCAGAATCTCCGTAGTAAAAGCCCGAAGATGTAATGACATATATCCCTCGGATGTTCGACTTTTTATGAGCCTGCAAAAGCCTCTCTAAATTATTCACTTCTTTAAAATCCGAATACGTTTGCGGCTCCTGATGCTGTAGATTAACAGACGTACTATCTGCTAAATATTGTTGAATTTCAGCTGCGCTATAATACATATCCTCCAATATTTGGTCCAGCTGTGTTTTAATCTTTTCGCCGGCAAAATGATTATAGTTTGATAACTTTCCATTCACCACTCTCGACGATTGATCATATGAAATAATCCCTAATGTTAACAGTGGAATTAACGCCACGATCAAAAACATAATAAACAGCCTTTTTTGTGTACTAAGATTAAGCATAAACATCGTATGTTCCCCCACCCAAGTTGGCTACCCCTATATGAAAACAATACTTGATTCATATATTTAAGAAAAGGATAATTTTATTTCCAAATAGTTTCAGGCACCATTTTTGGGAAAACAGGGGTGCATAGCCGTATAGCATTAATAATGTATCTAGCACCTCTTATATTGCTTTAATATGGAAGATAAATGAAGAATAGTCCTTTTTAATCAGCGGCATGTCTTTACCGATTTGCATCAGTTCGTCTCCATAAAAAGGGTGCTCAGCGTTGTTTATTCTGTATTTCAGCTTAGGATTTAATCCTCGTAATTTGAGACGGAAAAAGGGTGGATTCGGCGTTGCCAGCGTTTTATAGTAAAAAACAACCGCCTGTTCTTGGCTCGGTGTAACATACATCCATGCAGTGTCCATACCTTCAAATGGACTTAACAATCGATACTGGTCACCGAACAGAACAATCTCCTTAATTTGATGGTAAAGACGGATTTGTTCTACTATCACTGATTTATCTTCATTGCTGAGCTTGCCGACACTTAATTCGAACCCTAAATTGGCTGCCATTGCCACATGACACCTCATTTGTATAGGTGTCATTCTTCCTACCTGGTGGTTCGGCACATCCGAAACATGCGCTCCCATGGTAATCGCCGGATAAACGATGCTTGTTCCATATTGAATTTTTAACCGTTCAACCGCGTCTGTATCATCACTCGTCCACGTTTGCGGCATGTAATAGAGTATGCCAGGATCAAAGCGGCCGCCGCCACCCGAGCAGCTTTCAAACAAAATCTCAGGAAAGCGCTCGGTTAATGTTTCTAAAATCCGATACAAACCAAGCATATAGCGATGAGCTGTTTCCTTTTGCATTTCAGGAGGAAGTGCTGCCGATCCCACCTCTGTCATATTTCTGTTCATATCCCATTTTACATAGGATATTGGTGCACTGGAGAAAATGTTTGTGAGAGTTCTTATTAAAAAATCACATACTTCTTCCCTGCTTAAATCCAGGACGAGCTGGTTTCGGGAAAGTGTCCGGCTTCGCCCCGGTACATGCAGACACCAATCGGGGTGTTTGCGGTACAAATTGCTATCAGGCGATACCATTTCCGGCTCTACCCACAAACCAAATTGCATCCCCTTATTTTGAATATAATCTGCCAATCCCTTTATGCCATGTGGGAGTTTTTTCTTATTGACGACCCAATCACCAAGAGAGCTCTTATCATTATCACGGTGTCCAAACCAGCCGTCATCAAGGACAAACAACTCAATTTCCAGTCCTTTCGCCACATCTGCAAGTTCCTTTAAAATTTTTTCGGTAAAGTTAAAATAGGTGGCTTCCCAATTATTGATTAGAATCGGGCGTGTTTTGTCGCGATAAACACCGCGGCACACCCTGGTTCGCAATAGTTTATGAAAGGTCCTCGACATCCCGCCAATGCCTTCTGAAGAATAGACCATTACTGCCTCCGGTGTTTGAAACATTTCACCTGGCTTATTCAGCCAGATAAAATCAAACGGATTAATCCCGATACTGATCCTGGTTGTATCAAAAGGATCTACTTCGATGGAGGCTTGAAAATTCCCGCTATACAATAGACTAATCCCATAAACATCACCCAACTCTTCGGTTGCATCCTTTGAAAGTAACGCAAGAAATGGATTATGCTGGTGGCTGCTTGCGCCTCTTGTGGAAGAAATTGATTGAATTCCATGGAGCAGCGGCTGGCGTTCGATATGACGCTCCCTTGCCCATGTTCCATGAAGGTGCAGCCAGTCCCAATTCGACTCGTGGAAATCCACTGACATACTCATACATTTATGTATTTCAATAGCATAACTGCCAAGATGCTCGAAGGACGCTGATCTTGTTATTACATCAAGGTCACGGTAAATCGTATAATTGAGATTCAATCCAATCCCCAATATGGAATCTACCATTGTAATTACTAATGTATCTGCCTCAGAATCATCTTCAATATAAGAGGAAGGCAACCCTTTAAGCGGACGCTTCCCTTTCAAAATCTCATGGGAATCATATACAAATTCCGTAATTGTTGAACCATCATGGGTACGAAGCAGATAGGCAGGCTTTCGGAAGTCCCCATTCCCAAATGCAGGGTACTCTTGCGGGAGTATATCGAGTGAAAATTTGAGGTCATCAGGCTCTGTCGTTGGCGAAAATGCCCTTCCTTTAAATGAGAGTATGGATGAAGGCTGCAGCACCTGCACTCGCCTGCCCCAATATAAATGTGCCGGATACTTTCCATAAACAATTTGAATTAGATAACTAACTTTCTTATTATATAAATGAAACACTTGATCTGCTTCATTCCACTCAATCGGCATGAAATCTCACTCCTAAGAAAAATATTTATACTATTATATTTACGGATATGGTGAAAATGGTGTCAGGTACCACATAAAAATGAGAAATTTTGCGGATGATAAGTTGGGAAAGGTGTTTTTTCTTTTTTATCTTGTTATTTTTTCTAGAAATGAATGTAGGACGTGTAATAATGCAGCATTTGAATTATCTAATTGAACATTTTGGCTATATGGGGATAATTATTGCCTTAATCGGCGGCATAATTGGACTGCCCATCCCTGATGAGGTTCTGCTCACCTATGTGGGCTATACTATTTTTGCAGGAAAATTAGCATACCTGACTTCTCTCTTATGTGCCTTTATTGGGGCGTGTTGTGGAATTACGCTTAGCTTCATTTTTGGTGTCAAATTAGGTATACCGTTTTTACATAAATTTGGCCCTAAACTTCATATCAGTGAGTCTAGGATTGATCAAACAAGGAAATTATTTAATAAATTAGGTCCGTTCCTGCTCATCATCGGTTTTTTTATTCCTGGAGTACGGCATATTACGGCATATCTTGCAGGAATTAACCAGTACTCCTACAAAAAGTTTGCCATATTTGCCTATACAGGGGCGATTATCTGGTGCTTTACCTTTATCACTTTGGGCAGAGTACTTGGAGGGAGCTGGGTTATGGTTGGAACCTACCTTTCTAGATATAGCATATATTTAATCATCCTTTGTCTTTTCGGATTCATTATTTATTATTCCTACAGGAGAAAAAGGAGAACACTGAAAAACGCTTCATCGTGACTTTTCAACAACACCAACACAAAAAGATGCCCTCAGTTAATGAAGAGCATCTTTTTTAGTGGAAACAAAATAAAACCTTATCATCAAGCAACTCAATACCGTCCACCAGACAAACACAAATCCACAAACGGTGCTTGACACCACAAGTTGTATCCCCATAGTTGTAACAGGAACATGAAAAGGAATAGGAATAGGAATTGTAACAGGAACACCCTGCTTCGTTACCAGCCGCGGCTGGCTCCGCCACCGCCTGATGATCCACCACCACCGCCGCTGGAACCTCCTCCTCCTCCTCTGCCTCCGCCCCGGGAAATGATAGAGAGGATGAGATAGGTGAGAGTGCCGCCAAAAAACTTAAAATCGAGAAATACGACCACCACCACAATAAGGATAATTAACCAGGATGGAAACCCTGCCTCTTTATCCTTTGATACCGCTGGATTCGCTGCTGTCCTTTCTCCACCCTCAATGCCATATTCGGCTAAGACTTCTTTCGCTATTGCCTTATAAGTTTCTACTACGGCATTATTCGGCTGTTGATTTTTTAGATAGGGGATGGCATATTCATCCAGAATCCGGCCAGCCTTTCCGTCTGGAATCCTACCCTCCAGCCCATATCCAACTTCAATTCTTACCTTGCGTTCTTTCATCGAAAATACGAGCAATACACCATTGTCTTCCTTTTTGCTTCCGATTCCGTATTGCCGAAATGCCTCATTCGCAAATTCCTCTATCGCTCGGTCCCCAATTGTTTCGACTGTCAAAACTGCAACCTGTGCCGTTGTTTGATCTTCAATGCTTCTGCCTAAATTGATTAATTCTGCTCTTTCTGTTTCGGTTAATATAGCGGCAAAATCTTGTACATAAATATCTCCTACTGGAGCAGGAATTTGGACATCCTCAGCAAGTGCAGTGGCTGCACATAGAAAAAAAGTGAAAAACACCAAAATAAAGCTGAAGACCCTCTTCGCTTTCATTATCCATTGCCCCCAAAGTCAACCTTTGGTGCTTCTCCAGCTTTAGGATCCGCTTTGAAATATTCTTTTTCATCAAATCCGGCGATACCCGCGATAATAGATCCCGGCAGTCGCTTAACCTTTTTGTTATAAACCGCTACTTGATCATTGTAATCTTTGCGGGCTACGGCGATTCGATTTTCTGTCCCAGCAAGTTCATCCATTAATTGGGTAAACTGCTGGTCTGCTTTCAGGTTGGGATAATTTTCAACGACTACAAGCAACCGGCTTAAAGCACTAGATAATTCGGCGTTCGCTGTCGCTTCCTCCTGCGGCGTATTTGCACCTGCTAGTCTTGCTCGTGCATCTGAAATCGATGCGATGACCTCTTTTTCATGTGAAGCATACCCTTTTACGGTATTCACTAAGTTTGGAATTAAATCGAGCCTTCTTTGCAGCTGATTTTCGATTTGAGCATATGACTGGTCTACATTTTCTTCTAGATTGACAAAGCTGTTATAGCTGGACATGAACATGAGGCCAAAAATAACAATAACCGCGACCACAATTCCAATCCCTAACCATCCTTTTTTCAAACTAACCACGCTCCTTTCTCCCCTATAGTATCTACCACTTGAAAAATTTGTTCCCATTCTCAGCAATAAAAATCATATTCCGCTTCATTCAATCAAACGTTTAATTAGTTTTTCAACAGAGTGCATTTTCTAAAAAGCCATACACTCATAGCCTAGAGCCCACTCCAATCAAATTCACAGCTCACGTATATTGCTGATCTTTTACACCATCAGTAAAAATACAAGTTCTACATATTTGGTTTCCATATCTCCCTCTTGGGGAAAAATTCTTCATTTTTCCTTAAGCCCCTGCTCTTTGTTAGTTAAACCTCATGATGGTCTGTTATCGAATTCCTCAGTTGCTAAAAAGTTACAATAAGGTATGAGCCGTTTGGCAACTTCAAACTCTCGGTTTTTTGAGCCTGGACGCCAATTCACTTCAAAAATCCATAGGTTTTGCTGCTGATCTACCCCAACATCAATACCAAGCTCATCAAATGGATTATTATAAAGAGATTCAAAGTGGGAGGCAAACGCTAATGCGAATTCTTCAAGAATACATTTCATTTTCATGTAGTCTTCTTTAAATTCTTCCTTAAGAAAAGGAATCAATTCACCACGATATCCGCCACTGCTTATATTACTAACCATCTTCTTATTACCACTAATACGTGGATATATTAATGTAATCTCCCACTTTCCACTTCCATTTTTTTGAACATGCAACCGATAATCGTGTGTTAATCCAGATTTCGTTTTACATTCAATAAAAGGCTGCAGCAAATATTTTTGATTAAGTATAACTTGATTTACCAAAGCCTCTAATTGCCTCTTTTTATAAAAAAGTGTTTTAGATCCATCCATCCATTGATACATATCCTCTTTTACTTTTTTAATAAAAAAAATTCTTTTACCATGATTTCCAGTTAACGGCTTTATTACAGCAACAGACTGCGTCTCTAAGAATGAAAAAAGGTCATTTGCACTTTCTAAAATTGTTGAAGGAATTAAATAAGAGGCAAATGTTTTTGCCTTCTTTACCCTTTTATAAACACTTATCTTATTACCGACCGGGTAACTTGTAAAAACAGCGACTCTTTTTAACCTCTCTACAACCATTACATGTTTATCGTTTTTGGGATTACAACTGTTAATAATGACCGTAGGAAAACCCACCTGTTTTTCGATCCATTTTCCCTTCTCATAAACCCAGCCATTAACGATTTTTCTGTCAAAATCTACACCATTAAAAGTAAAATAAATAAATTCAATACCTTCCATTTTTGCAACTGCTGCAAATGGATATGCTTTCTTAACTCTACCAGGATCTTTCCGATTGTGAAGCATCCCAATAAGCACCATGACCTCACGTCCTTAAAGAGGTTCTAAATAAAATCTTATCTCATTTGCTGCTGTAACCGCTGCATGTTTTGCACTTTCAGCTGTGTCAGAAACAGCAATAACATATGCATACCGATCGCCCATCGATTGGGGTTTCCTTAACACAGCCCCTTTTTTAGGCTTAACGAAAACCTCCTTAACTCCATTATGTTTTAAAGCTCTACCCTTCCCTGTCACCTTTATTAATTTTCCTTTAGAATCGACAATAAGATATTTTGCATAAACATATTTCATAACGGATTTTTCTAGGTTAGGTTCTATGCCTAAGAATAACTTGATGGTTTCTTTGACCAAGTTAATCCCTGTACCTTCCTGAACAATTCGATTCATTGCCCCACCGGACATTCTCGGATTGATTTCAATCAATTTCCACTGGCCATTTACGTTACGCATTTCTAGATGACATGTTCCATTTATTAATTCCAGCTTGCGTATTATACTAAAAACGGCGTTTTCCAATTCTTCATATTCTTCCATACTTAATAAGGCAGGATAAATGTAACCAGTGATAATAAAGCGGTGACCATTTAAAATCTCCTGTTCAATAACGGCAATAATGAAAATCTCCCCGTTTACCACCATGACTTCAATTAAATATTGTGGTCCAATTAGATATTCTTCCATTAAAATAGCTTTGTTTGGGAACTTTTTATTTAAAAATTGCAATCCTTCACTTAATTCATAAATTGTATGGACAGGCAATACATCTTTTGATCCATTGGAAACGGGTGATTTTAAAACAAGCGGAAAATAACCATCAAATTCTTCAATAAATTTGTGGATGGATTCATCAGATTGAAGAACAGTAAAGTGAGGGGAGACAGGAAGTCCCTTTAGATTTGTACGGAAACGAGATTTATCCTCGATAATCGACAAAGCGTCTACCGACAATTGGACAAGTCCCAACTCTTCTGAAATCTTTCCTGCATAAGAAACAAATGGGTCAATGAAACTGATAACAGCACGTATCTGCTTTCCATCCAGTTCCAAATCTTTGATAATCGAGAGAATTTTATCTTTCTCGAATAAATTTTCTACAAACATCATTTGTTGAACCTCAGGGAATTCATTTCTTTGACGCATGAATTTTTTTCGATCCGTTAATAAAACAGTAAAGTATCCCATTTCAGTGGAGGTGATGAGGGCTTCTTTACTTGTTCCAGATTTATTACTTCCTATAAAAACGATTGTTTGCATACCAACCATTCATCCCCTGTATAACAATTTTTGAAGAAAAGCGGAAGCGCCCGTTTATCGGCGTATGACTGGAGCGCTTCGACTGAGATAAAGGAAACACGGAGAGCGATAGCGATCCGATGTTGACTTATCGTAGGGAGAAGAGCGAAGTCTACTAGCCGCTGGGCGATGGAGCTGGACATTTAAAGAAAACTCACCGACTGGCAAGCCGTTAGGCGAAGACAGAGGCGTAGTTGTACTTATGCCTGATAGGAAAGTTATACTTTCCTATCGGCAAAGAAAAAATGGATATACCATAAAGTATGTAATTAAAAAAACGAATGACACTTAAAAACCGCTATGGACAAACACAGCGGCTTTTGGCAATTCTTATTAGGTAAATCGATACTTTTCTACTACCTTTCGGAATGAAGGGTCCATTTTACCCAGTGACATTTTAAATAAAATCATCATTTCTTCTTTACGAATTTCAGCTAGTTTGGCTTCCAATTCCTTTGCATCCATAACAGGATGAACTTTATCCTGGGACATTCCTAATGCAATCGCGCTTTCCCCTGTCAGCCTAGCTGATGCACCAACTGTAATTAAATGATCGACCCCGCCAACATCTAATATCGTTTTTCCCATTTGAATATGCTGTTTGTTTACTTGATTTCCCAGACGCTGCATTTTCCCAAGGACGAGTACTTCTGTCTTTCCGTCTGAGGTCTTTTTAAGAACATCGATGGCAGACTTTACAGAGCTCGGATTACAGCTCCAAGTATCATCAATCACAGTTATATTACCCGTACCATTATAAATTTTTACATGCCGTTCCATTGTTCTATACGTACTTAGCCTTTGAATCGCCTCTTCGATTGGAATACCAAGAGCAGTTGTTGAGGCAATGGCTGCTAGACTATTATATACATTGTGCTCTCCATACCCAGGGATAGACACTCTATATTCGTGGTTCTCAACATGCATAGTATAAAGCATCCTATTATTCTCAAATTGGATATTCTCAGCTCTATATTCAGCTGCCGGATCCTTACCAAACGAAAGGACCCTTCCTTTAAATGAAGAAATCGGTAAGGATTTGATGTTCCCATCATCGGCATTGATGAACAATATTCCTTCATCGGATAGAACGTCAAACATTTCTCCCTTTGCCTTAATATATTTTTCCAACGTCCTGCAGCCTTCCAAATGTGCTTCTCCAATGTTCGTAATAATCCCAATAGTTGGTTTGAAATATTTCCCACTGCTCTTTATATTACCAGGATATGCAACACCCATTTCAAATACCGCTGCTTCCGTTTGATCATTTAATCCCAGCAAATAGTGCAAGTTTAAATGAAGTCCATTTTGACTGAAAAGGGTAGAATGGACCTTCATAGTTCGGTTTAAAATATGTTTAATCATGTCCTTTGTTGTTGTTTTTCCACATGTACCGGTTACCCCGATAACAGGAATCTGAAATAGATTTCGATAATAATCGATAAATTTCCAATATGAATCCTTACTATTCGTAACCAAAATGACATTTGCTGTTCCGTCTACACTTGGGAGGAGCCCTTGATCTTCTGTTACAATCGTGTAATTCGTTTTTTCCAGTAAGGAATCGGCTCTAATTGCTGTCTTACTACTGTGAAAATATAAAGATTTTTCACTTAGATTATTTAATTTCTTTACTATTTTTCGAATCTCATCGTCAGGATTTCCTTGCAGCAGTTTCCCATTTATCTTGCCAATAAAATCAGATAGTTTGAGAGTTTTCATAAAAATTACTCCTGTTCAGTCTTTGAATCTATGAGATACCGGGCATAGCTTATTGGTGTGGTATATGTTGCTTTCCAAACATCCAGCATTTTGGCCTTACCAAAGGTAATTCTTAAATCGCGTCCATTACATTCTATAAACATTGGAAAACCATCTTCTGTTATGCCAATATCCAAACCCACATCTGCCAGGCTAGGGAACTGAATGGCTAATTCCTTTACTGCTTTAATGGAGAAATCTTCAATATTCTTATAGACATTGTCATAATCCAGGCCAGGAGAGCCACCTACTAATTCTCGAAGAGATTTACACGTTCCACCCTTTGCCACATTGGTCACGTAACTTCCTAGTTTAGCTACCTTTCCAACGATTCCTGTTACCTGCCATTCTCCTGAGCCGTTTTTTTGCACCGATACACGTAAATCAAACGGACTGCCTTGATACTTAGCTAGCGGGATACGCTGTTGAATCAAATAATATTTGTTAGCTGCCCTTTTCCGGAGGATTCCCGGTAATTCACTCGTAAAAAACTCCTTATTTTGATTGTGGTTAACTGTCCAAACTTCATTGTCTGTTCTCTCGACCATCATCACCCCGCCGCCAAGGCTTCCGCTATTAGGCTTAATGATCAGCTCAGTATGTTTTTCCATCATCTCTTTAAGATTTTCTATACTTGCTCTTTTAGTTTCAGGTAAATGGGGACGTAATTCTTCATTTTGTATTAGAATTTCATGAACAGTCATTTTGCTATAACGATTCCAGCTGTTGAAAATCGTAAAACCTGCATTTTGAAGATTTAGCAGTTTAACCTTTGCTTGTTTCGTAAAAAAAAGACCTCGATTATGAATGACGGAAGGAATAGGAATATTTCTCAATTTGTATCTGCCATTCGTTTCTTTCACTAAGGCCTGAATCCATTCCGAATCTGGTGATACATCCCCTAACCGAAAAAAACATGGAATTAGATCAAATCTTTTACCTGCCTCTTCATAAAAAGCCACGCGTTCAAAATAGGAATAGCCCCGTTTAATTCCGCTGTACACCAATCCATCAACTAAGATTCCAATATATGAGTTTCCCAATTTATCAAACCTCCACGGTTGTCAATCTACCTTGTTATGTTGTAGCGTTAAAATCCAGCTAATTTCTTTGCATATTCGAAAGGTGTCGTATAGAGTGTACGAAGCAGCTTGCGATTTTTCAGCTTTACGAGACTTTGATATCCGAAATCTTTATTAATCTCCAAGATCCATACGCGCTGATTAGCGTCCACAATTACATCTATTGCAACATCGCCGTATTTCCCAAACTTCTTATCTAATTCTTCACATACACCAATGCACTGTTTATAAATCTCACCTTGAATTTTTATAGCATCGGCATCGTCCGCATTAAAGATTGTTTTAATGGATTCAAGACCTGGCAGCAATTTTTCTGTAAAGTATAAATTTGTTACAACCGAACCCTTTTTGGCTAATCGGCCAATCATTCCTTGACAAACCCATTTCCCCTTTTTATTCTTTTGGGCATATACTCTAAAATCAACCTGTTGATTATTAGCCCTAGATTCAATGCCCTGTTGAATAATATAATTTTTACGTTTACATTTATTTAGAAATTTATTTAACTGTTCACCTTTCGCAAGAGAAAAAACCTTTTGCCTTCTATCCATAAATTGATAATTCTCTTGTTCGTCCAAAGTCACTTTATAGATTCCGATCCCTTGACGTCCATTTGAAGGCTTAATATAAACAAAATGGTGGTGTTTAATTAACCTGTTTAATTGCTCCTCGGTATCAAGCATTTCAGAATAAGGGAAATATTTTTGGAAATTTTTATCCCGTTGGGTCATTTTGGCAATATCGGCTTTTAGAAAAAAGAAAGAATTAATAATTCGATCCCCGATTGATGAAATCAAATCATTGTACCGATACCCATCAATAGGCTTTTTTTTATATACTGCATTCGGATAAGGAAACACACCGTAAATCCATCTAGTTATAGAGTTTATACCATTGGGATTATAATAATAACCTTCAATGGTTTTCGTAGATGGATTGATCCCGCTTGCGGCACAAATAAATATGAGCCCATTAACCTTATGGTATTTTGCAAAACGGAGTTTATATAATTCCAGATTTTTTGGTGACATATTTTTCTTACCACGATAGGCCACAAATGCTATTACCGGTCCTATTGTTAGATATCGATTCTTTACAACAATTTCATAGGAAAGCTCTTCTGGAAGTGTAAAGGATTGTTTTAATTCTTCTGGCAGACCAATCGTATCCTCAGGTAATTCGTCGTTAATTCTAACAAACATTTCTCTTATCCAGGCTCCGATTCTTATGATCAGTTTTGAAGAATTAATATTATAAACTTCTGCAAGTTTCATAGAAAATTCAATCGTGTTTGGTTCAGTTTTGTGGAGAATTTTTATCATAATTCACCTTCTTTTTATCGGCTTACTGTAACGTTAATCTGGGTTAACATATTCCTGAAAATTATCGGTAAATGCAATTCGTTTTGAGGTTTGATTGAAGTAATTTGTTGAAGGATTCCATGTGTGCGAATCATCACTATGTCTAATATAGGCAAAATTAAATCTGCTCGTTGAATAAATGCGGTAGCCTTTCGCCCTGCACCTTTGTGTAAAGCTCAATCCCTCACCAACATTTTTATTCGGAAAGGGTACTTTTTCCATTACCTCTTTTTTTGCCAAAATCGTTCCACCTTGAAGAATTGATACTCGCTTGTGTTCTCTTTTTGGAAAGCGGATCCTTAGCTCTTTCGTTAGAGAATTATACATATAGCAAGTGCGCTTTCCCACTACATCAGCATTTTCTTTTTCAAACGTGTTCATAGCTTCTGTTAAAAACAATGGACCATAATAGTCATCATCATCAAATTTCGCGACATAGCCATATTTTGCTTTGTTTACCCCAAAGTTCAGACACCTTCCTAGAGTAATATGATCTGAAAGTTGAAAAACGGAAACTTGGTTATACTTTTTTGCATATTCTCCCCACTCAAGTAGATTCATTGAGTCATTATTTAAAATAATGATCAATTCTTTTTCTTGCCAGATTTGATTTCCATAGCTTGAAAAAACATTCTCGATGTAATTAAGTCTGTTTGTTACTGTTACAATCGATACTCCCTTGATCTTATTTTGTTGTGTTTCATCATGCAAATATGCTCCCAACCTTTCTGAATGGAAATTTCTCATATATCCTATTCAATTAATTGAAACATGCTTAGGTATTAAACTAAATATCTTGATTACATGCAGGGATTTGTATTTACCTTTTTACCACTGGCTGGAAACAAAGAAAGGTAGATCTCGTCCAAATTCTTCCTTTAAAAACAGATAGTTTTCCCGATTGGTAAAATATTCGGTTTCTTTTCAAAAATTCTTTATTTTAAAGTATTTATAAAACCTATCTTCAAGGTTTTCAGGAATGACATTAAAAATTTTTGGAGATACCTTACTGCTTAATTTCCTTTTTATTATGCTATTGTTATCTCCATGAAAGAGAACCCAAGTAACAAATGGAAAATCCACCATTCTATAGTTTTTATTTTTTAGGAATAGTGTAACCTTATGATGAGGCCAAATTGCCCATTTAAATTTTGTTTTCGCAACATCTTTTATTCTTAAGGACCTAGGAAAATCTTTATTGGAAAAATAAAATACGGCACTACTTCCGCAGCCTATAAAAAAACGATCCTTTACCCATATTTGATTATTTTTCAAATTAGCCATACATCCCTTGTTTAAAATAAACGCAGTTGAAATAGGGGCTGTCCGAATATATTCAACAAATCTATAGTGTATCCAATCATCCGCATCGAGTGGCATAAAGTATCCTGCAAACCCTGTTTTCCTTAAATAGGCGCCAATAACTCTACGTTTACGAAATTTATCGATACTATATTGACTAATATATTTTGGGCGTGAGAATGAAACAGATAACCATGTAACACGCTCATGATTAATTTCTTCTATATTTGGTTTCTCATGTCCCGCAATTATTATCCGAAAGTTCTGGTCAGTGTTGTTTAATATTGATCTCAGTGTTCTTGATAAATTGTTCTGAACTGTAGTCCAATTGCGAGATACTTTTTTACTTTTTAGAGAAATACCAAAGGCAACTTCTAATTCATTTGGTTTTGTACTTTCATAAGCTTTATTTCCCTCAATATAATCATCAACTCGATCCAATCTTTCTATAAGTGAGGTAAAGGTGTCTGAAGTTTTGCTTAAATCCTCTTCCAAATATTCGGCCATCAAGGCTTTATAATTATGGTGCTTCACACTTTCATTAATTGTTTTTGCAATCTTCGAAGGTCTCTTGGTTCTTTTAATTTTTTTTCTTTTTTGTTTAAATTTCTTTTTTAAAGTGATCCCTCTTTTCATTTTTCTACCGTCCCTTTGAACTTATTTATGTGATATTAAAGATTACTACAAACCATTCCAATATTCTTCAATTCTTTAAATCAATCCCATGGTCTCTTATATACTATTCTTTTAAAAATATATTGGTTTGGTTTTTCATCAAAATCTTTTTAGATTATTGACCATTTTTTTAATATTTTTTGTCTTAAATCATATAAAAAAATACTATTCGGTAGGACATTGTCCATTCCATCAAAACTTATTGTGAATATGATAATGCAGGATAATTTAATAGGATCCTTAAGAGGGAGAAGGCTTTTTTTAGCCGATAGGAAAGTTTACCTTTCCTATCAGGCATAAGTGCAACTACGCCTCTGTCTTCGCCTCTGTCTTCGCCTAACGGCGAGTTTTCTTTAAAATAATGAGCTATTTAAGGTAAAGGAGGAAGATGATGTTAAATAATGTATCTGTTTTGATCCCTTACAAACGGGACAATGGTTTAAGAGATAGAATATTTAAATGGGTTAAGACTTTCTATGAAACCATGATGCCTGAAGTGGAATTGTGTATTGGTGAAACCCTTATTGAACCTTTTAATCGTTCCCAAGCCATTAACATCGCAGCTAAACAAGCTACAAGGGATGTTTTTGTTATTGCAGATGCTGATGTCTTTTATGACCCCCAAATTTTAGTGCAAGGGATTAAGTTACTTGATCAACATGCTTGGGTCATTCCTTACTTCACATGGCAAGATCTATCAAAATCAAGTTCTGAAAAACTTCTAGTTCATTCTCCCCAATGGCCTTTACCATTTAAAGTTAAATATAAAGAACGAAAATTTAAGAAGTCTAAACCAATTAGTGGAGTGATCATTGTTACTAGAGAAAACTTTAACATGGTAAAGGGATTTGATGAAAGGTTTGTAGGATGGGGGAAAGAGGATAATGCATTTAAAGATGCAATGAATACTGTATGTGGACCTTATATAAGGCCAAGAGATACCTCAATCTATCATATATGGCATCCAAAAGTTGGATCTCGTGGCAATCCTAACATTGTTAATAATATTAAGTTATATAACCGTTATGCTAAAAAAAGAGGAAATATAGAAGAAATGAAAAAGTTGATTAATAAGCGTGATCAAGAATAGAGAGTTTTTATTGTATGATGAACGATTATCTGCGAGCTTTTGATTAGTACTATATGAGACTCTTTCATCAAATTAAATCTCTAAACCAAGGAATAGGCCCCCAAAAGATTATCATTTGTGGGCCTTATAATTGCCAACTCTAGCATGGTCTCATCTAACGCTGAAAAGTGTACTGCCATTCTAATCCGTATCATAATATTTATTCACATGCGCTTTAAAGTCATTTGTTGTTCTAATCCTTACAGATGTCGCCTTTAAATACTGTAATTTAGGTTTCCAAGTATGGGTTCCATCACCTCTTCTAATATAAGTATAATTATATCGACTAGTTGAATAAATTTTAAAGCCTTGTTGCCTGCAGCGATATAAAAAATTTACATCCTCCCCTAATGAAATATTTGCAAATCTAACTTTACTGACCACTTCTTTCTTTGCCATAATGGTTCCACCATGAACTTTCGATATAAACCTGTGTTCCCTTCTTGGAAAACGGAGTCTTAGTTCTTTCGTTAGGGAATTGTACATATAATAAGTTCGTTTTCCCACTACATCAGCATTCTTTTTATTAAAAATGTTCATTGCCTCTGTTAAATAGAATGGTCCATAATAATCGTCATCATCAAATTTCGCAATATATTCATACTTCGCTCTATTTACCCCAAAGTTCAGGCATTCACCTAAGGAAACGCTTTGAGGAAGTTGATATACAGTTACATGTTCGGTTTGTTCTGCCTTATTTACCCAATCTTCAAGTATTAAAGAATCCTTATTTAATATAATAATTAATTCTTTCGTTTCCCAATTCTGGTTCTCAAAATTCGAAAAGATATTTTCTAAGAAACCTTCTTTATTGGTAGAAACGATAATCGAAACACCCTTATTTTCTTCAGGCAATATCTATCCACCCTTTCTGTAAAATATTTCCTGAGATAATCAATGTGCCCGATATTTCCATTTACCCTTGCCCAACAATGACATGTGTGTAACTATTCTATTCGGTATCAAAATATTTATTTACATACTGTTTATAATCATCAGTAAATCTAATCCCTTTAGATGTCCTTATTAATTTCTTTGGTTTAGGTTCCCAAGTATGGGTTCCGTCACCTCTTCTAATATAGGTATAATTGTACCGACTGGTTGAATATATTTTAAACCCCTGTTGCATGCTCCGGTTAAAAAAATCGATGTCTTCTCTTAATGATATATTTGCAAATCTGACTTTACTGAACACTTCTTTCTTTGCAATAATGGTTCCGCCTCGAATTCTTTCTACCCACCTTTCCTCATTATCGGGAAAGTGAAGTCTCAGTTGTTTTGATTTTAAATTGTAAATAAAAGCAGTACGTTTACCAACTATATCGGCATTCGTTCTCTCAAATGCCCTTATTGCCTCTGTTAAATACGATGGTCCATAATAATCGTCATCATCAAATTTTGCAATATATTCATATTTTGCTTGATCAATTCCAAAATTCAGACAAGCCCCTAAGGAAAGTTGTTCCGGCAGCTGATATACAGTTACATATTCGGTTTGTTCTGCCCTATTTACCCAATCTTCAAGTTTTAAAGAATCATTATTTAGGATGATAATTAATTCCTTCGTATCCCAATTCAGATTCTCAAAATTCGACAAAATATTTTCTAAGAAGCCTTCTTTATTCGTTGAAACGATAATTGAAACACCTTTATTTTCTTTCGTCATACCTATTCACCTTCGCTGTAAAAGATTTCTAGAGATAGTCCTAGTGCTCAACATTTCCATTTACGCCATCAAATTAGACAACCCTATAGTAAAAGGATATTCACTTTCATAAAAAAGGTTTGGGGTAATATGCCATATCCTAAAGAGCCGTTATTTTTATTAAACAGCTCTTTTTAATTATAAATTTTTTAATCCATTGATTAAGATTTCAATCACCTCGGGTCGACTAAACTCCGGAGGCGGCGTAATCCCATTACGGAGCATTTCTCGAACCTTTGTACCTGATAAATGTAAATGGTCAGTTTTTCCATGAGGGCACGTTTTACTAGAAGCCATACTTTTACATTTTGTACAATAAAAGCTATGTTCAAAGGAAAGAATCATGATGCCAATCTCTTCAAAGCTAAATTGTTTAAAGATTTTTTGTGCATCATAGGTTCCGTAATAATTACCAACTCCAGCATGGTCTCGTCCAACAATGAAATGTGTACAGCCATAATTTTTTCGAACAAGAGCGTGGAAGATAGCTTCTTTTGGCCCAGCGTACCTCATAGATGCGAGAAATACCCCTAAATAGACACGGTCATTCGGGTAATAGTTTTTTAATAAAGCTTCATAACTTTTCATTCGAATAGCCGCTGGAATATCATCCGATTTAGTTTCGCCGACTAAGGGATTTAGAAACAAGCCGTCAACGATTTCTAATGCGGTCTTTTGGATATACTCATGAGCTCTGTGAACAGGATTTCTCGTTTGAAATCCTACAACAGTGTTCCAATTCTTTTTTTCAAATTCTTTTCGTATTTTCAAGGGCGTTTTATAGTAGGGGCTAAAATCAGGATCTTTTGGCGGGATTTTTGTTAAAATGATTGGTCCTGCTGCATAAACATTGGGACGCTCAAAAAGTTTTTTGACACCAGGGTGATCGGGGGCGGTCGTTTGATACACTTTTTCTGCTTCCTCTTTTTTACTGGGTGTATAAAGTTCTTCTAGTTCTAATACTCCATAAGTATCATTTTTAAACGTTAGCTTCACCTTTTCCCCTATCCTTAGCTTCTGTGCAGTTTCTTCAGAAACGGGGAGAGTAATCGGGATACTCCAAACAAGCCGGTTTGCTAATCTAATATTCTCTATAACAGATTCATAGTCTTCTTTTCCTAGAAAGCCAACTAGTGGACTGTATGCTCCATTTGCGATTAACTCTAAATCAGATAGTGCCATTGCATCCATTTCAATCTCAGATGAAATAGTAGAAAAATTGTAATTTAAGTCTACTCTATTAATTAACTTACCGCCGTGAGGAATACTTAATGTCAAAATCAATCACTCCTTTGTATTTAATACAAGACCAGCTTTATCGAAAAGGTATGAAATGAGAATTTCAACTGATTCATCAATTGATAATTTATTTGTATCAATAACGATTTCTGGATTTCTTGGTTCTTCATAAGGCTGATCAACTCCAGTAAATTGGGTTATTTCTCCTTTTCTAGCCTTTTTATAAAGTCCTTTCGGGTCTCTGTTTTCACACTCCTCAAGGGAACATTTGATGTATACTTCAATAAATTCACCTTGTTTAAAAAGTGCTCTCGCATTTAACCTATCTTTTTCAAATGGAGAAATGACTGCAGCAAGTACAACGATTCCAGCATCTACAAACAGTTTACTTATTTCAGCTGTTCTTCTTATGTTTTCTTGCCTATCCTCAGCAGTAAATGAGAGATTCTTATTTATGCCATAACGGAGATTATCTCCATCCAATAAATAAACATTAATGTATTTTTGGAATAATTTATGCTGAAGAGCATTGGCAATGGTTGACTTTCCTGATCCTGATAGTCCCGTAAACCAAATCATTATACTTTTATGACCGTGTTGTTTTTCTCGATCTTCTTTTTTGATTGCTGATTGATGCCAGAAAACATTATTCTTTGGCTTACCATTATTATTCAAAATGCTACTCTCCTTTCTAATTGTTTTCCCTATTCGTTAAAAAACCGTAGTTTATAAATTAAAGGAACCAAGTTAACAATTCAGTGTATGAATAGATTGAAACAATGGAAACGGCATTTATATAAAACAAGCACAAGCCCAGGATAAATTATTAAGTTAATATAATTTTAAATTGCCAGCTAATGAGATACTGGTATTACTTATCTGTTATGGAAAGTGCATTTAAATTATTTTTACTATATTTATTCTTTATATTGTTTTTTCAGCAAAATAACTAGTCCATCTTAACGTACATTTACATATTCTGTAATAAGAAATAAGAAATCACCACATATGACAGTATATTTATTCAAATAAAGAATGATAGGGGAGTGAAAATGGAAATAGGAATTATTATTCTGGGGGTGTTTGTTGGTTTTCTTGTTGGTTTGACTGGAGTAGGAGGTGCATCACTTTTAACTCCACTATTAATGCTAATAGGGATAAACCCTGTCATAGCTGTTGGAACCGACCTATTCTATAATTCTATAACAAAATTTTTTGGAACAATCCAGCATTGGAGACATAAGACGATTAATGGCCGGTTAGTTTTATATTTTTCTTTTGGCAGTATTCCAGGAGCAGTAATCGCAATCGTGTTACTAAAGGTTTTTGACATTTATTTTCAAAATCTAGAACTGATTATTAAACATTCCATAGGGTATGTTCTGATCTTTGTTGCCGCTGCAATGATTTTTCAGAACTTTTTTAGTAATCGCTTTGAAACTAAACCTGGAGATACAGATGCTATAAAGGGGAAAAAAGGGCTAACCATTCTGATTGGTTTCTTTTTAGGATTTATTGTAGGTCTAACATCAATTGGGGCAGGCTCCTTATTTGCACTTGCATTGTTGTACATTTATCGAATAAAAACATCGAGTGTTGTTGGCACAGATATTGCTCATGCCTTTGGCTTGGTTACTGTGGCTGGAATCCTGCATGCAGGTCTTGGTAATGTCGATTATCTCTTGGCAGTTAATCTGTTAATAGGTTCAATACCCGGAGTTATTTTAGGTAGTAATCTTTCCACAAAAGTACCTGCAAAACCGCTTAGATTCATTTTGGCAGTGATTTTATTTATTAGCGGCATAAAAATACTATTCTAGTTGAAAAAGGGCTGGCATTTCCTTCTATTAAGGATATCAGCATCAAAAAGAAATTTTCAAAAGAAAGGGGAAAAATAAGAATTGATAATTTCACATAAATATAAATTTATTTTTTTGAAAACAGTAAAAACAGCTGGGACAAGCATCGAAATTTCATTGTCAAGATATTGTGGTGAAAATGACATTATCACTCCTATATCACCAGTGGATGAAAAGATTAGGGCTAAATTCGGTAAATATCCCCAAAACTATAAAGTCGATGGAAAAAAAATCTCTAAGCACGCGTCTGCAAGAAAAATAAAGGATTTGGTAGGAGAAGAAATATGGAACACTTATTATAAGTTTTGTTTTGATCGAAACCCTTGGGACAAATTAATTTCTTCTTATTATTATTTTGTGAAAAACCCCAAAAAAGTAAGCTTTGATAAATTTCTAAAAGAGGGAGGATACAATAGAGCTCATAATTTCCATAAATATACAACAAATAATGAGCCAGTTGTTAACTACCTCGGGAAATATGAAAATCTAGAAAGTGATTTAAAATTTATTTGTGAACAAATTGGTCTTCCTTGGGATGGTTGGCTGCCAAAGGCAAAAGGTAATTTCAGGAAAAACAAAAAACATTATAGTACACATTATAATGATCAACAAAAAGAAAATGTTCAAAAGTACTTTAAAAAAGAAATTGATTTATTGGGGTACAAATTCCAAAAACCTCAAACCGAAAGAGAATGAAACAGGAAAATGGTAAAAGATTTAATTCAATAAGTTTATTTGTGGAGGAACATTGTTACGGACTTTTTATCCCCACTGCCAAAAGATTTTCATTATTGAAAGCTTCCAACAAATTTACACAAAGAGGCTGAAACGCCTCTTTTTATATTCCTAGTTTTTCCCTCCTCAATTTAAGAAAAACCGCCTTCTATACAGAAGCACGGTTACATTCTTTTCATTAGCAATCCCAATTAAACTTAACCCCTAAATAATCCTCCAATTCCTCATTATACGGTTTAAAGTATTGAATTAATCTTTCCCTCATATGCTTCTCCATTTTAGGGTATCGATAACTACGGTTCTTCGTGTACTTATATTTCCATTCAGATATGTCTAAAAATTGACAAACTTGATTTATTCCTTTTATTGGATCACGGTAGTAATTTTCACTGTGTATAATCAAAATCTGTTCTTTTGGAAAAAAGTTCATCCATCTTTTCAATTGTTCTACATATTTTCCTCTTGCTAAATAGGTTCTATTATTATATTTTTGGATATTTCCGTCTCCCTCCTGATTAATAGCTTTCTCAAAAGTCAATTTTTCCACACCCCTCCTTTTTAAATGGTGATAGTGAGAAAATGCTCTATCAACGGGATTTCTTAACAATACAATTAGCTTTACATCCGGCATGGCATTAAATACCCTTTCTGGAACATCTGGTATGAAGAGATATCTTGGTGATGCTTCACCTGTTATTAAATCTTGTTTATTTTGTAGTTTACTATGAAGTAAAGGGAACTGGCTTGTGTACCAATCTAAACCTTTTCTAAATTCCTTCTCTACATCGAAAAAATGAAGCTCTTTCGTTTTCGCACTTACAATTGATGGATGTTTAACCAGATTTTGATAAAGTGTAGTCGTTCCACATTTCATCGCACCAATAATTACGAAATCAGGCATGTTTTTATGAGAATCTGGGAGTTGCTGTTTATTTTTCTCCAATTGTTATCCTCCTATAATCATTCTCCATTCTTAGATGGGATTAAAATAGTATATGAAATGCTATTAATTAAGGGCTGAGTATTTGCGGAGTTAAAATAGAAATGGACGAAATATTGCCAAAACTGAGGTATATTATCCTTTATAATTGACCTATTCCGCTGAGAGAATGCTTCATATAATAATAAAAAAGGAGAGAATTTGATTGGAGATTAAGAAAATCCTTGAGAATGGTTATTTTGATTTGCATTTGCATACAACCGCTTCAGATGGCAGCTTTTCCCCGAGCGAAGTTGTAAAAATGGCAGCGCAAAAAGGATTAGTTACTATTGCCATAACAGATCATGATACAACAGATGGAATTCAAGAGGCATTACAAACGGCAAGAACATTGAATGTAACAGTTATCCAAGGTATTGAATTAAGCACGAAGTATAAGGGAAAAAACATTGATATTTTAGGTTATTATATTCATGAATCAATTGAGTTATCCGGTGTTTTACAAAAAATGAGAGAACATCGTTTTAATCGCTCTCAATTGATTGTAAATAAGTTTTGCGAATTGGGGATGGCAATTACATTAGATGATGTTCAAAAATACAGTAAGGGCGACGTGATTGCCCGCCCTCATATTGCAAAAGCAGTGGTCGATAAAGGATATGCTAAAAATACCCAAGAAGTATTTGATCTTTATTTAGGAGATGGAAAACCATGTGCAGCGGATAAGATGGTTCTCTCTCCAAATGAGGGAATAACCTTGATCCATAACGCTGGCGGGATAGCTGTTTTAGCACATCCTTTACTTATTCAAGATAATTCATTAGTAGAGGAATTAATGCAGCTTTCATTTGATGGAATTGAAGTTTGGCATCGTAAACATCGCAAAGAAGACATCATCCGATATAAAAATCTAGCAAAAAAGTATAACATCCTAATGACAGGCGGATCAGACTTTCATAATGAAGAGCATACGATTGGGGAATTTGGATTCGAACTCTAATGAAAAAGAGCTGTTACTCTATAAGACAGCTCTTTTCTTTTATGAATTTTTTCAATCCCTTGAATAAGATTTCGATTACTTCAGGGCACATAAACTCTGGAGGTGAGATATCCCATTACGGAGGAAGTAAAGGCTTGGAAGGGCCATTTTTAAGTAAGATAACTAGTCCGACTTAACGTACATCTACATATACTGTAACTAGAAATATGAAATCACCACTAAAGTTTAACTTGTTATTATTCACTTTTCTACAGTCATACCAACAAGGAGGCACAAAAAAATGACTGATTTCAAAAAAGATGTAATTTTGACGGGAATTCCAAGAGGAGGTACTACATTATCGGCGGCTTTATTGGATAATTTAAAAAATGCGGTTTGTTTAAGTGAGCCGAGGTGGCAATCACCTTGGTTTAAAAACTTCAAAGATGTTAATAAGGTGACAGAATTTGTAATGAATGATTATAAAAATATCCGCAACAAAATTAGAGATAATAAACCTATTAAAGATATCCGCAACAAAGATGGCACCCCGCTTACAAACTATTATTCGGAAAGAAGAAAGGGGAGGCGGTTCAACGTTCGAAAACATGGAGCGTTTACCTTCGAAATAGAAAATGAAAACTTTTTGTTAGCTATGAAGCACAATGAACATTATACGGGCATCCTCCCTCAATTATTAGAAACCGGTGTATTTTCTATCATTGCGATTGTAAGACACCCCGTTCCAACAATCTTGTCTTGGAAGTCATTAAATCTTTATATTAGTAATGGCCGGATGCCGTATGCAGAGCCATTTTGGAAAGAACTTCGGGAAATAACCTGCTCAAGTGATAAATCACTTCTCACTTTTGTTAAAATTTACGATTTATTTTGTCAGCGCTACTTATCATTTAGTAATGAGATTCATCTTTTGAAATATGAGAAAATCATTAAAAACCCGCAAGTTTTTGAAGAACTTACTGGTCTAACTTATAAAAATAAAGTTGAACTATCAAGTCGAAACCAAAGTAAAAACTATAATTTTGCCTTAGCTGAGGATATAAAAAATTTAATTACTATTCATGCCCCCAATGCATTAAAGCTTTATCAAATGGATGACGAATCTATTAGTTAGATCTCTATTTACAAAATATTAAAATGACTCCCTTATTACTCTGGAGTCATTTGTTATTTCAATTAATTTTTTTGTAATCAGTAAGCAAAAAACACCTTAATTGCCCATCGCAATATACTTTGCAAACAATACCGGATTCGATTTAACGGAATAATACATTTTACGATCTTTTATAAATAACGGAAAGTCGTGATCCGGCCTCTTATTCATTTCAATGACCCAAACCTTACCATCTTTATCAATACCAATATCTATCCCTAAATCAGCGTAACCACCTGCAATTTCGTCTACTGTACAAGCCATTTTTCTACAAATGGAGATAATTTCTTGATATTTCTTAAACGCTGTTAATTCGTCATAGCCAAACTGGGTCATTAACGCTAACGTTCCCTCCATGGCAAAGCCATTTGCTTTAAAATTAGAAGAAATGGCATTTGTATTTCCAAATCTCGCGATAATTCCTGTACATTGCCAATGACCTGTTCCATCTTTTTGTAGGATGACCCGGTAATCAACTTTTCGTTCCTCAAAGGTATGAAGGTGGATCGGCTGCTGCAATAAATAATACGAGTGCTTTGAAAGGAATGTAATCATTTGTTCGCTTGATAATTGTCGAATATTGTCCTGATAGTTTTCGAGAATGACATATTGATTTTTATGTTTTTCTATATAATAAATCCCTTTTCCCCTTGAACCATTTTTAGGCTTTAAATAGACACCGTTATATTTATCAATGAATAAATTTAGATTGGTTAATGTCACTTTATTTGTCGTTTCAGCAAGATGCTTCCTTAGTTCCTCATATGGCGACAGCCAGTTCCAAAACTGCCATTTATCAAAATATTGAGCATTAAAAAAGCCTGCCCCTATTTTTTCACTAAGTTCGGTTAACGTTTTTTGCGATAGTTCAACCCTTCTAAAAACTGCCTTGGGAAAAGGCAATTCTGCTTTTCTCCAGTTCTCAGGTGTAGAAGGATCAAATACATAACCGGTAATTTTTTCGTTGGTAAAATCAATTTGTTGTTCACAAAAAACAAATAAAATTCCATTTATTTGTTCGTACAACATCGTATAAATTAAATAATGCTGCATATATTTTTGTAATCTGACATCAGATTTTGCCAATAACAATCCAATGATCGGTCCAAGCATTAATTCATTGTTTGAATAAACCATTTCGTATTTTACATCGGTATCAATTAAGAGCTCGGATCTTACATTCTTACTAACTAAAATCTTGCTATCGTGATTAGAATGTAGTGTATGAATCGTTACTGGTTTCTTTCTCTTTCCAAAAGATAGTGTAACAGTTTGCTTATTTTCAATTCCGAAAGATTCTGCAGTTGACTCAGGTAAGAATAGTGAATTACTAGATAAATCTTCTGCATTTACTTCATAAAGCATCCCTTTTTTCACCCCCAAAGCAAGCTAACCATTTAGCATAATGGAATGGAGCTGATTTAGTTTTATAGTATAGCTGAAAATCATTAGCGTCCAAAGCAATCGTCATATCCGGGTTACGATTGTTAATTTCAATCACCCAAAGATGATGGTTTTCATCAATCCCTATGTCTATACCGATATAGCCTAGGTGCAGCCCTTTACTTTCCAATACCTTACAACATGTAAGAGCTAACTTCTCTATTTCCATATATTTTTTAAAGGCCTGCTTAGAGTCCCCCTGATACATTTCCACGAGAGCCTGCCAGCCTTTTTCCGCTGAACCGCCGCTTGATATATTGCTGACTATACTATCTATATCCCCAAACTTTGTTACCATACCTGAAACAGACCAAGCTCCATTTTGATCTTTTACAACAATGACCCGATTATCCATAACGCGGTTATTATTTCGGAGTAAAGGGATCTTCTGTTGAACAATATAATTCTGTAAGTTTAGTTCTGATTGCAAATATAGTTGAACCGCTTCCCAGTTATCCAATATTGTCTTAATATTTTTGTCCTTAACACGATAGCTTAATGTATACTCCTTACCAACCATTGAAAGCTGAAAGATTCCTGTCCCTTGCATACCTGCCCTAGGCTTAATAAAGGTTTTCTGATAAACATCCATTAACTTTTTAACTTCTTCCATATTTTCTGCCAAAACGGTTTCGGGCAGGTTTTGCTTTAATTGTTCACTTTTAGAAAACCATTCCCACATTTCCCATTTATTAAAAACATGTGAATTAAAAAAGTTATTTCCAATTAATTTTTGTAATTTTTTTCGTGACGATTCTTTAATGGATTTTCTAAGAAAAACTGCTGAAGGAAAAGGAAATATCCCTTCTACCCACTCCTTATTAATTGGATTATACGCATAACCATTAATCAGCTTTTTCTTATAATTGATTCCATCGGAAGTAAAGAGGACAATAAGGCCATTGACGTGTTGGTAATCAATTAAATAATTCTTGTAAATCTTAATTCTAGGTAAATTCATTTCAGCGATTTTACCGCGAACCAACATACCCAAAATTGGTCCAATAAACAAGATGTCATCTTGAATTTTTATTTCATATTCGATAAATTCCGGAAGTGACATATCTTTTACTAAATCAGAAGAAATATAGATACATCGATCATGGTCATTATGGTGTGAAAGGACAGCCTTTTTCTGTATAACCCCAATTCTTATCGTAATAGCCTGCTTTCCCCGCAATGACAATTTGTCTAATTCAGTAAACGGAATAGAAATAGTTGAGCTAGTCGTGGGAATTGTTTGGATGAAAAATTTCATCTATAGTCCCCTCCCCTGTTTCCGTTACGGCAAATCCTTGTAAGTGGACAGCATAAATAAGAGGCTGATAGCGGATCTTTAAATACCTATTATAGTCCATAGCTTTAAAGCCTTTAAAGCTGGGAAAAATGTTTGCCTCAATAATCCACGGATAGCCCTCTTTATCTAGACCAATATCTAACCCGTACTCCGCATAATGTTCATCTTTTTTATCCATTAAATCGCAGAATTCTTTACATACTTTTAAAATATTTTTTTCAACCTTTTCAATGGTCAGATGATTACCTGCTTTCGAGATCACTTCTTCCAAGGTTATTGCCTCGCCGCCTCTGGCAATATTCGTTAAGACTTCGTTTTCACCAGCGACCCTGCATTCAATACCCGTACAAATCCAATGCTCCTTATCATATTTTTGCATCACTACCCTAACATCAAACGGGCGATTATTAATCTTTAAAAGTGGAATATAGGTTTGATACAAATACTTGTCATGTAAAACATTTAAATCCTTTAGTATTTCCTTTAAACCCTTTGCATCAGGAATGTGGTGCTGGAGTCGAAATCCCTTTCTATGGTCATGAAGGACATAACCTTTGCGTTCGCCTAAACCCTTTTCAATTAAAAAAATGCCACGTCCGCGGGATAGACTTACCGGCTTTAAAATAACCTTTTTCTTTTTATTTACAAATTCAATTAATTCATTCGTATTTTTAAAAAGATGAGTATCCGGCAAATGTTTATTTATTTTCTTATCATTTTGCAGCAGTAAAAGATCTGACTTTTTATAGTGATGAGAGTTGAATAGCTTTTCATCTGTTAGTTCGATTAATTGTTTAATCCACACCGGCTTCTGATGGAAATTTCGACGATATATTGCATCAGGTATTGGCGCAGTTCCATATTCCCAATGTTTTTGTTTGGGATTATAAATCATTCCGTAAGCTATTTTTTCCTCCCAATCAACGGAACGAGAGGAAAAGGCAATCACTAAACCGCCGAAATTTTCATATATCCCTAGTCGATCTGAGAACTTTTCCATATATGCAGGATTATAAATCTGATTTTTTTCTCCTAATAGTAAACCAATAGTTGGTCCGATAATAACTTTGTCTGTGGAAACCTTTAGTTGATAAACCATGTCTTGTGGTATGTGCAACTTTGCTAACAGGGAACTAGAGATTAATATTTCAATAGGGGAATAATAAGTGTTGTATTTTAACAGAACCCCCCCCTCTATATCTATCTTACATGGCTGTTCTTTGATGCCAAATTGGAGTGCGTTAAGCTCGCTGATTGAAGAGTGTATTAACCCGCCAGGCAATTTAATTGTCATCTCTTCAGCTTCAAAGGGTATAAGTTTTACCCAAATGCGCAAATCATCTTTATTTAAATGCTTTATTTTTTTCTTTTCTTTAACCGAACCTGAGGAATTTTCCTTTCCATTTAATGAAGATTTTGGTTGATTTTTTTTGTCTGATCCATTTGGAATAGCATTTTGTTGAATCATTTCCTTTGCGCCCTTTAATGAGCTTTCGAAGATTTTCTGACAAAGCTGCTGATTCCAAGCAAAAAGGTCTTTCAAAATAATATTAAAAGAACAAGTGGAATCGATATAAATTTGCCCATTGCTATTGATTGAAAAAAGCAGTCCGATCTCATAAATCCCAGGATAATAAAAATGAATGATTTTCAACAGTTTTTTACTATGGTCATATAGAATTTCCTGTATTTCCTTAGGCTTTTGCGGCTGATTTTCTAGTAAAGAAGAGGCTTCCACCAAAAGGTGTTTTTTTTCACTTGAGTCCTTTACATAAATAATTGGAATTTCCCATTCCTTATTCGGACTTTTTTGCCCCAAAACGTAAAATGTCAAAGGAGCATTATTTTGATCATTTTCTTTTCCGTTTTTAAGATACTTGTTTAATTCCGATTGTGCCTGAATTAATTCAAATAAGTTTTTTTTCTTTATGATATGGTGCTCATTTATTACCTGAAATTTAGGATGGTTTGATAACTCCCTTAATAGTTTAATATACTTTTTTTGATAAAATTTTGTTGGATTATAAATAATCGATGGAATATCAATTGTGTGTTTTTTTATACCTGAATCTTTTTCAATTTCAATTGCTTTCGTTTTTAATAATTGTAACGAAACATGTTGAAGCGTGAAATAAACAATTTTCAGGCTGAGCTCTTCCCCTTTTACGGCAAACAGATGCCAAATTCCGTCATCATTGTGTTTTTTACGTCTTAAATGATTCCATTCTCTAATGGACAGTAAAACCCCTATGGTTTCCATCTGCTAATCTCCGTCCTCCTAACAAACCGCCTTTGTGACCTTTATCCTACTTTATATTCAATACCAAATAATTTGTATAGGCTATAAACTGCCTTGATGGTGCATTGGGAATTTTTAAAAAAATTATCCTTTTTGGTACCATCTAATTGTTTTGTAGGAGCCATCCTTTAGTAGCTTAAACATGAAAATAGAAGGTGATAAGTTTGCTTCTATAATCCAAATTTTACCTTCCCGATCAATCCCCAAATCAATGCCGTAAGCACGAATATTGGGATAAGATTTTGCTAATTGTTCAGCAACTATCAGGGAAACCTGGTCTAACTCCGTTACTATATTGTTAGTTTGCTCATTATTTAGTGTTGATCTTTGCATGGCCTCTTCCACGGATAATATCGCCTTTGCAGCATTCGTTATAACATAATTATTGGCCGCAACCTTTGCCAATTTCCCGGTTACGACCCAATCTGAAGATTTTCTTTTTCGTTGTACCATTACGCGCATATCAAAAGGATTATTATTTATGGTGGCAAGGGGAATTTTTTTCTGTACGATATAGCGGGGTCTTTTCCTTGAAAAGTGGTTCTCTTTTAGATAGGAATAGGTGTCCTCTTTTCCATTTAAAATATTTTTTTTGTATTCTTTATGAAGTTCAATGTGATCATTTTCTAAAGCTGATAGTTGGACCACTCCAAGTCCTTGATAACCAAAGCATGGCTTTAATATGATCTGGTTGTGTTTCTCTAACATTTCCCACAACGTCTCTTCTGTAAAGTATTGGGTTTCAGGCAGATAGCCTAAAAGCCGCTCATCGAGGGACATTAATTTATGTTTTGTATGTTTCCCATACGAAACTCTCATCATACTACTCCTTTCTATATTTCTTATGGTTGCTGTTAGTTACTCATTTATATAGTATGAAAGATTCGTAACTTGGCTTGTACCTCATACCCCAAAATGGGTTATTTTGTTTTTTTACCATTTATACAAAAAAGAGCAACATTAGGTCTTTAGCTTATTTCTTTAACAACCTTTTTAGGACTTGCGTACATTGTATTAACTTAAAAGAAAGGGCCTAATTTAATTTGGGAGTAAGAATCAATGAGTGCTGCTGTTCTTGCGAAGATTTATTCTCTGGTATTGCAGTAGGCCAAGAAGTTCAGGTTCAATCAAACGGTAATACAACCGCGAACGGGCATTTTTCAAGAATTCTCGGAAATGTAGTTATTTTAGACGAAGGTGTTAAAAACCAAGAAGTAAGAATTTGCTGTGCAAACATATTCTCTGTTACACCTAGGCAGACAACTTAATGCTGCTTCTCCTAATGAATCCTTTCTAAAGGATTTCTGGAATAGAAAGACTGCTTCCTACTAACCAACGGAGCAGTCTTTTTTAAGCAAGGAAACATTGACCAAACAAACCAACATATATAAAGTAGCAGCAACAGACAGGAGGTAAATCATATGAAAAGCAGCTTTAATAACTGGAATTACAGGGCAGGACGGGGTCTATCTGGCCGAACTTGGGACCTACAATGAGATTAAGGATTGGAGCGGTATGGACCTCTAAATAATTGAAACAAAAAAGTCTGCCAGACAAGATATTCCACCCTTGGAATGTCTTGTCTGGCTTATTTTTATTAATTCCGCCCCCCTTTTTTTGATACTTGGAAGTTCTAGACCACCAATCGAATTTGATTTCCCGACGGATCATTCGTTACATAATAATCCGCTTCTTGCTTTAACGGGGCACCAAGTTGCTGCAGCTGCTTTATCACGTTCTCTCTTTCTGTTTCGTTAGGGAAAACAAGTGAGTACCAATTTAAACCAACACTATTTTTCGGAGGGGTCGGTGCTCCCACTCCCTGCCAAGTGTTGATGGCAATGTGATGATGGTAACTTCCCGTTGACAAAAATGCTGCTTGCGGATAGTAACTGACAACGTCAAACCCAAGCCCTTTTGTGTAAAATTCTTCTGCTTTTTGAAGATCGCCTACGTGAAGATGAATATGACCCATGACTGTCCCAGAATGAAGGCCGTTCCATTCCGCATCACTTTCCGCAAGAATACCTTCTGCATCCAGCTGTTCGGTTGCCATTTCAACTAAATTATTTTTCCAGGTCCACTCTGCAGAGGGGCGGTCCCGGTAGACTTCGATTCCATTGCCGTCGGGATCATTAAGGTACATCGCCTCGCTCACATAATGGTCCGCTGCCCCTAGTGGATAACCCGTCTGAAGCAAGTGCCTTAAAAAGACAGATAAATCAGCTCGTGATGGCAGCAAAATCGCAAAATGGTACAAACCAGACATATTTCCTGCCTTCGGAATCACATCAGCAGGCTGTTCAAGCATTAATAGCGGTGTTTTCCCGTCCGTCGTTAAGACCGCTTTACTTTCTGTTTGCTCCAATACTTGGAAACCTATGATATTTTGATAAAAGGTCACTGAATTATCTAGGTTTTTAACTTTAATATTAACCTCTCCGACATATACACTTGGTTTTTGATGAAAATTCTCCATTCTATTCAATTCCCCCACTGTTTTTTTAGAAGCTGCATTTATTAATCCTAATTCTAATATGGATTTTATCTCTTCATTCATTCATACACTGACAATTTTCTATAAAAACGTAGGAAAAACTCCTGCTGTTCATCTCCATTTATAGTGTACCTTGCATTTATCTTGATTTCAAGTATTTTTAATTTAAAGTATTTTAATAACTACACACAGTCTTTACACTCTTTTTACAGTAGGTTAAGAAAAAATCCATTATTTCCTAATAAAATAAAGTAAATAAATTCATTGGGAGGGATTGGATGAAGGTAACTGTTGCTGGAGCGGGATATGTAGGATTGGTCACTAGTGCTTGTTTAGCTGAATTAGGGCATCAGGTGACGTGCATTGACATTCAAAAAGAGAAAATTAACATGCTCCAATGCGGCCATTCACCTATTTATGAGCCGGGATTAGAGGCTATTTTAGAAAAAAATCTGTGTAACAAGCAGCTGCATTTTACCACGTCTCCTCATCAGGCCTATTCAGGAGCTGATATTATTTTCATTGCAGTCGGGACACCCGAAAACCATGATGGTTCAGCAGACCTAAAATACATACATGTGGTTTCCCATACAATCGCTCACTACATCGAGCAGGATGTGATTGTTTGTACGAAAAGCACGGTTCCAGTAGGTACGAATGAGCTTATTCAACAAATTATTGAAAGCAGAAAACCTCCTAACCTCCAAGTAGAAGTGGTTGCCAATCCAGAATTTCTTCGCGAGGGGGCCGCGATTCATGATTTTTTCCATGGAGACCGAATTGTGATTGGCACCAATCATTCTGAAACGGCAGCTTTTATGGAACAATTTTATCTGCCATTGAAAATTCCGATTATGAAAACCGACATCAGAAGTGCAGAAATGATTAAATACGCTGCCAATGCCTTTTTAGCAACAAAAATTAGTTTTATCAATGAAATGGCCAACATTTGCAAAAATGTCGGGGCCAGCATTGAGGAAGTAGCTTATGGAATTGGTCAAGATAAACGGATTGGCCACCACTTTCTTAAAGCAGGAATTGGATATGGAGGCTCTTGTTTTCCTAAAGATACAAAAGCACTTGTTCAGCTTAGCGGGGATTTCAAGCAACGTTATGAATTGCTTGAAGCAGTCATTAACGTTAATAACCGTCAACAATCGCTGCCTGTTTTGAAAGCGAAGGAAACGATTGGTTCGTTACAAGGGAAAAAAATCGCCTTACTCGGGTTAGCGTTTAAAGCAGATACAGATGATGTTCGGGAGTCGGCTGCTATTACAATTATAAAAGAATTGCTTGAGGCAGGCGCAGTTGTTACCGCTTATGACCCTATTGCCATCCCAAATGCCAGAAGGATCATAGGGAACGCCATAGAGTATACCGAAGAAATTCGGCAGGCACTCCTAAATGCAGACCTTGCCCTCATCGCCACAGACTGGGACCAAATCAAGCATCTCCCATTGGAGGTATATCTAACCCATATGAAGGAGCCGATTGTAATTGATGGCCGAAATTGTTATCCACTTCAAGAAATTAGGCAGTATCCGATTATTTATCGATCAATAGGAAGACCTGACCTTCCGAACACAAATGATACGTTTGAATGAAATATTTTTAAAGGGGAAGCGATCATGATGAGATGGATCCATGCATTTTATGGCTTCGAATGCCGGGTGTTGCTACAGGTAAACCGCCATTTTGATAAAAAACTGTTAAATCTTTTTTTCCGTACAGTAACACATCTTGGAGGAGCTGACATTACCATTGCAGCCACTTTTCTCCTTATACTCTTATCATCAGGTGAGCCCAGACTAACAGCAATCGCCAGCGCTCTTGCGCTATCAGCCAGTCATATACCTGTCCAAATCATCAAGCATCTGTTTCCACGAAAAAGACCTTATTTGATGATAGAAAAAACAAAGTTTCCTGCTAACCCATTACAAGATCATTCTTTCCCATCGGGTCATACAACAGCAATCTTTTCTGTTGTGACCCCTTATGTCCTATTCAACCCGCAATTGGCATTTGTTCTCATTCCTTTAGGGGTTTGTGTGGGAATATCCAGAATTTATTTAGGACTTCATTATCCTTCAGATGTCCTTGCAGGAGGAATCCTTGGTACCATTACTGGGATTGTATGCTTTTGTTTATTATGTCTGTAAGAGATTCGGTTAGGAGGGATTGTATGCGAATTGCTATTTTCACTGATACCTTTTATCCTGACATCAATGGGGTTGCCCGCACGCTTAAACGATTGACCAATTTTTTGGAAGATCAAAACATTACGTTTAAAATTTTTGCACCAGATTCTACTTCCAAGGAGTATGTTTCGAGTCATATCCACCGGTTTAAGAGTCTTTCTTTTTTCTTATATCCAGAATGCCGTTTGGCTTTTCCAAATCTCCTCGAGATCAAGTCAGAGTTGCAGAGCTTCTCACCAGATTTGATTCATGTTGCTACCCCTTTTAACATTGGCCTTTGTGGTGTTTATTTTTCAAAAAAATTAAACATCCCACTCGTTGCATCGTATCACACCAATTTCGATGATTATCTGCAATACTATAACCTTCCATTTCTTTCAAAAGTACATTGGAAATACATGCGCTGGTTCCATCGGACATGTAAAAAGATCTTTGTCCCCTCACCCGCAGCATTCCAATTATTAAAACAGCATGGATTTACAAATCTTGAGCTTTGGCCAAGAGGTGTGGATTGTCAGCTGTTTCATCCTCATTATGATAAGGCAGCTGTTAAAAGGCTTTACTGCCCGCAAGGAGAGTTTCTGCTTACCTATGTTGGCAGATTAGCACCCGAGAAAGATCTAGACACACTCATAGCTGTTGCGAAATCAATGCCCTCAGACATAAATCAAAAAATACAATGGTTAATCATTGGAGACGGTCCATTGCGTGAAGAACTGGAAGCCCAAGCACCAGCTAATATGATATTTACGGGATACTTAAGTGGAAATCGTTTAGCAGAAGCCTATGCCGCATCAGATTTATTTGTTTTCCCCTCACCTACGGAGACATTTGGAAATGTGGTACTTGAATCTCTTGCCAGCGGTACCCCTGTAATTGGGGCGAAATCAGGCGGTGTTCAGAATATTATTAAAGAAGGGGTAACGGGACAATTGTGTAAACCAGGTAATGTTGAGGAATTTTCGGAGGCCATTCTTCAGTTGTTAACCAATGACCGCTTACGTGAACAAATGGGAAGCACTGGAAGAAAGTATGCCCTAACACAAAGCTGGGAGCAAATCCTGCAAAACCTCGTTAGCCAATACACCCACGTAATCGAGGATCGCGATCGCGAAGAACAAAAATACGCTTAAACAAGGGTGTAAGTTAAAAAGGGTGTCAGGCACCGCAAAAAGACACTGTACATTCCACGCCGACATGCTTGCGGTGCCTGACGCATTTATTTAGATGGATTCATACAATTTATGGTTTCGAATGCCGGGTATTGCTACAGGTAAACCGCCATTTTGATAAAAAACTGTTAAATCTATTTTCCCGGACGGTTACAAATTTGGGAGGAGCGGACATTACCATTGCGGCAGCATTTCACCTGATCCTGTTATCATCAGGTGAGGCCAAATTAACAGTAATCGCCAGTGGACTTGCGTTAGCAGCCAGTCATATTCCCGTCCATATGATTAAGCAGCTGTTTCCACGAAAAAGACCGTATTTGATGATCGTTGAAACGAAGTTCCCTGCTAACCCATTGCAAGATCATTCTTTCCCATCGGGTCATACAACGGCCATCTTTTCCGTTGTGACTCCGTATGTATTATTCAACCCGCAGCTGGCATTTGTTCTCATTCCTTTAGGGCTTTGTGTGGGAATATCGAGGATTTACTTAGGACTTCATTATCCCTTAGATGTTCTTGCAGGGGGAATACTTGGGGCCATTACTGGAGAGAAGGTATTCAAATCCCGTTCTTTCACGTGGAATTGCATTATAAACCATATTGTTTACTAAAATTCCGACAGATGGACGATCCGTCTGTTTTTATTTTCTTCCTCCATCAACCGCTGATATAAGGTGAAGGTATTCTATTACCTGCTTCTAAAGTGAAACCACTCGAAAAGAAAAAAGAAATAGAATTTATCTCTCCATTAAAATAAAGAGCCTTCTTCCACTTCTTTATCTTAAGCGATCCCCTACTTTTGATCAGATAGAAAATTCGTTCTTACCATCTCATCATAAATTTCTTTCAATAAGCTATCCGAATTGTATTCAGCTTTTACTTTTTCAATGAATTTCGATCTATTTAGATAATACGACTTAAGATTGAATAAAGATTTAAAATTTTCTAATGCCCCTATCATTTCTAATGTTAACAATGTTCTTAAACACTTATTACATTTTCCACAGTTATACGCAGATCTCGTACAGACATTTAGGTATTTATAAGCGGGTTCAAATTTTGCCACTAAGCGTGTCTTGTCAACCCTACTAAAGTTGGGACAAGTTGAAAACAAATTAACACTTTCCGTAGAAAGCATACTTAGATTTAAAACATCGTAGTAGGCTGAATCCTTTGTTGAGAGCTTGAAATCGTTTATGTGGTATGCTGAGGAATAGTAATATACGTTAAATAACTTTTGAAGAGCTAAAACTGCACTCATATTTCGAAGTGTATGAGTTGCCTGAAAATCGAATGATACAAACTGACTTACATTACTATTGACAATTATTAGTTCTTTACCTAGCTCATACGCACAGGCTCTTGAAATTTTAATTCTATTTTTATAAAGTACTCTTGTCCAATTCTTACCATAGCGACCATGTGAACCAGTATTAAAAAAAGTAAAATGGGTGATTTGATAGTTTTTAGGTTTATCATTCATTAGATTTTCATAAATTGTACTAAAAGAATCAATTCCACATGAAAGACCTGTACCTACTGCACCCGCATTTGGTATAGGATTTGAATCTAATTGCTCACAGATAACATTTATTTTCTTATAATTGTAAAACTGGCTGATGATAGGGATTAAAAAACTGTTGATGGTAAAATACAGCCGTTCTGAAATGGGAGCCTTTACTTGAATATCATAACCATGTTCTAAGGCTTTCCACAACAAACCAATAACAAAAGCATCCGCCCTTTCTTCCGTTAAAAAGTTACCATATTTATCTTCAACCTCATACCATAGGATATCTTCTTTTTCACCTATCGTTATAACAGCCTGTAGCCGAACCGTATTGTTGATCCTCTTAATTTCAGGTTTACCAATTGTAATCATGTAATTTTTTCGAGCCCCCTATTTTCATTGTGAACATAAGATTTCCGAAAATTGTTGTATAGCTATTATTAAATCTTTTTAAAACTCTTAAGAGTTTTAAAAAGGGAGAATCAATGTTAATAGAATACGTTTAGTGAGGACAATAATCTGTTCTCGTAAATGTCACGATAATGTTTAACTTTATTTATAAAGCCACTTCGATCTAAACAAGCATTATTTGTTAATAGTGAGATCTCCTCAACTAAATTTTTTGAGTCTGTTGGTATAACAAAATTGTCCTGTTCTATTGATTTTGCAAAATCAAAGATTTTAAACCGATAACCGAGTCCAATAAAAGGTGTATTTGCAGCAGCCGAAATCACATTGGGATGTAATTTAAAATTGATAGTGAATGCAAATTTCTCTACTAAAGAAAATAGTTCATCCTGATGATAAAGTTTCGAACTCCATTGAACATTTTCTTTATCTTGAATTTTACTATATAGTCGTGCACATGGTTGTATATCTTTAGACCATATATTATAGATAAATATTTTATATCCCCTTTGTACCAAGCTATTACAAACATTTACCAACTGATTTTCAACTAATAATTCGTCTTTACCATAAATGTTATTATTGGTTGTTCCCCAGTTAATTCCAACAATATTTTCTTTCCTATAATCCCAATTTAATTCTTGTATAGGATCGATTTTAACAGATGGATTTAATAATAAACCGGGATCACCACTAATCTCAATTTTATTTTCATCCACACCCATCTGTTTTAGAAAATTAAAAGTAAGAGGGCCCCTAACACCAAAGTATTCTGCATTGTTTACTACATTGTTTAATTTTCCTACAAAATCCTTTTTAAAAGGATGGGCCTGATTATTTAAGTTGCTGATAGCCCTTTTTTCCAAATAATCTACTCCCGATCCCCATACCATTACTTTTTTGCCTTCATTTAATGCTTTATTCAAGATGTTTATACCTGTTGATACAATTAGAGAACCGCCACCCAAAACTACAAAGTCAGAGTTCCTAATCATTTCATTAGATACATTAAAGCCAAAATCAAGAGTGTAATCCTTGTTTTTCATAATCGTTTTTAAATTTTGTACAAAAAGGTCTTTCATTAATTCATCACCTAAGTTTTCATGTCCAATCCATCCAATATATAAAATTCTCATCACCTTTCAAAACTCCTTTGGTTTAAAAATATCTATACTGAAAACTCATAATCAAACGTTCTTAATATAAGTATGTTTATCTCAATCAAAAAGTGATGTTGTAATTGTATATTTTTTGACTTAGGCCCCATTCTAATCTTTTAAAGTAATAAACCCACGCATAAAAATGGATATTTCATATAAATGTATATAAAGTTTAAAGATAAGGAGAGACATTAATGAAAGAAGAGCTTAAGCTTCTGCATTTTGTCCATGATTTTCAACACCATGTAGTGAAAAATTTTTACTACTTAAGTAAGGGGCTCGAGAATGTATGTGATTACAGAGTTTGGCATAAACCAGCTAATATTCATGAAGTCATGAAAGAATTAGATTTTCAACCAGATTTTATATTGTTTAATGATGTTTCAGGAAGTCCTTCCATTACTGGGCTTGGTGAAGTAGATATTCCAATAGGACTACTTATACACGATGCACATCGTAATGTAGATAAACGAAACATGTTTATTGAAAAGTATGATATTCAATTTTTGTTTACGATTTATCGAGATGAATTCCTAAAGAGACACCCTCAATATGAAAAAAGGATGTTTTGGCTGCCACACTTTGTGAATACAAATATTTTTAAAGATTATCAGTATCCTAAAGAAATAAATTGGTTATTAATGGGGAAGATATCAAATCACTACCCAACAAGACAAAGAGTTTATAGGAGAATGAGAAATAAGAACGGTTTTGTGTATCATAGTCATCCAGGATATAAAAACGTAAATGAGCAAGACACGAGGATATTTGTTGGTGAAAACTATGCAAAAGAAATAAATCGGGCTAAAATGTTCATTACAGATGATTCTAAATTTCATCTACCTTTTATGAAATATTACGAAGTATTAGCATGCAACACACTCCTTCTAGCTCCTGCCAATCAGGAACTATTAGATTTAGGGTTCAAGCCTAAAGAAAACTTTGTTGAAATCAATAAATACAATTTTGAACGGGTAGCAGATTATTATTTAATTCATGAAGAAGAGCGAAAAAAAATCGCTCAAGCTGGTTATGAAATGGTGCATGAACGTCATTCATTAGAAGCAAGAGTGAAGGAATTAATAGATATGATAAAACCAATAGTAAAGAAATCTGATCCTATAGATTAAGACATTTAGTACATCATTTTTTACATTTAAAAGGGTGTCAGGCACCACAAAAAGACAGTGTCCACTCTAGGTGGACATGTCCGTGGTGCCTGACACCTCATTAAGTATGTCGTGAAGGTATATTATTAATTTATTATGCTTCAACGACGTTTGGCTGTTGGTAGACTTCTGTTTCTATTTCTCCTGTTGCTTTGCCTGTTAGGACGCCGGCTGTCATGGCTCCGCTTACGTTTAGGGCGGTACGTCCCATGTCAATTAGCGGCTCAACAGAGATTAATAGGCCGACAATCGCAACTGGAAGATTCATAACTGATAATACGATTAAGGCAGCGAAGGTCGCGCCGCCGCCAACACCGGCAACACCAAATGAGCTAATCGCAACTACTAGAATCAATGTAAGAATAAAGGATATGCTGGTTGGGTCAATTCCTGCAGCAGGAGCAACCATTACCGCTAACATCGCTGGATAAATACCGGCACAGCCATTTTGGCCGATGGAAAGCCCAAATGATCCTGCAAAGTTTGCTATTCCTTCAGATACACCAAAGTCTTTTGTTTGCGTTTTGATTGTCATTGGCAATGTTCCCGCACTTGTACGTGAGGTAAAAGCAAAGGTTAAGGTTGGTAATGCTTTTTTCACATAGTTAACAGGGCTTAGCTTCGCAAAAGATATTAGAAGTAAATGCACAATGAACATTAGAATAAGCGCCACATAAGAAGCCACAACAAACTTGCCTAATTTCGCAATTGCCTCATAATCACTCGTTGCTGTCACTTTGGTAATGATAGCCAGAATCCCATATGGTGTCAGACGAAGAATCAGGCTAACGACCCGCATGATAATCGAGTAAAAAGTATCAATAATCTTGGCAAAAAAGTCTGCATGCTCAGGATCTTTACGTTTTACTCCTAAGTAGGCAACGCCGATAAAGGCTGCAAATATGACAACCGCAATTGTCGAGGTTGGACGGGCACCTGTTAAATCTTGAAACGGATTACTTGGAATTAATTCGATAATTTGCTGCGGGAGCGTCATGTTTTCAACGCCAGCTACACGTTCCACTAACTGAGCATTCCGTGCTTTTTCGGCATCACCCTCATTAAGATGAATACCATCAAGACCGAAGCCCAAAGCGGAACCAATGCCAATGGCTGCAGAAATGGCGGTTGTTCCAAGTAAAATGCCGATAACTAAGAAACTGATTTTTCCAATATTTTTAGTCAGCTTTAACTTTGTAAAGGCACCGACAATAGAGATAAATACAAGCGGCATAACGACCATTTGTAAAAGTTTTACGTAACCATACCCTACAATATTAAACCAATCAATTGAACCTGTAGTTACCTCATGTGTTGTTCCGTAGATTAAATGAATAATAAAACCAAATACAATACCTAAACCTAATGCGGTGAACACACGTTTTGAAAACGAAACATGCTTCTTCTGCATGATGAACAACCCTAAAATGAGTAGCAGCAAAATAACTACATTCACAATAATAAGAAAAGTATTCACAATATTCCCCCTTTGCTGATTTATTGAAAATTTTAATACACACAATCCTATCAGTCAAGTCGGAATTTCGATTGTTCTGAACACTTTGCCACTTTAACCCATCAAACGTTTGATATGCTATAAATATGACACCATAACTAGTTCTATTCCAAGAAAAAAATGGTGTCAGGCACCGTCCGTGGACACTGTCCACGAGCGGTGCCTAACACCTATACGACTATTCTCAACTTACCAATGGTAGTTTTATTTCGACTAAGGTTCCTTCTTTAATCTTACTTTTATAGGTGATGCTGCCATGGTGTTGTTTAAGGATTTTATGGCAGATCATGATGCCGAGTCCTGTTCCCTTTTCTTTTAAACTATAAAAAGGCTCACCTAAACGAGGGAGAAGTTCCTCAGGAATGCCACAGCCTTGATCTTGGACTGAAATAATGCACTCGTCTGCCAAACCTTTTTGGAGGTTAATATGTATGTCCCCGCCCTTCGGCATTGCTTCTATTGCGTTCTTAAAAATATTAAGGAAAACCTGCTTTAATTGATTCTTCTCACCTGTAATAATAAATGGCGACTCCTCAAACTTTAGATTAAATTGAATATTGTTCATAAGAGCCTGAGGAGATAGTAACTCGAGTGTATTTTCAATTAATTCTCTTACATTTGTCCGGATCAACTGGACTGCTTGAGGTTTCCCTAATGTGAGAAGTTCACTTGTAATGGTTTCAATCCGCTCTAATTCACTTAAGAGTAAATCATTATATTCAATCGAACTATTTTCCGTTTTATATAGTTGAACAAATCCTTTAATGGTTGTAAGAGGATTACGGATTTCATGGGCCACTCCTGCAGCTAATTCCCCGACAATTGAAAGCTTTTCAGATTGTAAAAGAATTTCTTCGGATTTTTTCCGTTCAGAGATATCTCGGCTGATAATCACTATTTTCTCGATTGCTTCTTTTTCTCCCTTAACAGGCATGCAGCGAGACTCAAATTCAATCCAGCGGTTGTCCTTGTGTTTTAATCGGAATTCCATCGATTGTGACTCTTTATTTTTAAACATGTTCATAATTGTATTTTGAAAATTCGTGATGTCGTCAGAATGAATAAACTTACATAATTCAAACTTTTCCATTTCACAGCATTGGAATCCTAAAACAAGCTCATGCGAAGGAGAGAAATAACTAATCGACTGCTCTTTATCCATCACCATTATAAGGTCTGACGTGTTCTCAGCGATGAGGCGGTACTTTGATTCACTAGCCTCCACCATCTTGTACATGTCTGACAACCGATTATATAATCGATACAGCTTCATATATGACTCAATAAGTAATACACCAATGATTACACCTATCATCACAAACAATAGATATTGAAGATGAAAGAAAGGTTTATCTCTAAATATATTGAAAATGATTGATACAATAATTGCATAGATTAATAGAAATGATCCAAAAAGAATGAAACATTTTTTTACGGAGGTAAGACGTTTTGTAAACCAGTGGACGAGAGAAAATACAGTCATGAGAATGGTCCAGCCAATAATAGCAGGGGCCCATTGACCACTTGATAACAGTCTTGAGGTCAAGGCAAATATCCCTGTAATTAATCCAGGCACGGGTCCAAAATAGGAAAATAACAGAATAACTGGTGCATAGCGAATGTCATAGGAATACCCGTTTTGCTGGAAGGAAAACGATACAAGGATTACGGAAACAATTCCACCATATAATCCGACCCATAAATGTACATGTTTCAATGGTTTAAGATTGATAAATGACCGGATGACTAACGGCATACTTACCATTAGTGAAAAAATCGAGAGATTAATAATGTAGTCTAAATGAATCAACTGACTCCCACCCATACTTTGTATAAATTGCCATATTCTCTCTTATCTTAAACTAGAGTTATTACTATTTCCATAATGAAAGCATTCTTTTTATTGATACTGTGGTCCATTTCGAGTGGGACTATCCCCCCAATTATTTGAGAAATTTGAACATTTATAGCGAATCCATATTTATCAACAAAAATTCTGACTTAGAAAATTGCCTGTTTATCGTAATGCTAATGCTGGTTTTACGATAAACTGCTATCCTATCAGAAAAATAAACCAGCGAGGAGCACATGGATGTACTCCTCGCTGGTTCATTTCATTCTATTTCCCAACTTTAGAACGTTAATTTATTTTGATAGCAAGGTAAGAACAGTATCTAAAATAACATTTACCCCTTTTTCACAATCTTCCCAGCTCGTAAGTTCTTCTTCGCAATGGCTTTTCCCGTTAATACTAGGGACAAAAAGCATCGCAGTCGGAACATAGCTGGCAATAAATTGCGCGTCATGACCGGCACCGCTGACCATTCTTTTATTAGAATACCCCAGCGATTCAGCAGATCGTTCCAATAGCTTACAGATTTCCGGGTCAAACCATACTGTGTCCCGTTCCCATAATTTTGTCATTTTGACCTCGCAGCCCTCGTTGACTCCTAAATGCGGAAGGCTTTGAATGAAATCTTTAACAGCGTTAACGATTTCCATGTCCTTGTGTCGTGCTTCTAGCGTAAACACAACCTTATTTGGAATAACTGTATGGATACTCGGATACACGTTCACTCTTCCGATGGTGAAGACCAATTCATTATCCAATGTGCTTAAGTGGCGGCGAATTTCGTTGATTAAGCTATTAGTCGCAAACAAGGCGTCTTTTCTCATATTCATCGGAGTGGTACCGGCGTGATCCGATTCCCCCGTTACTTCAATTTCATAGCAGGCCATTCCTACCACACATTCAACAACACCGATTGAAAACGCTTCCTTTTCTAAAATTGGCCCTTGTTCAATATGCATTTCTAAAAAGGCGGCCGCCTCTTTTAACCGATTCTCAACCTCCCCTTCGTACCCACTGGCTATTAGTGCCTCCTGAAAGGTCACACCCTCTGAATCTATCTTTTTTAGCATGACAGACTTATCAAATTTACCGGAAAGAACTCCTGATGCCATCATCGAAGGCTCGAATCTAGCACCTTCTTCATTAGTAAAATTCACAATCGTAATAGAAATTCGCGGCTTGATGTTATTTTCTATTATCGTTCTGACTACTTCTAATCCGGTTACGACGCCTAAAACTCCATCAAATCGGCCGCCCTTTTTTACCGAATCCAAATGAGATCCGATTAAAATAGATGGTTTATTCTCGGTGCCTTCTAGTGTGGTGTACATACAGCCTATATCATCCATCTTAACCAATAAGCCTAATTCTTCACAGCAAGCACGGAAGTAATCCCTTACGCGAATATCTTCCTCTGATAAGGACAAGCGTGTGATCCCATTGTTTTCTGTCCGGCCAAAATCAGCAAAGCGTTCCAATTCCTGCTTCAATCTTTCCCCATTGATCATTAGTTTTTGTTTTTGCATGATAAAACACTCCCTCTTAAAAATGAGATTAAGAACATTTTTATGTGAGTTATAAATCTCATGGAGCAGAAAAGCGGAAATTCTGTTTACTATAACTGCAACGGTCTTTCATTACGTAAGCCGTCCCATTCCTATGATAATCTTATTGTTTTATTTGCAAAAATATTCAGTTATTTTAATTATACAATACATCCACTTGCTGTCATTAGACAAAACATATAATCTTTCAGGCCAATTATTTGATAGTTTGTATGACTTCACTTGCTAAGTACCCTTTTAATGTTTCAATCAATGTCTTTAAAGCTTTTGTTTGATAGGAAGTATGAGTTAATATTGAAAAATGCCGTTTAAAAGGCAGCCCCTTCACATCAATCATTCTGATATAGCCATTGACAAGTTCCTTCTCTATCGCCCAGTGGGATAATAGACTTATCCCTAGACCCGCTTCTACAGATTCCTTAATCAGCTGGATGCTTCCAAATTCCATGATTTTTTTCGGGGTAAAATCATACATTCGAAAAAGATTATCTGCAGCCTCCCTTGTACCGGAGCCTTCTTCCCTTAGGATCCAAGTTTCTTCCGCTAAATCAGAAATACTTTTTTCCCGTTTCTCGGTCAATAAATGATGACCGGGCGGAGCAACGATAACCATTTTGTCTTCGGACACTACCTCTGAATTTAAGGTATTTTCTTTAAAAAATCCTTCAATGATGCCAATATCTAACTGATGCATTTTTACAAGCTCAATGATTTCCTTTGTATTTTGGATCTTAATGGATGGACTGATGAGAGGGTATTGCACCTGCATTCTGGCAATAATATGCGGAAGGATATATTCTCCAAATGTGTAGCTCGCGCCAATCGCAATCGGCCCGCTCGCCTTATTTGACAGGTCGTCAACTAATGACTGCATTTTTGTATAAAGTGCTAAAATTTCTTTTGCATGATGGTAAACAATCTCTCCGGCCTTATTGAGGCGCACATACTTATTGCTCCTCTCAAGCAGCCTCGTACCTATAGATTCTTCCAGGGTTCTGATATACTGACTGACCGCCGGCTGTGTCATGTGCAGCTCCTCTGCCGCTTTAGAAAAATTCTCTTTTTCCACGACCTTTACAAACACCTCTAAATGTTGATCCATCATTTTGCCCCCATTAATTTCATTAATCTGTTTTATTTATATGAATTTACTTATCATCCCTATTATATATCTTTATTTTTCTTATGCACGAATCAGGAGTATTCTAAGGATAGAAAATAAACTGAGGTGATATAAATGGGGAGCCAGAGTGCTAAAACTCTATCCTTGAACGAGCAGTCCGAACATCAGCAAAAAAAACCTGAACCAAAGCATTCCATAGGGTTATGGTTAGGAGGGATTGCTTTTACCGTTGTCATAGCGGCATTCGGTTACGTATTATCAAAAGTCCCTGGCTTTGATCATGTTGGACCGCTCGCTTGTGCTATTGTGATCGCAGTCATTTATCGGCAATTTTTCGGTTATCCTGAAAAAATACGCGCCGGGATTCAATTTTCTTCGAAACGTCTATTACGTTTTGCAATTATTTTATACGGTTTAAAACTTAATATTGATATTGTACTTCATCAAGGACTGGGACTGCTTGCACGTGATGTAGGCGTCATTGCCTTTGCCATATTATTTACTGTATGGCTTGGAAAATTGCTGAAAGCAGAATCATCCCTCACCCTGCTCGTTGGAGTTGGGACAGGAGTCTGCGGAGCAGCAGCAATTGCAGCCGTCTCGCCGATCATTAAAGCAAAGGATGAAGATACCGCTATTGGAGTAGGAATTATTGCACTGGTAGGGACGATTTTTTCGATTATCTATACAATCCTGCGCCCTTTCCTTCCGCTAACAGCGATTGAATATGGAATCTGGAGCGGGATCAGCCTTCACGAGATTGCCCATGTCGCCTTAGCAGGAGCCCCAGCGGGTCCAGATGGTTTAGCGATTGCCTTGCTGGCAAAATTAGGCCGGGTTCTGCTCCTTGTTCCACTATGCTTTATTCTAATGTATTGGGTAAAAAGGAAAAGTTCTGGGAGTGCAGGAGATACGAAAATTGAATTTCCCTGGTTTCTTATCGGTTTTATTTTAATGAGTTTGTTTGGAAGTTATGTACTCGGCAAATCGATTCCAGTTACGAAAGCAGCCTTAGATGGGATTTCAACTGCGACCACCTTTATTTTGACAACAGCAATGGTTGGTCTCGGATTGAATGTAAGCTTACGTGATCTCCGTACGAAAGCAGCCCGGCCGCTAATTGCGATGTTGATTACGTCTGTCGTTCTTTCTGTTGTAACATTTTTTATTGCTTAAAAGCTTTATTAGTTTAAAGGCTTGAGAAATACGGGTAAATATTACGATTATTAGCTTCCAAGCCTCAGATGAATTTAATAAAAATAATTATTTTTTTATCGAACCGTTTTTACTCCTCCTTCGTTACCTTTATTGAAAAGATCAGCTAAGGAGGATTTATATCATGAAAAAATGGAATTGGTTATTCTTATTTCTTTTAACAGGAGTACTGCTTGTTGGCTGCAGTTCTAAAGAAAAAGCAGAAGATGCAAAGGCAAATGACCAAACGGAAGAAGTGTCAAAGGAATCAGGAGATGTTCAAACAGAAGAATCCTCTAATGATCCAGTGTCAGCCCTAAAATTAAAGGAAAATGAAAAGATTGGAAAATATCTTGCTGATGCTGACGGTAAGGCAATTTACTACTTCAAAAACGATAAGCCAAATACTTCTAACTGCAGCGGTGAATGTCTGCAAAACTGGCCGGCCTTCTATACTGATAATTTTGAGGTTCCAGAAGGCTTTAACAAAGACGACTTCGGTACTATTACCCGCGATGACACGGGCAAACAACAAACAACCTATAAAGGCTACCCGCTGTACTACTTTGTTAAAGATCAAGCAATTGGGGATGTGAACGGACAAGGGGTTAAAGACGTTTGGTTCATCGTTAACAGTGAAACAACTTTTGCACCATAATATGATACGAAAGGACTGCACTTTTGGCAGTTCTTTTTTCTGTTTACTATAGTTTATACTTAATAAAACTATTTCATAAGGGAGAGAATTCGGCAGTGAAATCGAAAACGGACGAGGAACTGATTGCATTAATTAACCAAAAACATCGACCGGCGCTTGAAGAACTATATGATCGCTATGTAAAGCTTGTCTACAGCTTCTCCTTTAAATTAACAAAAGGTGATAGAGAGAAAACCAAAGAAATTGTCCAACAAGTTTTTCTCCGACTTTGGACAACAACAAGGATTTACAACCCGCTGCAAGGCAAATTTGCAAACTGGATTCTCACCATTACCCGAAACATCGCCATTGATATAATTCGAAAGGAACAAAAACAGCCGGGGATGGTACAGCTGGAACTTAACGAATGGTGGCAAATGGAGGATCAGGAAACAGAAGATGTACCACAGCAAGTTTCAAGAAATCTATTAAAACAACAAATCCAGGAAGCTAAGCAGCATCTCTCTGAACCGCAGCAGCGCCTAATCAATTTATTGTACTGGGAAGGCTATTCCTTAAGTGAAATTGCTAAAATGGAACAAAAACCGCTTGGTACCATTAAAAGCCGGCTGCATCAAACATTAAAAATACTTCGTAATTATTTCAGTAAAGAAATTGGAGGTGTTCCGCATGGAAAATAAATGCGAAAACCTATCTTTATATATCATTGGTGAGCTATCGGTAGATGAAATGGCACAATTTGAACAACATCTAATAACATGTAAACATTGCCGGAAAGAAGTAAATTCTTTAAAGGAGACATGGCAGATGCTTTCTTATGATGTCGAAGAAATGGATGTTCCTGAATCATTAAAAGCTGAGGTCATGGACTTTATTTTTCAAGAAAACTCGACAGAATCAGTTCAAGCTAAGGGGACTGAAAATAAGGGATCATCACTGGCTCAAGCTAAGACAGCTGAAAATGTGGCTACTTTACAGGTTCAAGAAGGAGAGTTAAAAAAGCGTAGTTATCTTGATGGATTAAAAGCATTTCTAGGAAGACAATTTTCACCGTTATCTACGGGCATAACAGCCGTTTTACTATTAGGACTAATCGGGCTTTTCTGGATTAACCTCCATTTGAAGGAAAACATAGTGGTATTAGAAAACAAAGCGAGTTCTCAAACGCAAATTGTCCGGACATTTGATTTAAAAGGGGTGAATTTAGCCGCTTCGGCAAGCGGAAGCGCCTACCTTCTTGAGGAAGGCCGTGACACCGTCCTTGTCATTGATTTATCTAAGTTGCCAAGTACGAAAGATGAGGAAGTATATCAAGTATGGCTCTTAAAGAATGGCAATCGGCAAAGTGCCGGCACACTAAAGCCTGATCCAAATGGTAACGGCATAATCACTAGCCGCCTGCCAAAGGACCTCTCCTTTGATGACATAGGGATTACGCTTGAACCAACTCCAAACAACACACAGCCCCAGGGGCAAAAAGTTCTGGGGACTTCTTAAAGCTTTCTAAATAAGGGTGTCAGGCATCGTCATTGGATATTGTCCAATGGTGGTGCCTGACACCCAGTTACTTATTTTTTCTTAGCGTGTTTGCGCATGTCGAATGCGACGGCGACGATGATGATTAGGCCTTTTACAATGAATTGGATGTACGGGCTTACGCCTAGGAATGCTAGCCCATAGTTGATTACTTGGAATATTAATACCCCTGTGATAACCCCCGGAACAGTTCCAATCCCACCTGATAAGGATACACCACCGACTACGCAGGCTGCAATCGCGTCTAATTCGTACATATTACCCGTGTTGTTCGTTGCACTGCCGACACGTCCCGCTTCTAGAGTGCCCGTTAAGCCGTAAAGAAGACCGGCAATAGTGTAGATGATAATGAGATTTCTAGCGACGTTAACACCTGAAACCTTAGCTGCTTCTGGGTTTCCGCCGATTGCATACATGTTTTTACCAAGCTGAGTTTTATTCCAAATGACCCAAATAATGAGAGATACAATAATGGCATAAAGAATAAGATAAGGGAATTCATATGAACCAATTTTGATACCACGCTGTGCAAAGGTAGTAAATTTTTCACTTAAACCGCCGATTGGCTGTGCACCATATGGCGGACGGTCAAAGTAAATTGAAGTCAGTCCGTATACACCAATCATCATACCTAATGTCGCAATGAACGGCGGAACGTGAAATTTTGAAACAACCACACCGTTTATTGCTGCGATTAAACCTGTTGCAGCCATTGCTAGTAAAATCGGCACAAAAAGCGGTAATTCAGGCAAGTTTGGATACATTTTATACGCATAATCCCCAGCCTGGAGCATAGATGCTGAAATAACAGCTGAAAGTCCGACCATCCGGCCGGCTGAAAGGTCTGTACCTGCTGTAATTAAGATCCCGGCAACCCCAAGTGCAATAATGATCCGGGAGGATGATTGACTTAAAATATTTATTAAGTTCGTCATCGATAAGAAGTCAGGAGAAGCAATGACAATCCCGATAACGAGAAGGACTAAAACTACATAAATAACATTATCAACAAGCCACTTTGATACATTCGATTTTTTTGATGCCTGCGTATTCATTTCAACCGCCTCCTAATACAAAGCTGCTAATCGCATGATTTCTTCTTGAGATGTCGTAGAGGTATCAACGATTCCAGCTGCTTTTCCATTACTCATTACTAAAATTCTATCTGTAACCCCTAAAAGCTCTGGCATTTCGGAAGATATCATGATAATGCCTTTCCCGTCTGCTGCTAATTGGTTAATAAGTTGATAGATTTCAAACTTTGCTCCAACATCAATTCCCCGTGTTGGTTCATCAAGCAATAAAATATCCGGTTTTGTCAGGAGCCAGCGCCCAATAATAACCTTTTGCTGGTTACCGCCTGAAAGACTTCCAATGGATGTTTTTTGCGTAGGTGTTTTCACCTTCATGGAATCAATCACCCACTGCGTATCTTCCTTGACCTTACTGTCTGATAGGAATGGGCCTTTACGGTATTGAGCCATGTTGGAAATAATCGAGTTGAAGCTTATACTTAACTCTGGAAAAATACCGGTTGATCTTCTTTCTTCCGTTACAAGAGCAAAACCGTTTTTGATGGCATGCTGTGGAGAATGATTTTTTACAACCTTGCCGTTTAATTCAATCGTTCCAGCTTTTAACGCTCTCATCCCAAATATCGATTCCAGCACTTCCGTTCGCTTAGAACCAACGAGACCGGCGATTCCTAAAATTTCACCTTTCCTCAGCTCGAAGTTCACTTCAGAAAAAGAAGGCTGCGTCTCAGCAGTTAAATTAGAAACTTTCAGAATCACATCTCCCGGCTTGTTGCTTTTTGCCGGAAAGCGCTGTGACAAATCACGGCCGACCATGAGCTTGATGATTTCATCTGTGGTTAATTCCTCCGCACTTTTCGTCGCAATATATTGACCGTCACGCATAATTGTCACTTCATCGGAAATTTTCAATATTTCCTCCATTTTGTGCGAGATATAGATGATTGCAACGTTATCGCTCTGCAGTCTTCGAATGATGGTGAATAGATGGTTCACTTCATTTTCAGTTAATGATGAAGTTGGTTCGTCCATTACGATGATTTTTGAACCGTACGAGACAGCTTTTGCAATTTCCACCATCTGCATCTCAGAAACGGATAAGCTGCTAACCTTACTGCGCGGGTCAATATTAATATCGAGACCCTTGAATATAGCCTTAGTGTCCTCATACATTTTCTTCTCATCAATGAAGACGCCTTTTTTCGGATAACGGCCGAGCCAAATATTATCCATAACATTACGCTGCCGTACCTGGTTCAATTCCTGATGAACCATGGAAACACCATTTTCAAGTGCCTGCTTGGAATTAGCAAATGCTACTTCTTTTCCTTCAAAAAGAATTTTCCCTTCATCCATCGAATAAATTCCGAACAAGCACTTCATTAATGTTGACTTTCCTGCACCATTTTCGCCCATTAAGGCATGTACAGATCCAGCCTTAACTTTGAGTGAAACATTATTAAGCGCGATAACGCCGGGAAATCGTTTGGTTATATTTTGCATTTCAAGTAAATTGGTTGTACTAGCTTCAGACATTAGCGAACCTCCTCGCTTAAGCATTTAAAAAATATGAGACTTTAAAAGTAAGTCTCATATCTATTCTGAAAAATTTTTTCTATTAAATCGTTGTCCTGCTTCCAAAGAAGCAATGCCCCGAACGAAGGAAAAGGAGCATCTTTTACTTCGTTCGAGGAGCGCCTTGGGGGTAAACATTTGGCTGTCCCCGGACAGGCGCTTCTACTAAAACTTCTTATTCTCTAGTTCTTCTCCATGGCGCTTCCGCTTTTCTTATTTATATGCATCCTTACCAACTTGAATATTATCTTTTGTTACTTCAACGTAAGGAACCCGAACGGCTTTCTTATCGTCAAGCTTCCAAGAAGTTCCGTCTAATACGTCTTTACCTTTTGCTGCATTTGTAGCAAGATCGATGGTAGCTTTACCTTGGTTTTTCGCATCATTTAAAATAGAACCAACCATTTTTCCTTTTTCAATCATTTCAAGCGCTTCTGGAATCGCATCCACACCTACTACTGGCATATACTTGTCACCAGAGAAATACCCTGATTTTTCAAGCGAAGCAATCGCACCTAGTGCCATACCATCGTTGTTTGCAATGACAAATTCAATTTTGTCACTGTATTTTGCTAACCAAGCATCCATTTTTTCAGTAGCTTTCGTGGCATCCCACATAGCAGTATCCATTGCCAACTCTTCTACTTGGATCCCTTTTTGTTTTACAGTATCAATTGCAAATTTCGTACGTGCTTCAGCATCTGGGTGTCCTGGCTCACCTTTTAATAATACGTATTGAAGTTTGCCATCTTTATTTTTGTCATATTTATCTTTGTTTGCTTCCCAAGCTTTCGCGATTAATTCACCTTGAAGTACACCTGATTCTGAAGATGTTGTTCCAACATAGTAAGCTTTTTCATAGCCTTTTAAAACGCTCGCATCCGGCTCTTTGTTAAAGAAGATAACCGGGATATTCTTTGGCTTCGCTTTATCAATAATCGTTTGTGCAGCTTTTGGATCCACAAGGTTAATTGCCAGTGATTTTGCCCCTTTTGCAATTAACGTATCCACTTGCTCAATTTGTTTTGCCTGGTCGTTTTGCGAGTCATTCAACATAAGTTTTACTTTATCTTTTGCTTCCTTCTCCATTGCACGGCGTACATAGCTCATGAAGTTGTCGTCAAACTTATAGATGGTTGCTCCTACTGCAGGAAGATCGCCGTCTTTGCCTTTTGTAGAATCTCCAGATCCGCCGGTTGAACTGCTGCAGCCTGCCGCTAATAGAATACTAGATACAACTGTTAAAGATAGAATTAACCCTTTTTTCTTCTTAAGCATGTAATCATTCTCCTTTTTCTTTTTTAATAAAGACTATGGTAAGCTGCTGTAAGCGACACTTAACACAGTCTTTATGTAAGCCCTTACACCTATGGTAGCATTAGGACAAACGATGCAATAGTTCAAATCTATAGCACATATTTGCGAATATCTAGATTATTTTGCAATCGATTGCAAACGGAAATGTGGAAGCGATTCGATGTTGACTTATCGTAGGGAGGAGCGGGATTGCCACTAGTCGCTGTGCGCTGGAGCTAGACAAATAGAAAAGCGGAAGCGCCTTGTCCAGGGGCGATACAGGGAGAATTATCGACTGGCAAGCAAAGCGAAGCCAGAGATTAGTCTCCCTTAATGCGTACAGAAAGCGATAGCTTTCTGTAGCCAGGCATAAGACAAGCAGGCGAGAAGGTTGCTCTTTAACCTTCTTGACTGATTGGCTTATGACCCCGAGCCCCTAGGCGCTGGCGCTAGACAACTACCGAAGTTCTTTCCACAAAAAAATAAGACCAATCTTTGGATTGATCTTATTTTTTAGCTTACCGTTACTTTACGATACTCCGTTGGGGACAGGCCGGTTGCCTTTTTGAACACGCGGCTAAAATAGTTTGGGTCTTTATAACCTACTGAATAGCAAATTTCCTTTAGGCTTTTTCCTTGATTCACTATTTCCGCTTTGGCATGCTTGATTCTTATTTCTGTCAAGTAATCAATAAACGTCAAGCCAAACCGGTCTTTAAATAATTTACTAAAATAATAGGGACTGAGCTCGACATATTCGGCTGCTGACTCCAATGTAATAGATTCGGCATAATGAATTTCGATATATTCCTTTGCCTTTTGCAGCATTCCCTTAGCATGATTATTCCGCCACGCCTGTACATGCTGAACGACCGCAAGCAGATGCGTTTTCCCTTTTTCAAAAATAAGCCAGATATCATCAGACTCGTCGATTGCCGGAATCCGTTCATAATTGATACCTAGATCGTGAAGCATGCGGGATAGGAGAATAAACAATTCATCGAATGATTTTTTCACCCATGATGGTTTGATCGTCTTGTTCGATTCGAGCTTTGTGACAAACGAATCAAAAATAAACAGGACTTGATTGACATCTCCTTGCCTTACAGCATCTAACAGCTTTTTCTCAACCTCCATAAAACCTGATTCAACAGGGACTTCAAAGGCAGTTCCAAGCTTGTCGCAGAATAAATATCTCCGATTAGGCATTCTTAGAATCTGCTCGAGGGCCATAACCGCTTCATGATAAGACTTATTCAGTTCATGGGCCTGGCTGTACGGATGGCCAATCCCAATCCTTAATTCTCCTCTGAAACTTTCCTTATTGAAAAAACTAATCAAGCTCTCAAGAATCGTTTGTGCGTTTGTTTTAAAATGTGTTTTTTCTGTTACCTTTTTGCAAAGAAATAAAACCGGCACCTGGGTGTCCGTTACCGGCCCAATCATGATTTCATGCTTTTTTACAACGGCTTTTAGGGTATCCTTCAACCAGGTATACCAGTTTTGTTTTTCGCTTGCAGCGAGTTCGGATGGACCAAGCTGTTGTAAAGTAAACAACATAATATACCCTGAAGTAATTTCTACCCCTAACAGCTTGCTCCATTCTTCAAAGGTAATATCCTGCACCTGATTCATTAATAGAGATGAAACCCACTCTTTTTGCGCAATCGAAACGGCACGGTCTAAATTTTCTCTCAGACTTTGCTGTTCTTCTTGATGCTTTCTTTCCTCAAAAATTTCGCTTGAAACTCGCCCCACCGCGGCAAGAATATCTTGTATGCTGCTAGGCTTTAAAAGGTATTCCTTGACCCCCTGCTGCATCACTTCTTTGGCGTATTCGAACGTATTAAAGGCAGAAACCATAATAAATCGGATGAGGGAATTTAGTTTTTTGATTTCTTTTACCGCTTGGACTCCGTCAATGCCCGGCATTTTTATATCCATAAAAATAATATCCGGTCTATACTCGACAGCCATTTCAATTGCTTTTCTTCCATTTGCGGCTTCACCAATGACCTTTACGTCCATTAATGAGCTGTTAATAATTTTCGTTAATGCTTTTCGTTCAAGCACTTCATCATCCACAATGAGAATTTTCAACAAGCTCGCTTCCTCCTTTTGCCACATTAGGAATCGTCAGTCTAAAATTGGTTCCCTTCGTCAACTCTGATTCTATTTCGAAAATGTCATTCTGCTGGTAAAAAAGCTGCAGTCGTCTAATCACATTTTTTACGCCAATGCCTGTTGAGTGACCTTTTGATTTTTCGGGTTCGTATATTTCCTCCGTTTCAGTCCCATTAACATAGGTGAGCAGTCTGTTTTTGACAGCCTCATCCATCCCATCCCCATTATCAATGACTTCTACATGCACTCGGTCTTGGTGCCGATAAATATGGAGGCGGATCACTCCATTTTCTTCATACGATTCAACCCCATGAATAAAGGCGTTTTCAACAAGCGGCTGTAAAATTAAACACGGTATTTCAATATCTAAACAACTGTCCTCGATTTCGCTGAAAAATTGAATCCGTTCTCCAAATCTTGTTTGCTGGATAAAAAAATACTCCTTCACAATCCGTACTTCCTCTCTTAACGTAGAGGCTTTGTTTAAATCTCCGAGGTTATAACGGAGTAATGCCGCAACCGCTTCAATCAACCGCGATGTATTTTCTGCTTCTTCTAAATATGCCATTTTTGAAACCGTATTCAATGTATTGAACAGAAAATGAGGATTAATTTGATTTTGCAGACTACGCAGCTCCAACTCTTTTAACAGCTTATCTAATTCCGACTTCTGTTTAATTTCCGTTACAAGCTGTCTGAGATTTGTCCGCATTTGGTTAAATGTTTCCGTTAAAGGCTTTAATTCGTCCTTTGTCGTGATTTTTATATCATCTCCTGTTAAATTCCCTGATGAAATTTCCTTAGCCGCTTTGGATAACAAACTGATTGGTTTCGTAATCCCGCCGGAAATCCATAACGCTAGCAAGGTGCTAAGAAAAAAAGCCGCTGTAAACAGAGAAATCGACATGAGCTTATAATAATGGTTTTGCTGTTCCATTTGATCATAGAACTTTTGATAATCGGTCAATTTATTGTTCAACAGTGCCAGTGTACTTTCTTGAAGGAATGTGGAAATTTTCAAAACTTCATTAAAATGATTCGAGTATTGGTTAATTTCGTCCTTCTGAAAAGCACCAACTGTTGCATCACACTCATCTAAAAAGCTATCAATCATATTTTTATAATTAATCAGTGTAATATCATTCGTACTCATTTCTTGATAAAGTCTTTTTTGATCATTAATCAGCTTTACCTTTTCTTTTCGATAGTCTTTTAGATAAGATTCTTCCTTATCTAATATATACGCGTGAAGCTTTTCGCTAATTAAATTGGTTCTTTGCGAGATATCATTTAACAGCAAAAATCGCTCAAAGCTATCATCATATTCATTTACAAGTTTTTCACTGCTGTTGTAAAAAATCAGCCCGACGGAGGACAACAACACGACAAGGACAATAAAATAGAGGAGCAACTTCGATCTGATTCGAAATAACATCAATATCTTGCCTCCATTCTATCCGGGTGACTTGGCGGTAAATCTCCTACCTTCAAAATCTTTGTATTCGTGTGAATTATGGAAGGTACTTTTTTTCCTTCAATTATATCAATCATCATGATCACCGCTTCATAGCCCATTTCGTAGGGCTCCTGAACAACGGTGGCGTTGATGATTCCTTTCTGAATATATGTAAGTGTTTCCGGCAATGTATCAAATGCCATGATATAGATATTGCCGTTATTTTTATATTTCTGGACCACTTGAGCAATCCCAATCCCATCGAGGGCACTTGTTCCATAAAACGCATTAACTTCAGGGTGTTCCTGCAATATTTGATATGCCTTTTCAGCTGCTTGAACTCTACTAATATCTGATTCCTGCACATCAATGATCTGGATGCCGCTTTCTGCTTTTACCGCATCTTCAAAACCCTTTACCCGTTGGATTTGATGGTTCTTGTAAAAACTTCCCGTAATAATAGCTACATTTGCCTTTCCCTTTGTATCGGCAATTAATGCTTTTCCCGCTAAATACCCGGAATAATAATTATCAGTTCCGATATAGGCCATCCGTTTACTATTGGAAGCATCGGTATCGACAGTGATGACAGGAATCCCCTTCTCAATAACCCGATTTATTAATGGCGTAAATTGCTCGTCACTCAAGCCTTGTGTCATGATTCCGTCCACTTTAGAGGCCGCTGACATTTCAATCGCTTTTAAATGATCATCAATATTGGATTGTTTTGGCCCCACATACTCAAGCATAACCCCATAATCCTTAGCAGCCGCCTTAGCCCCTTTCTCCACAAGACGCCAATATTCATTATCAAGCTCTTCTGGAACAAGAACAAAATGATAGTTGTACTTTTCCTGCGCTTTTTTTTCGCTAGGCAAATCATGGGTCACTACCTTAACACCATAAAATATTGAAAATGAGCAACTCACAACAAAAAATAAAGCACCAAACGTATACGCCATAACAGATAACCTGCCCATAAAACAACCCCAATCCTTTATCCCGCTAGTCTATGTAACCGCTACCAATCTAGTTAAAATTCAACTAACAATCAGTGGGGTTTTTTTCCCACCACCCACTGATTGTTAATTAAACTAATCGGACATTTATGAACAGTTGATCCCCTTTTATCCTTTTTGTATTATCAAAGTCTTGAGAAGAGGGCTCTAACTGCCCGCTAATACGGGATAAAAACATTATACGGAACATTCAAAAATTCAACAACGTCGTTTTTATGGAAATGATGAAAATGGTGTCAGGCACCGTAAAAAGACGGTGTCCACACGCCTACAAAAAACCCACCAATCTTGTTGGTGGGTCCTGAGGTTAGAAACTGCTGTTTCTTAGGATGAGTTTGGTTCCGATGAAGATTTTTTTTGCAGTTTTTCTGCCTTCGATTCGTTCCAATAGTGTATCAACGGCGGTTTCACCCATAAGTTCGGTATACACCTTGACCGTGCTTAAGGATGGAAACACATATTTTGAAATGCTGATGTCGTTTACTCCGATGATGTTCACCCGCTCTGGAACTGAGATTCCTTCCTCCAACAGGGCCCTAAGAGCACCAACGGCAATAGAATCATTCCCTGCAAAAAATGCGGTAGGCAGGTTGTCACCGTGTTCTTGAATTGCCTTTTTCATTAGAGAATGGCCATCATCCACGGAAAAAGTCCCACTGTACATAAACGCTTCGTTTAATAAACCTTTTTCTTCTAAATAGCTCTTGAACGCCAGTTCCCTTTGGTCTTCAATAATTGAGGTTTTGTCTTTAAAGCCTTCTCTTCCGCCGATATAGCCAATTTCCTCATGACTCTTTTTAATGAAATGCTGCAGCACCTTTTCGGTTGCCTTTTCAAAGTCAATCACAATCGAATCAAATCGTTCTTCGTCCGGAGAGGAGTCAACAAAAACAATATTTTTGGTAATTGAAAGCAGCTCTTTTACTTGCTTACTGCTGAACTTTCCGATTGCGATGAGCCCTTGAATCTCATTATCCTTCAGCTCTTCATAGTTGTCCTGAAAGTACTTTACCATATGGACTCCAAGGTGCCGGCAGCGATTTTCTACTCCCAGGCGGATCGACATATAGTATAAGTCCTCTAGTTCTTCTTTTTCGGTATACCACTGCAGCAGGGCTATTTTCACTGAGTCTTGTTTTCGCACTGGTTTCTTCTTATAAGACAGCTCTTCTGCAGCCTCAAAAATTCTTTTTTTCGTCTCATCACCGACAGAAAGCGTGGTGTCATAATTTAACACGCGGGATACAGTTGCAATTGAAACCCCCGCTAATTGTGCAATATCCTTAATCGTAGCCATAAAATCAGTCTCCTAATGTGTTAGCAAAGAAACGATACTTCGTTGTGGAATAGTATACTTCCTCTGGGTCTAAAATGGTAGTCGGAAACTCTGGATGATGAATGGCATCAGGAAAACCTTGTGTTTCAAGGCAAACTCCCAAGTAATTTCTTGCCCGGACGCCCGAAATTGAAAAAGGTGCTTCTAATTGATTCGATGTATAAAGGACCACACACGGCTGATCCGTCGTAACCAATAACGTTCGACCGCTTTCTTCATCACTTAATACAATCTGATTTTCTCCTTCTTTCGTAAAAATAAGCGGATGATCATAACCGTTTCCAACTAGCACATTTTGCGGATGCGCCGAATTCATCCCGGCCTGTAACCTGCGGCCGTGCTGAAAGTCAAATGGGGTATTCTTGGAACCCAGCATTTGACCAGTTGGAATAAGATCAGGACCCAACTCTAAAAAGCGATCACTCTTTAGCTGCAGAATATGTTCTGAACAATCCCTTTTTAAATTGCCGCTCAGATTAAAATAGGAATGATTGGTTAAATTGACTACTGTTTTTTGATCTGTTTTCCCTTCAAAGGTAATAATCAGTTCATTTTTATTGTTTAAAAGATACGTAACGTTCGTGTCCAAATTACCAGGGTATCCTTCTTCACCATTTGGACTATGATAAAAAAACTTCACACCTACAGCTTGCTCTTCCTTTACTTTTTCCGCTTCCCAAACCACTGAACTAAATCCTATTCTACCGCCATGTAAGTGGTTGGGATGCTCATTGTCTGCGAGCAGGTATTCTTTTCCGTCCAATTCAAACCTGGCATCTTTGATTCTTCCCGCCACCCGGCCTACTACCGCTCCAAAGTAAGGCGAGAATTCGAGATAGTCCTTAAATTCGTCAAAACCAAGTACAACATTTTCAAAGTTTCCGTGGCAGTCAGGGACGATAATCTTCGTAATGACACAACCGTAATTAAGAAAAGATACGGTCATTCCTGAATCGTTGATAAGGGAATATTCGATAACAGGCGAATTTTCATGACTTCCAACTAATCTATCAATTATTTTCATCGTCTCACACTCCATATTTTAGGGGGCTTTATGAGCATTACAACAAATTTTTGGACCGTTACTACACATTTCAGGCTCATTACAACTAATTTCGGTTCACTTACTACATATTCCGTAGACTTTACTACAAATCTCTTACCGCTTACGACAAGTCATGGATATAATTGAGAATACACACCCCGAAATTTATCATAATGTTTGAATAAACCGCCTGAATCCAGTAGTCCCTGCTTCATCCCGTTTAAACACACCAGCATCCTCTAATACCCTCAAAAACTTCTTCCCTACTTCATCTCTAACAATTGACTCCACATTGGATACATCAACAACAGCCTGATAGCGTGCTTTTAATTCTTCTGCCCAGTTCAAATGATAGTCAGTGACCACCTCTGTTTTCCCAAGGATGAAATTCTCTACCTCTTCAAGCTCTCGCTTAAGTCGTGCCGGTAAAACAGCAAGCCCCATCACCTCAATTAGGCCAATGTTCTCTTTCTTGATATGATGAACATCTGAATGTGGATGGAAGATGCCAAGTGGATGCTCGTCGCTCGTTCGGTTGTTGCGAAGAACCAAGTCTAACTCGAAAAGATCCCCATTTTTACGGGCAATAGGTGTAATCGTATTGTGAGGGGTCTCACCTGTTTTAGCCAAAATGTTGACCGTTTCATCGCTGTAATTTTTCCATTTAGCTAAAATATACGCCCCGGCTTCTGTAAGTGATCCAACTTCTTCTGAGCGCAGACGAATCACTGACATCGGCCATTTGACAACTGAACATTCGACATTAGGAAATCCACTCATTGTAAATGTCCAGTCATCCTCCGCCTTCGCCATCGCAAATTGATAATTCCCGCCTTGGTAATGTTCATGTGATAAAATCGAGCCTCCCACAATCGGAATATCGGCATTTGAACCAAGAAAATAATGCGGAAATTTCTCTACGAAGGAAAGAAGCCTCGCAAATGTTGCTGGGCTGATTTTCATATCCGTATGTTTTTCCGACAATACGATACAATGCTCGTTATAGTAGACATATGGAGAAAATTGCAAATACCAATTCTCATCCAACAAATTCACCCGGACCATCCGATGATTCGAACGGGCAGGATGACCGATTCTACCCGCATACCCTTCATTTTCAATACATAGCAGGCATTTTGGATAGTCCGTTTTTTGGGCTGCCCGCTCAAGTGCGATACTCTTCGGATCTTTTTCCGGCCTTGATAAATTAATCGTAATGTCCAAATCTCCGTATTCCGTGGCGACCTTATATTCAATATTTTGACGGATTCGCTTCATCTGGATGTAGTTACTGTTTTTACTTAACTCATAAAAGTACTGAGTAGCCTCTTGTGAATTCTGTTTATATTTTTCATAAAAAAGCTGATTCACACTGGAAGGTCTAGCGATAAAACAATTCATGATTTTACTTGAAAAAATTTCTTTCTCATCAAATAGGTCTTCAATAATTCCTTGCTCACAAGCATAGTCAACAATTTGTTCTAGCAACTCAGGGATCTCTTGGGGAGTGTTTTCAGTCTCAGCTTCTTCCTTATAATCTGCTAAATGAAGCAGCGACAGAACTTGATTCCTTGCATATATTTCGTCTTCCCGCTCGATTAATTGGGCAGCAAGCGCTTGTTTTATCAATTGTTGAACTAATTGATTAATCATTCTTTTTCACCTCTGATATCCATTTGGATGATGTTGATGCCAGTTCCAGGCATCGGTGATGATTTGCTCAATCGACGTTCTCGATGGGTTCCAGCCAAGTAAACGCTTTGCTTTTTCCGACGAGGCAATAAGTGTACTTGGATCGCCAGCACGACGTTCTCCAATTTGGATTGGAATATCAATACCTGTTACCTTTTTAGCCGTCTCAACAATCTCCTTTACTGAGAAGCCCTGGCTGCTGCCGAGATTGAAACAATGACTTTCCCCGCCATTTTGTAAAAACTTTAGGGCTAATAGGTGAGACGCAATCAAGTCCTCGACATGGATATAATCACGAACACAGGTACCGTCAGAGGTATCATAATCATCGCCAAATATCTTAACTGCCGGCCTTTTTCCTAATGCCGCTTCCAAGACAACGGGAATTAAGTGTGTTTCCGGATTATGGTCTTCGCCAATCTTCCCGCCCTGTCTTGCACCAGCAACATTAAAATAGCGAAGGGCAACGTATTTAATTCCGAACGCCTTTTCACACCAGGCCATCATTTTTTCCATTGTTAATTTTGTTTCACCATACGTATTTGTTGGCTTTGTTTCCGCCTCTTCAGTAATCGGTACAACCTTTTGCTCTCCATAAACGGCCGCTGTCGAAGAGAACACAATATGCTTAACATCAAATTCCTTCATCATTTCGAGGACAATTTGCGTGCCGTACACATTATTATCATAGTATTTTAACGGCTCAAGAATCGATTCACCAACGAGTGAGTTAGCGGCAAAATGCAAGATTGCTTCAATCTGTTCTTTTTCAAATACTGACCGCATAAATTCATGGCTGCGAATATCACCTTCATAAAATGCAGCCTGTGGATGTACGGCATCACGGTGTCCTGTTTGAAAGTTATCGATGACTGCCACCTGAAATCCTTGGTCAATTAATTGATAAACAGCATGCGAACCGATATAACCCGCACCGCCTAAAACTAGAATACTCATTTACACAGCCGCCTCCACTTCGATTTCTTTTGCACCGTCTCCAATACTGGCAACATAAAAATCAGCCTTATAACCAATCTTATCAAGATAAGCCGCACCAACATTAGCAATAAAATTCTCAACTTCTTCATTTGCTACAATGGCGATGGCACAGCCCCCAAATCCTGCTCCCGTCATGCGCGCACCTATCACTCCAGGCTGTTCCCATGCAGCTTCTACTAAACGATCAAGTTCTATTCCGGTAACTTCATAATCATCACGTAAGGATATATGCGATTGATTCATTAATTGACCAAATGCCTCTAGATTTCCAGCCCTCAATTTCTCCAACGCTTTTAATGTTCTTCTATTTTCATAGACAGCATGTTTTGCCCGTTTACGGACCGTTTCATTTGTTATTAGATGTTGATTTTCATCAAATTCGGCTTCTGAAAGCTGTCCAAGTGCTTCAATCGGCAGTCTTTGCTGAAGTTCGGCCAGCGCCTCCTCACATTCGCTTCTGCGCTCATTGTATTTTGAATCCGCCAATTCACGGCGCTTGTTTGTATTCATAATAATAATTTTGTGATTTTCCAGCTGAATCGGTGCGTATTCATATTTAAGAGTCTGGCAATCTAGTAATATCCCTGCATCTTTCTTTCCCATCCCAATTGCAAATTGATCCATAATGCCGCTGTTGACACCGATGAATTGATTCTCCACCTGCTTGCCAAGCTTAATGACATCGAGCCGTGGAATCTCTAATCCAAACAAACTATCAACAAGAACTCCTGTTAATAATTCAATCGAAGCAGAGGAAGAAAGACCTGCACCGTTAGGGATATTTCCATGAATGACGCACTCAAAGCCCGTTGGAATTTCATAATCTGATTCGAGAATGTAGCGAATCATCCCTTTCGGATAATTTGCCCAATTGTGTTCTTTATCGTAATCTAGCTGATTTAAATGAAATTCAATAATCCCTGTGTCAGGGAAGTTAACAGAGTACAAGCGGACGAGCTGATCCTCACGCTTCCTCGCAACCGCATATGTTCCATACGTAATCGCACATGGAAACACATGCCCTCCATTATAATCAGTATGTTCGCCGATTAAATTAATCCGGCCTGGGGCAAAGAAGGCTTGTTCGGGTGTAGTCCCAAATTTTTCTTTAAATGTTGTGATTAGCGTTGTAACGTTCATTTTATTATCCCTCCAGTGAATGTGATCCCTTTCATTTTCATGAAAAGTGAATAACTATATTTAACACAATTCTACTCCCTTTAGTAAAATTATTCAATATTTTTACTAAAAATTTTACTAAAAAAGAATGGAGATTACTCCATCCTTTTGTTTTTTTCACCTATGTCTATATTTCGCAAATAAAAAACATGTGACTGAAAGTCACCGCCGCGCTCAGCACTTTTGCCATTAACACCATTAAACTCAATCGGAAGCTGAAGACCTACTTGCATTAGTTCATCTCCATAATAGGCATGATTACTTCTAGCCACGGAATAGGACGCAGCTTCATTTAACCCCCTAAGCCGTAATGTTTGCTGTTTCGGAGAATTTGGGGTCGCCAAAACCTTGTAGTATCCTACCAACGCTTCCGATTGGTCTTGGCTAACAACCATCCAAGCTGTTTCATTGTTCGAAAATGGGCTCAATAGTCTATAAAATTGACCATCACGAATTAAGTTTCGGTGGTTTTTATAAAAAACAATCTGCCCTTTAATTTCCTCCCGCTCTTCTTCTGATAACGTAAGTGGATCCAATTCATAGCCAAATGTACCAAAATAAGCAGTATTTGCCCTCGTCAATAGTGGAGTTGTCCGTAATGTTTGGTGATTTGGGACTGCCGAAACATGCGATCCCATACTATAAATCGGATAGGCGAATGATGTTCCATATTGAATTTTCAGCCTTTCAATGGCATCCGTATCATCACTTGTCCATGCTTGTGGAGCATAATACATCATTCCGGGATCAAATCTTCCTCCCCCGCCAGCACAGGATTCAAAAAGGACATGGGGAAACTCACTGGTTAACCTTTCGTAAAGACTATATACTCCTAAAATATAGCGATGGAAAAATTCCCCTTGCTCATTTGGAGCTAATTTTCTCGAAAATGCTTCAGTAATATTCCGATTCATATCCCATTTAATGTAAGAAAGATTAGTAAGTTTAATGATATTGGACATTTTTTCATAAAGATAATCGACAATCTCAGGTCTATAAAAATCTAGTACAAGCTGGTTACGTCCAAATGTCCGCTGATGTGGTGTGCCCACTGCCCAATCCGGGTGCTCACGATATAGCTCACTGTTAGGGCTAATCATCTCTGGCTCAAACCAAAGACCAAATTTCATTCCAACATTGGAGATTTTCTTAGCTAAGCTTTCTAACCCATTTGGAAGCTTATTTAAATCTACATGCCAATCACCGAGTGAGGATGTATCGTCATTCCTTTTCCCAAACCAGCCATCATCAAGGACGAACAATTCAATTCCTAGTTCACTGGCTGACTTTGCAATTTTTACAAGCTTCTCTTCATTAAAATCAAAGTATGTAGCTTCCCAGTTATTTATTAATATAGGGCGCTTTGCTTTTCTCCATTGAGCTGGGATTAAATTTTCTCGATAGAGGGCATGAAACGCCTGACTCATCCCATTTAACCCCTTATCCGAATAAACCATGACCACTTCAGGTGTCTGGAAAGCTTCATGGGGCAATAAATTCCATTTGAAGCCGAATGGATGAATCCCAACTGTTAGTCTGGCTGTATCGTAATGGTCAACTTCAACCTGCATAATAAAGTTACTGCTATATACAAAATTAAAGCCAAACACTTCACCCGTATGCTCCGTTGCTTCCAGTCTCTTTAAGGCCAAAAATGGATTATGATGGTGTGAGCTGGCACCGCGCAGGCTTGAAATCGACTGATTTCCCATCTCAAGCCTCCGCTCCTTCACATGCCTCTCCCGGGACCAAGACCCTGATAAATGAGTAAATATAAAATCCTTATCAGGAAAGTCGACAGATGCTCCCATCATTCGATCAATCACTAAATTTTCAGTGCCGTAATTTTTCAAGGAAGCGCTTCTCGTAATAACAGGTTTATCTTGAAAAATAGTATAATTCAAAGTCAGTTCTGCCTGAAGGAACTCATCCTTTAAAAGGATTTGGATGGTACTTGCCTTATCGGTATAAGTTGCGGGGAGACCCTCAAGCCGTGGCTTCCCTTCTAGGATTCTAAAAGAATCATATTTAAAATCAGGAACATTTAGTGCATTGTCTTTTCCCACAGAAATTGCAGGTTCCCGGAAATCTGAGTTTCCGTAAGCAGGGTATTCCTGACGCAGCGTTTCCAAACTAAATGCAGGATCATCCTCATAAACATGACAGCTTGCGGGTGTTGCTACATAATACGTTTGCAAATGGGAAAAATCACTTCGATGCCTTAATGCTTTGCCATAATAGAGATGGCCCAAGTGCCCATTTTTCATCACATGAAAAATATAGCTTACCTGACCATTCGTTAAATGAAATTGCTGTTTTTCTAGATTTGTATGAATTGGCATAAAACTTCACCTTTTTCCAAATTGGATATCAATTTTAAACAGGGGGCTTATCAAAAGCCCCCCATTTTGGCGTTAATACTATTTATTTATTTTTTTAATAAGATCCCATCTTCATTAACAAATTCTATCGTATAGGTTTCCTTATGTTTACGATCTTCAGATGTTACGGTAATAATGGCTTTACCAGGCAGGGAATCCGGCAGCTTGATTTGAGCATCAGCAAAAATATCGCTTGTAACTGCCTCCATATTTAATTCCTTATGCACCCGGCCGTTCATTTCAACTTGATAGTCAAAAGTATCTCCTTTAAAAGCTTTAAGCGATTGCCCATTTATTAAGATACTTTCTAGCGATGCATCTTCGCCAACACTAGGAACTGATGTCTTTTCAACTCCCCATACCATTAATTCAGATATAGCAATACAAGTATTTGGCATCGCCTGCATAACAGCCCTTATTTTCGAAGTAGTGATTGGCTCAAACGTAAGACTGATCTCTTTTTTAGCTTTAACATCGGTTTGCGTTCCATTAATATCTACCCAAGTACCGCCATCCCAATATTGCAGAATAAATGATTCTGCTGGCCTTGTCTTGCTGCCATCGTCATAAAAATGGAAATCCACTTTTGAAACGGTCTCTTCTTTGCCAAAATCAACCGCAACCCAGTCTTCTTTTCTCCAATTGTTTGGATCCCAGTTCGTCCAGCGGACACTTGAGATAATTCCATCATTTATGTTTGCGGCACTGTCGTACATTCCCGTGAAGGAAGCAGTTGCTTTTGGGAACTCGTTAACTGGATTTCGTAAGGCATGGTTTTGTAACGCCGGCTTTGTAACTTGCACTTGCACAAATGCTTTAACTGGGCTGTCAGGTATTTTTCCTCTTACGGTAAATTTCCCTAGCTCAGCATAAAGTGAAGGATTGATCTCATCCCATAGAATGGCCACCTTACCACTAGAACCGTTCGTTAATTTGGCTGTTGCTTCTTTTGGTAAAATTGGTGCTACGCCTGGAGTCGTTTTCACTTTGACAGGCTCGATGCTCTCAATCTTAGAAACAATTACCGTTGCAATGGCCTTTATTTTTGTGCCTTCTACCTTACCTTCAACAGTAAAGACATTTTCTCGATCATAGAGAGCTGGAGAGATTTCATTCCAAACGACACCTTTTAAAACTCGATTCCCATCACCGTATTCGGCCATTACTTCATTAGGCAGAACTGGTGCCGTTTTTTTCTTTGGTACAACAACCTCTACCGGTTCAATCTTGGTAATTCCCGCTTTAACCAGCTTCCATACCTGATTATTTCCGGCATTCGGCTGCCATGCCGTTGCCCGGGCATCCTCCGCTTTGGATTGTCCGCCTATCTCAAGCAGTTTGCCATCTTGTACATTGACAAATGTATATTCTCCATTTCCATAGGTTGATAGAATCCATTTTTGACTTGGCTGATCCTCATCCTTCTGCAAAATGGCCGAACCGTTTTCGATACCAAGTACCTTGCCGCTTGCCGGATGGACAATTTGATAAATCTCCTTGTTGCTGTTACCATACGTTACTTTTTGAATTCTCCAGCTCTGATTATCTTTATCCTGAACCTTCGTTTTTTGTACAATCGCTGCTTGATCCTGGGCGATGTCTAGTACCTTCCCGCTGTTTTTATTAATAATATTGTAGTCTGCATCGGAATCGACAACACTTTGATTAGGGGCAACACCGGATACTTTTGAAACTACAAAAGTGGTAATTGATTGAGGTTTAACGACAGCTGATAGCTTCTTATCCGAAATTTTAATAGCAGATCCCTTTGCAATATTATCCGTTGCTGACGTTACATAAGGAACAGCTTCTGCGTCATCTTTTACAGTTCCAAATCCTGATAAGTCAAAGTTCAGCTCCTTTTCCTCTGTCGTGCTGTTTGTATAAACTAAGACAAGCGATTCATCCTGTTTATTGATGGCTGCTAATGTACTGCTGCTGTTTGAATTGATGACCTGAGAACCCGGACGGATAAATTTACTATAGTTCCCCATTGCATAGTATTTTTTATTTTTATAAATTTTCACCTTGCTGAAATCCTTAGGGTCAAAGTCAACTTGGATTAGTCCCCAGTTTCCATTTTCGTGTTCTGGATTCATATTGACTTCATCTTCAATTGCCTGCCATAGAACCCATGCCTCCGGTTCAAGCTTTTGAATATCGCTGGTAATTCGTTCAGATAGGCCAAGACCTGTTCGAATATCGGCATGATTTTGTCCGATGCCTCCAGGACTGAGATCTACCTCTGACATCCACAGCCTCTTGCCAGATGATTTGGCAATATCCCGCACGCCAATTTGATGTTCTGGCCAGTACGTATGGACATTTAATCCCGTAATATTGGCACGTGTTTCAGCATTATATTGGTCCCAATCACTTATAAACCCTTGCGGAGTAGATTCGTCCATTGCAGAAACTACTGTATTAAGTTGTTTTTCAGCTAACTGCTTTTTCACCTCGTTAATGATTTTTGCCTGTGCTGCCACTGGCCAGTTGGAGCCTTCCTGTCTGTCCAGTGCCTTCCAAAAGCCTGACGGTTCATTAATCGGTGAAAGCGTTTTAAATTCAATGTCTAGATCTTTTTGTAAATGATCAACGACTGTTGTTAAGTATGAAGCAAAATTTCCGAACTGGTCAGCCTTCAAATTTTCCTCCCCAGGCTTAGTGTTCCCTGAAACATAGCCACTTCTAGTCATAAAATATGGAGCAGAATTGGAGAAGGCTTCAAACGTGTCTGCACCCCTTGATTTAGCAGCCTCAAGCCACCACCGTTGATTTGCATCCGCATTCCAATTCCAGTGATCTGGATTTTCTGGATCCCACCAATTTTCCTGTTCCTTCCAACCTTCTGGATTTCCTTCTGGAGGACCAAATTCTGCCGGCCGATTCCAGTAGCCAGGAACAGCCCCGCCTTTACGCATATATGGCTTAGTCTCTGGTGAATCACCACCGCCAATATTATAGCGGGCAATATTAAAATTCAACCCATCTTCCCCGAAGAGATCATCTGCCAGCTGGTTTCTAAGTTCATCTGGCCAACCCCCTGTAACATTTGCAAACCAGACCAGTGCCGTTCCCCATCCATCAAGTGGCTCATGCTGATAGCTTGGGTCTAATTTGATAGTCTCTATATTAGAATTGACTTCAACAGAATTTTCCTCAGCAAAAGTCTTTTTAGATATAGCGGGTGAAACAACCCCCATAACGAGTAATACGATCATGCAATACGCAAATATTTTTCTACCAAACCTCTTTGGTAACATAAAGCAAATCCTTCCCTTCAATAGTTTTAAGGTACATTTCCAGACAGTTAAGGAATTCGATGTTTACTCAAAGGTGGATGATTCTAAATCATTCATTTCCTTGGCTGTTGTCCATAATTCCGGGCATTACGGGAACAGTAATGTAATTATTCAGATCATGTCATCACCCCTAAATACAGAGTTCACTCCAAAATCCATTCTAAAAAATGGTCAATCTATCAATGGAGCATTTATCAACCTTTTTCAAAATACTATACTAAGGTAAGGTTTATTCTATTTTAATAACATACTAATCTAGTAAAGAGTCCAGTTTTAACTCTTTACTAGTCATTATCGGTTTGAACTACTTAAATCCGCTGAATCATAAACTCAAATTCCATATCCTGGTCTGCATGAATGAGGTGTTCATCGTGAACAGGCGCACCCCAGCTGTCATCCCCGCCGACGCCCATCTGCTTGCCTGCAATCGTTACGACCGTATAGTGGACATTTGGCAGCTCGTAATGATGCCCTGCATTTTCAAGCTCGAATGCTGTATAAGGTGAAAAATTGCAGGCAAGCGGCTCTGAAACAGAAGAAATCCTAATTCCCTGACCATCACGGTTCGTTAGACTGGCCCTGCGTACTCCGGTACGATTGCCTGACTCTTGCGGCATGACGTAACCAGATAAATTATCGGAAACTTGGTTTTTAAAGAGACCTAGTCTTGCTCCCTTACAGCGATCGGAATAATTCTCTTCCGGCCCCATCGCATACCATTCCAGTTGGTCATAATCAGCTGGAACCTTGAAGGACACGGCAAAAATCGGCATCTGCGGAAGATTCGCGGCTCCATGATAAACCGATTTAACACGAACGCTTCCATCGGATAAGACAGTGTAATTGATCTTCACTTCCACTTCCGAGCTAATGGCTAATTTATAGGTAAAAGTGACGCAAACCTGTTCATCACCTTCCTTCACCTCAACCCCAACACATTTCCGTGCCAGGCTGGCAGCATACCAAAGCCCCGAATGGAAGTCTTGAGAAAAGCCGCGGTCATTATCCGTTGTCGCTCTCCAGAACAATGGTGCAGGAGGAAGAGCAATTATTTCTTTTCCAGCATAATTCAACGATACTAAGCTTCCGGCTTGTTTCGAGAACATGATGGAGAAATCGAGGCCATGGACACCAATATTGACATCACCTTCTGCCACTCTTAAAGTTCCAGGAATTGGTGCGGGCTTTTCTGTCCCTTTTACCTGAAACACGTACTGTCCAAAGGCAATTTCATATCCGGCATCTGCCCAAAGTGTGTTCTCCTTCAATTTAAAGAAGGCATGAATACAATACTCGCCCGAATCTCTAACAATATCAGCAGGCAGCTCAAATTCCGCTCTTCCCTCACTCATAGGCGCAACCACCATATTAATGATGCCACGAGCCAATTCCTTGCCCTCCCGGAACAGAATGTATTCCATATCATAATCGGAGGTATCGGTGAAAAGACTGTCGTTTATCACCGTCACTCCAGTTTGATCCGGCTCCAGCTTGAAGTTTTGATACAGGTATTTGACTTCCTGCATTTTTGGCGATAACTCTCGATTTGCATACACAATGCCATTCGTACAGAAGCCGTAATCCGTCGGACGGTCATCGAAGTCGCCGCCGTATGCTAAAAATTCTTTTCCATATCGGTCCTTCTTGATCATCGATTGATCGATATAATCCCAGATAAAGCCGCCTTGATACATCGGATATTTCCGCTCTAAATCCGTGTATTTATACATGCCGCCCAGTGAATTGCCCATTGCATGCATATACTCGCAGCTGATGTACGGTTTCTCCGGATTCTCGCTTAAATATTTTTCAATATCAGCAGGCTTCGCATACATCCGGCTTTCCATATCACTGGTTTCGTTATAGTCACGGTTATGGAATACGCCCTCGTAATGAACAAGACGGCTAGGGTCCACTTCTTTAAAATATTTAGAAACGTTTAGAATCACTTCGCCTGCGTATGATTCGTTCCCACATGACCAAATCAAAATGGACGGATGGTTCTTATCCCGCTCATACATCGAAATAGCTCTGTCCATGACAATATCCTGCCATTCCGGCTTATTGCCCGGAATGTTCCAGGAGGGCTCGACCGCGCCCATCTTTTGCCACGACCCATGTGTTTCCAAATTCATTTCATCGATGACATATATGCCATATTCATCACATAAATCGTACCAATAGCTCTGGTTCGGATAATGCGAAGTACGGACTGCGTTGATGTTATTCTGTTTCAGTGTTTTAATATCCCAAAGCATGTCTTCTTTCGTAATCGCGCGGCCTCTTCGGCAATTGAATTCATGACGGTTTACACCCTTAAAAACGATACGTTCACCATTGAGGCGCATAACCTTATCAACAAGCTCAAATCTTCTAAATCCAACCTTTTGTGGAATAACCTCTACCAAACTACCGGACTCGTTATAAACATGAATAAATAGCTTATACAAATTAGGATTTTCGGCACTCCATAATTCTGGAGTATCGACTGGAATCGAAAATGTGCATATTCCATCACCTAGAACAGCATCCTTTTTCGCTATTAACCTTCCTTTAGCATCGAACAACTCAGCCATGATTTTTGAAGGGACTGAATCAGCTGGTAAAAATTTAAGGTCTGCTTGTAGAGTTCCTTGCTTATAAGAGGCGTCCAGTTCTGCACGAACATGTGCATCAAAGACATGAATCTCCGGTACCGTGTAGAGATAGACATCCCTGAAAATACCAGAAAAGCGCCAGAAATCTTGGTCCTCAAGCCAGCTGCCCGTGCTCCGTTGATAAACCTCAACGGCCAGCTTATTCTCCCCATCTATGAGAAATGGAGTAAGCTCAAACTCTGCCGGAGTGAAGGAGTCCTCACTATAGCCGACGAACTCACCGTTTAACCATACATAAAAAGCAGACTCTACGCCTTGAAAGGAAATATATACTGGTTTATGTTTCATATGTGCTGGAACAGTAAACATTTTCACATAGCTTCCTACAGAATTATGATCCTTTGGAATCTCTGGCGGTCTGATTTCATTATGACCATCCCATGGGTACATGGTGTTTACATATTGCGGTTTTCCATACCCCTGAAGCTGAATATGCCCTGGCACGCAAATATCTCCCCAGCCTGAGCAATTGAAATCAAGTTGAAAAAATTGTTCCGGACGATTGTCTGGATTAATGCTATAGGTAAATTTCCAATCACCGTTCAATTCATGCCGTAACCTCATTGGAGCAGCACTATTTGCCTCCTCCACCGTCTGGTAATAAACGTGATCGGAATGAGCAGGAAGACGATTAACAGCAAATACATTTACGTCTGATAACCAATTAATACTTGGAACCTTTGTCATACTCTCTTACACATCCTATCTGCTTACTTTTTCAACCGAACTATTTCACGGAACCCATCATACCAGCAACAAAATGCTTTTGCATGATGAAGAAAATGAGCGCAACTGGCAGGGTTGCAATCACAATGGCTGTCATATTCATTCCAAAGTCGGGTGAGTAGCTTGATCCGAGGTTGGAGATAAGCAGGGGAATTGTCTGCTTCTCAGGTGATTGCAAAATAACAAGCGGCCACAAATAACTATTCCAGCTGGCCATGAACGTTATGATAGCCCCTGCTGCATAGGTTGTTTTCATTGTGGGAACATAAATCCGGAGGAATAAACCTAACTCCGATAAGCCATCAATTCTTCCTGCTTCTAGAATTTCCTTTGGGAACATCTTTGTGCTTTGTCTAAAGAAAAAGATAAGAAAAGCAGTTGTAACCGTCGGTAATATGACTGCTGACAGTGTATCAATCCCAATCATCGGCAGTTTTTGAGAAATGTTTCCAAACATTCTAAATAACGGTACCATTAATGCTGCAAAAGGAATCATCATGGAAAGCAGCAAGAAGTTGAACACAAAGTCCTTAGACTTACTTCTAAAAATTTCAAATCCATAGCCAGCTAATGAGGCAATCAGCAAACCAAGAATGGTTGTGATAATCGAGATCTTCGCTGAATTTATTAATGCAGGTACAAGATCAACCGTGTCCAGCAGATTATGAAGGTTTTCGATAAAATGACTGCCCGGCAATAACTTCCCCTTCGTCACATCAATAGATTTATTTGTCGAGCTTACTATCATCCATAGAAATGGAAAAATAGAAACAATGGATGCAATGATAAGGACTGTATAGCTGAATATTCGTTTAAGGTTACTCATTTTTATCACCTGCTACTTTAAACTGAATGATAGAGAAGATAACGATCATAATGACGATGGCATAAGAAACAGTGGCGGCATAGCCAAAATCAGGGGTATATTTAAACGATAAATTGTAAATGTACTGAGAAATCGTCATCGTCGCATTTCCAGGCCCACCCTTTGTAATATTCATAACTTCATCAAATAGCTGAAGCGTACCAATCGTTGAGGTAATTGAGGTAAACAAAATAATAGGCTTCAACATTGGGATCGTGATTTTGAAAAATTGTTGAACCGGTGACGCACCATCGATTTTTGCTGCTTCATAGATGGATTCATCAACATTTTGCAGAGCGGATAAATAGAATATCATGTTATACCCAGTCCAGCGCCAAGTGATAGCTATAATAATCGCAATTTTGGCCCAAAAAGGATCTGTTAGCCATTGAATAGGCTCCGAAATAAGTGAAACCTTCATTAACATGATATTAATAATGCCATCTTGACCAAACAAATATTTGAAGATGACGGAATAGGCAACAAGAGAGGTTACGCATGGTAAAAAAATAGCAGTTCGAAATAATCCCTTTAGCTTCAACGATTTATTGTTTAATAAAACAGAAAGAAACAGCGCTAGCAAAATCATTATTGGCACTTGAATAATTAAATAGATCACCGTATTTTTTACTGTAGTGAGGAAGGTTGGATCCTTAAATAAACGCACATAATTATCGAAGCCGGTAAATGTTAGATTTGCACCATTCCCTGTTTGAAAAGACATAATAAGCGCCTGAATCATTGGGTAGAAATAAAATAAACTGATCATCAAGGCAGCGACTAGAACAAAGGACCAGCCAATGACAGCGTTTTTTGCTCGAATTTTCCGGCCTGATTTTGCGGTTTGCAGACTCTGGCTATGTTTTACTTTAGCTGTTATCACAATTGTCAACTCCACACATTGTTAGTAAAAGAAATGAGCCTCAGAACTTCGCCTGACACATCAGATTACTCCGTTAAACCGAATGGGAGAAGCCGGCGAAATTCCGAGGCTTATTTTCTTATAAATATTGATTTGATGTGTTCTTTTTTAACTCGTTATGTTATTTAATTTGTTCTTCTGCTTGCTTTTGGGCATCTTCTAACACTTTGTCTAAATCTTTACCTTTTAGGTAGTCTTGCATTCCGACTGCTAAAATGTCTTCAATCGCATACGTATGCATCCCATAGTTTACTTGAGGAATCTTTTCTGTCCATTTAGAGAAATCTTCAACCACTTTTTGGCCGCCAAAAAAATCGTCTGCAGCTTTATAAGCTTCACCTGCTGCCGCTGGTTTGTACGTACCGATAGCGCCCATTTCCTTATTTAAGGTTTGATAGAAATCAGAGTTGGAACCGAATGTCTTTGCAAGGAAGTCAGCTGCTTTATCTTTGCCTGGTACGTTAAGTACATACCAAGAACTTCCGCCTAAGTTGGTTGCATTCACAGAACCTTCAATACCGGATTGTTTTGGCATTGGAACGACTGCCCATTTGCCTGATTGTGATGCTTCGGCCTTGATGGAAGGTGTAATCCAGTTACCTGTTGGAACAGTGGCAACATCACCTTTATTAAAGCCTGCTAAAAACTGACTCCAGTCAGAAACAGGTTTCACTAAATTAGCATCTAATAATTCTTTATACGTTTTGAATGCTTCCTTAAGTGCAGCATTGTTTGCTAGGTCAGGTGTTGTGCCGTCTTTCTTTAAATACCAAGAACCGCTTGATTGAATCATCATCCGAATAAGGCCTAGATCCTTCGGATCCAGTGTGAGCATTTGTTTGCCTGTTGCTTCGTTCACCTTTTTCCCAATCTCGATGTACTTGTTCCAATCGATATTTTGTAAATCCTCTACTTTATATCCTGCTTTTTCTAAGTAATCTGTTCGAACGTACAACCCAGCTGCTCCTGTATCGAACGGAATTCCATAGTTCTTTCCATCTAGGCTGGTTGGAGCCATTTTATACTGTGCAAAATCGTCTGCATTAAAAGAATCCGTTAGTTCTTGAAACATGTCCGGATAGGCTTTTAGGAAACTTTGCGCACGATAATCTTCAATTAATACGATGTTCGGTAACCCTTTAGTGGTACCTGAGCTTAGGCTGGTGTTAAGCTTTTGAACGATATCATCTTGGGCATTTTCGACGATCTTGATCTTAAGATCTGGATTTTCTGATTTATAGGCGTCTTTTGCTAGATTCATTGCCTTAATATTAAAATTCGGGTCCCATGCCCAAACCGTTATTTCTTTTGTATCTTTTGCCTTGCTGGAAGTATCTTTCTCTTTTGATCCAGAAGAACAGGCAGTTAGCATTAAGATACTAACCAAAAAGAGTGCTAGTATTTTTTTCATTGATATTCCCCCAAGTATTTATATTATTTTTGTAAGCGCTGCCCGACTTACAAGTATTATGTTATCACCTGCTAGAATGTAACGGTTAGGACGATATTTTTAATTGATTGTAATATTTTTATAAGTTGAAGGCGCTTCCAATTGTTTGGTTTGGATTATTTTTAGATTTTGTGAAAATTTTTATATATTCTTATTGGGAAGTTCGATTCGAACCTTTGTCCCCTCACCAAGTTCACTTGATATGATTACACCATATGGGTCACCATAAATAAGCTGGATACGTTCATTTACATTTCGAACACCGATACCTGAAAAATGTTGCTGTTTCCGCTTTGTACTAGGAAATTTACTATCTGAAGAGACTTCCATTCCATCACCATTATCCACCACTTCACAAATCAGGTTTTCACTCTCCTGCCAAATAAGAACATTAATATATCCCTCAGGCTTACGATTAAAACCATGAAAGAATGAATTCTCTATAAATGGCTGAAGGATTAGTTTTGGGATTGGGAGGTCGATACAATCAGGTGCTACGAAATAGTTCACTTTTATACGATCTCCGTATCGCTTTTGATTAATAAATACATAATTTTTTAAAGTTTCTACTTCCTGCTTCACCGTAACAGTTTCATTGACATTGCCAATTGTATTTTGCAACAACGATATCAACGCATTGATGGTAGCTTCCGCATCTTCTTTCCCGCCCTGTTGTACCATGAATTTAATGGAGGTTAAGGTATTATAAAGGAAGTGGGGGTTAATTTGCTGCTGCAGGGCAGCTAGTTCTGCATTACGCTGCTGCTTTTGCGCTATCACCAGTTTATCTACATAATCATGAAGCTCATCGAGCATGGTGTTAAAGGCATTGCCGATTTGTCTTGTTTCATAAGTACCCGTTTCAGAAACATACTTATCAAAGTCATACTTCGGGGCATTGGCAATTTGCTTTACCAACCTCGATAAGGAATTCGTCAATCTCCTTGATGCGAGAAACACAATAATCAGTGCAGCAAAAACGATTGCAATACAGATAAGGACAATTTGCTTTTTGTTAATTAAATCGCCGACTGCTTTCTGTTTGTCAATCACATTGAACAGATACATATCAAAGGATGGTAGATATTCCATAAAAATAATCTGATCTTTACCCCTAAAGTTATCAATGATGTATTTATGGGGATTGTCATTTAGTTTTGCCGTATAGCTAAGAAGATTTTCTGCTTTTTTCCCAATCAGTTTAGCTTGATTGCTTGAAACAATGGAACCATTCTTGTCCAATATGAACACATCATTCCCGGGATTTGTATAACTTGAATACAGTTTTCTAAATTCGCTTTCTTTGATAGCAAAATACATAGATCCGTAAACACTCCCAGATATCCGGTCCATGAATGCTTTGGAAGCAACAATCACATTGCTCCCCTCTAGTCCTGTGGTCTTATTCCTACGTTGATCATATTGATACATGAGCCTTTTTGGTTCCTTCAATGTATTCTCGGTAATGGCACTCATTTTCAATTCTTCATCTGATATCGGCCAGAAATTACGTTCAGTTACATAATTAACTCCATTTCTTCCCGCAACAACAATTTCGATTTCATAGGCATCTAATATAGATTTAACATGCTTCATCTGCTGAGTCATACTATAAATAGAGCTCATTTTCTCTGTATTGGATGCCTCTTCTGTCAGCATTTGTTTTATATTTCCGCTTTGAAGGAGTTTATTTGATGCGATGACGACTGAATAATTTAGCGACTCAAAACTTCCTTTTACCTGACTCATCACTTTAGAGTTGGTAATGCTAAACTTTTCGATAAAAAATTGTTCTGACATGCGAATGGTCGTCCAGGTGATGGTGACGGAAACTGTAATAATGATCATGACTGTAATGAAGAACATGACTATAAACAAGCCGTTATGCTTAAAGCGATCAGGAATTAATTTCATATCTGTACCAACTCTTATCTTAAATTTGTTTTCTTTTATATTGACTCGGAGATAATCCCTTTATTTTCTTAAAAACCTTACAGAAATAACTGTGATCCGAATAACCAACCATCCCGCTGATTTCGGAGATACTTATGTCTTCGAGAATTAACAGTTTAGTTGCTTCCTCAATCCTGATTTTATTTAAATATTCAATAAACCCTTCCTTATTATGAGTCGAAAAATAACTTGATAGATAGGAAGGATTAAAGTGGAAATGTTTCGCTACCTCTGTCAGGGTAAGCGGCTCTGCATAATGGTCCATAATATACTCCAGCAGCTTCCTCATATTTATATTATCAAGCTGATTTGGCTGCGCCATTAAGCATTTATTTACCTCTTCGATAAAACATTTCAATAGTTGGACTGTCTCTTCTGCTGTACATGCTTCATCAATAGAATTAAAATACGTATACTTACTGCCTTCCAATTCCTTCACATCATAATCCATATTTCCAAGAAGAATCGTGATGTTAAAAATTATGTTCCCAAAAAAAGCTTTATATTCAGAAATATCGGTCGTATAACACCTTGATAATGTAGTAACATGATCCTGCAAATACTGGAAAGCCGAATTAAAGTGTTTTCGCTTCAATTCACTAGTAAACCAGTCCAAATTAAAGCTGTTACAGGTTGGAGGCTGCTCAGGCAAATCCTGTTTTAATAATAATGGTTGATAAGAGAGATAAAATCGATAGCTTAATAGCTTTAGAAGACTTGTTTTATAGATACTTCCTATCTGTGAGAAATCTTCAAATTCCTCTGTCAGGACGAATCCAATACCTAGCTCGCATTCAGCTAATTGTTTAGCAAAGGGTATAACGTCTTCCCTTTTCTCCCTGTTCATATTTAGAATGTATACGATTACATTTTGATCGAATATAAAAGAATAGTACGCTGTCTCTCCCAAAATAAAATCAATTTCCTGTTCCACTTTTTCTTTAAGCGCTGTTGTAAATTCGGCACTATCTTTAGATGGATGTCTCTTTAAGTCAAGTCCCAATAATAAATAATGGCTATATGGGACCAAGTTGGAAAGTGAATCTAACTCATAATTGACCTCATAACCAGCAATTAACTTATTGATTATTTGGTCGATTGAGAGCTGAGCGCATCCCTCTTTTTCGATATTCTGTAATGCCGGAATTTTGCTGGCGGCAGTCTTTAAGACTTTTAAAAGTCCTTGTGCATCGAGCTTTGGCTTTAAGATATAATCAACAACACCACTTTGGAAGGTGGACCGTACATAGTCAAATTCTCCAAAACTGCTCAGAATAATAATTTCAATTTGTGGATATCTTTCTTTTACAATTTTCGTTAATTCTTCCCCATCCATTATGGGCATCACGATATCCGTCATAATAATATGCGGTTTGGCAGCCTCTATTATTTCAAGCGCTTCTTGACCATTCGAAGCTTCACCTACGATTAAAAACCCTTCCTGCTCCCAATCAATATAGTGCTTAATCCCCTGCCTAATTAATATTTCATCGTCTACGATTAGTATTCTGCATAATTCACCGACTGCCAACGTAAATCCCCCTAAGATCAAGATAGATATAATAATTTTATAACATAATATTCATTTTGAAATGGTACTGAATATATTTCCACTCTATCACAAACAAAATAAAATAGAAGCAAATGTAAAATAACATCAGTACCTTAATGTCTCTTGTAACAAACTAAAGGTGTCAAGTACACACAGACATTTGCCCATGTTAGTACTGACACCATTATCCTATCTTACTTATTTACTAATCATCACCATCACTCGACATAATTCAGGTTTATATTGGTTTTGCCTGGTTCATGCGACAAAAAAAAATGCCCAAATCCCTTTCGTATCAAGGTATTTGGGCATTTTTTCATTATTAACACTTTCAGGTTAATTAATATTATGTTTTTTGTCGCCCCTTATTTTTCGAGTTGTATGGGTTGGACTCGGCAACGTCTGTTCTTTTTTTATTATCTTTTGTTCACTAAATAACGGATTGATATACTCCATTCTCTTCCTTTCCTTTCCCTCATTTTGGGCTTTAGCCTATGGACATTTTTCCACTTTTCCATTCTTACTAGATGTATAGAGGAAGAGGACAAGTTTTAGAACTCATTTTCATTTTTGATCCTTCCGGCTTTATATCACCCTTCTCACATGTACTCATCGTACATTTCCTTCCGGGCATCACTGTATAATCGGGTTTGTTGGGGTTCTTCATGCCCTAAAAGGGTTTGAATACAGTGGATCGGCATCCCCCTTTTGGCTAGATTGGCCGCAAACGTACCGACCCGTTCCGTTAGCAAAACCGGCCTCCACCCCTTGGATAGGCATGACGAAGGAATGAAAGGGCTGAGACCCGTTGAGACATGGGAGGGAAAGCCTCCAAGGACAGTGTGGAGAATGCGTGCATGATTATGGAAGTATATGGGATTTCAGACTAATCCTCTATTTCCTCATGCCCTCATTTAACTAAAACTGTCATGACTCTTTTAATTCATCCGTTATGCCGATACAAAGTGGTATGAAATCCTGCGAATAAGCGAGCATTCGTAAGAAAAATCTATTAAACTGAGGGAGTGGAACAAGAAAAAGAGTCGCTGCTACGACTCTTTGTTAAACTCTAGCACCCGTTACTTTAAGTACAATTCTTCACAATCTGCTTTGTTAGTCTAACCAGGAAAAGCTGCCGAAGCAGCTGGATCTTCAACTATCGCCCTGTTAGTTGAACAAGGATAAGCTATTATTACGTATTTTATTCTTATTGTGCACAAATTTTATTGAATTTTTATTGACACAAGAAAAGATAATAATTACAACCAAATAAAAGAAGGAGAAAAAAATGACGTACAATAATTATATTCAAAACATTCTAGGAGTTAATGTACGTGCACGTTGTTCTGATAAAGATATCGAGAATAATTATGAACCTTTTAAAACCCCTTTAATTCACAAACAAATAAATGGACGAGTTATAGTACCACTTAATGTTACAAAATTATGGGGAAAATAGATTATTACCTAGATACATTTAGTCAGAGCAACATAAGATATAGAGAAGTAAAATCTTGTTCATTTTCCTTAACCATCCTTTTTAGGATGGTTTTGTATTAGGTTGAAATTGGTAAATATCCAATACATAAGCTAAAATATTTTCCGCATACTACTTTTGTAATTCAATTTTATTGCGAAAAGAGGTCTTTAAATGACAGTTGGAAAAGACGTTCAAACAGTTTTAGCAAGCTTAAAAAGTGCACAGGCAAGCTTTGAAACCTTTGCTTTAGCAACTGACAACCATAACGCAAAGCAACTTTATCAACAAGCTGCACAACAAACAAAAACAGTTCTAGATAGCCTTGAACCACGTCTTCAAGAAATTCAAAGTGAAGAACCTCAGTACAATCAACAATAAAATATTAGTGTTTGTTCTTATTATTAAGAACGGGCATAAATTTATCAAAGGAGGTAACACCCTCCTCCTTCGCCTTTGACCACTTAATTACTTGAGTGGTTTTTTTATTTTTTAAGGGTAAAAATACATTGTTTCTAATTACATTTCCTATTCCACTATCCTGCCAGTTACTTGAATAAGAAAAAAACGATCCTTCTTTATTGAAGCATCGCACCCGTTAGCCATCCAT
>NZ_JBALPG010000009.1:0-88784 GCF_036965245.1 Neobacillus drentensis
TCCATCGGAAGCACAAGAACCGTCCCCACTGCTTACTTGTTGGGTTGACACTACAATAGGCGGTGATATAATTTGTTAAAAGAATGTAAGTATGCTTGAAAGGTAGGATTATTATATGAAACCACTGCAGCCTGAAAGTGTGATCCCACTTTATCATCAATTAATGGAAAGGCTTAAGGATTCTATTGAAAAGGGAAATTGGACACCTGGTGATAAAATCCCATCGGAAAATCAATTGATGGATCAGTTCAGTGTGAGCCGGAACACTGCTAAAAAGGCAATTGAGGAGCTAGTTCAGGATGGGATCCTTTACCGAATTCAAGGAAAAGGTACATTTGTGGCAAAACCAAAATTGCAGCAATCATTGATGGGGTTTTACAGCTTTAGCAAAGTATTAAAAGAAAAGGGAATGAACCCTAAAGATATCATTTTAAAAATTGAGGAAGCTAAACCAACTTCAAAAATCCGAGAAGCGTTGCAGCTTGGTGAAGATGAGAATGTCATTGAAATGAAACGCCTTCGTTGTGCCAACAATGAGCCTTATATTTTGGAATCGTCTTTTATTCCGAAAAACTTGATTTCGAATATGGAACAGCTAAAAAAGGTTGGGGAAATATCATTATATGATTTATTTACACAAGAATATAATATCGTGGTAACTAGAGCTAAAGAGGCGTTTGAACCAGTTCTGATCCGTTCTGAAGAAAGTGAATATTTACAAACGGAAGAAGGTCTTCCGGCACTGTTGCTTGAACGAACAGCCTATGATGTCAATGGTGTGCCAGTTGAATTTTGTCGATCCATTGTCCGAGGCGATCGCTGCCGCTTTTACACAGAACTAACGTAAACTTTTTCTAGAGTCATTCAAAATGATTAGACTCGAAATGTTCTACCATAAAACGAACCTAAGCGGTTCTTTTTTTTATCTAAGGTTTTTTCTCTAGCTGATAGACAAGTATTACTTTTGTAGGATATTTATACAATTGTTTTCTCTATTCGAAAGGGAATTATTACTTTTGTAGGATATTTATGTAACTGGGTTGACCCATCAACCCAATTCGTTATATATTGATTCTGTAAGAAAATTGCTTAAATTAAGACTAAAAGGTAGGAGGGGATGGAACTAATATTAAAATAAAAAGGGCAACGAAGCACTAAACTGGTAATGACAACATAACCACTCATCATTCATCAACGATCAATTTGCAATTGCAAATTCCACATCAACATAGATTTTACGTGATCTGCTAAATACCAAATTTCATTTTTCATATACAAATACTACAAAATAAAGCTCTATAAAGGTCTTACTTAAATACGCTTATATATTTAGATATATAAATATATAAAAAATATAGAAGGGGTGGTGGAGATAAAGTATCCATGAGTAGGATAAATTGCAAGTTTTAGAGTTTTTAAGGGGGCTGTCTTTCTTTTCTTCCAATTGGATTCACTAGGAATTGTATAAGCCAATCATCCATACGAAGAGGTAAAGACAATCGGAAATTCATTTTCAGAAAACCATTATTACATTCGGAGGTAGAATATGCTAAGACGTCAAGCTAGATTAAAAAAACTGGTAAGCTTGTGCTTATCAGCGGGTATGTTGCTTTCTATGCTTCCAACAGCATCTGCTGCTGTAACTGAAAAGGAGTACTCAATTAATAATGTTTCTACCAATCAAACCTATAAGACTATAGGAAAAGTAACTAAGATTACGAAAGAAAGTAATAACGTGTACTTTGACTTAGAAACAGGAGAAAAAATAAAAATTAACTTCCTAAAAAATAATGTTTTTCGACTCCATTTGGACCCAGAGGGTATTTTTGAAGAATATCCAACTCCTAACGAACCTGAGCATGTGACAAAAATTATCGACAAAAATGTTAGCGATTACAAAAAGGAATATGGAGAAATTGACATTAACGTCGATGAAAGTGATAACAATGTCTATAAAATATCTACTGATGCTTTAGAATTAAGAGTAGATAAAACTACTTCAAAGATGAGCCTGTACGATAAAAAAAGATCAAAGATTCTTTGGAGTGAAAGTGAACCGCTAAAACATTCAAACGGAGGTACAGTTCAAACCCTTGATACAAAAGAAAAGGAATATTTTTATGGTGGAGGTCAACAGAATGGGTTTTATGCCCATAAGAATAACTCCATAAAAATTGCAATCGGGGGAGGTTGGGATGCAGGAGCTGCATCAAGCCCAGTCCCTTTCTATTTAAGCACTGAAGGCTACGGAGTCATGCGAAATACCTTTAAGCCAGGAAATTATGATTTTACAAAAACGGCTGCCTTTACTCACAATGAAGACAGATTTGACGCTTATTATTTTGTAGATAATTCAATTCCAAAAATCATTAACGAATATACAGAATTAACGGGGAAACCGGCCCTAATGCCAAAATACGGTTTCTATTTAGGGCATGCTGACTGTTTTAATGGAACTCATAATGGTCATAAGGACCAACGAACACTCTTAACGAATGGAATAAATACTTTAAATCAATATGTAGATAACGATATGCCTTTAGGATGGTTTTTACCAAATGACGGTTATGGATGCGGGTATGGCGGACTGGGTAATTTGGAGCAATTTGTTGATAAAGCAAATGATCAAAAAGTAGAGGTAGGCTTATGGACACAAAGCAATCTCTATCCAGACCCAAGTTTACCTGTAGATAGCCCTTTACGCAGAGACCTTGACGGGGAAGTTAAAGCTGGTGTAAGAGCAATAAAGACTGATGTTGCATGGGTTGGGCAAGGATATTCCATGGCCTTAAATGCAACACGCCAAGCGGCAGAAGGGATTCAAAAAGAAGATAATTCAGGTGGTGCACGTCCATTTGTTATTTCACTAGATGGATGGGCTGGTACTCAGCGTTATGCTACATTATGGTCAGGCGACCAGTATGGTGGTAATTGGGAGTACATAAGAATGCATATTCCTACTTACATTGGCTCGGGGCTATCAGGAAATCCAAACGTTGGCTCAGATATGGATGGTATATTTGGCGGAGATCCAAAAGTACAGACACGTGATTTCCAATGGAAAGCATTCACTCCTATCCAAATCGATATGGACGGCTGGGCATCGGGTGGTACTGATTATAGTAAGTCTAAAAATCCTTGGAATTATGGTGAACCCTATGCATCGATTAATAGAATGTATTTAAAATTAAAGTCACAAATGATGCCTTATATCTACACGATTGCTGAGGAATCAACAGAAAAATCCATGCCAATGGTTAGAGGGATGATGTTAGAATATCCTAATGATCCTTATACGTACGGGACTGAAACACAATATCAATATATGTGGGGGCCAAATCTATTAGTGGCACCAATTTATGATGGAAACTCTAATACTGATGAAGTAAGGAACGATATTTATCTTCCAGATAAAGATCAGGTTTGGATCGATTATTTTACAGGTGAGCAATATCAGGGTGGTTCGGTTCTTCATAACTTTAGCGCTCCACTATGGAAGGCTCCCGTATTTGTTAAGGCTGGCGCAATTATTCCAATGGCACCAGAAAACAATTCTATTAATGAATTAAATGGTTCTGAAAATAGAATATTTGATGTATATCCATCGGGAAAATCAGAGTTTACTCTATATGAAGACGATGGTAAAACTGTTGAGTATAAGGAAAAGAAAAATACAAGAACGAAGGTCACTTCAAAGGTAATCAAGGAAAAAGCTGTTATAACCGTTAATACCGCAAAAGGAAAAGGCTATGAAGGTATGGTTAAAAACAGGGGCACAGAAGTGATTGTTAATACACGTGTAAGCCCAAGGGATATAACGGTAAAGGTTGGAAATAAAGATGTTCCATTAAGACAAGTTACGAATGAAGAGGAATATAAAAACTCAGAAAACGTGTACTTCTATAATGAACAGCCAAACATGAACAAATATTCTACAAAAGGCTCACCATTTGAACAGACTGACATTATTACATCACCAAAGCTATATATTAATGTTGGGAAAACAGATATCACGAAAAATAAAATAACTTTTACAGTAGATGGCTTCGATAATACTCAAAAGAAGGATGTAGTAGATAAAGAAGTACCAACGATTCCATCAGGGCTAATGGCTGATGACGCTAATATTACAGATCGAAATATTAAATTAAATTGGGATAAGGTCGATGGTTCGAATACAACATATGATTTAATGATTGATGGTATTGTTCATACAAATGTGTTTAAGTCAAGTGATAGTGAGCAAGCACCATTCTATCTTCATTCAGGATTAGTGTCTGATACAGAGTATTCTTATCGAATAAGAGCAACGAATACAAAAGGATCTTCAGGCTGGAGTGATGAGATCAAAATAAGAACGAAGCTTGACCGATACAGAAATGTCCCTAAGGATATGACGGCAACAGCAGATAGTGAACAGCCAGGGGAAGAAGCATCTCTAGCTGTCGATGGAAAGGATCAAACAATGTGGCATACTAAATGGGGAGAGGAGGGTAATAAACTGCCACATACCTTTGAGATTGATATGAAGTTAGCTTATGAATTAGATAAGCTTGAGTATATTCCAAGACCAAATGCAGGGAATGGTACGATATTAAAATATAATTTAGACGTAAGTCTAGATGGAAAAACTTATAAAAATGTCATCACTGATGGAACATTTGAGAGAAATGACGAAACGAAAGTCATTGATTTTCAGGAAAATATTACTGCAAGATATATTAAGTTGACCATTACAAACTCTGTAGGTGGCTTTGGAAGTGCAATGGAATTCAGGCCATACAAAAAGGATAAAACTGAAGGAACCGTTGTAGGTGAGAATATACCGAACGGAGTCATTGATGAAGATGACCTGCTCTTCTTTGCAAGCTATATGGGTGTTGATCAAACGGATACGGCGTGGGGGCAGGTATCAAAGGTTGATATTAATTTCAATGGTGTAATTGATGGCTACGATTTAATGTATGTAGCATCACAATTGGGTGAAAATCCACTTCATGCAACAGGCAGACCAGTTGCCGGATTATTGGATATTAGACCTAGTAAGCAGCAGTTAAAAGCAGGAGAGGAATTTTCAGTCGAAATAATAGGGGCAGGATTAAAGGATATCAATGCATTCAACTTAGAGCTAAAGCTGGATCCGAACAAATATGAAGTAGTAAAAGAGTGTAAACCTGATGGGACTTGTGGTGGAAATATTGTTTCGCCTGCTAATGAAACCGCCAATATGTTAAATTACTCCTCACTTGCGGGTATTGGAAAAGCTGAACAACGAATTATGGCTTCATTTTCTAACAAGGGAACACAAAATACATTAGAAGGTACGAAGACATTAGCTACGATTAAGTTAAAGGCTAAGAAAGACATTGATTTCGATATGCCGATAACAAGATCATTATTGATTAATACAGCTTTTGACACAATTGATAAAATAGGAGAGGTATTAAAGCCTGGCCAAGAACCACAACCACAAGAGCCAAAGGAACTGCAATTATCGAATAAAGATATGGCGGTTACTGGTGATGGAGCAAAGATGCAAGGCGGTGCAGCAGCTTTTGACAAGCTGATTGACGGTGAGATAAGTGAAAGTTCATTGGCGGAATTGAAATGGAGTCTCACTGAACAAGATGGAATTTCACTACCGTTAACCGTTGATTTTAACTTTAATAAGCCACAAGAATTGACTAAATTTATTGTTTATAATCGCCCGCAATATACAAACGGCAAAATAAAAAAACTACGTGCCAAAGCATATACTGAAGCTGGAATTGGATATGATTTAGGTGCAAAAGATGTTGCAGTTAACGATAAATCGGTTACATTCAATCTTGCGGAAGCTGCTATACCGTCTGGTACTAAATTTACAAAGATAACGATCATCTTTGAGGAATCACATAGTGGACCTCTTATGTTGTCTGTTGCAGAGGTTGAATTTTTTGCAAAGAATCCTGCTTATGTAGAAAATTAGAACTAAAAAACTAGCAGGCTATTAAGAAAGAAGAATACACAGAAGAAACAGAAAAAGGGAAGCAGACCAATGTGGTTATGCTTCCTTTTCATCCTAAACTTCAACTTTATACTTTTCTTTGGGCTTGAGATTAAGCATTACACCTTCATACCCCATATTGAAATACCATTCTCTCTCTAGTTCTAAGCGTCAATGAATACCATCATTTCCTCCAATGCATAAAATATTCCTAAAATATTTTGTTGAAAACCTTTACAAAGGGTTGCAAGGGAAGTATACTGGTAATGACCACACTACCACATGCAACTATGGAGGTGAGACATTGATTCGTATTGATAAGACTAGCAGAATTCCACTTTATCTGCAGTTAATGGATATTTTAGTTAATAAAATGGAAGATGAAATAGGAGAAAATGGGCAATTACCGTCTGAGAGGGAAATATGTCAACAGTACGATTTATCTCGGACAACCGTTCGTCAAGCGATAAACGAGCTCGAGAAAGACGGATATATCTATAAAGTGCATGGAAAAGGTACTTTTGTCTCACCGAAAAAAGTTAGTCAAGAACTGGTCAAATTTTATTCCTTTACAGAAGAGATGAAAAAGTTGGGTAAAGTTCCTATCTCAAAGGTTCTATCGTTTGATGTTCTTGAGGCCGATCGAAAGATTAGCAATAAGCTTTTAATTGCTGAGGGCAGTAAGGTATACTGTTTTTCGAGATTGCGGATTGCTGATGATATACCAATGATGCTTGAAACTTCTTTTGTACCCTATGATTTATTCCCGGGTATAACAAAGGAAGACCTGGAACATACAGCATTATACGAGATTTTCAGAAATCGTTTTCAAACAGAAATTACATTGGCAGAGGAGTTATTTATGCCAGTAATGACAGCTGAGAAAGAGGCAAAGCTGCTAAAGATGCATCCATCACTGCCTTCTTTACGTATTGAACGATTAACACATGGGGTAGACCGAGTGATTGAGTATACGAATACCATCGCGAGGGGCGATAAGTTTAAATACCATGTTCGCCTAGAAAATTAATCTAGGTGCACCTTAACTGGTAATGACGTGCCTACGTAATTATGTCGTGTTGGCCGTGTCTTGAACTTTTTGCTTTATGGTCAGCTTTTTAGATTATTCAATCTCATTAATTTGGGAATAGCTCCAGATAACCTATCACCATTTGGAAGGGTAAACCGGGTTGTTAAGGAGTTAAAATATATCCATTCCATCAATTATTTTACTAGGGGGTAATATCATGCCGAATATTTTGCTAACAAGAATCGACAACCGATTAGTTCATGGTCAAGTAGGGGTTACATGGGTTAATCATTTAGGTGCTAATTTAATTGTAGTCGCAAATGATGAAGTGTCTGAAGATGAGGTACAACAGGATTTAATGGAAATGGTTGTTCCTGGTTCAATCGGAATTCGCTTTTTCTCAATCCAGACTACCATTGATGTGATCCACAATGCAGCGGATGATCAGTATATCTTTTTAGTTGTGAAAACACCACAAGATGTATTGCGACTTGTCGAAGGCGGCGTGCCAATTGAAAAAGTAAATATTGGGAATATGCATTTTTCCCAAGGAAAAACGCAATTATTTTCTACCGTTTCCGTAGATGAAGATGATAAAAGAGCCCTTAGGAAGCTGCGTGACTTAGGAGTGAACCTCGAAGTACGCCGCGTTCCGGATGAAAGACCAGATGATATTTTAAAACACTTATAGAAAGAAGTGAGAATGAATGGATAATCATATGCTGCTTCAAGCCTTATTAGTTGCCATTTGGGCTGGAATTGCAGGAATAGACCTGTTTAACGGGTTGTTCCACATTCACCGGCCAATTGTAACCGGTGTCATTATTGGCTTAATTTTTGGGGATTTAAAAACAGGAGTTATGACAGGTGCTGCCATTGAGTTAGTGTGGGCAGGTATGGTGCCGCTCGCTGGGGCACAGCCGCCAAACGTTGTTATTGGGGGTATAATCGGAACGTCGTTTGCGATTCTGACAGGACAAGAGCCACAAGTGGCAATCGGTATTGCTGTTCCGTTTGCAGTTGCTGTTCAGGCGTGTATCACACTTATGTTTACTGCTTTTTCGCCGGTTATGCATAAAGCTGATCAATATGCACAAGAGGCGAATACAAAGGGAATTGAACGAATTAATTATTTAGGAATTCTTACATTATTTGTATTCTATTTTGTTATTGCTTTTTTACCAATTTATTTTGGAGCAGATGCTGCCAAAGGGGTCGTAGAGACTTTACCAAAATGGCTTATTAGCGGCCTTGGTGTTGCCGGTGGAATGATGGCCGCAATTGGTTTTGCGATGCTGTTAAAGATTATGTTGAAAAAACAATATGTTGCCTTTTTAATCGTCGGATTTATTTTAGTCACATATATGAACATGCCAGTCATTGCTGTTGCTTTAATTGGGATCGCCATCGCGCTTTACGATTACTTCAAAGCAACTACTGGTGATGGATCAGTAAGGGGGGTTCCAAAACGTGGAATCTAAACAAGCAGTAGAAACGACAATCAACCATACGAGCAGTCCGGATTATTATCAAGATGGTGCCACAAATCAGGTCATAACTAAAAAAGATTTAAATAAGATGGTGTGGCGATCTCTATTACTACAAGCGTCATTTAACTATGAAAGAATGCAGGCCGCAGGATGGTTATATTCGATCTTGCCAGGTTTGAAAAAGATTCACAAAAACAAGCACGATTTAAGTGAATCAATGAAAAGTCATATGGAATTTTTCAACACGCATCCATTCCTTGTAAACATTATTATGGGGATTGTCCTCGCAATGGAGGAAAAGAAACAAAACCGAAATACGATTAGAGCCATTCGAGTAGCCATGATGGGACCACTTGGCGGAATTGGTGATGCTCTTTTCTGGCTGACCCTCCTTCCTATTTGCGTTGGTATAGGTGCCTCGCTTGGGCAAGATGGAAACCCTATGGGGGCAGTGATATTCTTATTAATCTTTAACGTAGTTCATTTTGGGCTTAGATTTGGATTAATGCATTACGGTTATAATGTCGGAACAAATGCAATCAGTTCTCTAAAGGAAAATACTAAAAAAGTAGCACATGCTGCATCGATTGTAGGATTAACAGTTGTCGGCGCATTGATTGCCTCATTCGTAAAGCTAGAAACAAATTTAGTGATCCATGCTGGTCAGGCAAAAATTGCCCTGCAAAAGGATTTACTTGATAAAGTCATGCCAAATCTATTGCCTTTAGCCTATACCTTATTAATGTACTACCTATTAAAAAAGGGACTTTCTCCAGTTAAGCTAATTATCATTACCGTTATCGTCGGTATTATTGGTAAAATTCCATTTCCTTTTGGAACCATTTTATAATTTTTAGCATGTTAGGAGGCATTTTAAAATGAACGGTTTGATCATTAGCGGTCATGGATCGTTTGCAACGGGTCTTCAATCTTCTGTAAAACTAATCGCTGGAGATCAACCCAATGTGGAATACGTGGATTTTCTTGAAACCGATTCAACAGGCGACCTTGAGAAAAAGCTGCTTGAGGCTTTTGCAAGATTACAAGAATGTGAATCTATCTTAGTCTTATGTGATTTAGTTGGCGGTTCTCCGTTTAAGACGGCCGTTTCGCTTACGAATGGGAAGGAAAATTCTGCTGTGGTTGGCGGAACAAATCTTGCTATGGTCATCGAAACTGCTCTATTAAAGGATGGACTTCAGATTTATGGTTTAAGAGATTTAGCAATCAATACTGGTAAACAAGCTATTAAAGGTTTTCAAAAAACGGAGCGTCCAAAATCCCAAGGGGCGGGCATTTAATGAAAGTGATTAAGGGTAGAACAATTGGTGCCTGCCACGCCCCGTTAAGGAATCTGTTAGAACGGGGTTACAACTGAATATTGTAAGGGTGGCTAGGGTGTCGATCTTCTTCCCCTGAATATTAAAAACATTTAATGCGGAAGGATTCGGCCGCATTAAATGTTTTTCTATGTTGGGTTGACCCTACAAGTTAGGGTGATATAATAGAGTTGCTTACAACAATCAAACTATTATTCCCATAGTCTAGTTTCTATGAATTTTTCTTCAGGCCAACTTGTACCAACAACCCAATGTTAGAAAATATAAGGAAAATTGAACGACTTGAATGTTGTTGATACCGGATTACGGGCATTCGAACAGAATTAAAAATCAGACTTGTTTTTATTGATTTACCGATAGACTGGGAAAATTAGCTAATAAAGTGATTAAATTCGCTGATATACTAGCAAAAATCACTGATAGCTTGCATATATGTTGTGATTTTAAACTATATTATGATTTTTTAAGAGTTTAAACGTAGTTAAATCAACTATTTTAGGAGAACACCCAAAAAAATAAGAGGAGTGTTACATTTGTTTACAGTAAGTCAGGAAAAATTAATGTCGTTAGGGGCATCGATTACAACAGCGGAAATTAAACAACAGCCTGAATTATGGGGCGAAACACTTGTATTGTATAAGGAGAAGAGTCAGCAGGTTGAAGCGTTTTTGCAGAACTTGACAGAAAAGCATGAACGAGTACGGGTTATTTTTACAGGAGCTGGAACCTCCGCCTATGTTGGTGACACCGTTACCCCCTACTTAAAGGAAAAAGTCGATGAAAAACAGTGGGACTTGATGAGTGTTCCAACAACAGCAATCGTGTCAAACCCTTACCAATTTTTAAAAGCAGACATCCCGACATTATTAATTTCATTTGCTAGAAGCGGGAACAGTCCGGAAAGCGTTACGACAGTTGAATTAGCGGAACAAGTGGTAACGGATCTCTACCAGATTACGATCACCTGCTCTAAGAATGGGAAGTTGGCACAACGGGCACAAGGGGATGAGAGCAATCTCTTATTATTGATGCCTGAAAGGTCCAATGACCAAGGTTTTGCGATGACGGGAAGCTACACATGTATGGCTTTAACCGCACTGCTCATTTTTGATTCGCTGCCAATTGAAGAAAAATTGAATATTGTCGAAACGATTCAACGAATGGGTGAAAGTGTCATTAGCAGAGCAGCTGATATTGAAAAAATGATTACTACCGACTTTGAACGGATCATTTATCTTGGTTCAGGAGGCTTTGAGGGCTTGGCGAGAGAAGCGCAATTAAAAATATTGGAGTTAACTGCCGGAAAAATTGCCACTTCTTTTGACTCATCACTCGGATTCCGCCACGGTCCTAAATCATTTGTGAATGAAAAAGCTGTCGTATTTGTGTTTGTTTCCAACCAACCGTATACACGCCGTTACGATCTTGATATGTTAAATGAATTGAGACAGGATAACATCGCCAGCTATATTTGTGCCATTGCAGTCGATGGAGACACGAATTATGCCGGTGATACATTTTTATTTGACAGCGATGCACGCGCAGTGCCGGATGCCTACCTGTCGCTGCCGTACGTCATGGTCGGACAAACGCTCGCTCTACTCGCTTCGATTAAAGTGGGGAATACACCGGATACTCCTTCACCAAGCGGAACGGTCAATCGTGTTGTAAAAGGTGTAACGATCCACGAATACAAGTAATTCAGTGGGAAAGGGATGTTCATTTCTCTTTTCTAAACAGAGGTGCAGATTATGGAACTATTTGTTTACGCAGACAAGTTTTTTCTTGAGGATGGGGTTTCAGGTCCTGGTTATCTGGAAATAAAAGACGGGAAATTTGGTACCTTTTTTGAGACATTGCCAAATGAAACGGCTGAGGTAATCGATTATGCCGGACAATGGATTGCTCCTGGTTTAGTCGATACGCACATTCATGGCTTTAAAAATCATGATGTCATGGACAATGATTTAGAAGGATTGATGGCAATTTCCGAGGGGCTGCTTTCATGTGGCGTGACGTCGTTTTTACCCACTACGTTAACCTCTTCGGCCGAATGGTTAAACGATGTGGTGGCGATGATTGGAGAAAATTATTCGAAGGTGAAGGGTGCCAAAATAAAAGGAATCTTTTTAGAAGGGCCATTTTTTACAGAAAAACACAAAGGGGCCCAAAACACGAATTATTTTTCTGACCCTTCGGTCGAAATGCTGAAAACATGGCAAAAGAAATCGGGTCATTTTATTAAAAAAATTGCGCTTGCTCCGGAAAGAAAAGGGGCAGCGGAATTTATTGAGCATGCTGTGAACGATCAGGTTACGGTAGCGCTGGCCCATAGTGACGCGACGTATGATGAGGCAAAACAAGCGGTTGAAAAGGGAGCTTCGATTTTTGTTCATACGTTCAATGGTATGAGCGGGCTGCACCATCGTGAGCCTGGAATGGTGGGCGCAGCTATGAATCTGCCAAATGTGTTTGCCGAGATTATTTGTGACGGACATCACGTTCATCCTGCTGCCGCAAATATTTTAATGAATGCCCGCGGCAGGAAGGAAACTGTGATGGTGACCGATTGCATGATGGCAGGCGGCATGCCGGAAGGTCGCTATCAGCTCGGAGAATTCCCTGTCGAAGTGAAGAATGGAGCGGCTCGTTTGGAAAGCGGAAGTTTAGCGGGCAGTATTTTGCAATTAAAAGATGCTGTCAAAAATGCCGTCGCTTGGGGGATCGCGACCCCGGAGGAAGCCATCTATATGGCAAGTACAGCACCTGCGAACAGTATTGGTATGGATAGGGAATGCGGAAAGATTGCGATTAGCCATGATGCGGATTTTATCGTACTGACGCCGGAGCTCGAATTAACGGCGACATATCTTGATGGTGTTTGCCGGTACCAAGCTGAAAACTTGATTGGGAAAGAGGGAGTGCGATGATTTTAACTGTCACGATGAATCCATCCATGGATATTTCCTATCCGATTCAAGAATTCAAATTGGATGATGTAAATCGTGTAAATAATGTTTATAAAACCGCCGGTGGAAAAGGCTTAAATGTGGCCCGCGTTGTCAAGCAGATGGGCGAAGATGTCCTGGCGACAGGTGTACTCGGCGGAACTATTGGCGACTACATTGTTCAGGAATTGACGAAAAGCGATATCGGAAATAATTTTTTTAAAATCAATCAAGAATCAAGAAACTGTATCGCCATTCTCCATGATGGTAAGCAGACGGAAATTTTAGAATCCGGACCGACACTTTCAACGGAAGACGGGACAGCTTTTTTGGAAAAATATCGTGAATTACTGACTGGTGTTTCACTTGTAACGATTTCAGGTAGTTTACCAAAAGGGCTTGAGCCTGGGTTTTATCGGGGGATGGTCGAAATGGGCCGAGAGATGGGAATTCCTGTGATTGTTGATACATCAGGGGAGCCGCTCCGACAGGTTTTGTTACAGCCGGTAAAACCATTTGTAATTAAGCCGAATATCACGGAGCTATCTCAGCTGCTAGGTGTAAAAGTGGAACAAAGCATAGGTAGTTTGAAACAAGTATTAACCAATGAATGGTTTCATGGAATTGAATGGGTTGTCGTTTCGATGGGCGGGGATGGTGCCTTTGTTAAGCATGGTAAGGATTATTATCGGGTTACCATTCCTTCGATTGACGTGGTGAACCCTGTCGGCTCCGGTGATGCCACCGTTGCCGGATTAGCAGTTGCTTTAAAACGAAAGCAGTCAGTTCCAGACGTTCTGAAAACAGCCATGACGACAGGTATGCTTAATACGATGGAAACAGGAACAGGTTATATTGATTCTGCTAAGTTCGGCCAATTTTTTGAGTTAGTAGAGGTTACGAAAATAGATTAATTGAAACCAAATTTTTCAAACTAGATAAGGTTACGAAAATAGATTAATAGAGGTGAATGTCGATGTTAGAATTAACGAAAAATAAAGTAGCGGCACTTAAGCGTTTATCAGATGAAAATGGGATTATCGGGGCTTTGGCGATTGATCAGCGCGGTTCATTAAAGAAAATGATTGCAGCAGGAAGTTCAAGTTCTGTCGGAGATGAGGGAATCATCCGCTTTAAAGAATTGGTTTCAGAAGAGTTAACACCATATGCGACATCAATCCTATTGGATCCGGAATATGGTTTGCCGGCTGCAAAAGCCCGCCATTCGGAAGCTGGATTATTGGTGGCATATGAAAAAACAGGCTATGATGCAACCGCTGTTGGCCGTCTGCCTGATTTATTGCCGGAATGGTCTGTTAGACGATTGAAGGAAGCTGGAGCAGATGCGGTTAAATTTTTACTGTACTATGATGTGGATGAAGATGAAAAAATTAATGACTATAAGCATGTATATATGGAACGGGTCGGCTCTGAGTGTGCAGCAGAAGACATTCCGTTTTTCTTAGAGATTGTGTCATATGATGCCAAAAATGATGATGTGAAGAGTTTAGAGTACGCCAAAGTGAAACCGCATAAGGTTATTGAGGCAATGAGAGAATTCTCCAAACCAGAGTACAAGGTGGACGTTTTGAAGGTAGAAGTTCCTGTGGATATGAAATTTGTAGAGGGATACGCGGAAGGCGAAACAGCCTATAGCAAGGAAGAAGCGGCTGCGTACTTCAAAGAGCAAAGTGAAGCATCAGATCTGCCATTTATCTTCTTAAGCGCCGGCGTTAGTGCAGAATTATTCCAGGAAACATTGAAGTTTGCTAAAGAATCCGGCTCCACCTTTAACGGTGTTCTCTGCGGCCGGGCAACATGGAAAAATGGTGTTGCTCCATTTGCCGAAAATGGGGAACAAGCCGGACGTGCATGGTTACAAGATACCGGCAAAAAAAATATCGAAGAACTAAATATTGTCTTGAAAGAGACAGCAAGCTCGTGGTTTGAAAAAATCTCAGAGTAAGGAAGCAAGGTAAGGAAGTGTGGGGGAGGTTCTCGCGCTTCCTTATTTTTTTGCTTTACTTTTCTTCGTGTTCTAGGCATTTCGGTATTGTGAAGGAGATAGATTGGTCATTGTGTAAAGAATGACTGGGAAGAAAAGCAGGTAATGGTTGGGATATCTGAAATTGGGTAGTTGGTAGTTTCAAGCAAAATTATGCTTTCATGGATATTAAGTATTCTATTGGTAAAATACCGACGGATTTCTCGAAGGATTGGGCAAGATATCTAAAAAACAAAACAAGATGTTTATTGTGATAACGCTTTTTCATTTGTATACTTTTCCCGTAAATAGTAAAGAAAGAGGATGAAAAGATAAAAGATAGTTTTGTTGGCAGGAATGTCGGCCTTGTTATCTATTAGTTTAATAGCTTGTTAAGGTGAAAAAACCTCGTGGACGGTGGCTTATGAGGCTTCTAAACGACCAAAACGCAAACAAAACTACCAGAAGGGTCGCTTAAAGGACTTCTAAACGCCCGAATTGCTGAAAATCATCGAGGCCGGTTTATAAGGCTTCTAAAACGACTGAATTACTGAAAAGACCTCGTGTACGGTCGCTTATAGGACTTCTAAACGCCCGGATTGCTGAAAAATCATCGAGGGCAGTCGTTTAAAGGGCTTCTAAACGCCTAAAGCGCAAGAAAAACAACCAGACCGGTCGCTTATAAGGCTTCTAAACGATCAAAACGCAATAAAGCCTACCAGACCCGGTCGCTTAAAGGGCATCTTAACGACCATAAAGCAAAGATAAGGAAGCGGAACGTTTCTTCATTACAGTTTTTTTTAAAAGGAAAATGATTCTGTGATTCAAATACAAATTTTGAGGTGTGGACAATGAAAAGGGCAATTGGTATTGATATTGGCGGGACGAAGATTGCAGCGGGAATCATCTCGGATACGGGCGAACTGCTTGAACGTACGGAAGTAAAAAGTGATCCTTCAGACCGGGAAAATATGTTTGAGAGAGTTGTAGAAGCGGTGGAACAGGTTCTCGGAAAATCCTCGGTTTCAATCGGTGACATTGAGGGCATTGGTGCTGGAGTACCAGGAAAAGTGGATCGTGAGAAGGGAGTCGCTGTTTTTCAAAACAATTTGCCATGGAAACAGTTTCCCGTTACGGCCCGTTTACAGGAACGATTTGGCATCGAGCGGATCACGATTGACAATGATGTTTATATGGCGGCTTTTGCAGAATGGAAAGCGGCACAGGTAAAAAGGGCAGAGACCTTTGTCTACGTGACAATCAGTACAGGAATCTCCTGTTCGATCATTCATAATGGTTCATTTTTCAGGGGAGCTGGATTTGCTGGGGAGCTTGGTCTGATCCCCGTCCTTTCGAAGGGAGTCAATGAACGGTTAGAAAAAATTGCTGCCGGACCGGGTATCCAGAAATTAGCCGAAAAGGAATTGAAGGTAGATACCATTTCAACCAAGGAAGTCTTTGAGGGTTATCTAAATGGGAAACAGGAATATCAGCCAATTATTGACGATGTGACCGACCATTTAGCTCAAGGCCTTTATGCGATTTCTAGCTTATTGGATCCGCACAAAATGGTTTTCGGCGGCAGTGTCATCGTAAATAATCCTTTTTTGCTTGAGTTGATCAAAGAAAAGCTAAAATCACATCAGCTTCCTGAACAACAACATCTTTTAGGCCAGATGAGTATCAGTACATTGGCGCAGAAAAATGGGGTTGTTGGTGCAGGATTACGGGTTTTTGAAGGTATGTTATGAGGAATCACTGGCTTTCGTTTGTAAAGGGAATGTTGGGAAGTAGGAAGAGGAGCGTTAGATATGTTTACTTTTAGTCAAGAAAAATTAGTGTCTTTAGGTGCATCGATTACAACAGCAGAAATTAAGCAACAACCAGATTTATGGGATGAAACCTATTCATTGTATACGAAGAAACGAGTAGAGATTCAAGCGTTTTTGCAAAAACTGGCTGAACAACATGAACGAATCCGTGTCATTTTTACAGGTGCTGGAACCTCTGCCTATGTCGGTGATACGGTCACTCCTTATTTAAAAGGAAAAGTGGATGAAAAAAAGTGGGAATTGCTAAGTGTTCCAACAACCACTTTGGTGTCTAATCCCTATGAATTTTTTAAAGCAGATTTCCCAACTTTGTTGGTTTCATTTGCTCGAAGCGGCAACAGCCCCGAAAGTGTGGCTGCCGTAGAAGTAGCTGAACAACTAGTAAAGAACTTCTATCAGCTAACGATTACCTGTGCAATTGATGGTGAGTTAGCGAAAAGGGCAAAAGGAGATGAAAACAATCTTTTGTTGTTAATGCCCGATAGAGCCAATGATCAAGGATTTGCCATGACAGGAAGTTATTCGTGTATGACGCTAATGGCATTACTCGTTTTTGATCCGCTGTTAGTAGAAGAAAAATGGGCGATTGTCCAAACGATTCGCCAAATGGGTGAAAGTGTCATTCTTCGTGAAGAGGATATCCAAACTATCATCGATTACGATTTTGAACGGATCACTTATCTTGGCTCAGGAAGCTTAGAAGGTTTGGCGAGAGAAGCACAGTTAAAAGTATTAGAGTTAACCGCAGGCAAAATTGTCACTGCATTTGATTCATCCCTCGGTTTTAGGCACGGTCCAAAATCATTTGTACATGAAAAATCGTTGGTGTTTGTGTTTGTTTCAAACCAATCATATACACGTCAATATGATTTGGATATATTAAAAGAATTGCAGCAAGATAGAATTGCAAACGGCATATGTGCGATCTCAGTGGACGGAGAAACGAACTACGATGGTACCACCTTCTTATTCGACAGTGATGCCCATGCTGTACCGGATGCCTATCTGGCACTACCGTATGTCATGATTGGCCAAACGGTCTCACTGTTAGCTTCCGTAAAAGTTGGTAATACACCGGATACCCCTTCACCGACAGGAACAGTTAACCGTGTGGTAAAAGGCGTCACCATCTATGAATATAAGTAAATTGACATAAAGGATTAGAAAATATTTTGGGCCTCAGGATGAGGTCCTTTTTTTGTGTAATGACGTAGGTTAGGTCCTTTTTACCGATTTTACTAAAATAGGGAATTCGTACCGATTGCATTCTTTCTATGGGCGAAATAATTATTGTAAGCTTAATAGAAAGGAGAAGAATCAGGTAGAATTTTGTAACTAAGTAGACGAAGGGTTTTATTCCAATCTAGATAAATATTGGGTTGACCCATCAACCCGTTTGGTTTATATTTAAATTATTAATATTACATATTTTTACCGATTGGTTATTCCTAAAAGGGGAAATATGCACCAAAAGAAAAGCCGCTTTTGTTACCTCTCTGTTCCATCTTATAAAAAGTCACTTCGATTAAGTTTCAACATCATGCCAACTTCGTTAATATGTGCTCTAGATAAAAATGAATATGGAACTACAACAGTTTGCCATCTAAAAGACCATTGATGCGTATGTAGAGACAGCTCCGGGTGTCTAAGTGGATAATTCAGTAAAGACATATCTAAGGGAGAATGCTGCTTTAAATAAGGACACGTGGACCTTTAGACAAGTGAGACGTAGTATTGACAGAAATATTTTGAACTAGGAAAAGTAAAAAAACTATTTTTAGAAAATATTGAAATAAAAAATATTCCCAATAATGAGGAGAGATGAAAATAGAATATTTGGGGAGGTGAGTCCTTTTGATTTCTAGATAAAGGTGTAGGTCGTTGTCGGCAGCTCTAGAATTGAAATCCATGCAATTGAACAAGGAGGAATTTAGGTGTTTTAGTAGATAAGTCAGAATTAGAAGCAAAAATTGCGGAAGCAGAGGTAATCAATCCGGATGAATATACGGATGAAAGTGTAATAGCATTGAAAGAAAAGATCTCAGCTGCCCAAGCTGTTGTAACAAATGTAAACGCTTTATAAGGGTGCTACATCTATGTTTAACTGGATTTTTCTCGGCCTGCTTTTTTCTAGTTTGGGGTTAGTTGTGGCATATCTTTCTAATAAAAGAAAGAGAATAACGGAATAAAATTTTTCTCGTACCTTCAGGTTCAGGTGTATTACCACAAAGAAAGTTTAAGAGATTAATAGTAAGTGTAAGTAGGTATTAAGGGATGCTCAGGAAAATCCTATTAAAACCGTGGTGTCAGGATTGACCCATCAACCCTAACACCAAACCTTTATTTAGTTCAACCTTACTTTTGACTGGAGGAGAATATATGAAAAAGGTGCTATCCATGTTCTTAACTATGGCACTTATGGTTAACATTATGCTCCCAACCGTAATTAACTCAAATTCAACAAAAGTTTCTGCGGCTGGGTCAAGCTTTGTAAACATAGCGAAGGACAAAGTGGAAATTGGGAATAATTCTATCAAAAGAGTTATTGATGTATCCGATTCTAAGTTGAAAACAAAAGTAGTCTCTAACAATAGAATTGGAAAGGACTTAGTTCCCAAAGAAGGTTCGGAGGATTTCGCTATCAATTTGGTCTCAGAGAGTCAAACACCTGAAGAGCCCGCAAAAGATATAAATGCGGGAATTTCTGATGCACAGAAACCTAAAATTCAGATTGATAGACAGAATTGGACAGCAACTGTTTACGATTCTGCTGGAAAATCTATAGACGGAACAAAAATGCTTGATGGCAATGACAGCACTTTTGTGGACTTTTGGGATGGAAATAAGGCATGGCCTTATGAAGTAGTTATTGACTTAAAGGAAGAAAAAACTATAGGATCTTTTGGTTATCAAAAAAGACCAGGATACCAGGACCAAAAATATGGGATCAATGGAACAATAGGAAAATATGAAATTAAGGTTAGCAGCGACGGAGAAAATTGGACAGATGCAGGCATTGGAGAATTTTCATCCAAAGACTATAACTTACATAAAGTAGATAATCTCTACAATATTGGAGATATGGTCTATGGAAATTTAATAGAGGCCAAAACAGCAAGATATGTTAAGATTGTTCAATTAAGTGGTGCATTATCTGATGATACTTCATTTACTGGAGCTGAAATATACTTATTTGAGGATACATTAAAAAGCAATCCACAGGATGACATTGAAAAAAGAGCAATTAAAGCAAGTGATTTAACAATTAAACAAGTAAAGGAAGAAGAATACAAAACCGGGAAACGGGTTCAATTTGTGTTTGAGGATTATAAAAAATATAACTCCGTATGGACCATTAAGTACAATGTATTTGTGGAGAATGATGCTCCATATTTAAGAAGTAATATGGAAATATTATCGTCAAATAAAGATGTTGCTATCGACTATATCGATGTGGATAATTTCGTATTGCCTGATCAGGTTGAAGGACTTTTCCATCACCCGCCGCTAAAGGATATTTCCTCCATGTGGATTGGTAAAAATGAACTGGTTTTGGGACAGCCAATTTTTGCAAATGGTATGTTCTTTGGATCGGAATTTCCTGCATCTGACACTGATGTAGTAAATAACACGATGCAAGTGAGGTATTACTCAGGCAAAGATTTCAATAAGCTGGCAGAAGATAAACAGCTCAATTCGGATGGAAGTTTTACTACTTGGAACAGCGTTATGGGTGCAGCCGCCGGTACGGATAAAGACGTCGTTCAAACGGATTTATTTGCCTATATTGATGATATCGCTACAAAGACAGAATTCAGAAAGCAGTACAATTCCTGGTATGACAACATGATGGATATTACGGATGAGAGTATTGCTAATTCGTTCTATGGAACGGAAAAAGAGCTGAGCAAAAATGGAGTAGAGCCTTTGGATTCCTATGTTGTGGATGATGGCTGGAATGCCTATGAAACTGTTAACTCCGCTGGACAGGAAACGAAAGCGCCATATGATAACAAAACAGGATTCTGGGAATTCAACAACAAATTCCCTAATGAATTATATCCGGCCAGTGATATGGCAAAGAATTTTGGTTCAACGTTTGGACTGTGGCTTGGCCCTCAAGGCGGCTACAATTACTTTGGCGGGTTTGCCGAATTTCTTGAAAAGAATGGCACAGGCCATGTGACCAATGATTATTGGAAAAGCGTAGACGTGGGCTCCAAGACATATGTAAACAATCTTACAAAGCTCTTCCTTGATTATCAAAACAGATTTGATATTGAATATTGGAAGCTGGATGGATTTGCAGTGAGACCTTCAACCGACCAAGACAATGGTCACATGGTTGGCGGAGACCGCAATATGTATTATACATCAGACCTTTGGGAAACATGGGTTGATACATTTGAAGCTATGAGACAGGAAAGGGAAGATAAAGGCAGAGGTCTATTTTTAAACCTTACCTGCTATGTAAACCCAAGTCCGTGGCTGCTGCAGTGGGCAAATACGATTTGGATTCAAGACTCTGGGGACAATGGATTTTTGAGTACCTACGGCGGTACTCAGGCAGAACAAATGATGTCATACAGAGACAACGTTTACTTTAACATTTTCAAGAAAAATGATCTGCAGTTCCCATTGAAAAATGTATATAATCATGATCCGATTTACGGGGTTTCCGCAGGGATTGAATTTACAGATGATGATTTTAGAAATTATCTGATGATCAATGCGACAAGAGGAACGGCATTCTGGGAATTGTATTTTTCACCGAGTATGATGAATGATGCCAAGTGGAGAATTACTGCTGATGTATTGGAGTGGGCTGAGAGCAATTCGAAGACTCTTGAAAAAGCAAAACTATTTGGGAAGCGGCCAGATCAAGGTGGAGTTTATGGCTATTCAGCTTGGAACAATGGCGAAGGAATTGTTTCATTTCGAAATGCCGGCAATAAAGAACAAAGCTATACGCTAACATTAGATAACACAGTAGGCGTTCCAACTGACTTAAAAAATGCAAAAATGGTCCAGATATTACCAAGAGTTGATGAATCAAAAGTGAAGGATATGAGCTATGGGGATACGTTGACGGTGACATTAGCCCCTCATGAGTCAAGAATTTACCAGTTTACTAGCAAGGAGAAGGCGCCTGCAAAGGTGATTTCTGTGAAAAACACAGAAGAGAATACTGTAAAAGTAAAATTTGATCAGAGAATTCAAAATCCAAACATTACAGTAAATGGGGAGCCGGCAGATGCTACTATTTTAGAGGATTATAGAACAGTTGAGCTTACCACTTCTAAAAAGATTGCAAAGAAAAACAAAGTAGAAATCAACGTTGAAAACATCTGGGGCACTCCTACTATCACAAAAAAGGAATTCCTTGGATATACAAATGGATATGCGGCAAAGCTGTTTAAGAATACTGATGTTGATGGAGAAAAATTAAAGGCTGTGCATTTTAAGGAGCCAAATATTGACTTGTACAGTATAGAAAATAAAGAATATAAATTTACTAACCAAATACCATTAGTTGGAACAGAAGACTTTTCCATTTCATTTAAGTTTAGATCTACAGGTAATAACCAGTTAATTTTAAACCAGGAAGGTGCACATTCCATCTCGATTGACGAAAATGGATATCTCAACTTTACTGTTGGAGACGATGTTGTCAATTCAAAGAAGACTGTAACGACTGTTGCTGAAAAGGCAACTGGAACTTTTGGAACAAAGAAATACAAACCAACCACTACTATTGAAAAGGTTAAAGGGAAAGTTAACGATGGAAACCTGCACGATGTGAAGGCCGTTAGAGAAGCAAATGGGATGATTAAGCTCTATTTAGATGGAGAACTCATGTCATCAAAATACGTAAAAGATATATTTGCATTGCCAAAAGGAAAAATCACGATCGGTAGTAAAAAAACGAATCTGCAGGTTGCAGACGTAGAAATTAAAAATGAAGCAGTAGCATATGACGAGGCAGAAAAATCCTATGAAGATCTGAATTTAAGACCAGGATATAAGGAATTAGACAGAACAGGATATAAGGCATATGCAGATTCAGAAGAAAAACAAGCAGGGGTAAATGAAGGACCAGCAGAGAATGTATTAGACGGAAAGAGTTCTACATGGTGGCACACGCAATATAATGGAGCAATGCCTACAGCACCTCATTGGTTAACAATTGAAATGCCGGAGGTTGAACCTGTTGGAGCTTTTGAGTATGTAAGCAGAAACGGGAACGGCAACGTGAAAAAGTACGAATTACAAGTGTCTAATACGAATGAGGATGACAGCTGGAAAACAGTGAAATCTGGAGAAATGGAGAATGGCGGAACCACTTTGATTGAGTTCGATGAAGCGGTTGAAGCCAAGTTTTACAGGCTGTTCATCACTGAAACTTATGGTAATCCAGCTAATACATTTGCATCAGCTGCTGAAATAAAATTGTATAAGAAAATGGAAGGAGTTTCTGATTTTTCCAAATTAGCGGTTGCTTACGAAGAAATTAGTCTTTTTGATGATAAGCTCTATTCAAAGAAAAGTTTGGAAAGCTCAGGGTTTAATGCTTTAAAGGAAAAAATAGTAAATGTGTATAATAATCCAAATTCATCACAACTTGAAATAGATGAAGTTGTTTCTGATTTCACTCAAAACTTTGAGGATATTTTATCGAGGTTAAAAGCAAAGAGTCAATAAAAAACCTTAGAAGCTGTAATTGCAAAAGCTGTGGCGATAAAGCTTGGTGCTGAAAAAGCAGTTGCTGCCACTACAAATGCTACACAAACTGAGGTAGACAAGACACTGCAGAAATTGCAGAAAGCCATTAATGGTTTACAAAAAAAAGCACAATCAGGCGATAAGGTTAATGCCACGGAGATATAAGCGTTAATTAAAAAAGCAAAAACTATTTTAAAAGAAACAGCTATATCTTGCTAATAAAAGAAAGAGAATAATTTAATGATGTGACCCACTGGCAAGTAGACAGTAAAAAAAGCGAATTAAGCAGCCTGAGTCTTCTAAATTCAATAGGACTCAGGTTGTTTTATTTTTTCTGGAACCGTTTGTGATTATAGAATTTTCTATATTGTTTTATACTTCTTCAGCTGTACGGAAAAAGTAAAGCGTTTTTGCCATTGAAAATTAAGTAGGTAATGTCGGTTAACCATTTTTCGTTCGGTTTTGAAGCTAGGAAATTCCTGGTTAGATGATTGTCCGAAACGATGTACGCTTTTTTCTTCCCGTAATATAGTTTTTCTTACACCTAATAACTGCTTGGATACCTAACTCGACGCAATTCACTAAAAAAACAATATTACTAAAAATTTGGACAATATCTTTATTGTGTAAGCGCTTTAACAAAAGTAATCTTGATTACAGTAGGCGGCGGTATTTGCTGTTATTTTTGCAATATTTTTTAACAGCTTACCGGTATCGCCTTCTATCAAAATAGTATATTTAAAGGAGGAGAGGATTTGCGTAGTAAGTATTACAAAAGGGTTACCAATGCCCTGATTGCCTTTATATTATTTTTGCCAACGTTTTTGACGGGTTTTATTCCGCCGTTACGTGCAGAAGCAGTAGTGACGAATCCCTGGGCTACTATTTCATCTGGAGGAAATGAAGTGAATGAAATTGTCAACCAGAATGGGAAGGCATATGTAAGGCTTGGAGCAGGAGCGGGAAATGACAATGGAGCTAAAGCTGCTATTTTTCAAGAAAAAGGTGCAGCAGCTCACATAACAGGAACGATGGAATATACCTTTATTCCAGAATTGAAAGCGGAAGATACCAGATTTGGTTTCTATCCTCATTATATTGATCATAACAACTTTGTATTTGTAGGCTATGACTCCATAGGGTGGTTCTATGAATACAAATATCAAGGCAGCGGAACCTGGTTACAAACTAGACCAAGCGTTCCTCTCCCAGAAGCAGGGACCGAACATTCCATTAAAATAGATTATAACGGAACCGCTTTGAAGGTTACATTAGATGGAAAAGATTTATTTGGATCGGTTACTTTATCAAATGATGTAAATAACCTTCTTTTAGGTAAGGAAGCAGTTAAACTTGGTGCTTTTGGAGGTAAAAACAGCCAAGTACTCCTTGAATTAGGAGTTGCACCTGGCGGTGGAGGCACCGATCCAGGTAATGGAGGAACAGAGCCTGGAGATCAAGAACTTGTCGACATTACGGATAACCAACTAGAAGAAGGAGACTTTAAAGTTATCTCAGGTGACGGAAACGTTACCTATAATGAAGATGGTTCAGCTACTTTCCATGTTACATCTACCCAAAAAAATCGAATTGTCTACAATAAAATGAAACCAATTAAGAATGGTATTTTTGAAGCTGATATTACGCCGGGAACTAGCGCCATGAACCGTTTTGGCCTCATCTATCGTGTTCAGAATCCATCTGCATATACCTATGTAGGAACAGGCGATCAGAACAATCAATATTTTGGAGAAATTTTTGGTCCTGCTAACAGTTGGACGGCGATGACCTCAGACGTGCCATTAGAAGCAAATAAAACCTATCATTTACGTATAAAAATTTCGGATGATTTAGCTACTTTATACATTAATGATAAAAAGGTGAATACCTTTACATTGTCAGGCGGTGTCGATCAAGCAGGGTTACTTGGATTTGAAAAGAGCCGTGGTGCTGCCAACATTACGATTTCAAACATCAAAATCAAAGAATATGTTCCGCCTAAAGCACCAAATACGCCGCCAGTAGAGGATCAATTAAGCTCAGACTATATGGATGTTATTATTGACCAAGTATTCCCGCGTGTCATCGAATACCGGGTTGGCGATAAGGTAATGGATGGACAAAAGACTCCTGTTTACGGATTAAAAGTGAACGGCACTCTTTATTATCCTGAAGTAAGCTTTGAAAAGCTAAGCAAAAGTAAAGCACTATATACCTTAAAGGTAAAAGATGAATTTGAAAACCTTGATGCTGTATTTAAAGTTTCTTTAAAAGTCCAAAAAAATAAAGTGATCTATACCTTTGAAGAAATTACCAATGCCGGTAGTGCAAAAATTGAAACGGTTGAACTGGCCGATCTGAACTTTATCTCAGTCAATTCAGCTCAAACCAATGCTAAAGCCAAATTAACGAATCTTAGCAGTGATGTGACCAAACCTGGGGATGTTGATGTCACTGTCGATTCAACTTTGGGAGGCGTTGGAACTTCAGAAAGATACTATACTGCTTTCCTGTCAACGGACAAATTGAGTGCAGGTGTATGGTCCAGCTCAGAAGTCAATGGCTATCGTAACCTTGTGGCAAATCGTTATCAAAGTAAAGATGGCACGAAAGCCATCGGTATCGGTTCAAGTTTGCTTTATTATCAAAGAGAATTTATGCCGAAGCCGCAATCAACTAAACCTACTGTAAAAATTGCAATTGCGGATGATTTGAATCATGATAATGAAATTGACTGGCAGGATGGTGCGGTTGCTTACCGTGAGATCATGCAGGACATTCCAGGCTTTAACGATGTAAACAATCTGGTAGGCCAACGGATTGCCATGAATTTTGGCTCACAAGCACAACAGCCATTCTTAAAAACATTGGATAATGTTAAAAAGGTGGCTCTCGCTACAGATGGATTGGGTCAGTCTGTACTGTTAAAAGGATATGGAAATGAAGGGCATGACAGTGCGCACCCGGATTATGGCAATGTCGGTGAACGGATCGGAGGAGCTGACGATTTAAAAACACTAATTCGTGAAGGGCATAAGTACAATTCTGAATTTGGTGTCCATATCAATGCTCAAGAAACGTATCCTGAAGCCAAAGCTTTCAATGAAGATTTTATTGACGGTCCTAATTCAAGAGGCTGGGGCTGGTTAGACCAATCTTATACTATCAATAAATTAAAGGATTTGTACTCAGGAACACGTGCGAAAAGGCTTGACGAATTAAAAGCAGCTGCACCAGGTCTTGACTTCGTTTACTTAGACGTTTGGTATCAAGATCAATGGGAATCTGATCGAATTTCAGAGCAATTTATTGATCGAGGCTGGAGGGTATCAACGGAGTTTGGTACGTCAGTTGCCAATTATTCTACATGGCAGCACTGGGCTACGGATAAGAACTACGGTGGACCATCCAGTAAAGGAATCAACTCTGAAGTCCTTCGCTTTATTAGTAATCACCAAAAAGATTCTTGGGTGTTAAATTGGCCTGAATCAGGCGGAACGGCTGATCATCCGTTGCTTGGCGGATTTGAATTAGCTGGTTTCGAGGGATGGCAATCTGATAAGAACTTTGACCAATTTATCCGGATGACATTCGATACAAATCTACCAACGAAATTTTTACAAAAGTATTATGTCACCGATTGGACAATTGTTGAAGGTGACAGAAGTAAAACAAACTTAGAAAAGGAAATTAAATTGGCGGACCCAAGTAATGGTGATGTTGTTGTTGTCACTAGGAAGGACAATTCCAGAGAACGTGTGATTACACTTAATGGAAATGTCGTCCTTGATGAACATGCTTATTTAATTCCTTGGGTGGAGCAAGACTTTAAAAATCCAACTCCGGATTCTGAAAAACTGTACCACTGGAATTTGGAAGGCGGAACAACTACTTGGACACTTCCAGATGAATATGCAGGTGCTTCTAAAGTTTATGTTTATAAATTGACCGATCAAGGCAGAACAGATGTGCAGAAAATCAAGGTTGTCAACAATCAGGTAACCTTGATGGCTGAGGCAGCAACTCCATATATTGTTGTACCAAAGAAAGAGAAGGGTTTACAAGTCGATGACTGGAGCAAGGATGCTCATGTCTATGACACAGGATTTAATTCGGGAACAGTTAAAGATAACCATACAAAAGTTGCTGGAGATAAGGATGCTGTAAGTGTCAACCGAATGAATCAAACTGGAAATGACCGTAATGTAAGCAGCGGCGACTATTACTTGAATATCGACAGTCCGTCAAAAAATACATCCGTATCCCGTACCATTACTGGTCTTGAACCTGGCAAAGATTATGTGGCAGAGGTCTATGTAGAAAACAATAGTGATGTAAAAGCCGGAATTAAAGTGATTGGCGGAGTAAAAGATGCTAGCAATTACACGCTGCGCAGCCTGCAAAAGAACTTTGTAAAAGCAGACTCACATGCTTCGAATGATGGATACAATAGCAAAATGCAAAGAATGCAAGTAAGCTTTACAGCTGCATCTAATAAAGCTGAATTAGTTCTCAGCCGTGAGGCAGGTGAAGGAATTACTAAATTTGATGACATTCGGGTAGTGCAAAAATCTTTGAAAAATGAAGTATCACCAAAGGTATTTGAACAAGATTTTGAATCGGTCGTGCAAGGAATTTACCCATTTGTTATTGGGAATACGGAAGGTGTAGAAGACAATAGAATTCATTTGTCTGAATTACATGCTCCGTATACACAAAAAGGATGGGCAGGTAAAAAATTAGTAGATGATGTTATCAAAGGAAATTGGTCCGTTAAAGTAAATACTGGAAACAAAGGCTTAGTGTATCGTACCATTCCGCAGCACTTCCACTTTGAACCAGGCGTAACCTATAAAGTATCCTTTGACTATCAAACTACTGCCAATTCCTATCGCTTTATCTCAGGGGATCAAGAAATTGATATTCACGATATTGCCGCTGCCAAGGGTCTGAGTATAAACAATACACTTACTGCATCTACCGATACCAAAACTGCTGAGTTTACAGTCACTGGTTCCGAGAATGGCCAAACGTATATTGGAATTTTCGGTGATGGAACTAGTTTGAATGGAGATACTGGGGCAGGAACATTTATTTTAGATAACCTTCGGATTGAACAGATCACCAACTGAAGTTTGTCGAGTGGAAATGACTAATAGAGTACTAGAGAGAAGTGGAAACACTTCTCTCTTTTTTTAACGGTGCAAAGCCCCGACTAATTTTTACGAATTTTTTACCATGAAAAAATGGATAGATTTAAAAAAATAGTTTTGTCTGAAGAATATCTAGGGCGCTGTTAATCTCCTCTAAATCTTCTTTTGAAGCATTTTGTATACGATGTAGGAAACGTGATTCTACATGGGCAAAGGCTTCGTTCATCATGGTTTCTCCATCTTTAGAAAGACGAATATACTGTTTTCGTCGATCTTCGGGATCACTTATTTTTTCTATTAAATTTTTTTCACTTAATTTTTTCAACTCACGACTTGTATTTGGCATCGACATATGCTGACAATCACTAATTTCACTAAGGGTAACGGGCTGGCTAACGGTTATATACTCAAGAATGTTATATTGAACGGGTGTTATGGAATCAGATTTTGCGTTTTGGGTTAATTCGTGTGTCACACGATGAACCGAAGTCGTAAAAGACACTAATTTTAAAAAAAGCGCTTTTTTGTCCATCTCTCTCACCTCTTATTGTGAAGATAACAAATTTGTTATCATAATACAATTATCATTTGACAACAAAAATGGTGACTGCTATGATTTAGTTATCAAATGATAAGTAAAAGGGGTGCGTCATGAAAATTCTTGTAATTTACACACATCCTAATCATCAAAGTTTATGTTACTCATTTTTACAGAAGGTCATCAGAGGAAGTCATGAAAATCCGAATATAAAGGAAATACAGGTGCTAGATCTGTATGAGGAGGGCTTTAATCCACTGCTTGTGTTTAATGAGCATAAACGAAGACGTGATATGTATCTTGATCCTCACCTTGAAAAATATCGACAGCAAATTTCTTGGGCTGACAAGATTGTTTTTGTCTACCCCATTTGGTGGGGAAGACCTCCAGCCATGTTGCTGGGATACATTGATCAATTATTTGCTGCAAATTTTGCCTACAAGGATAAAAAAGGACTACTGACAGAGGGACTATTGAAAGGAAAATCAGTTGTATGTGTGTCCACTATGAAGGGACCTGCAAACTATCCACTTCTCTGGTTAAATAATTCACATAAAATATTGATGAAAAAAGCCTTATTCAGTTTTGTCGGAATCAAACAAGTAAAGTTTTTTGAATTTGGAAATATGGAAAGTCCAAAGGGGAAACAAACCAAAAAACTAGAAAAGATTTATCGTTATTTTAAAAAGATAGATCGTTAAACGTTCCGAACTTACGGTCCTATGGCCGAATAATCTAGTTTCATAGAATTGTTTCACAATATAACCCGATGGGGGCCTTATTTAAAAAATGGCTATGTTACATTTGAGGGTTGATTTTAGTCAATATCGTTAACTTTGTTATAAATGAAAATTGGGCTGGAATAGAGACAGCTTTTCAGTATTAAGACCTAGTTTTGTCTCCAATCGACCTTATTGGAGAATTTTACCTTTAAATAGAGCCAGTTTTGTCTTTAATTGGCCTTATTGAAGACATTTTTCCAATAAATCTAGCCAGTTTTGTCTTCAATCGACCTTATTGAAGACAGTTTTCCTATAAATAGAGCTAGTTTTGTCTTCAATCAGCCTTATTGAAGACATTTTTCCTATAAATAGAGTTAGTTTTGTTTTCAATCAGCCTTCTTGGAGACATTTTTACTATTGTTAGAGCTGGTTTTGTTTAAACGCTCGCCATAATCAACCAGCTGTTTTGTGTTTTCCATATTAAAAAAATTTCTGATATTTTATTGCTTGACTATTTCGATAATACGAACTATAATTTTAATAAATTTTCAAACAATATATGTTTTATAGCGTTGAAGAGGGAAAGTACGATTACGTTATTTTACACAGAGAGCTTCGGCAGCTGAAAAGAAGCAAAAATACTAATCCGAACAATGGCCTCAGAGCTTCGTGCTGAAACAATCTAACTAGATTGGAGTAGGTTCCGACGAGATTTGGTACTCGTTATCCATACCACAGTATAAAGAGCAGCATTACGCTCTCGTACTTGCAGAGGCTGTTTTGTGTGAGCAAACAGTAAATTAAGGTGGTACCACGTGGAGATCAACCACGTCCTTATCTATTTTCTTGAATAGATAGGGGCGTGGTTTTTTTAATTCCGTAAATAAGAGAAGTGAAGCGAGGAGACGGTTCTTTTGTATCTCGTACATTATAAGCAGGAGAACTGTCCCCCTGCTTCATACCTAGAATAAAAAACGAAGGAGGAAAATATAATGAATAATCATCTCGTGTTACAAACTGATTTTGGTACAAGTGACGGTGCCGTAAGCGCCATGTATGGTGTGGCCATTTCCGTGAATCCAGCTATCCGTGTATTTGATTTAACCCATGACATTCCCCAGTATCATATTTGGGAAGGCTCCTACCGATTATATCAGACGGTTTCCTATTGGCCCGAAGGAACGGTGTTTGTTTCGGTTGTTGACCCAGGTGTCGGTTCTGAGCGGAGAAGTGTTGTCGCGAAAACGGCTTTGGATCAGTATATTATTACTCCGGACAATGGTACGCTTACCCATATTAAAAATTGTATTGGTATTAAAGAAGTAAGAATTATTGATGAGACCGCCAATCGCTTGCCGAGCTCCGGTGAATCCTACACGTTCCACGGTCGTGATGTCTATGCATATACCGGGGCAAGACTCGCTTCCAATTTAATTACGTTTGAACAGGTGGGTCCAGAAGTGCCGGTTGATTCCATCATCGAACTTCCCAAGGAGGAGCCGAGTATTACCAATCATGTGCTCACAGGCCATATTGACATACTTGATATTCGCTTTGGTAATTTATGGACAAATATTGATCGTGTACTCTTCAAAAATTTATCAGTGGAATATGGTGATTCCTTTGAAGTGACGATTGATAATAATACCCGCCAAGTCTATAAAAACATTATGACGTATGGCCGGACATTTGCTGATATCCATTTAGGCGAGCCATTGCTTTATGTGAATTCGCTTGATAAAATTGGCGTTGCGATTAACCAAGGTTCTTTTGCCAAGGCATATCATATTGAAACAGGTGCATCATGGAAAATATCTATTCGCAAAGTGCCGAAAATTGTTTACAATTAACTTTATGAAAAAGAACTTTTTTGGGGGTTGAGGAAATGAAAGGAAATCAGTTATCAGTAAAAACGATCGTGGCTATTGGGATTGGCGCAGCCGTATTTGTAATATTAGGCAGATTCGCCGTTATTCCAACAGGAGTACCAAATACGAATTTTGACACATCGTACGGCTTTTTAGCGTTAATGGCGATTGTTTTCGGACCGGTTGCCGGAGGGTTGATTGGGTTAATCGGCCATGCCTTAAAGGATGCCATCTTCTACGGAACTCCGTGGTGGAGCTGGGTGATCGTTTCTGGAATCGTCGGTTTCTTAATTGGCCTTGCAGCGAAGAAAATCAATATTGAATCAGGCATTTTTAATACGAAAAAAATCATTTTGTTTAACGTGGTTCAAATCGTCGTCCAAGCAATCGGCTGGTTCGCGATTGCTCCAACCTTGGATGTTCTCATTTATGCCGAACCGGCAAATAAAGTTTATTTACAAGGCGTGGTTGCCGGAGGGCTAAACATGGTAACTGTTGCTGTCCTTGGTACGCTTTTGCTTAGTATTTATGCAAAAAGCCGCAGTCAAAGCGGCAGTCTGACAAAGGATGTTTAAGTAGTAGATACAGTCTGTTTTGCAAAGAGAAGAGTAAGTTATTAAACAGAAGAGCATTGATTCACTAGGAGAAATTTTATGAAAAAACCGGTTATACAATTTGAAAACTATAGCTTTCAATACCGCAGTCAGACGGCACCAACATTACATGAGATAGACTTAACGATCTATGAAGGGGAAAAGATTCTCATTGTTGGTCCCTCTGGATCTGGAAAAAGCACACTTGGCCATTGTCTCAATGGCCTTGTTCCCTTTTCTTATAAAGGGGAAGTATCAGGAAGTTTGAAAATCTGCGGCCAGGATGCTAAGGATTTAGACATTTTTTCCTTATCTAAAAAAGTCGGTACAGTTCTCCAAGATCCTGATGGTCAATTTATTGGGCTTACGGTTGCTGAGGATATCGCTTTTGCGCTCGAAAATGATTGTACACCACAAACACAAATGTTTGATAAGGTGGCCGAGGTATCGAAAATGGTGGAAATGGAGGATTATTTGGACTCCTCGCTGCACCATCTTTCCGGAGGGCAAAAGCAAAGGGTCTCACTTGCTGGTGTAATGGTCGATGATGTCGAGATTCTATTATTTGATGAACCGCTTGCCAATCTTGATCCGGCAACAGGAAAATATGCAATTGAACTCATTGACAGGATCCAACAAGAAACAAATAAAACGGTCGTGATTATCGAGCACCGCTTAGAGGATGTCTTGCATTGTCCTGTTGACCGCATCATTGTCGTTGATGATGGCAGGATTATCAGTGACATGACTCCAGATGAACTATTAGCTTCCCCCGTCTTGGAGCAATGTTCCATCCGCGAGCCCTTATATGTGAAAGCAGCGAAATATGCAGCCTGTGATATTACGCCAGAAATGAAGCCCGCTCATCTCGATACCTTTCAAGTCGAAAGCTGCAAAGGTCAGTTAGTAGACTGGTTTACAAAAGTGGATAGCCCGCAGCCTAGAGAGAAAACAGAATCTGTTTTGGAATTAAAGGAAATCAATTTTGGCTACACACCGGGAAAAAGAACGATTCACGGTGTTTCTTTTTCGATCGAAAAAGGTGAAATGGTCAGTATTGTTGGAAAAAATGGTGCCGGAAAGTCGACGCTGTCCAAATTAATTTGCGGCTTTGAAAAGCCTAGCTCGGGAAGAATATATTATCGCGGGCAGGATATTACCGAAGATACGATTAAAGAGAGGGCATCAAGGATTGGCATGGTGATGCAAAACCCGAATCAGATGATTTCGAAGCAGATGATCTATGATGAAGTGGCGCTTGGTCTTGTCATCCGCGGTGTACCGGAAGCCGAAATAAAAGAGCGCGTAATAAAGACATTGAAAATTTGCGGATTGTATCCATTCCGTAACTGGCCGATTTCGGCGTTAAGCTTTGGCCAGAAAAAGCGAGTAACCATCGCCTCTATCTTAGTATTGGAGCCAGAGGTAATCATACTTGACGAGCCAACCGCAGGTCAGGATTTCCGCCATTATACCGAGATCATGGAATTTTTGGTGAAACTCAACAGTCAAGGCGTAACAATCATCATGATTACCCATGATATGCATCTCATGCTTGAATATACGCCGCGGGCGATTGTGATTGCCGGCGGAAGAAAAATAGCCGATGACTCTGCTGTCAATGTACTGGCGGATTCTACTATTATTGAAAAGGCAAACTTAAAGGAAACCTCCTTATTTGAATTGGCACACCAGGCAGGAATTAGCGAGCCAAAGCAGTTTGTCGAGCGGTTTATCGCTTATGATCGCGAGGTGAGACAGAAATGGCAGTAGAAATGCTTTCATACATTGAGCGGCAATCGCCGGTCCATCGGCTGACAGGTGTAACCAAGCTGATTTGCTTTATGATCTGGTCATCGATTGCGATGCTCACCTATGATACGCGAGTTTTGGTCTTCCTCTTCTTATTTAGTATCTGTGTCTTTATCGTTTCTAAGGTGAAACTTGAGGAAGTGGCCTTTGTCCTCCTATTTATATTACTCTTTCTGATGATTAATAATCTTGCAATCTATGTGTTTTCGCCGCAAGAAGGGGTAAAAATCTATGGGACAAGCCATGTGCTGTTTGAAATCGGAGGGCGCTATTCGATCACGCTAGAGCAGCTGTTTTATCAATTGAATGTTACGCTTAAATATTTCACCGTCATTCCGGCGGCGATTCTATTTATCGTGACAACCAATCCAAGTGAATTTGCCGCATCATTAAACCGCATCGGTGTCAGCTACCGAATTTCTTATGCTGTTGCACTTGCATTACGCTATATTCCCGACATTCAACGAGATTTTCGTAATATTTCGCTTTCCCAGCAAGCCCGTGGGATTGATATGTCGCGCAAAGAAAAGCTGCCGAAGCGGATAAAGAATGCTGCATCGATCATCATCCCACTCATCTTATCAAGTCTCGATAAAATTGAAATCATTAGCAATGCCATGGAGCTCCGCGGGTTTGGAAAAAACAAAAAGCGTTCTTGGTACCGGGCACGCCCATTTCAAAAAATCGATGTATTCACCCTAATCTTATTTGCTTTTATTCTATTGGTCTCACTCTATGCAACCTTTTATGATGGAAATCGTTTCTATAATCCGTTTCTTTGATCTTTTCACTTAATTACATAGATATGTATTAATCCGCTGCAAAGTTCTTTGCAGCGGATTTTCATGTTTACTTTATATTTTGAATGATTAGGCTAACCCAATTTTAAACATTCAGTAAAAAAGGCCTACAAAAATACCCCAATAGCAGATTGTGAATAAAAAAATTATAATTTTGTCGACTATATATTTTTACCCTTCTAGAGAATTTGATAAGGATAGGTTAAAAAGGGAATCCTTGAAGTATTCTATCGAAGGAAGGATGATATAGTAATGGTAAGGTGGTATCCAATTTTATTGCTTACTTGTCTTTTATGTCTAGCTAGATATGACAATCATGATTACATAAGGGAACGGGGAGAAAACAGGGGGAAAGAAGTAATGACTTCAGCTATACACATTGACCCAGAAGTTGATATGAATAGTGAAAAGATGGTTGAAATCATCATTCACTTTAAAACGCAGCCAGCAAAGGTTGCAGTCGCCATTGCAGAAATGAGTGGAGTACCATTAACATTGGAACAAGCAAAACAGGACGTAGAAGAAAGTCATTCACGCTTTAAGAAGGATATAGAACGATATTTAGGCCAAAACCAAATTCCTTATTCGATAAAGCATACCTATAAAATGGCGTTTAACGGGGTGTCGATGAAACTTCCAGGGAAGGAAATTAAAAGATTATTACAATCTAATGAAATTGCTACTATTTATGCCAATAAGGAAATCAAGCTAATTCCACCACCAAAACCTAAATAACGTACTAATAGCGGGCTTAATCGTCCGCTTTCTTTTTTTCAATAATATAAAACAATCAAAAAGGGTACCAAAATAATGGTGCCCTTTTCGATTGTTTTATAAATGGAGATAAATTACCCCAATTTACAAGTTTGGTAATTTTTAAAAAATATAGGTATGAATGCCTATCAAAAAACCCCAATTGCTATATGAAAGCAAAATAATATAATGTTCTTAATATTACAATTTTAGGAAAGGAGTCTTTTTTAACTAGTTTTATTAATAAATAGAAAGTAGGGAGCAGATGAAAAAGAAATCAGCTTTTTTGCTTCATCTACTCGTTGCCGTTGAATATATTCACTTATAGGTATACCAACCTCTTTTTTAAAAGGGATGATAAGTAATTGGGACTTAAACGACACATTTCTGCAAGGTTATCAAGTGTTATGTCTCCATAAAGATAGTTATAAATATAATGTTGACAAGCGGTTATGAGTTTTAACCAATTATTCGATTTCAGACATCAGCACGTGGCTAAATTTCACCGATCAAAGTTATTTCATAAAAATCTTTAAAAAATACACAGGTTTAACCCCAAGGCAGTTTAGAAATGACCATTCATCTGATCAAACATCGACATGATGGAAGAAGGTATGAATATTAATAGGAGTGCATAAGTAGGGTAGGCGCACCCGAACCCAATAGAATAAGAGGAACCCGATCACGTAGGAGGGATTTTTGTGTTTGTCCCTACCACCAATAAGCTTAGATTTCTATAAGCCCAGCTCCCCTGCCACCAAGCCTATAAGATAATAAAATTTTTTATTTTCATGTCACAAAATGAGCTTATATTTCGTTATATGTGCAAACCAACTAGGAGGAGTGGATTTGTATGAAAGAACGAACATGCATAATAATCGGCGGCGGATACGCTGGAATTAATGCCATAAAAGCCATTAAAAAAACCATGAATGGGACACCATTGCGTATTATTCTGATTGATAAACAGCCTTATCACCTCAGAAAGGTGCTGCTATTTAAGCCGGCTGCTAAAGGTGAAAGTATCACTATTCCTTGGTCAGAACTATTTTCTGACGATATCTGTTTCCTTCAAGGTATGGTTACGGGGATTAAAAGTGAGGAAAAACGACTGCAATATGAAGACCAAAAAGGGAATATACATGATATAAACTACGATATTCTAGTCGTTGCAGTCGGTAGTGTTATACGAAAGCCAGCCCACGATCAAGGCGGAATCGCCTTATCAGACTTGAATGCTGCGACAAGCATTCGACAGCAATGGAAGGCGAATTTGCTAAAGGCTACTAAGGAGACAGACAAAGTTGAACGCCAACAACTGCTGACCGTCGCGGTGGCGGGCGCGGGTATCAGCGGCATTGAAACTTCCGCAGAGCTAGCCTCCATTATAAGGAAGGAGGCTGGTGCTCTAGGAATTGATCCTACAGAGATCCGGATTTTCCTCATTAATGGAAGGGATAGACTTTTTCCAGAAGGCCCTGCTAAGGTGGGGAGAAAACTAGAACGAGCACTTAAAGAGAATGGAGTAACCGTTCTTCATCAGTGTAAAGCAGTTCAGGAGAAGGATGGTCTGCTAAGAATGACTGGAGGCAAGACGCTACCTGTCGGTTTATGTGTCTGGACACTTGGTCTATTGCCAAATCCGGTACTCCGTAGCTTTGGATTGCCACTCACGTCCGATGGCCAGGTCATTGTGGATGCCAGTTATCGAGTCGAAGGGGTTCCGGGAGTCTACAGTATAGGGGATTGTGCACATATTGCCGATCCGGTAAGCGGGCGATCGGACAGAATGACATGTAAGGAAGCCATTCCTCAAGCAGTACGGCTGGCAAAAGTTATCGCAGCAGATATAAACAATCGCCCTGCCCCTTCCCACCAGGCGTTTATGGATCTTTTCTGTATCAGCTTGGGGCCAGAACGAGGAATGGTATGGATTCATCAATGGGGACTAGATTTCCTGTTCACAGGAAAAATTGGTTGGAAAATACGAAAATTCACTTGGGATTCTGCAAGTCTAGTAAAATAGAGGGTAAAAAGGAAAGTACAGGAGAGAATTGAATGATGGAAATGACAGAACTTTACGAGGAATATAAAAAACTGTTATTTACGCTTGCATATCAGTTGACCGGTTCGGTTGCCGATGCAGAAGATGCGGTTCAAGATGTATTTGTGAAGTTTTACCAGTTGAATCATGACCATCTCCAAGAGCCGAAAGCATATTTGTGCAAAATGATGACCAACTACTGTTACGATCTGCTTAAATCGGCTCGTTGGCGGCGGGAACAGTATTTCGGCCCGTGGCTTCCTGAACCGATACCGACGCCAGATGACGATACGTTTGAATCGGTCGTCCGTAGTGATTTGTTGTCGTATGCTATGCTCGTCCTGCTTGAGCGATTATCTCCAGTAGAGCGAACGATATTCGTCCTTCGCGAAGCGCTTTGTTTTGACTACCCTGCCATTTCCGAAATTGTCGACAAAACCGAGGCAAATTGCCGTAAGCTGATGAGCCGTGCCAGAGGGAAAATGGGGATTTCCGAAGAGGAGTCAATTAGTAGCGAATTGGCGGGAGAGGAATGGGTACAGCGGTTTATTACGGCCCTCGAACAAAATAACATTAATTCGGTATTGGCTTTGCTTGCTGAAGAAGTTGTTCTGATTGCGGACGGCGGTGGTAAAAAGTCTACTGCAACTCATCCAATCCAAACACCTGAACGTGTGGCTAGATTCCTGCTTGGGCTGTTCAATCAGGTATCCAATCTCGGAGAAAGCGTTCAAATCGAGCTGACACCTCTAAACGGCCAAACGGGGTTGGTGGTTCGGACGGATGGGGTGATGGAGACCGTATTGCTTATACATGTGGAGAACGATGAAATCGGAAGCCTTTACTTTGTACGGAACCCGGATAAATTACAACATATTTAGGTGTCAAAGGGAATTATAAAATTCAAAAGCCTATGTAGGATTATATATCTATTAATATTTAATCCTTGACAATTTATTTAATCTCCCTTTATAATTCGTTATACTAAAAAAATGTTATATATTGTAGAACGTTGAACGGAATATAGTAGTGCTTAGCATTTTGTCTACAGAGAGCTGATGGTTGGTGCGAATCAGTACAAACGTAAGCATGAATTACACTCCCGGAGTTTCTTTTTCGTAGTAAAGACAGCAGTCTTTATGAAGGGGAAGACGGCAACAAAGCCGTTATCAGAATGAAGTGGTGAGCGTATGCTCGCAACTAGGGTGGTACCGCGAAGTCTATTCGTCCCTACTGGTTTTCCAGTAGGGACTTTTTATTTAGTTTTTAAAAATTTCATAGGATACAAGCATGGAAGGGAATACATTAGTGCTTAGCGTTTTGTCTACAGAGAGCTGATGGTCGGTGTGAATCAGTACAAACGTAAGCATGAATTACAGTCCCGGAGTTTCTTTTTCGTAGTAAAGGCAGCAGTTCTTTATGAAGGGGAAGACGGCAACAAAGTCGTTATTAGAATGAAGTGGTGAGCGTATGCTCGCAACTAGGGTGGTACCGCGAAGTCTATTCGTCCCTACTGGTTTTTCCAGTAGGTTTTTTTTATGAAAAGGAGGAGAGCAAGGATGAAATGTAGAATTCGATTACCTTAATAAGAGAATTCACAACTACATTAAAAAATAGAAAGGATTGAATCTAATATGAACCAATTATCAAAACCTACAAAACAGATTCCAGTTCATTTGAGACAATTTGTCTCAGAGCAGCACTACGAAGAGTACACACCAATCGATCATGCGGTATGGCGATATGTTATGAGACAAAATCATCATGTCCTAAAGGATACTGCTCATCCGGCCTATGTAGAAGGTCTCCGGGCATCGGGGATTGACATAGAGGCAATTCCAAATGTATCAGACATGAACGAGCGTCTTGCAAAAATTGGCTGGGGAGCTGCAATTGTAGATGGATTAATTCCAGGTGTTGCTTTTTTTGATTTTCAAGCTCATGGTATTTTGCCAATTGCCGTGGATATTCGAAAAGTTGAAAACATTGAATATACACCAGCACCGGATATAATCCACGAAGCCGCAGGGCATGCACCGATCATTTTTGATTCTCAATATGCTTCATATGTAAAACGATTTGGAGAAATTGGCGCAAAGGCATTTGCAACAAAAGCAGAACATGAAGTATTTGAAGCAGTAAGACATCTTTCGATTGTAATGGAGGCCCGCAATTCCACGCCTCAACAAATTGAAGAGGCAAAACTTTTGCTAAGTGAAAAGCAAAAAGCTGTAAAAGGTATGTCAGAAGCAGAACAAATCTCGCGAATTTTCTGGTGGACAGTGGAGTACGGCCTAATAGGTACGCTGGAGAACCCTCAAATATACGGTGCAGGTCTGTTATCTTCTGTAGGGGAAAGCAAGCATTGTTTGTCTAAAGAAGTAGTAAAACTTCCTTTTTCTGTAGAGTCTTGTATTCAGACAAGCTACGATGTAACGACCATGCAGCCGCAATTATTTGTTTGCGAGAGCTTTGATCAATTGATAGAGGCTATCGAAGAGTTTTCCCAATCAATGGCCTTTCGAAAAGGTGGAACCGAGAGCTTAGATAAGGCGCTCCAATCAGGCAGTACGTCGACATTTGTATTGAACTCGGGCATACAAATTACAGGAACGATCGAAAAAACGCTTAAAGATTCAGATGGCGAGGCCATTTATGTGAAAACAGCAGGACCAACAGCCTTAGCTATTAATGATAAGGAGCTTCCTGGACATTCGAAAGCAATTCATTGTGATGGTTTTGGAACGCCAATTGGTTTATTAGAAGGGGACATTTCTCTTGAAGAATGTAACAAGGAACAACTTCTGGCTTTAGGAATTGAAAAAGGACGAAAATCGACTTTGACATTCAAGAGCGGTATTCAAGTAGCGGGAATTGTTACAAATATAGTCCAAAACAAGAACAAAATAAATCTCATTTCCTTCGAAAACAGTAAAGTCACATTAGGAGATCAAGTGTTATTTGAAGAGACATGGGGCGTGTTCGACATGGCGGTAGGATCAGCCGTTACTTCTGCTTTTCCTGGAGCTACAGATGCAGAAGCATTCTTCGGTATAGAAGAAATACCTAATAAAGAATTAATAGAACCAAGACGGTTAACAGAATTAGAAAATCTCTACCAAACAATTAGAGAAGTTCGTGAAAAAGAGTCACTGGATGAAAATAGTATGGTTACTGTTCAAACCGTTCTTCAAAATTTGAGAAGCTCTTATCCAAAGGAATGGCTGTTGCGCTTAGAAATTCTGGAGTTGTTCTGTGGACATGGTGTGCAAACGATGGAAACAGAACAAGTGCATCAAGAATTGCTCAACCTCAGCAAAATAAAAGAGCTTCAACGCCTAATCAATAATGGATTAGCTTTACTTCCGCTTCAAAAGGAAGGTCAAGAATGTTAACAGCATTAACCCCTTTAGAAATACAATTGGAGTGTGCAAAACTTCAAAACTGGAAGGTAAAGGACGATAAGTGGATCGTAAGAAAATATATTTTTAAAGAATATCTGCAAGGTATCCAGTTTGTTTCAGCAATCGGCCAAATTGCTGAAGCAAACCAACACCATCCATTTATCAGCATCCAATATAAAGCTGTTAATGTTTCGCTCAGCACCTGGGCTGCAAAAGGAGTAACAGCTTTGGATATTGATTTAGCAGTCGAATTCGAAAAAACGTATGAACATATAAAACATACTAATTCACCCACAGGGTGATTAGTATATCGGAAAAATGATTTTATGTACAGACGAACTAAATTCTTGTTTTTTAACAAATCGTTTTACTGCTTTAATTTACGAAAAATAATGATTGAACGGATAAAAACCACATTTTTTTAGGATGTGGTTTTTATCTGTTCATATACGATTAAGACAATAATTTTATTAAATCATCTTCCATTCTGCTTGGATCTGTCGTGGGTGCATAGCGCCCAATTACCTGACCGTTCCGGTTGACAAGAAATTTTGTAAAATTCCATTTGATTCGAGGGGATAAAAGTCCTGTCTTTTGTTCCTTTAAATATTTGAATAAAGGATCGGTGAACGGACCATTTACGTCAATTTTTGCAAAGATGGGGAAGGTTACCCCGTAGTTAATCTGGCAAAACTCCGTTGTTTTTTCAATTTGTTCAAATTCCTGGTTGTTGAACTGGGAACATGGAAAACCTAGTATTTCTAACCCTTGATCCTTGTATGTATCATATAAGTTCTGCAGTCCTTTAAATTGGGGAGTAAACCCGCATTTGCTGGCAGTATTGACAATAATTAACGGCCTGCCCTCATATTCATGTAATGATTTCTTCTCGCCATTAGGCATTTTTACCTGAAAGTCATACACGGTTTTCATTTTAATCACTCCTTTATAAATGACTACTCGTTTTAACAATCGTCTGGCTGGTATCGATTGCAAACGATCGAAGGCTGTGTGCAATCAGAAATTGAGCAGTGTAATAGGTTGTCATGATAAGCTGATCTGAGAATGCGATATCGGAAACAAACATATTCCAGGATAATATCGAATCCGACAAAACAAATAAAATGCTGCCGATTATAGCCCATTTGTTCCCCGTCATGATAGCGGACCAGGCCATTAAAGATATGGCGAGCATATAGATCAAAACCGGAACGATCAGGACATTGTTACCGTCTCGAAGTAAGGCAGCGATAATCTCCCTGCCAATCATAAATGCATACAAAGAAATTGGTAATATCATCGCAAACCGGACCTTTGAAAAGTGCCATCTACTCAAGAAACCTGCCAGATAAAAGAGATGACCAATGAGAAAGGCACTTAGACCAACAACAAACTCACCAATTAGGCCATCGCCGAGCATACAGAAAAACAAACCAATGAGGATTAGCCAATGGGTAATTGTTTTTTTGGCGGAAAATTGCAAGTATGCATAACGAATAATTAACAGCATTGGGATCAGCTTGAAGAAAATCTTAACAGCGTACGGATTATCAGGGATAATGAAAATGTACAATAAGCCCGTTAACAAAATTAGCACAGGAAGCCAAGGAATTTTCATCAGAATCAGTTCCTCCTATAGATTTATAAAGAGTGTGAATTTTTGGATAAATGCACCATTTATCCAAGTATAAACTATCTTTTAACTTTTTACCTTTATTTTTTCGAAGCAAGTGGACGGTTCTTGTGCTCCCCTTGCTTTCTTACAGAATATACAGCCCGGTGACATAGACTGCAGTGATAGTTTTTGCAATCTCTTCAACAGAAGCATGATGTTCGTCTCGGACAATTTCCCATAGGTACATTTCATTTGTAAAAAACCAGCCTCGTGCGACGAGAACATGGTTTAATTCTACTCTCGCCAGTCCACTTTGTTGGGCATAGGCAATGTCCATTGAGATCCGCTGAATAAATTTCTCCCGAATCGCTTTCCATTTATCTGAAATTAAGGCAGAAAAACCGATTGCCTGTTCAAAGACTTGCATCATATCCCGTTCAGCTTCTGCCATTAATAAAAAAGCTTTCGCCTGCTTGTGAATGATTTCCTCTGCTTCTTGTTTTGATTTTGGCAGGAAGGAGATCTCGGCAATTTCATAAAAACGTTCCATTACATCCTCCATCAATACGATTAAGAGATCTTCCTTTCCTTCAAAATGGACATAGGCAGTTCCGTAACCGATGTTCGCTTTTTTTATCATTTGCGAGATTGTTGCTTTTTGGAAGCCTTCTTGAAGAAAAACCTCCTTTGCAGCTTCTAATAATTTTTGCCGTGTTATGATTGAGCGTAAATGTCGTTTATCCTCTGTTTTTTTCATACCTATTCCTCCAATACCTCTAGAATATATGGATTGTTATCAAAATAAAAGCTGTAGTTGCTATAAGGTTGTCGATGTTTTAACAATTAGAATTTTCAAAAATATAATATTGACATCATGTCATATTGCTTGCTATGCTTTTTTTTATAAACGATTTCATTAAGGAAAAGGGAGGATTATGATGGTATCGAATTTCTTACCGACATTAGATTTCGCAAAACAATTAGATAAAGAAGATACTCTTTCGCGTTTTCGAGAAGAGTTTTATTTAAAGCCTGGTTCTATTTATATGGATGGGAACTCCTTAGGACTTCTTTCGAAAAGAGCGGAAAGATCTCTCTTAGAATCCTTAAATGATTGGAAGCAATATGGGATTGATGGCTGGACTATGGGCAATCATCCATGGTTCTTTATGGCAGAGAAACTGGGCGAAAAGCTTGCGCCGTTAGTAGGAGCTGCTGCTGAAGAAGTCATTGTAACAGGTTCTACCACCGTCAATTTGCATCAGCTTGTATCAACGTTTTATCAGCCAGAAGGAACTCGTACAAAAATTTTAGCGGATGAACTAACATTTCCATCCGATATTTATGCGCTTCAGAGCCAAGTAAAGATTCATGGTTATGATCCGGATACACATCTCATCCGTGTGAAAAGCCGTGATGGGCGCTTTTTAGAAGAGGTAGATATTATCGAAGCGATGACCGATGATATTGCCTTAATTGTCCTGCCGACTGTTCTATATCGCAGCGGGCAAATATTAGACATTAAACGATTAACCGATGAGGCACATAAACGAGGGATTTTAATCGGGTTTGACGGCTGTCACTCCGTTGGTTCCATCCCGCATTCCTTCAGTGATTGGGATGTTGATTTTGCTTTTTGGTGCAATTATAAACATTTAAACGGCGGACCTGGCGGTGTGGGCGGCTTATTTGTTAATCGCAAACATTTTGGAAAAATGCCTGGACTTGCCGGCTGGTTTAGTTCAAATAAAGAGAAACAATTTGATATGGAGCATACATTAATACCGGCTCATTCAGCTGGAGCGTTCCAAATTGGAACTCCTCATGTACTTAGCGTTGCACCATTAATCGGTTCATTAGAAATTTTTACAGAGGCTGGTATTGAAAATATCCGCGAAAAATCGCTTAAAATTAATCGCTATTTAATGAATTTAATTGATCATGAATTAGCAGATATGGGCTTTTTCATTGGAACGCCAAGAGAGGATACACGCCGCGGCGGACATGTGAGCCTTGAGCATAGTGAAGCAGCGCGAATTTGTAAGTCATTAAAGGAAAACGGCATTATTCCTGATTTCCGAGCACCTAACATTATTCGTCTTGCACCTGTTGCCCTATATACTTCCTATGCAGAAGTTTGGGAAGTCGTTCAAATTCTCAAAAAGATTATCACTGAAAAACAGTATGAGAAATTTAAGAATGAACGTGAAGTAGTCGCTTAGGAAGCGAAGGGACGGTCCGATTGCTTCTTTTTTGAAAAAGAGGCCGGATTCATAGAGTTTTATTAAAGGTCGCAAAAAGTAAGTTTTACCGATTATCATAGGAATGTCAGACAATATAATAAAATTGATTAAGGGATAGAAAAGACAGAATAATTTCAGCTTAATCTATCCCTTTTTGTATTTAACCAATTGGACTTCAAAAATTTTTTTCTTTTTAAATGAGAGCCTAATATTTTTGGCTTTCTAAAAACATCTTTTTAAAAACTTCCATCATTATTCAACTTTAAATTATAATGATCTACGCTTTGTCAGTATTCCGCCTCAATGAGAAGATGTTTGATTAACACCTACATGTTGAATGAGTATGCCACAAGCGATGATAAATATAATTGCATTAACAGAAAGGGCAATGAGATTAGCAAAATCTGTGACATTCATCAAAACAATGATAAGAGAAATTATTGTAGCAATAAGTGGAATGAATTTATTTAAGTTAGTCACTTTATAATTTTTTTGAAGACGGTGGAAAAAGAAAAAAATGGCTAGCAATATTGGAGACGTGAATAAGATTCCAGCATATCCAAAAGCATCTTCAATAAACCAAGGTAAAAAGCTCATTCGTGACGTAAAAATAAACAAATTTAGCAACAATGTTCCGATTAATAATACATTTAGTATGGTGTACTTCGTTTTTTGCTTCAATTTAATTCCTCCTGATAACGTCCCTTTTAATAAAATAATATTCCACTTCGGATCATTTAGTGTAATATTACACTAAATATAACATTGTGACCGAGGTTTGGCAATATATATCACATTTTTTCATAAATAACCTGGAACCGATATTTGGAGAGGGATTAGATGTTCTTTTTCATTGTAATACTTATTTGAGCATTCATAGTCAGTCATGAAGCTTGTTTCACTACTACGTGCTTTACTGTCTTTTAACAACTAATGTTCCAATCACTAATAACATAAATAACGCTAATAAATAGATACTCAGTGCGCCTAACTCGATGGTTTCTACACCTAAAGCAAATAGCACACATACAAGTAACATACTGCCAAATAACGATATATATAAGGAATATGCATAGAAGTTTTTAATATTGATCCATGTTCTTTCATCTACATCAGGTACATTATGGCTTTTTCGACTTTCACGAAATTTTGCGGTTCCAATAGCAATTCCTACACCTAAAACAGAACCAGAGATACCTGCCGTAACTGTTCCAACAGGTAAATCAGGAACCAATAATTTAACTAGGTAGAAACCAATACTCATTGAACAAACAACCGTAATAGCCAAAATGATGGGCCACTTCTTTTTCATTCTACTCCTCCTCCAACGTAAATATTTCATCAATTGTCACATTAAAATACTTCATCAGTTTTAGTGCCAGTTCTAAGCTAGGGTTATATTTGTGATTCTCTACCGCGTTAATCGTTTGCCTCGTAATCTGAAGATCTTCTGCCATTTGAATTTGACTAATTCCTTTTGTCAAACGGATCTCTTTAATTCTATTTCTTACTTTCAAAAGCACTTCACTTCCTTTATTGATAACGATGTAAAGATATCTTTACATTGAGTATAAAATAAAAACAATGCAATGTAAAGATATCTTTACATTGCCGTGTCCAAACATTTGGTTCTAAAAAACAGCAAAAGGTTGAAATAACCTAAATTCGGTATCACGGCTCGGAATTTTTTTTAAAAAGCATTTATTCCATGATAATATGAAAAGGTCACTTAATAGAATTTATCAAACTTAACCTTAGGGCATTCCCTTGTTTTTTTAGCTTTTTGTGAGAATATTCCTGGCCGTTAGTGAGAATAGTCAGGGAATCTGGGATTGGTGTCAGCACGTTAAGAAAAGTATTGCTATCTAACATAGCCGGGCATGACGCCTAGCTTTTCAACCCTTTAGAAGGGGATTGACGGGTAAAATAGGAAAAATGACGGGTAATTCGGCAAAATAGACGGGTAAAATTGAAAAATTAACGGGTAAATTTCCACTTTAGACGAGTAAATCATTCAAAGTGATGGATAAGAGAAGAAATTTCCCAAAAAGGTATCTTAATGAGGGCACTATTGAAGAAATCCACTCAAAAAATTAGTAACTTCTTACATAAAATAAGAACTCCGTTCGTGAGAATAGTGTTTGTTTCGTCTTTTGTTCAAAAATCTCTAGGGTTTGATGATTTCGCGGCCGGTTTTTTCATTTTCAGTTAGTTTTTCCCCGTTTTGATTAGCAAGACGATAATACAGTATTGATTTTATTTTGCCTCGATTACGATCTTCACTTTATGGGAAATTTGTCGAAAGATGAAAAGGAGGAATTTATGTATGTTAGGTGCAATTGAAGCAGGTGGGACAAAGTTTGTTTGTGCTGTTGGGGATGAAAAAGGAAACATTGTTGAACAAATTCAGATTCCAACAACGGTACCAGAGGACACCATTCCTAAGGTCATTGACTTTTTTAAAAGATATCCGCTAAAGGCTATCGGAGTTGGCTCGTTTGGTCCGATTGATGTAAATTCCGAAAGTCCTACTTACGGTTTTATCACGTCTACACCAAAAACGGGTTGGAGGGGTTTTCCGTTTGTCCAAACGTTAAAAGCAGCTTTTCCTGTTCCGATTGGTTTCAATACGGATGTCAATGCAGCTGCATTGGGAGAGGTAACATTCGGTGCTGCCAAAGGTCTAGATAGCTGCTTATATATTACTGTAGGTACAGGAATTGGTGCGGGGGCGATTATTCAAGGTAAACTTCTTCAAGGTCTGTCACATCCTGAAATGGGGCATATCCTCGTAAAACGTCACGCAAATGATAAGTATAATGGGAAATGCCCATATCATAATGATTGCTTAGAGGGTCTTGCAGCCGGTCCAGCTATTGAAGAGCGCTGGGGTGATAAAGGTGTTAATCTTGTCGATCGGGTGGAAATCTGGGACTTGGAAGGATACTATCTTGCCCAGGCTCTGATGCAGTATATTTTAATTCTATCTCCGAAAAAGATCATCCTTGGCGGAGGGGTTATGAATCAGAAACAGGTATTTACTTCAATTTTTAAGTATTTGTCAAAATTCATTAGTGATTATGTGGTGCTCCCGGAGCTTGATGAATATATTGTCAGCCCAGGTCTAGAGGATCGTGCGGGGATTATAGGATCCCTCTTGCTGGCGCATCGAGCACTCGAAGATACAATCTAAAGTAAATGTACATTTTTTCTCAGTGTTATTAAGGGGAAGGGGAAGAGGAGACTTTTTCGCCAGTGAGAAATATGAATTGAAGAAAGGAATCCACCTTATCATCCCAGTAGGTTTTGGAACATTTAAAGTTGATGGGGATTGCGAATTGATTGTATCCCATACATAATCTGTGGGAGTATAGAACTATCACCGAATAAAAAAAGCGTAAAGGTTCTTCGTTGATTGAGCCCTTTACGCTTTTTTTTAGAGAATCGAAACCATTTTGTATTATTATTCAGTTGAATAGGTGCCAAAATAAAGATAAACTCTTAATATTGTTAGTTAGAGCAGGTGTAAGGATGAATAATAGACAAAAGGAATTATTGAGAATATTGCTTGTTAATGAAGAAGGGACATTGCACATTAAAGATTTGTCGGAGAAGCTTGATTGTGCGGAGAAAACGGTACGGAATGATTTAGACCGGCTGCAGGAGTATCTTCTTGATTTCCCTAGTGCTAACCTGACCCGTAAGCCTGGTTTTGGCATATCGCTTGAAATTGATGAAGAAGATCGGTCAATGATTTTGCGCAGTCTCCTTACTAACGAGCCAAAAACAAATGAAGAGCGGCTGATTGAAGTAGCCTATCGGTTTTTAACTAGTAATAAACCTATTACATTTCAGTATTTGGCTGATCAATACTTTGTGCCTAAAACGACGATTAAAAAAGACATGGAGACCTTTACGAACTGGCTTCAGCGTTATGAGCTTGAACTCGTATGCAAGCAAAGAATTGGAAATGTGATTCAAGGATTAGAGTTGAAAAAACGAAATGCATTGGCACACTTGCCCGAACTCACTTCATCTATTCCCCATGTCAAAAATTATGTGTTGGATTTGTTTTTGCCTTATGAAATTACGACAGTCCGAAAAGTGTTGGGGGAAATGCAGGTTAAGTTTTCAATTGCATTAACGGATGGGGCGATAGAGAGTTTGCTCGTTCACGCTCTGATTATGGTCAAACGGACACGGCAAAGGTCGCCTGTATTTGTACAGGAGTCCGAAAAGGAATCGGCATTGAAACGGATAGAATATCAATATGCTAGTTGGTTTTTCGAACAGCTCGAATCAGCATTCCGGCTAACCTTTCCTGTAGTGGAGCGGGTGTATTTCACTTGGCATCTCATTAGCAGCAAGCGAACAAAAGAGGGATCTGAACAAGTTTTGAAATATGATGAAGATGCAGCAGAAATTGTAAGTGCATTCATTAGTAAAATGGGAAAGCTGGCATTATTTCATTTTGAAGCCGATTCGATTTTAACAAATGGTCTCACTGTGCATTTGCACTCTGTCATTAATCGGATCAAATACGGTTTTCCGATTACCAACCCGCTGCTTTCTACTATTAAGAAAATGTATCCTTATATGTTTAATATGGTGATGTTGACACTGGAAGAAATTAAACATACCTATCATTTGGAAATTCCTGAAGATGAGGCTGCTTATATTGTCCTTCATTTTCAGGCCTCGATTGAACGGATGGAAAATATGAGAGATAGTAAGAAGAAAGCACTGATTGTTTGCCATATGGGAATTGGCATGTCACATCTATTAGAGGCGAAAATTGAGCAGCAATATCAGGAAATTGATATTTTAGCTTGTATTGGTAAAGCAGAAGTTGGGGAGTATGTAAGACTTCATCAACCGGATTTTATTATTTCAACCATTCCTCTTGAAAAAATAAACATCGAGCACATCGTCATTTCTCCGCTATTTGGACAGGAGGATAAGAAAAAATTAAGCCAATTTGTTGAGGAACTGAAACAGAAAAATACGGGACTTCATAATCAAAATGTCCTTTCCCAATTCTTGACCGAAGATCTTTTATTTTGCCATGTAGAACAAGAACACCGGTATGAAGTAGTGGAAATGCTTGCAACTGCACTTTTTAAAAAAGGCTGTGTAAGTAAAGAGTTTATCCATAGTGCTGTGAATAGGGAGAGGAAATCTGCTACAGCAATTGGCGGAGGAATTGCAATTCCGCATGGAAATCCTTCCATGGTCCAAAGGTCTGCTATCGCAACGGCTATCATGAAAGAGCCGTTAGAGTGGGGTAATGAAAAGGTTTCACTGGTATTCATGCTATCCCTTGCAAAGGAAAATCATGGAGATATTCGCGGTGTTATTGGAGAAATTGCTTCCCTGAGTGAATCTCCACTCATTGTTCATGAGTTAACGGCCGCAGAGAATGCTGAGATGTTTTTACGGATATTAGAAGAGAATCAGTAAGTCGGAAAGAGTGGATGTAATGTCCACTCTTTTTTTGGCTAATTAGGAAAGTAAAAGGGCTGCAACGCCTCTGTCTTTCCTTAAGGGGCAAGCTAATCAGCGAGTTTTCTTTATTCTAATAAATTTTTTTTACCGCAACTTCTGGTAAAAATAAAAAAAATTAAATGGACAAGTTGGATTTATTATATAGGTAAGCGATTACTTATTTATTTTTAACAGTAGGAGGGAACATGATGGGAAAAATATTAGCTGTTACAGCTTGTCCAGTTGGTATTGCTCATACGTATATGGCTGCTGAAAATTTACAAAAAGCAGGCGAAGCGTTAGGCGTTGATATTAAAGTAGAAACACAAGGTTCGATAGGCGTAGAAAATGCGTTAACAGAAGAAGAGATCGCGGCAGCAGATGGGATTATTATTGCTGCAGACAAAGAGGTTTCGAAAGACCGTTTCGTTGGCAAAAAGTTAATTGTAACCGGTGTCCAAGACGGAATTCGTAAACCTGAAGAACTCATTAAACAGATTCAAAGCGGAAACGTTCCTGTTTATAAATCAGAATTAGCATCTGCTAATGGACCGAAGAAGACTAAATCAAAAGAAAATCCAATTTATAAACATTTAATGAATGGTGTATCCTATATGATTCCATTCATCGTTGTAGGGGGATTATTGATTGCCTTGGCGTTAGCGCTTGGAGGCCATCAGACTCCTGGTGGAATCGTAATACCAGATGATTCAATTTGGAAGCAAGTAGAAAAGCTTGGCGGTACGTCTTTCATGTTCATGGTGCCAATCTTGGCTGGTTTCATTGCGGTAAGTATTGCTGACCGTCCTGGACTTGTACCAGGTATGATCGGCGGTTATATCGCAGCTAACGGTAGTTTTTATGGAAGTGAAGCTGGTGCTGGATTTATTGGTGGAATTATTGCTGGTTTCTTAGCAGGTTATGTGGCCCTTGCAATTAAGAAAATTAAAGTGCCAAAAGCGATTCTGCCCGTTATGCCAATTATTTTTATCCCTATTCTTGCATCTGTAATTGTTGGGTTATTGTTCATTTATGTCATCGGCTCTCCGGTTTCACATGTGTTTGAAGCCTTAACTGCATGGCTTGCTAGCATGCAAGGCGGAAGCTCGATTGTATTAGCGATGATTCTTGGTGCGATGATTGCAGTTGATATGGGTGGCCCATTCAACAAAGTTGCCTTTTTATTCGGTTCCGCGATGATTGCCGAAGGAAACTATGAAATTATGGGACCGATTGCGGTTGCCATTTGTATTCCGCCAATTGGGCTTGGACTTGCAACATTTATTAACAAACGAAAATTCAGTCAAACTGAGAGAGATGCAGGAAAAGCATCATTCACCATGGGATTATTCGGTATTACAGAAGGGGCAATTCCATTCGCAGCACAAGATCCGTTACGAGTAATTCCTAGTATCGTTGTCGGTTCAATGGTTGGTTCTGTTATTGCTATGCTTTCAAGTGTTGGGGATCGAGTGGCCCATGGTGGTCCGATTGTTGCTGTATTAGGTGCTGTCGATCATGTCCTTATGTTCTTTGTTGCTATCATTATTGGGGTGGTTGTTACGGCCTTTATGGTTATTGCCTTGAAGAAAAATGTGGAAGATGCTCCAGTTGCAGCTGGTGTTGGCCCTGTATCTGGTGCTGCTGCCCCTGAACGGAAAGAGGTTGTTAATTCGAAGGAGGAAGCCACTAACAACACTGAAATTCATAAATTGACGGAAATTACAAGTTTAGAATTAATTGAAACAGATTTAACTGGATCCACTCGTGATGAGGTCATTGATGAATTAATTGCGAAATTTGATGCAAAGGGAATTTTAAGCTCGAAACAAGCATTTAAACAAGCTATTTTGAATCGTGAAGGTGAAAGTTCAACAGGACTTGGTATGAGTATTGCGATTCCACATGGAAAATCAAGTGCGGTTACACGGCCAGCTGTTGCCTTTGGTATTAAACGTGATGGTGTAGATTGGAAAAGTTTAGACGGTAATGATGCAAAATTGATCTTTATGATTGCTGTACCGGAAAAAGCTTCTGGAGATGCCCATCTGAAGATTTTACAAATGCTATCAAGAAAATTAATGGATGATAATTTTAGAGAGCAATTGCTACATGTTACTTCGAAGGAAGAAGCTTTTAAGTTGCTGGAAACCATTAACTAAGATGGAATAAGTGCTAATGCTAATAAATAATGAGAGATATAATTGAAAGAGAGCGAAAAATGCTCTCTTTTCATATATCTAGAAAATGGAGGTCAACATGTACAAAAATGAACCGATTTTTTTACAGCCTGTTTTTCAAGAAAGAATTTGGGGAGGACAAAAATTAAAGACAGAATTCCATTATGATATTCCCTACAAGCAAACAGGAGAAGCATGGGTAATCTCTGCCCATCCCCATGGTCCAAGCGTGATTAAAAATGGTCCGCTTGCTGGAAAAACATTAGCTGATGCATGGAACGAACATGGGAATCTTTTTAATAAAAAGTCCGATCATCAAGGGGAATATCCATTACTTGTTAAAATCTTGGATGCGGCCGATGATCTATCTGTTCAAGTTCATCCGAATGACCAATTTGCCCGTGAGGTAGAAGGTGTCCCGTATGGCAAAACTGAATGCTGGTATGTCTTAAGTGCTGAAGAAGATGCCGAGCTTGTGTTAGGCCATCATGCAAAATCACAAGAAGAACTAGTACAAATGGTGGATCAAGGTGAATGGGACAAGCTGCTAAGAAGAGTGAAAGTGAAGGCGGGAGATTTTGTCTATGTTCCAAGCGGTACGATTCATGCCATTGGAAAAGGAATCGTTATCCTAGAAACGCAACAAAGCTCAGATATAACCTATCGTGTTTATGACTATGACCGGACAGATTCAGCAGGCAATAAACGTGAATTACACCTGGAGCGTGCAAAACAAGTGACAACCGTTCCACATCAGGATGCCACTGTAGAGCAAACTGAAACAGTTATTGGTGATTTAGTCGAAAAGAAACTTGTGAGGGAGCAGTATTTTTCTGTTTATCATTGGCAATTAAACGGGAAAGCATCTTGCGGATTAACCAAGGACTTTTTACAAGTGAGTGTAATCGAGGGGAAAGCCGAAATAACGATTGCTGGTAAGACCTTTGCTTTAGAGAAGGGCAGCCATTTTCTGTTACCTCACGGAGTTCATGAGTATACCATTGAAGGACAAGCTGAATTTATTGTTTCACATGTTTGATGTATGAAAGATGAATTTGAAGCACTGAACATAAGATTAATAAAAACAAGCGTAAAGGAAAAAGTATAGAGATCCTTTACGCTTCTTTTATTATTCAGTAATAAATTTGTACCTTAAAATTGCTGCAAGTCCTGCACCATGCTTGAAGTCGCCTTGTTTAATCAAAGTCTTCAATTCTTCCATTGTCAGTTTATGAAGTTCAATTTGCTCGCTGTTTTCTAATTTTTGTTCGGAAGGATTTAAGCCAGCTGCTGCAAACAAGAAAATCTCCTCCGATGTTGAGCCGGGTGAAGGGTAAAAGCTTCCTAATTCAAGCCAATGTACGGCCGAATAGCCTGTTTCTTCCTCAAGCTCTCTTTTCGCTGTATCCATTGGAGAAGGGTCTGTTTTGTCAATCATCCCAGCAGGCAGCTCCCATTGCCAGCTTTTTAGCGAATGACGGTATTGTTTTAAACATATTACTTCTCCGTCCTTCGTTATCGGGAGTATACAAACTCCTTTGGCAAAGTCTAAATAGGAAAAGGTCTTTTCCTCTCCATTTGGGAGAATTACCTCATCAACCGTAATCCCAAAGCGATCCACTTTTTTCTGAATTGAACTGTGTATCTTCCAAACCATTTCTTTCACCTCTCTAAAAATACTAAATATATACCATTTTAATCGAATGCTAGACTATATTAAACTTTAAGGAATTCTAAAGCCAAATTTTATAACCTCCTAGCTATGAGAGAGATCTTCAAGGTGTTATTCTGTCATTTGTCTCCACTATGATATTATTAAGTTATCAGGATATCACTTATCATTGGAGGAGGTTTTTACTTTGAATAACGATTTATTTAAGGAAGCAAAGGAATTTATTCGTTCCTGTTATAGCGAATTAAATAAAACGGAGCAGGAACTAGAAAATAGGTTGCATGAAATTAATAAACAGATACTAAGTCAAGGTTTTTATGAACACACAGCTGTGGAATTAGAATATGGAGCAAAAGTGGCTTGGCGTAATAGTAATCGTTGTATTGGAAGGTTATTTTGGGATCAATTAAACGTTATCGATAAGAGACGCTTAAACACAGAAGAGGAAATGGCTGGGGCTTTATTTGAGCACATTGAGTATGCAACGAATAAGGGACGGATCCGGCCTACTATCACAATTTTTCCACAGAAAACTCCTAACCGAACGGTACGTATATGGAATCACCAATTAATCCGCTACGCCGGATATAGTACTGAGCAAGGTGTTTTAGGGGACCCCGGCTCCTTAGCTTTTACCGAGGAGTGTATAAAACTAGGATGGGAACCAAAGTTTGGGAAGTTTGATATTTTACCATTAGTAATACAAATAAATGATAATAGTCCAAGTTTGTTTGAAATTCCAGATCATCTTCCACTTGAAGTTCCACTTCGTCATCCTCAGTACAAATGGTTTGAAGATTTAGAATTGAAATGGTATGGAGTACCCATTATTTCCGAGATGATGCTTGAAATCGGAGGCATCACTTATACTGCTGCTCCCTTTAATGGCTGGTATATGGGTACTGAGATTGGGGCAAGAAACTTGGCTGATGAATCGAGGTATAATTTACTCCCTCAGATCGGAACTTTAATGGGGTTAGATACGAAAAGTAGTATATCTTTATGGAAAGATAGAGCATTGTTAGAATTGAATACAGCCGTCTTACATTCTTTTAAAGAAGATGGAGTTAGTATCGTTGACCATCATACGGCTGCTCAACAGTTTAAAAAATTTGAAGAAAAAGAAAAGGAAATAGGAAGATCCGTCACTGGTGATTGGACTTGGCTCATTCCACCAATGTCACCTGCTGCAACTCATATTTTTCATGCATCATATAATAATGAAATTTTAAAGCCTAATTATTTTTATCAACCTAAACCATATTGATTTTTTGTAAAGCCAACAGAGATGTTGGCTTTTATCATGAAACCACCTTTTTTAGGAGAATAATATACATACGGGAAGAATAAAAGGATTAATAAACATTTTTCGTTGCGATGTCACAAGAGCAGCTTATCAATAAAACATTATTACTTTTTGGTTAACTTCTATGGAGCCCTCAAAAATATTTTAATTTATTCTGTTAAAAAAGAAGGTGAACAATAATGAAGGTTGATTCTTTTTTTAAGGCAGCTCCTTATAAAAGTGTTAGTGAAGATGCCATTTTAATTAATGAAAGGGTAAAGGTCTATGGGGTGTTTGATGGGGCAACGCCTTTAACACCATTTAAAGATGAAAACAATATGAATGGTGCCTATTTAGCATCTAATATATTTAAAGATTATTTCTCCAGACTCTACCAAGAGAATCTTTCATTAGTTGAAGGGATCCAAGCTGCTAATAGGATGCTGCGAGATCGCATGGAAAAATCCATGGTTAATCAAGAGAAATATGAACAACTTTGGTCAACATGTGCAGCCATAATTAAGTTTGAAAATGACGGGAAGATATCTTATGCTCAGCTTGGTGATTGTATGATTATTGCAGAATATCAAAACGGAGTGATAAAAGCTCTAACCAGGGACACAGTAAAAGGGATAAGTTATCGAGCAAAGGCATGGCGTGAGGAACAAAGGAAACAAGGAGTTACGGTTCCAGATGAGGACTTTTATCAAGATATTACTCAACAGCGTATCTTTAATCGTTCATTAGCGAATAAACCACATGGATACACTGTAGCGAATGGAAGGGAAGAAGCTGTACATTTTATTCAGCAAGGTCAAGTAAATATCAGTGAAATTAAAGCACTATTAATGATAACGGATGGTCTATTTCACCCCGATTATTTACTTGAAGAAACATTTAAAATGATCCAGAAATCTGGTGTTTCTTCGTATTCTATTGAGTTAGAACAATTTGAGAGAAGGAATAACCTTCGTTCAGATGATAAGTCTGGGATCATGATTCGACTTGTGAATTGAAGGGTATCTTCAAAATAGCTTTCAACAATATTGTTATAAATTCCAGGACAAAAATGATACGTAAGCAGAGGATTATGTTCTCCATAGGGTTATTTAGACAAATGAGTCAGAAATAGAAAACCTGTCCCCATAAAAGAAATTGGCGACAGGTTTCCTTTTTACCTAAGACTGGTTTGATTCAACAAAAATGCTCACATTTCTTTCTTCTAAAAAATTCAATCCAAAAAGGAGGTCTTGTTTTTGAAGATTGAAAGTCTTTTCCATCATCTGAATCCAGTCCTCTTTATTCACAAAATCTGTAACGTGAATGTCGCTGTCGGATTTTACAATCAATTTTGAATTTATGACGGCATAGCTCACTCGGTCTTTAAATATCGTTGCTACAATCCTCCGCATAAATGGATTCTCGTCTTTATCCCGATGTGCATGGATGATATCTTCAGTAAAACTTTCAACCTCTACTGGAAACCATTCGATTGTTTTGGCGACAAAAGTCTGTCCTCCTGACCTTCTATCAAACAAATACTCACGTCTACCGACCTTCTTGATGATCATTTCTTCACCGCAGCGAATTAAATATGGTTCCTCCTCAATTGGCAATGGTTCAAATAAAGGTGCCATGAAGCCTACATCTGTATAATAGGATTTTCCGTTCATCGTAACCATCAAACCAAGATGGGTGTTTCCCCCTTTAGCACGGACAATTTTAACATCAAACCCAAGGGTGTAGAGCAGTTTTCCAAAATGAATATTGAGAATATAACAGTTTCCTCCCCAGCCCTTTCCAAGTAAATTTTCAAGATACTCTTCTTTACTAGGAATCAAATCATTGCGATCCCGTGTAGTGTAATAATGATATTTACTAATAATCTCGAATGGTACACGATGCAAATGTGCCTCTACTAACCTTTGCAAGTACTTATAGTCAGGTTCCAATTTCTCGATACGTAAAAAATCCAAATATTTCTCTTCCCAACGATCCATCTGTTATTCACTTCCTATATTGGTTTAACCACCATAAAAGCAATAATTACAACTACAATCACACAAGCGATAATATGGTATTTTCTGACTTTTGTAAGCAATCCTTGAGAATGATCATCCGTTTCGGATGCCCCCTGTTCACGTAACTCTGATAATGCAGCAGAAAGCTTTTTGGCAGCTGGAGTTAAGAAGGCGATAATAACGACTTCAGCTAAAATGAAAAGAACTAATGCTCCACCAATCCATAAAGTAAAATATGTCCCATAATTCCCAAGCCAAACTAACAGTAACCCTGATAATAAGGTCAATCCTCCGAAAATTTTCGGGAGAACTTCTAAACGAGCCACCAGATCGACCATCCTTTTTACCTCAAAAAGTGACTTTTCCTTTTTTAATATCAGAGGAAAAGCGTAGGCAGGACCAAGACCGACCACCGCTGCAACGACATGTAAAAATACAAGCCATTCCATAAAAAAACACCACCTATTCATAAGTCTTAAACTTATCATAAGTGGTGTGGTCCATTTAAAATATCGGTTGAAATACGTATTTTTCTTAATTACGGAGAATCAGAAAGTCCATTTTCAATCACGTAGCTTGCTAAGGCAGTCCGGGAGTTAATGGAAAGCTTTTGAAAAATCCGTTCTAAATGTGTTGTCACTGTACGTTTACTTAAAAAAAGAGCCTTGGCAATTTCTTCATTGGATAGACCTTGTGCAACTTGGAGTGCTACCTGTAATTCACGAGGGCTTAAGACGGTATTTTTGTCCCCTGTTCGTTTGGATCCTTCTAGAAGAATCCGATCCAATGCTTGCGCAATCATTTTCTGACGTTCTTTATCATCTTCAAGTCCATGAAGTTTTTCAATTAACTGAGATAGAATTCGTGAAGCTATATGAAGAAGGTCCTCGTTGAATTCACTAAAGAAAAGTTCATCATTACTTTGACTGCCTATAACAGCCATTATTTTTTTATCTTTATTTCTAACTGGAATCGCAACATAGTTTTGATTAATATTTCGATAATTTTCTACTGAAAACTTCTCTTTTTCCGGCAGTTGGTTAAGAAAGGTTGTAAAAGCATATTGATATTGGGAACGGATATTATTAATGAGGACAGGTTTTTCCTGCTGGGAGGACCATTGTGCTACTCTCTGGAGAACTTTTTGGGCTGACTCCTCATCTAGTCCATGCACTATCGCTAAATGTAACTGATTGACAAAGTCATCTGTGATCCAAACAGCCGAGCGGTCCCATCCGAATTTCTTTTCAAGCTGTTCTAATAATGGATGATAGGTTTCTGTAAGTAAACGTAAATGACTGTTCTCCTCTTCACAAATTCGTGCAGACACGACGGTGAACAATTCCGCACAAATGACGGTAATGGGCATCTCTGATTCTAACATCATCGACAGCACCTCATATTGCGTTTTCATTTCAGCAAAAATCTCACCTTCTGTCCTAAAGCCTATATACTCTAATTCAAGCTCCCATGTAGAAAAATTCGTAGTATCGATCGTACGAATAAAGGCATAAGGGTTTTCCTGCAAATTTTGCACACTCTTTTTCAACATGTGATTAGCGACTGCGACATGGTTTGAATCTACATACCATACGCGAGAAATATTGGTAATATTGGGGATTCCTTCTTTGCTGCTTGTAATTAGAGTTGCTGGAACAACACCCATTAGTGCTGGCATCATTTCTTCAGGAATCATTGGTGGCTTCCCCCTTTTGATACTTACTCCCTGCGTAAGGTCCCGGTGTTTGGACAAAGATCTCTTCTGCTTTGTATGAAATAACATCACAAATAGCTGTTGAAAGTGGGAATTTCGCATACATTTTTGGAAACAATTTAAGGCTGCTTTTTCGATATCCGGTTAATATTTCAAGATCTTCTCTAATTGAAGCTTTATAGTTTATGAACCTCCCTATTATTTGATAGGATTCGTTTGAAAATCCATCCGTAAATAAACAAGCAACCACACCATTGCCTGATGATAAATAGGAGAGTACCTTTTCTGTCTGTGCTTTAAGGATATAGATATTGAGACAATCTATCCTATCATCAATTTTCACTCCGAAACCACGTACAGAAATAGGATGTCTGTCAACATTTGAGACGGCAAGATGAATAAATAAAGGTTCTGTTCTTTTTAAAAATTTGACGACAGTATGATCCGGTATCATATAAGCCCCCAGATTTGTTTTTATTTCAAATTCAATTAACAAGTTTAAAGCAGTGGTTGGATTAAAATTTTTATCGTTTAACAGGTGTCTTTCTATTATCTAGAATATTCTAGATTTCCTATAATTTGACCTCCGAGAAATTTAAAAAAACATACCTCATTTTCGGTATAGAAACCGAGACCTGGATCGAAAAACGAGTTGTAACATGGATCATTATAAAAATCGAGATTGAATCCATAGGAGTGGCTTTGATAATATATTCGGGTTCTAGTATGAAACCAGATCCCAGGGACCATCTAGAAATTTGCGAATTAAAAAGAAGGCAGAATGCTATAAGTAATAGCGTTCTGCCTTTCTTCCTTTTTAAATCTCAAAATACCGCCGAAGCAAATAAGAAATCCACTTACAATGAGGATGATTTCGAATATTTTCGAGTAGTCCTTTCACGATAGCAGGGCTTAATGTCGGTTCGAGAAGATGCTGCTTTAGTAAGATTAACGATTCTTTTTCAATTGACTCTTCCATTTCATCAATTTTTTGTACGATGATTTCGAGGATCTGTTCTTTCGTTACTTCTTCATTCATCGGCTGCTTGACCAGTTGACTAAGCTCTTGTGTAACAAATGGAGCAGTCGTATGCTGCGCCAGTAAAGTTGTTTTTTCCACAAGCGACTCCGCCAGCAACTTTAAATCCAACGGAACATTATAGAATACAAATAACTGTGAATACGTATTCATAAAGCCTTTAATACAATAAATTAAATCATATTTAATTTCTTTGATCCTATCACCATATAACCGTTCAATCATCGATAAGATCGCGTTCTCAATTACTTTTTCGTAATATTGCATTTTTAAGATGAGTTCTTTACTAAATGCGTGCGACTGCTCTTTCAGGAGAACTTTGGCGAAATCAGAATGCTTATGAAAAGAATGATAGATTGCATAATAAAATTCATATAAAAGATCCTCATCTTTTGTATTTCTGACTATGTAGTCAATGTCAGAGGTGATTTGCATCATAAAGTCGTCAATTAATGCGGTAATCAATTCTTCCTTTGATTTGAAGGATAAGTAAAAAGCACCTTTGGAAATCCCGCAATGCTCGGTTATCTGTTGGACGGATGTAGCTTCAAACCCTTGCTTTGCAAAAAGCTCTAACGCTTTTTCCATAATTAATTGTTTTTTAACCATTTATTGTATCGCTCCTATGGCCTTTTCGTTGACAAATGACTTATTGGTCATTATTATAAATAATTGAGCGCATGAAGTCAATTAAGGGTAGGTGTAATAGTGAAAGGTTTAGTTAATTTTGTCCTGAAGAATAAATTAGCAGTATGGCTGCTTACCATCATCATTACGGTATCTGGTATTTATTCGGGTACACGAATGAATATGGAGACGATACCGAATATCTCGATTCCATACTTAATGGTCATGGACGTCTATCCGGGAGCTACTCCTGAGAAAGTGATGAAAGATGTATCCATGCCGATCGAGAAAGCGGTAGAAGGCCTTGATCACGTAAAAGCCGTTTACTCCAATTCTTATTCTAATATGTCCAGTATTCAAGTGGAATACGAATACGGGATCGATATGGATGAGGCGAAACGTGAATTAAAATCGGCGCTAGATTCCTTGAAACTGCCGGAAGGTGCACAAAAGCCAACAACGACAGCGATTAGCATGAACATGATGCCGGTTGTGGCTCTAAGTGTAAGTAGTTCAAAAGAGGATATTGTTGAATTAACGTCAACAGTAGAGGAAAGTCTGCTTCCAAAAATCCAGAAAATCGAGGGTGTTGCGTCTGCTACGATTGCCGGCCAGCATATTGAAGAAGTAGACCTTACGTATAACAAAGCCAAAATGGCTGAGTTCGGTTTAACCGAAGATAATGTTAAGCAAATGATTCAAGCAAGCAACATGTCAGTTTCCTTAGGACTTTACGAGTTTAAAGAAGGTGAGCAGGCAGTCGCCGTCGACGGCAAGTTCATGACGGCTGATGAATTAAAGAATATGCTGATTCCTGTCACACCATCAGCAGCAAATCCTTCTCCATTTGTAAAGCTTAGCGACATTGCGACAATTGAAACAGTCGGTAAAGTACAATCGATTTCCCGGACAAACGGAAAAGATGCGATTGCGATTCAAATTGTCAAAGGTCAACAGGCGAACACCGTTGATGTTGTAAACAAGGTGAAAAAGTTAGTAAAAGATGAAAAGAAAAAGTATGACGGTCTTGACATTGATGTCACCCTTGACCAAGGTAAACCGATTGAAGATTCGGTCGCCACGATGATTGAAAAAGCGGTATTTGGCGGTTTAATAGCCGTATTAATCATCCTTCTATTTTTACGTGATTTTAAATCTACGATTATTTCAATTGTATCGATTCCAGTTTCGATTTTCATGGCATTACTGCTGCTGAACTGGATGGATATTACGCTGAATATTATGACGCTTGGTGCGATTACGGTTGCGATCGGGCGGGTCATCGATGACTCAATTGTCGTCGTGGAAAATATCTATCGAAGACTGCATTTAAAAGAAGAAAAATTAACCGGCCGCGCGCTTATTCGTGAAGCGACGATTGAAATGTTTAAACCGATTATGTCCTCCACATTAGTAACGGTTGCGGTATTTGCACCACTGATCTTTGTTAGCGGCATGGTTGGCGAGCTGTTCGCACCGTTTGCCTTAACGATGGCGTTTTCTCTTGGGGCTTCATTACTTGTAGCGATTACTATCGTTCCGGCCCTTTCCCATTTCTTATTTAAGAAGAAGTTATATGGTGAGAAAACAGCAAAAAGACATAAAGAAGCTGGTGAACTGGCAAAATGGTATAAGTGGTTCCTGGAAAAGGCTCTTAACCATAAAGTGATTACTTCGATTCTTGCTGTTGTTTTATTAGCTGGAAGTTTGGCCTTAACGCCATTAATCGGCTTTAGCTTCATGGGCAGCGAAGAGGATAAAGTGATGTACTTAACGTACACACCAAAAGCCGGCGAACTTAAAGAAGATATAGTAGCGAATGTCAAAGTGGTCGAAGATCAGATGCTGAAACGGGACGATATTGATATCGTTCAGGTATCTGTAACTGATGAAGGCGATGAGATGTCTGCCATGATGGGCGGCGGCTCAAACGGTGCCATAATGTACTTGATTTTTGACCCAGACATAAAGAATTTCCCAGAGGTTAAGGAAAAAATTGAAAAGTATGTTACCGGCCTTGATCAATCAGGCAAATGGAAGAGCCAGAACTTTTCTTCGATGTCAGGGGCGGAAAATGAAGTCAGCTACAACCTTTACAGTGAGGATTTAAACAAGCTAAATCAATCTGTGAAAAAGGTTGAGTCGGTTTTGAAGAAACAGGATGACTTGAAAGATGTGACGACCAGTGCGGAGAATGCCTATGTCGAGTACACTTTCAGGGTTGAGCAAGCTAACTTGCTCAAGTACGGTTTAACAACCGGCCAGCTTGTGATGATGTTAAGCCCGCAAAAGACACAAGATGTATTAACAACGGTTGAAAAGGATGGCAACTCCTTAGATGTCATCGTCCAGCAGGAACAAGCTGCCCAGCCTGAATCGATCGATGATCTTTTAGCAAAACAAGTACCAACTGCAATGGGTACAACAATGCCTCTTTCTGAACTTGTTACTGTGAAGAAAGGGACAACACAAAATACACTTGCACGTAGTAAAGGCGAGTACTACGCAACCGTTTCTGGAAAAATTAAATCTGAAGATATTTCAAAAGTGACCTCTAAAGTGGGTAAAGAAGTAGATAAATTAGATTTACCAAAAGGTGTATCCGTCGCCGTTGCCGGGGTACAGGCAGATATGACGGAGACATTTACACAGCTTGGTGTCGCTATGCTAGCGGCAATCGCCATCGTGTACTTCATCCTTGTGGTAACCTTCCGTGAGGGTGTCGCACCGTTTGCGATCCTATTCTCGTTACCGTTTGCGGTCATCGGTTCATTTGTTGGTTTGTTAATCGCTGGGGAAACCATCTCTGTCTCTGTCATGATGGGGCTATTGATGTTAATTGGTATCGTAGTCACGAACGCTATCGTGCTGGTAGACCGGATTATTCATATGGAACGTGATGGCTTGGGTATGCGTGAAGCGGTTCTAGAAGCGGGTGCAACACGGTTACGCCCGATCCTCATGACAGCCATCGCAACGATCGGTGCGTTAATTCCATTAGCACTTGGTGCAGGCGGCGGTGGAGGTTTAATCTCCAAAGGTCTTGCTATTACCGTAATCGGTGGTTTAACAAGTTCAACATTATTAACGTTGATTATTGTGCCAATTGTTTATGAAATCTTGTCTAAGATGTTTAAGAAAAACCGGCGAGAAGTGGAAGAAAACTAGTACTTTCACGCTCGGAATAATCTTGGTTCACGACTTGACCTTAAAGGGTATCTTAATAGAATAGATCAAAAATAACCGAGGGATACTCCCTCGGTTATTTTTGTTTATATGAAAGTATAACTTTTCTATCAGGTATAAGTGCAACTACGCCACATTCTTCCCACTTAGGGGCTCGCCAATCTGATGTTTTTTTATTTCTTTTTGATAGTGGAATGTTACTTTATCATCGATAGTTTAATAGACTTATCTAGCAGTAATGCGGAATTATTCGCCGATTGTGTAGTGCCAACTGCCAATAGGACAGTACTTCTTGAAAAAATTTTTTAAAAAATATCAAACTGAAAAGAAGAACGCTTCGTTTACTACAATGAAAAGCAAAAATACGATTAAGGAGTGTAAATAATGAAACGTTGTTCTTTGAAAAAAATGAAATGGAGAAGTGTTTTGGCGGCAGTTCTAGTATTTCTTTACATGCTTCCAGCTACGATTTTTGCCTCTGGTCATGAAAATAACCAAGAGAAGCCTGAAACTGGTTTTGACACCCACATTACGAATAATTCGCTGGCAGTAAGTCCAGATGAAAAGACCGGGGTTGTCTCAGATAGCCGTGAACACATCATCCTCGTGTTCGACCTTGTAAAAGGCACTTTGAAAAAAAAGATCGAGGGCTTTGTCACACCAAGGAATATCGTGTTCATTGGGGGTGGGGCACAGTTTGTCGTCTCGGACAGTACGCTGGGTTCCTTACGATTTTATGATACAAAAACACTAAAACTGAAAGATGAGATAGTGGTTGGGCAAGGAGCATTTGGAACAGCGGTCAGCCCTGATGGACGTACGATGTACGTTAACAACCAGGCTCAGAGTTCAGTAACGGTTGTCGATCTTGAAAAACGCAAGCCTGTTTCCGTTATCACCGGGTTTTCTCAGCCGCGTCAAGGGATAGTCGTCTCACACGATGGAAAATTTGTATTTGTTACAAATTTTAAAGGTGACAAGGTATCCGTAATTGATACGGCTGCTAATAGTATCGTTCGTGAGATAAACGGATTTTCTATGATTCGCGCGATATCTGTAAGTGCTGATGGAAGTACGTTGTATGCAGCAAACAGCGGCCGTGACAGTATTTCTGTGGTAGACCTCGCTCGGGGTGAAATCGTTGATGAAATAAAAGTTGGACGCGAGCCATATGGGGCAGCATTGTCGCCAGATGGAAAGCTCCTATTGGCCAGCAACAAAGCAGACAACACAATCAACGTTATCAACGTTTCAGACACCCGTATTACCGGGACGATTAAAGGATTTTTGGAGCCGCGCCAAGCAATCGTCTTCAGTCAGGATGGGGCCCGTGCTTATGTACTTAATCGTGATCTGTCCATTTCCCAAGTTGATGTGAACAGCGGCACGATCATAGATACGATAAGTGAGAACCGTTCCTACAAGCTTCAGGTATTAAAATCCGCTGAAGTTGGAAAATATCTAGCGGACCAGGAAGGAATGACGCTTTACTATTTTACAAAGGATACACCGGGCATCAGCAATTGTTCAGGAAAATGTCTTGAGATTTGGCCGCCGTTCTATGCAGAAAATATAAAGGCTTCGGAAGGGTTTCATAAAAAAGATTTTGGAACGATTACGAGGGAAGATGGGCAGAAGCAAACAACCTATAAAGGGTATCCTCTTTATTACTTTATCAAAGATCAACAGCCAGGCGATATAAAAGGACAAGGCGTAAACAATATCTGGTATATTATTAACAAACATTTTATGGAAAAAAGTGAATAATGTAATCAAGGGGAAATTTATCTGAGCCAGGCACTACGCCTGGCTTTTTATTATTTTGGAGGGGGTGAAGAGGTGAGAGATATCCATCATTGTGGGCAGCTCTTTCTTTTGTGTTAGCATTGCTTGTATCTTCACAACCCTTTATCATTATACAAATGAAAAAAATGGTAGTAAACTATAGGAGAATGACTTAGCTTTTTACAAAAATATACTTAAAGAAGTGTCCATTCCTGTCATAGCGGAAGGAAATATTATGAACCCTTATATGCTGAAAAGAGCTTTTGAAATTATGGTGTAAGTTTTCTAAGTATTTACTCATCCTTATCTGATAGATAAATATTTCAAACTATAAAGCATGTGGGCGGTTCTATTGCTTCAAAGAGGGCCTGACAACAGTCTTGTTGTCCAACTTTGACTTAGCATTTCTAATTACAGAATGGACAGGATACCGTTTGAAGTAGCGGTATCCTATTTCTGCAAGGTTTTCTATTTAAGTAAACGATCCAAAAGGAGATTATTATGATGTTTAAAAAATTATTTGGTCTAAATTCAACAAAAAAACAAGAAACTCTTTTATCCCCGGTAACTGGCCGGTTAGTCCCAATTGAAGAAGTGCCGGATCCAACGTTTGCTGAAAAGATGTTAGGTGATGGAATTGCCATCATACCATCAGAAGGGGTGGTCGTTGCTCCTATTGATGGTGAAGTTATCTCCATTTTTCCAACTAAACATGCCATAGGGCTCAAATCCAAACAAGGGCTGGAAATCCTGATACATATTGGTCTTGATACGGTCAATATGCAAGGGGAGGGATTTGAAACGTTTGTTAAGGTTGGGGACAAAGTATCAGCCGGAACAAAGCTCATCAGCTTCTCTATTGAATTGATCCAACAAAAGGCTGCCGATATCATTACCCCTGTGGTTATAACGAATTTCGAGGTAGTGAAGGAACTGAACCGCGCAAACTTTTCAGAAGTGAAAAGCGGGGAAACAGAAATTATTCAGGTGGAACTCAATTAAATTCATTGAAATTTAATTTAACCAAAGCTAAAACAATTGCAGTGTTATTTTATCTTATCATTCTTAAACTCTCGAGAAGAATGGGGACAGTTTTGTTGCTTCAGAGCGGTGTCTGTAAACAATAGTAAGCTCGTTTTGAAATGGCTTTTAATTATATACAAAGCAAGTTACAAATGAAATCAAAAAAGCTGATTAAAGATAAATTAATCAGCTTTTTATATTCCTTAGTTTAATTCTAATTGTGCTTTTAATTCATTTTGTACTCTTTGTTTTTCTTCTGGTGAAACCAATCCATAGTAGATTTTATCTATTTTTGTTCCTTGTTCTTGTATTTCCATTTGCTGGATATTTTTACCTGCTTCTTTATAATTTTTTTGTATGTCCATCAGTTGATCAAACGTTAGATTGGTTTTTACATTTTTTCCAAGTGCTGCAAATATTTCAGAGAAATTAGTCATGCTTGAAACACTTAATCCTTCTTGAATGACTCCTTCTATGATTTGTCGCTGTCTTGTTTGGCGGCCAAAATCTCCCCTTGGATCTTCGTAGCGCATTCTAGTATAGCTTAATGCTTGTTCGCCATTGAGATTCAATTCTCCCTTAGTAAAATGGAATCCATCTTGGGTAAAGTCTAAATCATTGTTGACCTTTATACCTCCTACAGCATCAACGATATCCTTAAATCCTTCCATGTTTACCTGCATATAATAATCAATAGGAATATCAAGGAAATTTTCAACTGTATCCATTGACATTGGGACTCCACCAAAAGCATACGCGTGGTTTATCTTATCTTCTTTCCCTTTCCCTATTATTTCAGTACGGGTGTCACGTGGAATGCTGAGCATTTTTACTGAATTGTTGTTTGGATTAACGGCCAATACGATAATTGTGTCAGAACGACCTTTGTCTCCTTGTCGTTCATCCACACCTAACATTAAGACTGAAAATGGATCCTTTTCTTTGAATGTTACTGGTTCTTGACGTTTTTCCGATTTTTCCCGTTTAATTGGTTGGTGCATCGTTTCGACAGCATTTTTAAAAGAATTATATACTGTGTAGGCATAAGCGCCACCGGCAATTAGCAAAACCAAAAGGATAATTCCAGTTATTTTAAGCCATTTTCCTTTGCGTTTTCCTTTTTCAGACCTCATTTTTACAAATCCTCCAAATAAAATTATATATTTCTAATTAATAGAATAACAAAAAAGTGGTAAAGAGGATATTAATAAATTGTTGAATTTTGGATATATATTCAATTGTAATGCAACCAGAAAGAAAATAGTGAATAGAGACAGTCTCAAAATGGGTGTCACTATTCGTATGCTGTGACCGTAGGTAAGACCGCCTTATCCCAGTGAACCCCCTGCCAACCGCCAATTGGACAGAAAATTGTATTTGGTGGAATTAATTTGTTTTTACTCCAATATTCGACAAAATATGCTAATATCAAAGAGTATTAATCTCCATTTTTACCTCATCAAGGGGGACAGATTAAATGTTAAATGCAGCAACAAAGGTTTATAGAGAAATACCGTTTAAAACCTGGATAATAATAGTAGTATTCTATTTGTTCCCTCCCTTAATTAATTACATTGATATCCGAGATCAATATTTTCATAATGTTCCATGGTTTTTTTATCTAATTCCAACATTATTAATTGCTAATAAAAAAGGAACAAAGTATGGAGGAATAGCCACAGGTGCATCTTCATTATTGTTTCTTGTCATCGAAACGCTCGAGCCAAGTGGTATCAGCAGGCATGAAATGATCATTTTTTTTGAATTGACAACAATCAATTTACTCGTCTCCATTCTTGTTGGTCTTCTTTTTAAAAACTACCTACAAAAACAAAGGGAATTATCGCTAACAAAAAATTTGCTAGAAAGTGTGTTTCACCATCTTGATATTGGGATTTGGTCTATTAATAAAAGTAAAAGTAAAAGTTTACTCCTATCAAGAGGAATTGAGAAAATTTATGGGTTATCCCGTAAAACGGATTTACAGAATAATCATTTTTGGAAAAAGTCCATCCACCCGGAGGATTTGGCCATCGCTGAAGAAATTGATAGGAAGTGGGAAAGTCAAGAGGACTATGAATATGAATACCGGATCATAAGACCAAATGGAGAGATTCGCTGGATACGTGACAGTGGCTTGCCTGTTTTTAATCAGCACGGCGAGCATGAAAGATACGACGGTACAAATGTGGATATCACCAGACAAAAAGAACTAGAAATTTTTCTGAAAGAATCAGAAGAAAGATACAAACATTTGGTGGAGAACTCTATTGTAGGTGTATTTATGATTCAAGAGAAACAATTGGTCTATGTAAACCAGTGGCTTGCTAAAACACTTGGCTTAACGCAAGAAGAATTACGGGGAACAAGTTTGTTAGATTACTTTAAAAAAGCGGATCGGGTACGAGTCGGTAATCATTTTCAGAAATTAATAGAGGAGAAAGAATCGTCTTTTGTCGATCAGATCCAAACAGTGGATGCAGTGGAAGCCGCTGCATACCTTGAGATTCAAGCTGCGTTAACCAAAATAAATGGATCTTCGGCCATTATTGGAATTGCGTTAGATGTATCTGATAAAAAGAAGGCAAAAGATGAATTAGAATACTTGGCCTATCACGATACGCTAACAGGACTCCCTAATAAACATTATTTAATGAATGAACTGGCGAAAAAGTTTTATCATTCAAAAAGTCTCGGCCTACAGGTTTATATCTTATATCTCAATCTCGATCGGTTTAAATTAATCAATGATTCCTTTGGCCATAGATCAGGTGATCAATTAATTCAGTTGGTTTCAAATAGATTACTAGATTCTATTACGAATGGGATGGCAATTCGCGCCGAAGGGGACGATTTTATCATCTATTTACCAGACGCGAATGAGAATCTTGCTTTGGAAATGGCTCGCTCTTTATTGAATGCCCTTTCAGAGCCTTTTTATCTAATAAACCAGGAGATTCAAGTCACAGCCAGTATTGGGATTGCCACATTTGAAGAGGATGATGATTTGGAAGAGCTTGTTCAAAAGTCAGGTTCAGCGCTGCATTTTGCAAAAGATTTTGGCGGGAATCAATATCAGCTGTATTCTTCTGAAATTGGCCAGCAAGTGAATAGGAAACTTCAACTGGAACAGCGTTTACGAAAAGCGCTGGAGCAAAACAATCTTGAAGTGGTTTATCAACCGAAATTACATGTATCAACAAATCGAATTTCTGGGATGGAAGCCCTCCTTAGGTGGAAAGATCCTATTCTTGGAGTAGTATCGCCTTCGGAATTTATCCCAATTGCTGAAGAAACAGGGATGATTATTTCCATTGGGAAATGGGTTCTGGAAACGGCATGCCGGCAAAATCGAGAATGGGAAAAAAGTGGGTATCCTCCTATCCTTGTCTGTGTAAATATATCCAGCAAGCAATTTTTGCAGGATGATTTTGTCAAAATGATTGAGCAGGTATTAAAGGAATCTGATTTATCTCCTGAGTATTTAAATTTAGAAATTACAGAAAGGATTGCCTTATTTTGTATTGATGATGCGATCGAAAAATTGCGGCAATTAAAGCAACTAGGTGTTAGTATTTCTTTGGATGATTTTGGCACCGGCTATTCGTCTATGAGCTACTTAAAGTTGTTGCCAATTGATTTCTTAAAAATAGACCGTTCTTTTACGAATGGTATTATTGAAGATAAACAAGATTTGGCAATTATTGATTCTATCATTTCATTGTCCCATTCCTTAGGGATGAGTGTGGTCGCAGAAGGAGTAGAAGCTGAAAATCAGCTGAAAGTCTTATCGGACCTGGGTTGCGATGAAATTCAAGGATATTATTATGCAAAGCCGTTGCCTGTTCCTGAGTTTAAACAATTTTTAGATAAAACAATGGTGGGCATTTGCACCCAGATCAACAACGGATAAAATCGCTTGTTCAAAGGGCAAAGAACAAAATGAGTTAAGTATAAAGTGTGAATCGTTTCGGGGAATGACTAAAATGATCTTGGGGCTGTGTATGGTAGTGACAGACGATTAAGACAAAAGGATAGAATTATTTGATAACAAAGGGTAATATTATACCTAACACAAAAGGCTGAATTTCTAAGTTGTTAATGCTAACACTTTGAAATTCAGCCTTTCTTTTATTCCTGTGTATTGTTTTGTGAATAATCTCCAGCTTCAGCGCTTAGGTGCTCGTAATAATTTACTTTACGCCCATCCGCGGATCTACATAATCCGGATAGTCAGTGATGATGGCGTCTACTTTCATATCAATTAAAAACTGTGCAGCTTCACGGCTTCTTACAGTCCAGGATGATATCTTCATTCCGTGTGCGTGAACTTTATCGACCAATTCTTTTGTAACAATCCCATAACTTGGGTTAAAGTAATCTGCGTATGTGGCAAATTCCTTCAATGCTTGATCTGTTGTGTGAGTAGTGGAGGAAGTAAGGACACCCATTGGAACCTTTGGAAGAAGGTCATTCATTTTTTTCACGGTGTCAAAGTTGAACGATTGGATGATGATTTTATTATTTTGCGGTTTATCAAGATTCCGTGTCTTCAACTGTTGGGCTACCTCTTCTTCTATCCCGGGATAAAGCTCTGGTGCCTTCATCTCTATTAAGATACCAATTTTCCCATGATATCTATCCAGCACTTCTTCGAATGAAGGGATTTTTTCACCAGCAAATTGTTCCCCTTTAAAACTTCCGGCATCAAGGCTTCGCAGCTGTTCAAATGTTAGATCCTTTACACGCCCAGTACCGTCTGTTGTTCTGTCCACTGTTGTATCGTGAATAATCACTAATTTCCCGTCCTTACTGCGCTGAACGTCAATCTCGATGTAGTCAGCCTTCATGTCGAGTGCTTTGTCAAAGGCTGCAATGGTGTTTTCTGGAGCATATCCTGATGCTCCCCGATGGGCGACATTATCAAATTTCCTTAATTCTCCGGTCGTTTCTGCCGCAAAAGCCTGTTGGAAAGGACTAAGCAATAGTGTTAGTGCGAAGCCGGCTCCAAGTAATGTTTTCTTCATTTCTCCATCTCCCTTGTCAAATAGTTTCGAACAAGGTTAGTTTATAAAAGAATTATTAAGCTAGTTTATCGTTCTTGTTTAGCTAGAGTTATAATATTCTAAAGAAAAAAACGTATTTTTTCCTAGTTTTGTTTACATTTGGAATTGGACTAATTCCCTATATTGCCATTTTCAAATTTTTTATAAAAATATCCACAAATCTCCGGCATCGTTCAAGGTCTTGCGTTTGTAGGGTGATTTCAATCTTAAGCGTGACTGCTAAACGGCTGTGAACATAGAGCATATCCCGAAACGCATCAACTGCTCCGCAAAACTTGGGATAAAAACTATCTCCTGTGCCGACTACTCCGGTCACAACGTGATTGACATCCTGGATTTCGAAAGCGCGATACAGAACGAGCATTTCTTTCGGAATTTCTCCATCTCCCCATGTATAGGTTCCAATAATGATGGCATCAAATGTGGTGATCTCATGTATAGGGAAATGATCCATCCGAAACAGATGTACCTCTATTTTTTTCTGTAAAAATAAGTCCTTTATGAAATGGACCAGTTCTTCTGTATTCCCCGTTTTTGAGGTATACACAATTGCAAGATTCATAGTTCATCGAAACCGTTCGATTGGGTTACCTTCGCATAGGCACGCGACTTTTGTTCAAAGAAATCCGATTTGGTTCCATTCAGCATTTCATCGCTAAAAACATGAATCCATGGCATCGGATTGGTTCGGTCTTCATAAAGATTCTTTAAACCAAGCTGGCGCAATCGTTTATTTGCCAGATACTCCGTATATCCATCGTACTCGTCCAAATCAATACCTGTTATATCTCTGAGTATGAAAGCGGCCCATTCTTTTTCCAGTTCGACGGCTTGTCCGATTGTTTTATAGACATACTCGATATTTTCTTGATGATTTAATTCGGGATTTTCTGTTAACAGAATCCGAATAAACTGGGCGATGAAGTAAGCGTGCTGCATTTCATCCCGCTGGATATAGCTGATCATCGTGCTTGTTTTGAGCATTTTTTGTTGACGGGCAAGATGATAGAAAAAGGCAAATCCCGCATAAAAATAAATCCCCTCGAGATTAATAGAGTTCACCGCTAATTGAAATAAATGCTGCGGTGTGGGATTTTCGCGAAAGCTTTCATAAGCCTGCAAGATCAGATGGTTTCGTTTTTGAACGATGGGATCACTTTTCGCCTGATTGAACCGGGCATTCTGTTCGCTTAAAGGGACAAGCGAGCTTAGGATATAAGAATAAGATTCATTATGAACCGCTTCCTGCTGGGCAATAACGGCAAAAATCGCCTTAAAGCTGGAATCAGTCACGTAATCCATTACTTGCGTCATCGTTGGTGTTTGCAGGCTATCGAGAGAGGCCAACTGGGTATTAATTCGTAAAAATACATCCTTCTCATTCGCACTGAGCAGGTCCCATTGTTTAATATCATCCTGCATATTAATTTCTTGTGCCTTCCAAAAATTTGACAATAATGTTTGATACAAATCGTACATCTGCGGGTAGGCGATATCATTCCAATTCAGCAGGCCAGAAGACTCGCCGTTGATGATTCCTGTTGATTTATTAGGAAACTCCGGGTTTAGTAATTTTATTTTTGATAATGGTGCATGAATATCCATCTTAGTCTCTCCTTTAGCTTTGGCACGCTTCGCGTTCTGCTAGTTCTTTTATGTTGCAAGTGTAAAAAGCGATTAACTTTGGCACGCTTCACATTCTGCTATTTCTGCTTGGGATGTGCTCCTTACGTAATACGTCGTTTTTAACCTATGCCTCCAGGCTTCCAAATGCAGGTTCAATAAATCTTTTGCTTTAATATCATGGCGAACATAAAGGTTAAAGCTAATCCCTTGGTCAATGTGGCGCTGACGGGCTGCATTTTGTTTAATGCTCCAAACCTGATCCAATTCATGTCTCGCTCGGCGATAATAGTTATAAGTTCGATGATTCAAGTCTGGTGCGGTTACTTTGAATTTGAAATTTTTCTTCTCTTCGGCATATTCAACAGAATAAATCGGGTCAATCCCATCTGTGGAGCCGCCGATTTTTGCCGTAGATGAGTTAGGAGCAACAGCCATTAACCAGCCGTTTCGGATACCATGTGCTGCAATCTCCGTTTTTAATGTTTTCCACCGATCAGATTGATAATTTTTTCGGTTAAAATACATGCCAGTTTGCCACTCGGAGCCTTGAAATTGGCGGTACGCTCCTTTTTCGATGGCCATCTCCTTGGAGGTACGGATGGTATAGTAAGCAATGTCCTCATACAACTGGTCGGCCAATTCTACAGCTTCATCTGACTCCCAGTGAATGCCTTTAAGGGCGAGAAGATGGTGCCATCCGAATGTTCCCAGACCGATGGCTCTGAACTTTTGATTGGTTACCTGGGCTTGACCTACCGAGATGGTATTTAAATCGATCACGTTATCCAACATCCTTACTTGGATGCGAATCAATCGCTCTAGAACATTGGCAGGGACCGCATTTGCCAGATTAATAGAAGACAGGTTACAAACCACGAAATCACCGGGTTTGCGAACGATGACAATGTTCCCATCTTCATCCTGATATTCGTTCACAATCGTTGTCGCGGACATATTTTGCGCGATTTCCGTGCATAAGTTGCTGCAATAAATCGAGGTGCGGCCCGCTCCTGCTAGATGCTTATTAGGATTTTGCCTGTTCACTTCGTCACGGTAAAACATATAAGGGGTACCCGTTTCTAACTGGGACACCATGATTCGCGCCATTACATCCATTGCTCGGTATGTTTTCCTCGGTAGAAGCGGATGGTTTACGGCTTCTTCGTATTTTTTTGAAAAATAAAGATGATCGGTTTCATCATAAAAATCCTCGAGTCCGAGCGGATTTCCGTGTTCATCCTTCCAGCCCATATATTGTTTTACTTGGTGTGGGCAAAACGTGTGCCACTTGCCAATACTTCTGCCGCTCTCGTCGGTTTCTTGCAATTTTTTCATAAAAAGATCGGGTATGGTCACACCGGTAAAAATATCATGTGCTTTGCGGCGTTCATCGCCATTATTTGTTTTCAAATCAAGAAAGCCGTTCATGATATCTTTATGGAACACATCTAAATACACAGCAATGGCGCCTTGTCGCTGCCCTAACTGATCGACACTAACGGCTGTATCATTGACTAGTTTAATCCACGGAACAACCCCCGAAGAGTTCCCTTTAAATTTTTTTATATCGGAGCCCAGTGCGCGGACTTTTCCAAAATAGATGCCAATTCCGCCGCCATCTTTACTTAATCTTGCGATATCCCAATTGTTTAAATAAATGCCGTCAAGAGAATCGTCAACGGTATCGATAAAACACGAAGAAAGCTGGCCAAAGCTTTTACCCGCATTCGCTAATGTCGGAGTGGCAACCGTCATGTAGAGATGACTTAGTGCCCAATAAGCTTCTTTCACAAGGTGCAATCGTTTTGAGGGACACTCATTCTGCATGATGGTCATCGCAATGATCATAAAGCGCTCTTGCGGCAGTTCATACACATTTCGCTCATGATCTTGGGCAAGATAGCGATCCGCTAGTAAAAATAAACCGATGTAAGTAAATAAGGAATCTCGCTCCGGGTCGATCTCTTTTGCTAATTCATCGATTTCGTCTTTTGTATAGATGTTTACTAGATTACTAGAATAAATGCCGATTTCGGTTAATTGTTTAATTAGGTCGAAAAAATCTCCGTACTTTAACGAACGGTTATATCCCCGGTTATTGGCCGCCTTTCGATATAATTCATTCAAATAAAGATGAGCAGCGACAAAGGTCCAATCGGGCTGGTCCATTGCAATCTGATTGACGGCATAAAATAGCGCTTGCTGGTTGGCCTCTGCCTCATCTAAATCTCTAAGTTGTTTTTCTAACATCGTAGTATCCAACTGATATTTCGCCGAAGCTTGTCTGATAGAATCTATTACTAAATGAAATTCATCTTTTACTTTTGTGGTCATGTTCTTATTCCTCCTGCAAAAAAATATTGTTTTCCTTCCTTGACTAATGGTACTCTGAAGCTCTTTTTGTGTCTGTAGCTCGTTTTTTTGGGGTAGACGGTAACAATTCCCCCATTTTTGTGCCCGTGAACTTGCTTTTTTGGGGTAGACGGTAACAATTCCCCCATTTTTGTGCCCGAGAGCTCGTTCTTTTCAGGCAGACGGTCACAATTAATCCTTTATTGTGCCCGAGAGCTCGTTCTTTTCAGGCAGACGGTCACAATTAATCCTTTATTGTGACCGTGAACTCGGTTTTTTCAAGTAGACGGTCACAATCAGGCCCCCTTATTCCCGGATACTCGGCTTCTTCCGGATTAAGGTCACTATTAACACCCTAAACAACAAAAAATCCGCTCGGGATAACCGAGCGGATGAAACGGATCACTAAGCAAAAGGAAAAATAAGACTTCATGCCCTTTGCTGCCACCGTTCATCTCCTCAATCCCCGAAGAAGTGAAACTACTTAAGAAAGACAGGTCTCCTGACTTATGCGTCATTCTACTTTGAGCCCTTCCCGTATAAGCGCCTATTTTCATAAACATTCTCATACAGTGGCTTGCTCATTTCGTCAGCATTTACAGTTGCGGGGGCAGTTCCGGATTTACACCAGATTCCCTATTAAGCCGATCACGGCATCTTTACCTAAAGCAAATACAATATATAGTTGTACTTTTAAAAAACAAAACAATATGTAGATAAGAAACTAAAATCAATCATAGTATAAATAGTTTACTATTTCAAGTATTTTTAATGAGGGCAGACTTAACTCAGCAGTTATTGGTGACTGTAATTAGAGTAAGAGGTCTTAACCGGTAGCAAACAAGTTATGTAAAATTGTTTAAGAGGATAATATGATGGAAACTCATTCTAATTATGGTAATATAAACAAAAACATGGTGGTAAAAGTACAGGAGGTTAGTATTATAAAGTTCCTTTTACACTTTTTTGGAGGGTGCGTATGTACACATATGATTCGTTTGTAACAAATGGTTCCTTTACCTTATTAAGACCCATTTTCATTTCATTAATCATTATTTCATTATTTCTTTCTTTTCTAATTATCTTTCCTAAAACTAAACAAAAATTAATTAATGGGTTTACTGTTATTAGTTTATCGTTAGTCTTCACAATAGTCTCTGTACAAGTAATTTATTATGATTCCATTATAGTTGATGAAATTGGCCTTGGAGGAGATGGAGTTAGTACAATAATGTGTTTAGCAATTATAGCTTTAAGCTTGTTGAATCCGATTATCTATTTCGGTATTAATAATCGCAAGGAGAAGATTAGTACCAAGTGCCAGGCACCATCTAAGTAATTGGAAATAAAAATAAGAAAGGACTTGATTGGTTAGAATAAAGAGTGAAAGGGGTATGAATATGGAGTTTACAATTAACTGGAAAGAGAAAATGGCATTTTCAGGAGTTACTCCCTCAGGGCATGAATTTATAATGGACGCAGCTACAGAAGACGGGGGAGGGAATTCAGGCGCCAGGCCTACTGAACTGCTTCTTCAGGCTGTTGCTGGTTGTACAGGAATGGATATTATCTCGATATTGCATAAAATGCGTCTACAGCCTTCTGCCTTCCAAATGGATATAAAAGGCGAACGTGCCGAAGACCATCCCAAGAGATTCACTACTATTTCCATACATTATTCATTTGAAGGTGAATTGCCAGAAGATAAGGTCATACGAGCTATACAGTTGTCCAAAGATAAATATTGTTCAGTCGCCCATTCCTTAAATTCAGAAATAACCGTAAGTTACTCCATAAATGGTACTAAAGGAAAACAAGATATATAAGTTTGAAAGAAGTAACAGCCTCTATAGCAAAAGGGTAGTTACTTCTTTTTTGTTCATATTTGACCACCGAACGTTCTATGTCAATTACGACCCCCGTATAATGTTGTTTTCTGTATCTTGAATAACAGAACATTAACTCAGAAGCTAGTTTTGTCTTTTGTAAAAATTTACACAATTCATATAAATTAATATAATAGAAAGATACTAGTATATATTACCTGTGATTTTCATCCTCTTAAAGCGCGCTTGCTATGTTAATAGGCTATATGGAGGGAAATATTGCAGTTTAGTTTATGTCTTGATTAATAAAGTCAAGGAGTTTTTCTATGAATATAGATATTGAAGTCGTTTTATATCAGGTAGTCGCTGTTCTCTTGCCTATCTCCGTCTACCATTTATTTTTTTATGAAAAAGACAGCCAGCGAAGAAAGCCTCATTCTAAACTTTCCATCATTTTGATTTTTATCCTAGTTCTTACCATGTCATTACCAGTGGAATTTTCCGACGAGTATGTGTATGATTTTAGAATTGTGCCTTTTATTATTGCTTTTGTGTATGGGGGGACAGTGCCAGGGTTATTAGCAGCAGTGGTTGTGTTAGGGTACCGATATCTCATTGGCGGGGATGGCTTTTATGTCGTTTTAGTTAATTATTCCGTCACTTGTGCGGTTTTCATTTTAATGCGCAATCAATATGAATCATTTAAAAAGAAAAATAAGCTGATGTTTGTTAGCTTGGTGTTTTGGGTTAACACGATTATCGTGATCCTTACTCTATTTACAAAAAATCAAATAGAGCAAATTCCCTTCATGTTTGCTTTTTATTTCATCACCTGGATTTGCTTAATGATGGTTGTATTTATAATGGAAAATGTTAATCAGCAAATAGAAATGCGTGAGAAATTACAAAAAGATGAACGGTTAAATGTAATTAGTCAGCTTGCCGCTTCTGTTGCCCATGAAGTGAGAAATCCTTTAACATCTGTCCGCGGTTTTTTACAGTTAATTCATGATGACGAAGATTTAAAAAGTGCACAGAAGCATTATATTGATATTGCTTTAGCGGAGCTAGATCATGCCCAATCGATTATTAATGATTACCTATCCTTAGCTAAACCGAATACGGAAGGTTTGACAACCGTCAATATTTCCGACGAGGTTAGGAAGACAGTTGCACTCATGACCTCTTATTCCAATATCCAAAACATTGCCATCCAAATGAATATTCAAGATTCCCTTTATATAAAAGGAAATAAAAGTGAAATTAAACAGGTTTTAGTCAATATTATTAAAAATGGCATTGAAGCGATGGGGACAGGCGGTGATCTACATGTTGATACATTTGAGAAGGATGGGGAAATCATTATCAAAATTACTGACAACGGTAAAGGAATGACTAAGAGCCAGCTTGACAAATTAGGGACGCCATTTTATACGACAAAAGAAAAAGGAACAGGTGTTGGACTTACGATCTCGTTTCAACTACTTCAAGCAATGAAAGGGTCGATTTCGGTAGAAAGCCATATAGGAAAGGGAACCACTTTTACCATTAGATTTCCGTGCGTGACACACACCGAAGTTGTTGAATAAAACTTCTGTAAGTGTCACTTCCCAAATAAACTTATTTAACATGGCTATTCAATAAAAAAATGCCAGTTCCCACCCATTGGATGGACCTGGCACTTTTTTATTTTCTACTTTTGATCTTCATAATAATCTTCATTTTTAACAGTAAATTGATCTATGGTTTTTCCGTCAGATGTAATGGTGGTGATAGTGATTTGATCTTTGTCAACTTTGGCTTGTAAGGAAACGGCGATGTTTTCCATGTTGACGAAATCAAATTTTTCATCTGCCACAGCGTCATAGTGTTTTTTACCTGTTGTACCGGTAACCACATATACCGTTCCGTTCGGATCTTCTTTCCCATCTTTTAGCTTTTTCGTTCTGCCGTATGAATGATCATGGCCGGAGAACACGACATCTATCCCTAATTCATCAACGACCGGCGGAAGTTTTTGTTTCATGATTTCATTCCCGCCGAACGGATTTGTGTAATAAGGAGGTTTGTGTGTCACAAGGATTTTCCAAGGTTTGTCGGAATTGTTAACATCCTGTTTCAGCCACTCCAACTGCTTGTTCAGTATCTCGTTATTATCTGTGTAGCCTAATACGCTAATGTGCATGTTATTGTAATCAACCGAATATGTCCCGCCTATGTCTGACTCAGGTCCATTTTCAGGGGAGTTAAAGATGGCTTTTGCCAGTTGCCCATTTGGATCTCCCATGTATTCATGATTTCCAAGCGTCGAAACAAGATCGGTTGAACGAATGTTGCTGTATTGGCTCATGACTTTTAATACGTCATCCCATTGTTTAAATTTTGACGATTCATCGATAAGATCACCTACATGGATCATAAACGATAAGTCTTTTTTATCGAGATCCCCTAGTATTTTCGTAAAGTCACTTAAATCAGATGGCGATTGCGTATCACCCAAAACGGCAAATTCAAAGCTTTGCTTTCTGCTTAATGTCGTAAACTCTAGGAGCTCTGACCAGTTCTCTCCATCTCCAACACGGTAAACATAGGTTGTACCTTGTTGTAAATTCTTCAATGTTACTTCATTTGCGCGGACGATTCCATTTTTCATAGGATCTTGCTCACCAGAGAATACTTGGTTACTGGATGATCCGGTGATTGTTTCAAGTGACTGCTCACCTTTTTTGTCAAAATCCTTTTTTCGTGCAAATTGAATCGCGGTTTTTTCTTTAGCTAAAGGGCTCGACATCCATGTGAAACCTTTTTCTTTATAAGGGTCACCTGTTGGAGTAGAAATAATGTTTTTTATTTCAGTCGCAGCTGCAAGAGGCGGATAGGTCTGTGTGTTCACTTTAAATGAGTACTTCCCATCCTTGACAGCAAATAAATCGATTTTCTTCACTTCATTTGTGATGGTATCCACACGAAGGGTACCTTTTTCATCTGTTTTTCCTAGGAGAACGGGTTCTTTACTGTCATCTATGACGGCGAAAATTTCCACGTTACCCATTAATTCATTATTGGTATTTTTTACAGTCATAACAGCTGGCTTTCCAATTAAAATAGGCTCTACCGTTAGCTCAAAAGCACCTTTTACTTCGTAGCTGGCTGGATTTATTGAATACGTTGAAACGAAGTTTTCTTCTTTTGGCGTCGTGTATCTTAAGCTAGCTTCTATCATTTCATAAGTAACTTTGCTGCCTTCTTTTGTCGATGCAGGGATTCGAATCTGAATCGTTGCAGCATCATCGGCTGCTGTTGTTTCGCCGCTATTCACTAGATTCAATGTTAGAACTCCAGTAGTAGCATCATAGCTTGAGGTACTTGTGTTAAACCCATTAGAAAAAATAACATTTTCCACTGGGAAGTTTTTATCCATTTGCAGTTTAATAGAAGAGCCTAAGATCTCAGATGGATTAGCAGCCTTCACTACTAGGTCAACTACATCTCCCAGTAAGGCTTGCTCTTGTTTTTTGACTATTTCAATCTTTGCTGAACCAGTGTTCACTGTAAAATAGACCGATTTAATAGCTTGGTTTCCAAATTTATCAGGGACCATAAGGGTTACCTGATGTGTTCCATCCGCCCATTTAAATCCACTTAATGAGACAGACCCATCCATATCAAATGAAAAATGGCCTTCGGATTTGGAGTAGTCTTTGCCATCTACTAAAATTCTAATTTTTTCCCAATCAATTCCCGTTTTAAAAGGATCGTCTTCATATTCACTCACGTTCGCTTTCAGATTGACCGCATTTGTCTTGAAATCTTTCCCTTCCACGTTAATCGATTGAATCACCGGTGGATATAAGTCATCCACTTTTTCGCCATATACGGCTCTAATATTATCAATATAGATGTTGCCTTTTGTCATAGGTCCGGTGATTCCTGATTTCGTGGACATTAATCTTATTGCTTGTGTTCCGGAAATTTTGAACGGACCTGTAAAGGAAGCTGGTATTTCTGCCTCGATGTATTTCCAGCCTGTCCAATTAATCCCTGGTTTTTCCTGATTAAGATTAATCGTTTGAGTTTTGCCGTTACCGTCGACAATATTCATTCTCAGCCAATAACCTTGTGCTTCCGGAGTTGCGTAGATCCACATTCCAATGCTTGAGGGATTATCCGGTATGGCGATGTTCGATCCAGGACCTGCATAGGCTCCTAGAGTGGTTCCGGTTTGGGCACTAGTAAAATCAAAATCCAGTTTTAAGGATTGATTGCCAAATCTTACTGGTGCGGGATAGGTGGATAAACCTAGTGACGCTTTTTCACCGCGGCCGACAACGGATGGTTTCCATCCTTCAAGCCCTGATTCAAAATCAAATAAAACTTCAGGCAGCCTGCCAACAGAAACTTTTGTTTGTGCTGTAAGACTTGTGCCTTTCAAGCGAGCCGTGATATTCCCTGATACCGTTTTGTCTCCTGTGTGGAGGACTCCAGATTCAGCAATGGTCCCCATTCCTTCAGGGATGTCAAACTCGATATCTTGAGTGTTCCAGTGTACATTTCTCTTTTGAAACTTTGTTATTAAGTTTAAATGGGTTTCACTGTTTTTAGCTGCGGTTATCTCCGCTCCAGTAAAAAACATCTCATCAGGCTGAGCAATTTCGATGATACTTTTTCCAACCTCATTTCCCTGATAGTTCAAGATGATTTCGAACTGACCGGTTTTCCCATTTGATAAAAACTTTCCGTTTCCATCGATGGTGCCGAAGGATGAATCTGACAATGACCAAGTTAGACCGGAAGCTGGCAATGCAGCTGAAGCCATGGATTTGTCTCTTCCTTTGGCAGTGAAGACAATCGTTGAACCTGGGGTAAAGGATTGGTCATATGGTTCGATATGAGCCGAATCAAATTGATGATCAGATGGTTCTTTTGAGACAATCAACCAAGAGTTGGCTACACTTCTTTCTGAACGGTCAGAAGGTTGATTGTCTACCTCAAGGTTATCGCCGCCTAGTTCGCGGGTTGTGAAGGTAGATGACCCGCCGCCATCAAGGTTAAGTGCATCAACTGCCCCTAAATCTATCATTAATTGAGCTAAATCAGGCATGGATATCCCACTTGAATAAGGCTCTTGTCTTCCATCCACAACGACAAAAAATACATCACCGTCTGCTTTAATCCCAACTGCTGTTCGGGGCTCTTTATCTGCTCCAGTTTGTGGAGTTTGATAGATTTGTCCATTTTTTACGAGGATGGCATTTCCACCCAGCGCTTCTTGCAATTGATCTTTCATTCCCTCATATACAGTTGCGTCACCAATGACGGCTTCGCCGGATTTTTTGATTCCGAAAAATTTTTGTGATGCTGAATACTGAGCTTTCACTGCTTGTCCATCTTTGTACACAACTCCGAGAGGTTCACCTGTGGCCATATTGTAAAAATCGGCATTCACAGCCGCCACTACTTGATGATTGGCGCTACTTGCTGCATTGGCTTGCTGTCTAACGGGCTGCAGGCCAAATGCTGTCCCATCATTCGGTGTACCTGCTTCAATAGATACACTAGGATTATGTACATCAACGTCCACTACGAAACTCTCAATCTTTTTCCCGTCTTTTCCTTCAAAGCTGTAGTGCTTTTCCAATACACCCGGGGCAAGACTAGCCTGAAATTCATTAATGGGTGTTTGAATTAAGGGTGAGTTTAAATCGAAACTGCCCAAAGCTGATGTAAGACTTGGAGATATAATACTGCTTGCTAAAGCAAATGACAGGGTGATCGGTAAGATCCTTTTTTTCCAATTTCTCCTCATATGTACCTCCCAAAAATTTAGTAGCATCGACAAATTGTAAGCCAATATTCCAATTAACGACGTCAATTTCATATTATTGAAAGAATATTAATCTTTCATTGATTTTATGTAAAGAATTTTCAGAATTAAATAGGATGAATGTCATAGGGAAAAGAAAGGTGCATTACAGAAAGATTAGATGGTCATTCCCCGCTCACTAGATTTTTGAAAAGTAGATATAGAAAGGTTCTTTAAAAAAGAGCTGCACAAGTTTAGCTCGACAATTTTTCAAAAATAGGCCTTTATGTAGAAATATGGAACCAAGGGCAGGAGAGTATCATATTTTTCTAGAATAAAAGAATTACCTAATCAAACATTGAGGTGGAATAGGGTGGATAAATGTAAGGATGATGTGGTTTGTGGAAAAGTAATAGCAGTAAGTTTAAGTGATCAGCATACATTTAGTAAAGAAAATTACAACTGTATTAAGCTGGTGGAAGGATTTGGGGTTGAAGGTGATGCCCATTTCGGTGCGACTGTTAAGCATCGCTCAAGAGTGGCACAGAACCCTAATCAACCTAATTTACGACAAGTCCATCTCATTCATTCTGAATTATTCGATGAGTTAAGAGACCGCTATGATCTTAAACCTGGACAAATGGGTGAAAATATTACAACTTTTGGGATTAATCTTTTGGAACTGCCTACTGACGCCATTTTGTATATTGGTGAAAAAGCAAAGATAAAAGTAACGGGATTACGGAATCCCTGTGCCCAAATAGATAATTTTAGGCCTGGTCTTATGAAAGCTGTTCTAGATAGAGATAAGGAGGGGAACCTAATCCGAAAAGCAGGAATCATGGGAATTGTTTTAGAAAGTGGGGAGGTAAGGCCTGGTGATTCCATTCGGATCCAATTACCGCCTATGCCCTTTAAAAAACTAGAACGCGTTTAAATTAATTTTTTTCACTAACGGGGCAATGATTAAATACCAAGGTTTACTCAATAAATATAAGTTACATCCGCATTCAATATGATGAGTGTGCATTAGATGAAGGGGAGGAAAATGACCATGATCAAACCTAGATACTCAAAAATACTAGGAGCGTTCTTAGGCACTTTAACAATCATTGCCGCCTCAGGCTTTGGACTTCTGTTTCTCATTGGAATGGGGTTACAGCAAACATTTTCTTCAGAAATGGATCATGCCTCAACTGATCAATCTATTTATCTAAATCTGATTATCATTGTCATGCTTATTATTTCTGGTTTCATTACCGCGATCGCCCCTTTTACTCTAAAAAAAACGGCTGGGAATTCTATCTTCGTTGGATACTGTTTTATCCTCGGATTCATTGCTCTTGTTGTCTTTTTTATTTCAATAGGAGCATTGGGCAGCGCCTTTGAATATGTCATTTTAGCTATTGGAATTGTTTATTTTTTGTTAGGTTATTTAGTCATAAAAGAAAACAATCTTTTCAGCCGGCGGAAAAAAGTTTAATAAACTATAGGGTATGAAAAATGAAAACAAGGCCTCTTTGAGAAAGGCCTTGTTTTCATTTTGTGAAATTACATCCGAGTGTGAACTTTTTCGCCTTGTACCCAGACTTCACGTATGTTTTCCGGCCGAATAAGGTACATGATTTTTTGGAAAATATCCTGTAAATCTTCATTTGCATCATATAGGGGCAGTTTAGCCGTCTCAATTGTCGTATCGATAATTTGGACATCCCACGCATAATTTTCAGCTATGCGGCCGATTGGTAAGCTTACACTTTCACCACCGCCGGCAGTTGCGAAATAGAACGCTTCATTAATGGTGATGCGGGAATTTGGCACACCGCGCTCTTCTGCAGGAAGGGCTGTATTCACACCATCCTCTAACATTCTCGATGACATCACAGCTTGTCTGACATTATCGAAAAGGCTGGGTGAAAAACCGCCAGAAATGTCGGACCCTAAACCAATCTCAACGCCTTTTGCATGCAAATGAGCGATGGGAATGACGCTATTGGCAAAATAGGCATTTGAGATGGGGCAATGGCAAACGGCAGTACCCGTTTCAGCAAATAACTCTGCGTCATAATCATCTAAGAAATTACAATGCGCCATGACAGACTTATCACGTAATAGACCAAAATCATGTAATGCAAACGCATCATTTTTATTGAAACGATCTTGCACATACCCATGCTCCCAATCACTTTCGCTGCAGTGCGATTGGACATAAGTATCATGCTTAGCTGCTAACTCCCCTAAACCTCTTAACGCATCGTCGGTACAGCTTGGAATGAAGCGCGGTGTCACAACTGGGTAAACGCCCTGTTTCGTCCTCATAGCTAATTCTTTGACTGCTAAAATAAATTCCTCCGTATCCGCTAATGCTGTTTGCGTATCAGCATCACGATAATAGTCGGGGGTTTGTTCAGGATTATCCATCACCACTTTGCCCACTAATCCCCTCTGCCCTTTTTCGGCACATATTTCGGCGAGCAATAAACTTGCTTCTTTATGAACCGTTGCAAAATAAAGCGCTGTTGTTGTTCCGTTCGCGAGCAGGGTGCTTACGACATCTTGGTAGACATTTTTCGCAAAATTTAGATCCGAAAATTTAGACTCAATTGGGAAGGTATACGTGTTTAACCAATCATAGAGCGGGATATCTAATGCCGTTCCAGCTTGAGCCCACTGCGGCGCATGAACATGCAAATCGACAAAGCCGGGTAAGAAATACTGACCTTCAGCTAAACGATGAAAGTTTTCTCCACCTTGATAAGCATCCAGTAAAGGTTGATAGTCGGCATCTTCTGGGGCAACGATTTTTTCAATCATTCCGTTCGCATTTATACAGAATAGATGCTCTTTTAAAATTTGTATTTCTTTTGGTGACTTGCTCGAAAAAGCAGTCCCTTGGAAAATTCGCGTATATTTTTTCATGAATGTCACCCTAATGTTCGTATTTTGGATAGTATACCTGATATTATAGGGAATTTAATATGTTAAGTCTATTTAGACAAATTGTCTCAAATAAGTATCCTGGAGTAAGTGTTTCAAAGCTAAAAAAAAGACCATTCCCTAAATAGATAACGGTCTTTAACCTACCTTTTGTACCTCAGATTCATGAACTAATTCTATATGAAATTTGTTGTCTTTCTCCCTAATTTCCCAATATCCGGAAGTATACTTATAAATGACTGTATAAAGCTTTCCATCGTATAGCACTTCTTCTAATTCCATTTCCAATTTCATACCACCCTATCAACTATTAAAATGAGTGATATTATGTATATTCATTAACTAGCTTTTTATTCCGAATACCGATGCTAGTCACGATCCGAAATTTATCTAAGAAGTACCAAGAAAACGGGCAATAAGAATCATTGGATAGTAGGTGAAAAGAATCGTTTTTTGCGAGTGATGGAGAACACGGTCAAAAATTGTTTAATTGGCTCGAATGCTGTCCATGAAAGTGACGATGAGACGAAAGGGGGTGAGATGTTGCACTTCCGCCATTTTCTTATACCAGCTCTTATGGTTGGAGCAGCCCTGTTTGTACCGGGCAATGCCTTCGCTGAGAAGAATGAGCTTAATGGACAACCAAATTCCCAAAAGGAAATGGTACAAGCGAATAATCCTTCAGAAAGAACTGACAATACAGCTCCACAGGCTAACGTTCCGGTAAAGGCTGAGAACACAGCTGTTGAGTCTAATGGTCAAGGAAAAATCGAGAACGCAAATCCAAGTGGAAAACCTGTGACAGTAGCTGAACCTGCTAGAAAAAATCAGAGTGGAGTAAATCAGCCGGCTTCCAATGGTGCTCCTAAACCAGCAGTTTCCCAAAAGCCTCCTGCTGCAACCCCGAAAGCTTTGCCAGACCAGGCAAAAGGGAACGGATACGGTCTGTCTGCTTTAGACAAGGCAGAGAAAACCGGTAAGGCCCCTGGCCAGGAAAAAAATAATGCTGCACAGGAAAACATAAGAGGGGTAGAAAAGAATAAACCAACTACTCACGATATGGCTGAACATAACGCTGATATTACTGTAAAAGATAAAAGCAAATCGACGAGATTGGTTCCAAGATTCGAACCTAAAGGGGAGGGTTTAAACCCCAAAAAGGTAGAGCGAATCGAACCACAGTTGCCGGTGCCTTTAGAAAAGGGCAATGTCCCTGACAGTAAGAATGGGGTTCCAAACGTCGATCTGGCCATTAACCCAACTCAACGGTCAAACAGTACAGGCAGCCAATCAAATGAACGAGTCAGTACGGGGTTAAGCACCATTAGCTTGTTAGATAAGTGGTTTGAATGGAATAAGTACTATGAAATTAAGCTTGTCCAACCTTACCTTTCTCGTTATGCATTAATAAATACTCAATGGGTGAATGCTCCACCCTCACCACCACCACAGGAAGCTCCTTTTTTTAAAACCGTTAACCGCAGCTAATTGCCACGGAACACGAAAATAAAAGGAGCGAATATTAAAATGAAACATTATTTAAACCCTAATAAAGTTGTAAAATCTTTTGTATTAGCCGGAGCAGTGTCTTTTGGAGTTTTTGCAGGAGCACATTTTACTGAAGCTGCTGGTCCTGATAAGGTAAAAGCAGAGCACTCCGTTCAGGTAAAAGCAGAAAATACGGTAAAGGCTAATGTGAAAGAGCAGAATGTACCGTCTTCAAAACCTGTAGTTCCTGTAAAACCAGCGGCACCTGCAGTTAAGGAACAGCCGAAAGCTGAAAAAGTGAACAAGTCTCAAGCGAGTGTGCATGCCAGTGAAACGGCAAAAATGCATGCTGCGCCAAACTCAGCCGTTCAAGGCAAGGGTGAAAAAGCTGAAAAGAAGGTAACGGAGGAAGCTCCGGTTCAAGAACCTGCAGCGGAAGAGGCAGTAACTGAGGCAACTCCTGTTCAAGAACCTGCAGTGGATGCGGTTGACGTTACAAAAGAGGAAACAACTACGTCAACGGAAGTTGATTCCGATGATGCTGTTAAAGTTGAAGATGAAGAGGCAGTTAAAGAAGATGAAAAAACGACAGTTGTTGATTCTGATTCAGCAATAAAAACTGAGGATAAAGAAGATGATGACCGTGATTCTGATTCTAAGAATTTCGTTACTGATCATAATGCTGTAGTGAATCCTAAAGATGATGAAGATTCAGAGTCAACAGAAGAAGATACAGACTCAGACAATGACGCAAAGGTAAATCCTTCTGCAGGTAATAAAATAAAATCTCAA